>NZ_JBHZOZ010000036.1:0-1453 GCF_042787865.1 Priestia sp. YIM B13486 | reverse complement strand
GACGATACAAGTGCGGAAATTAAAATCAAACCACTTCCTAGTAGACTAGGATTTTTATTTCCTATATCGTTCATATACATAATATATATCACACCTACTACCGAGAAAATAATAGCTATCTTTTGACCAGATGTAGATGTTTCTTTTAAAAATATGCTCGCAAAGATTAATGTGAAAATTGGGATTGTTGCTTGAATGATTCCAGCTTCAGATGATGATATATTCACTAGTCCAAATACCTGAAAAGCAAAAAAGAGAGTGGGGTATAAAATAGCTAACAAGGCAATAATCCCTATATCCTTTTTGGTTACTTTTAATGATTTTTTCGTTAATACTTTTAAGATTGTAACCCCTATAAAAGCAATAGTAAATCGATGTGCTAATGCATCAAAAGGTGTAGCAATAATTAATGCAACTTTGACAAACATAAATGATAATCCGATAATAATGGCATAAGTAAGTGCTGCTATATATGCTTTTTTCTTTTCAGCCATATGAATGACCCCCTTTAGATTTACCCGGCCGGTTATCATTATAGTAAGAGAAACTAACAGTATCTACGATATAAAAAATACACATCTGTATCGGTACAGATGTGTATTTGGAGGAATACTATGCTTAAATATGAAACAATTTATCAATCCCTACTTCAAAAGATACAGTCTGGAGACTTTCCAGCAGGGGCAAAATTACCCTCAATTAGAGGCTTATCGCAACAATATATTTGTAATAAAAGTACAATATTAGCTGCCTTAAAACGATTAGAAGAGCAACATATTATTTATTCCATTCCAAAAAGTGGTTATTACGTCGTGGAACATCAGGTCTTCGAAGTACCAACATTTACTGAAGGCATTGATTTTGCAACATCATCTCCAACGTGGCATGCATTTCCTTATAAAGACTTTCAACAGTGTATTAATAAAGCGATTGATACATATCAAGAAGAATTGTTTCGTTATGGAACACCAAAAGGTTTATCTTTATTAATTACAGAAGCTAAAAAACTCTTAGAATCTTATCAAGTATTTGCGAAATCTGAACAGATTTTCATCACTTCAGGGGTTCAGCAGGCACTCGCTTTACTAAGCATGATGCCATTTCCAAATAACGGATCTACTATTTTAGTTGAACAACCTAGTTACCATTTGTATATGGATATGTTGAAAACATATGGAATTCGTACAATAGGGATTCCACGTACAGCACAAGGTATTGATCTAAAGCAATTAGAAAAAATATTCAATGAAGAAGAGATTAAATTTTTTTATACAATGCCACGCTTCCATAATCCTTTAGGAACGTCATATAGCAAAAAAGACAAAGAAGCTATTTTACAGTTAGCTTATAAATACAATGTGTATATTATAGAAGATGACTATTTAGCAGATTTTGAATATAACACAAAGAATGATCCTCTTTTTGCAAAGGATATTAAAGAACAGGTTATCTA
>NZ_JBHZOZ010000033.1:0-1834 GCF_042787865.1 Priestia sp. YIM B13486 | reverse complement strand
GTATGACGGGAAATCTGTCACGTACGGTTCTTAGGGGGGCGGGCGCTCGTGAGAGTGCCTGCCTACCCGACTTAACTAAACAAGTATCAGACATACAGCTATTCCAAACAAAACAACCTACTGCTCCTGTGCCGTAGGTTGTTTTGTTTGGAATAGCAAATATGGTTTTGTAGTGGTAGATGCCTCACGGCGTCTTGTGTAGTTTGCTCGAATAATAATAACTTATTCATTTTTAAGAACTTTTGTTAGAAGGACTATCTGATTATGCAACTCATTCTTAGTAGGTAAATGTCTACAGTTATCATAATCTGCAATTAGACATTTAACCTCCCTATAGAATAGGAAATGTTCATAGTTATCGAGCATATTTTCTCCTCCTGATGCTAGCCCTATCTTTTATATGTACCCCTTCAACACGTTCTTCTAACACATGATTTCCGATAAAGTTCATTATGGTAACTAAACGTTTTTAATTTATACATTTAAAAAAGTTCAAAGATCTACTTATGAGTAGATCTTTGAACTTTAGATAATAAATGTCATTACCAAATTAATGACTAAAATAGTTATTAAGAGGCCTAATATAGCTTTTCGAAGTGTGAAGTTTACTTTACTATTTTGAAAACCTTTAAATACTAGAATAAGAGTTATTAAATTCAAAAATAAAATTATAATTGCTGCAGGGCTAGTTATAATATTCACTCCTATTTTTTGTCTCACCTTTATTTCTGATGCTTCTATATCTTTTTATATAACATATATAGATATTTTTGGATACAGATTTTATTTCCGATAATACGTTTTATGTTAACTAGTTCTTTATACCGTATATATTATAAAAATGAAAAAAGAGCTATAGATAGCTCTTTTTTCATTTTTACTTAATAGCTCCATTAAGGTTATCTTTTGCTTTTTTCATAGGCTTATATACAAATACGTGTAAAGATAGCCCTATAACTGCAATGATATTTAAAATAATACTCATAATTGGTAATATCCATTCAAAGAACGTAGGTAAGTGTCCATTCAAACTTATCGTAGAAGAACTAACTCCTATTATTAAAATGGAAATTAGTAAGGGTAAATTTTTTATCAATTTAAATCCTCCTATACATTTTCACTTTTTATATTACCATAAAAAGAAAAAAATGTATTTCTGATAGATTTTTCGATAAGTTACATTATGTAAATAACAGCTCCATCCTTTATAGACCTGATATTCCAAATGCAATAGCAATAAATAAAAATATTACAATTGCTATTGTAATAACGGTTAGTACGATCTTTTTCCATATACTTTTAGGACTTAAAAAAGCAAAAAATAATGTCAAAGCTAATCCAACCAATAACCATGTGTTAATAGTTGTTGATGAGTAATTATTATTTGTTGGAACCATGAAATAAAAGCCAAAAGTCAAAATTAAAAAAGCAAATGAAATTTTACCAAAATGTTTTCTCATTGTGTTATGCCTCGCTTGCTTAATAGTTTATATGAGTTCTAAATAAGTATACTTAACGATCTTGATGTTACCAGAAAATACATATTTGAACAAGAAAATCTTAAATACGGATAAGCAGTTTTGTGTTAACTAGCTCCATTTGATTTATATTGGTATTATACTTAAACGAAAGAGTAAAATGGAGTGAGGAATATGGGTAAACCTATTATAATTGAGGATTATAATCCTAACTGGATAGTTAAATATGAAGAAGAAAAACGCCATTTAAAAGCTATTATGAAAGATAAAGCTATTGCCATGGGGACTGACCCCATAGAGTGAGACAAATAAAAAAACACCTTTAAGTAAAAAACGGGTATGTAGTACCTAACAAT
>NZ_JBHZOZ010000032.1:0-2357 GCF_042787865.1 Priestia sp. YIM B13486 | reverse complement strand
ATTATGGTGCGACAAGAAGTCGCTTTCTTACAGTGTAGCTAACGCTACTCATCTAGACGCCAAGATGATCTCCATCCGAAACGGCATGCTTGGTAACGAGTCTGTCGGTTGCATGAGGAGATGTGGAAACAGAGGACAAATGCATGGTCCAGAATACTGCTAGGAGAAGATAGGTATGGTAAACGAAAGTGAAGGTTTGTAAGCTTCGTAAGGGTTAGCTCAAGATAATGCACAGCTTTGCTTGGGTCTTGGCAAGAGGAAAAGTAGAATCATAATGCTGCTCTGATGCGTCCCGCATCTTGCCCGGAGTAAAGAACCTACCTACCCCTATCGCATCTGTAGGAAGTGGAACTTGGTAAGCCTTATGTCATCTGCATAAGCAGTAGGATGACTGTAAAGTCAAACGATGTGGCAGAGGGTATGGGATATGAGAAAAAGCGAAAGCCGTTACCCTGAAAAGGGACAGGAAAGCAGAAACATCGTATAACTGGACGGATACTGTCGTCTCTATTGACAATGACAGGCTCGAAAGAGCGCCCACTTCTCATGGGTCTTCAACACGAAAATAAATTTGTGGCTATCTTCTAACGAAAAGGAGCGTGCTGTTATGAATACCTCTCTACGAGCGTCGGCGCACGTCTCGCATAAAGATTGGTACTCTATTGATTGGAGTATTATACAAAAATATGTAGCGAAGTTACGACAAAGAATTTATCGTGCCGAACAGAAAAATCAACAAAGAAAAGTAAGGAAACTTCAACGTTTACTCCTACGGAGTAAAGCAAATCTACTGCTTTCCATTCGCAGAGTAACACAACAAAATAACGGTAAGCGAACACCTGGTGTAGATGGCTATACGGCTTTAAAACCAAGCGAACGTATCAAACTTTATAAACAAATAGTTAAATGTAATGTCTTTCGACATCGTCCAAAGCCAGCAAAACGAACGTTTATCCCGAAGAAAAATGGAAAGATGAGACCTCTCGGTATCCCCACGATACGAGATCGAGTGTATCAAAACATAGTAAAAAACGCACTCGAACCACAATGGGAGGTCAAGTTTGAACCAACTTCTTACGGTTTTCGTCCTAAACGAAGCACACACGATGCTATAAGTAATCTTTTTAATAAGCTTAACACGAATAGTAAGAAAAAGTGGGTATTTGAGGGAGATTTTTTAGGATGCTTTGACCATCTTAATCATGATTGGATAGTAGAACAAACATCTATGTTTCCAGGAAACACTCTCATCAAAAGATGGCTTAAAATGGGTTACATAGAGCAGGATATGCTTCGTACGACAACAGAAGGAACCCCTCAAGGGGGTGTTGTGTCTCCCCTTCTAGCTAATATCGCCTTATGCGGTATGGAAGAAGAAATTGGTATTGTTTATAAAAAGACATACAAACCAAACGGAGGATACGCAATCGATCCAAAATGTAAGATAGGACGTGTTCTCTATGCCGATGACTTTGTCATCGTAACGGAAACGAAGGAAAAGGCTGAAAGCATGTATGAGAAACTAACTCCTTACTTACAAAAGCGAGGAATTACACTTAGTAAAGAGAAAACTAGAGTTACACATATTGAGAACGGGTTTGATTTTCTCGGTTTCTCGCTGCGTCAATACAAGACGGAACAAGGCAATAAGCTACTAATCAAACCTAGCAGAGACAGCATTAAAAAAGCAAAAAATAAGATAAAAGATACGTTCGCAGTAATGAGAGGACGACCAATAAAAGAACTAATACGTGTTTTAAATCCAATTATTCGTGGTTACGGACAGTATTGGAAACATGTCGTTTCTAAAAAGACGTTTGGATATATGGATAATTACTTATTCCTTAAAATAACAAAATACCTTAAACGACTACATCCAAAGAAGGCGTGGAAATGGATTATTAAACGTTATTTTAAGAAGCCCAACCATGGAGGGAATGATAAATGGACTCTCACATGTCCACTTACTAACATTCAATTGTTAAAGATGTCCTGGATTAAGATAGAACGGCATGTCATGGTAGCCTATAAAAACAGCCCAGATGATCCGAGTCTAAAAGAGTATTGGGAAAAACGAGACCGTAAGGTCTTTAATAATGAAAATACATTGGATAGGATGAAACTCGCAAGAAAACAAGGATATCGTTGTGCGTTGTGTAAGCAGACTTTACAAAATGGAGAGAAAGTTACAGTGCGAAACCTAGAGGTTTCTACAGGTCAATTTGCTAAATTAGTACATGTACCATGTATTAAATAAGTTGTTCGGATAAAAAGAAGGCTTGAGCCGTATGACGGGAAATCTGTCACGTACGGTTCTTAGGGGGGCGGGCGCTCGTGAGAGTGCCTGCCTACCCGAC
>NZ_JBHZOZ010000031.1:0-2462 GCF_042787865.1 Priestia sp. YIM B13486 | reverse complement strand
GCGGTTAAGACACCGCCCTTTCACGGCGGTAACACGGGTTCGAATCCCGTACGGGTCATCTTAAAAGCAGTTTGCATTTGCAAACTGCTTTTTATTTATCTTAGATAGTTTTGGTAGATACTACTTTTAGTATGTTCTAGCATATGTATAAAAGGTGCGCTTTTTATATATTTCTTCTTCAAACACACACCTGGAGAACTCCGTCATATCAAGGATGTATAAAAAGCTGCATATCTGAGATTACATTCCATTGGTAAACCCCTTGCGCCACAAGGGGTTCTTTTTGAGGTGTGTTCCGGAAAGAGGTATTATATTAACTAAAAATGTATGGAGTATACAACTTAAAAACAGAAAAAACTACCCTGGTGTGTGATAGGGTAGTTTTTTCTGTTTCATGAATGGTAATCAATTGTTAGCTGACGTTGCAGAGCGTCTTGGGTAGTTTGCTCGAAAGGAATAATTTTATTCGATAATATAATAAAAATAGGGTATTTATTTAGTACAAGCCATTCTTAATTTACATATTATATAGGGTATACCTGCAGGTTACTCTCTTTCATAGTCCTGTTTTTCAAGTGAAAACAGGAGTTTTTTTATTTCTGATAAAATCTATTTGCTAACTAATAATGCATACCTTATACATCTTTGAAATAAAAAAACTAAAAATTAGTAAGTTATTAGCTTACTATCTTGTTGGAATTATTTACTCCTAGATTTTTAAATTTTCTATGATTATGGTTATTAACGGAAGTACTATACATACATAAATAAATATTGGGAGAGAGAATTATGAAAAAACAACTAATAGTATCTGCACTAGCTTTATCTATTATTGGTGGAGTTTCATCAACAAATGCAAGTGCAATGACTATGTATAAGGAACCACCTTTTGAAGCATACAAAGTGGCTAAAGGGGATAGTCTTTTCTTTATTGCCAAACGTTACGGGTTAGATTACAAAAAACTGATGGAATTAAATCCAAAAGTTGATCCTTACAACATGGAATTAGGATCAATTATTCGTTTAAAATCTGAAGCTTCGGTTACTAAACCAACAGCTTCAAGTTCAGAACTAAGCGCTTATGAACAAGAAGTTGTTACATTAGTCAATCAAGAACGTGCAAAAGTTGGTTTACCAGCTTTAAAGGTTGATAATCAGCTAGCTAAAACGGCTCGTCTTAAATCTCAGGATATGCACGATAAGAAGTATTTCGATCACACATCTCCAACTTATGGTTCACCATTTGATATGATGAAAAAATTCGGTATCACTTATAAAACAGCTGGTGAAAATATTGCTTACGGTCAGAAAACACCTGCTGAAGTAATGAGTGCATGGATGAATAGTCCAGGTCATAAAGCAAATATCTTAAGCAAAGACTTTACTCATATTGGAGTAGGTTACGTACAAGATGGTAGCTATTGGACACAACAATTTATTGGTAAGTAATAAAGAAAAACTAGGCTCCTCTTTTGAGCCTAGTTTTTTTGTATGCATAGCAATTAAGTTAGAGTTTTACATCTCTAACTGCTTCAAAACGTGTAGTTGCACTGTCTGCAACAATTTCACCAGTTACACTACTAACGACAAATACCTCTACTATATCTCCGGCATTTAACTGAATGATAGTAGAAACAGCTACATCATTATCAAATTGGATTGTGCTAAAAAAGTCATTGTCTCGAGCTACATCATTACCATTTACTTGAATGATTAGTAGTACTCTATAAGGGTTGTTAAAGTTATTAGGGTCAAATTGAACGCTCGCAATGATGGAATATACCCCATCTTTTTTTGGAATAAATGTAGAGCTACCAGGATTATATTCATTTGCTAAATCAAATTGTTCATTTGGAAATCTAACTTTTACGCGAGTGTTTGCAGGAACATTTTGATCATTAGTTGTATTAACAGCTCTGAACGCTGATTTTTTTACTTCATTTTCCTTGCAATCATGCCATTCTTCGGAATTTGATCCTTTTATATATTTCTTCTCATAATATTCACTCATTTTAATCACCTTCTTCAATTTATATATATATGGTATTCATCAAGAGGAAGCTTGTTTGTATGCTTGTCCTAATACTTTAAATTATTTATTGATAAAACAGAAAAAACTACTGTTCATCGCCAAGCAGCAGTTTTTTCTTTAAGATAATAGTAATATAGGAACTCAGGATCTATTGGAAGAGCAGGGGTATGCTCATTTCTATAATATGAAAAGTAATAAAAAGGGTTTGGACAAGTGTTTATTCTATCTAAAATTTCTACTATTAAAGCCCTTAATAGTAAGAGCTTTTTTTATTTTGCTCTTATAAAATCCATTATGTTAACTAACTTTGTATATCTTATACAGCTTACAAACAGAAAAAACTACCCTGGTGGTGGGGACTGACCCCTGATTTCGAGACAGGGATCAAAACACCTTTTAAACAGCCAGTTGTCGGTATTGTACCGGTGAC
>NZ_JBHZOZ010000030.1:0-8574 GCF_042787865.1 Priestia sp. YIM B13486 | reverse complement strand
TTTTTCTAAATAAGGTTGTACGGTTTTGTTGAAGTAATCGTGAATTGCGGGAGGATGATAACTACCACTTGAATAATAGAAATCGAAATTATTAATACGGTGTATCATTTTCATTTGATCTGTGGTCAATAGTGTTTTTAGTTCATTATGAATGAGAGGATATAAACGGTCATTTTCAATAAGAATAATACAATCTCCAGAAAGAATTCCATCTTGGATATAACTTACGATTTGTTTTATATAGTTTTCTGACTCGTTATAGGAATACAGTACATGAACACTCTTTTGGTCTTCAAATAACTGATTCATTTTATTTTTGCACACATAATCCCTTCTTTCTTCTATCTCTCTAATTATACTGGGATTATGTAAATTGAATACAGTGGTAAAATTTTTATTTATACTTTATCAGAGCGTAACATATGAATAAAAGGTGCGCTTTTTATGCATCATCTCTTCAACTACCTGTAAGGAGAACTCCGTCATATCAACGATGTATAAAAAGCTGTATATTCTATAAAAGTGATCCTTAAAGAACCCTTACTCTCATAGGGGTTCTCTTTTTTCATGTGTTCCGGAAAGAGACCTTATGTTAACTAACCTTGTATAGCATATACAGCCTAAAAAGCAGAAAAAACTACGCCGACGGAGAGAAGTAGTAGTTTTTTCTGCTTTTTAGCTGTAGTTGTTGGCTGATGCCTCACGGCGTCTTGAGTAGTTTGCTCATGTTATTACTTACTTATTCGTTTTATAAATTCAAATAAAAAAAGAAACAGATCCAATTAAGACTGTTTCCTGTGAAATTCCAATCCATTATTAATTTCTTTACCCATTTAGATTAATATGAAACATAAAATATGGGGTTTTCTATAAAATATATTTTGCTTCTGATATTATGTTTTATGTTAACTACAGATGTATAGGGCATACAGCCGAAAAAGAGAAAAGACTCCTGTGCCTATTCAGGTGTCTTTTCAAAGGTTATGCTAGGTGAGATAATGATATCCATCATCTTGGGTAGTTTGCTCAAATGATAAAAACATATTCAATTTTGAAAGCAAAAAACCACTGGACCTAATCAGTGGTTTTTTGTTCGTTCAATGCAGAAAATGAACAAAACATATTGGCATATACAATGTTTTGTCATTGTTCGATAGTATACCATGACAATTAGGTTCTATAAGGATTGATACATCTATGTATAGAAAATGAAACATCTTGTAGCATTGTTGAAACATTGTTTATTTAAAAATAGGATCAATTTTACTTTAAGCTAAGGTTGTTACTTCTGATAAAGTACATTATGGTATACAGCGTGAAAAGAGAAAACCTCCCTTATTCTGCGTGGGAGGGTTCTCTTTCTTGAGATGTACGCTCTTATTTTAAGGATAGATGCCTCACGGCGTCTTGGGTAGTTTGCTCAAAATAGTATTAACTATTCGTTAGGTCATTAAAAAGGGAAAAACTAATACAAATTCTTATATATCAAGTTCTATAGTGAAATATAAAACTATCGTTTTTTTTCTTTATTTCTACTATTGACATATTTACCACATGGGTAATATTTTTTCATATCTTCCCGTGTCACGATTTCGTTTTTTGGAACATCCTCAGCTGTATAAGGGAAATTTCGGGATATCTGATTGTTTCTGTAAAAAAGGTAAAGAGGGACTAAAGGAAGGTGACTAGCATCAACCCAGGTAAACCCATTTTCGGGGGTGATATCTGATGGACGTGGAGCTCCAAAGCTTATAACAAGATTGACGTAGCCTTTTTTATCAATAATTGTCTGGTAATCTGAGATTGTATAGAGCCCTAAAAAACCAATAGGTGTTATAAAACTCATACTCCAATATTGCATGTCTTCATTGCCTGATATCCCGATATTATGATACGTATCCGGGAACTTAGGAGCTTTCCAACGAATAAACAAAAGCTTACAGGGGTCCCTGTCAATTCGGTTGGAAATAGTATAGACCGTATTGCCTTCAGGTTGAGCAAATTCTGGTTCAAAACGTCTCCAGGTTAAATCGCAACTATGGCTACAATCTATTTTATTCTTATTTCTTGTATTAGTAGTGTTTAAATTGAAATAACTATCAAAATACATCTGATTCTGTCCATTCTTGTTCTTTCGGTTGAGTTCTTGTTTTTTGACACAGGAATTATTTGGATATCTTTTACCCTGTTTTGTGGAATAGTAAGTGATAGATGGAAGTCCCACACCTCCTGTTTTATCATAGCCTAAACTAGGAACGTAAATTCTTAAAATAATAAACCCACGTATATTGGGTGCCCCGTTTTCCAAAGTTTTGGCGTAAATAATATTATTACCAGCGCCAGGAACAAAACGATTAGATCCTTTAGGGGGATCCGTAAATCGGATTTTTAAGGTGTAGTTTCGGTTTTTTGCATCCCAATTAGCTCCAGGGAGAAAGGGGTTCTTACTTCCAGGATCAGGAATTATATTACGACCCACGGCTGATGCAACGAATTGATTAATTTCACCACTTACATTGAAGGAAAAATATCTTGCATATGGGTATTGTCCTTTGATAACAATCTCGATTTCAGGATCAACCTCATACGGAAAAATATAATAGTTGGCATTTTGATCCCCAAGGAAAAAGTAAGTATCGCTAGGTTGATAAATCCAATTTTGATGAGGACCCGGAATTAGAAACTTATTCATTCATAAACACATCCTTTCTTTCATTCATATAAAATATGAAGTTGTCCACCCTAATGAAACGGCGGATGTGCGACTATGAAACATTTTCTTCTCATTATGTAAACTAATGAGTTTTATGCCCTAGTAATTCATAAAAAAGAAAGCTATCAGGGAGGACAGCCTTCTTTCTCATAAGGTTGCAGTGGAAGACAACATTTAGGTATCATGAATAGTTTGTTCAAAGTATTTTTTGATATTCAGGTCGTTTATTTTTATGATTTTATATTTGAATATTTTTGAGCAGGAAATATCATTTTGCATTTGAATACTAGTACTATACTTTTAAAACGGAAGTGGAGGCTAGTATGATGCTGGTAAAAAAGATGTTAAATGGAATTATGATGAAAGAAATCACCATTAAAGAATTAGCTGATCAATATGATGTAAGTACTCGTACCATCCAATTAAGAATTAAGAAACTAGGATATGAATGGGACAGTAAGCAAAGTATTTATCGTTATGTTGGGGAAGAGCCAGAACCTTTAGAAGTTGATTTTAATACCCTTATTTCTAAAACTAATAAAATGCCAGCAGAACAAAAGCAAACTAACAGTGAGATAGCAGCTAGTATTAGTAATATAAATGAAAGTGAAAGTACTAGTACTAGCTTTTTAAAAGCTAGTACCAATGCTAGTAAAGTAGATGCAATTGATTTGTTGCTGCAGCACCCTAAAGATCGTTCAAAAAGAGTCTATAGAGGCTTTTATTTTGATAGTGACGTATTGAGTATTATTGATCGTGTTCCAAAAAGTTATAAATCAGAATTGGTAAATGAGGCTTTAAGAAAAGTATTTAAAGACAAGGGATTATTAGACTAAATAAAAATTAGAGAAGGGACAGTGGGATTAGTCTCCACAAAGGCTATTTTTGATACAAGGTACGAGTCGTATTTTTTAAGAATACCACTTAAAAAATCTCCACTCTTTTCTCCTTGCATAAAAAATTCCGGCAGGTTTGGATCTCTTGCCAAGCCGACATACCCAAAACGAAGGATATAGGGGATCGGCTTGTTTAGGCAAGTATACCTGCCGAACCGCCAGATCGGCTGCCCTAAAGTGTTCATCTTATTCCAAGATGAGAAACACACTTAAAAACATAAGAAGCCAGCCTCTCACCCCAAAACAAAGGGGGAGATAAGCTGCATTGTCAATGGTAAGCGGACCGTAGGGAGCATTAAGGAATTGACAATGTCTCTACACCCGAACCCTCTTGGCACTCAAACAAACACGTTTGTTTGACGCCAACCGGCGAGGGAGCCCCCTCAAAGTTTTGAGGGGGTTGGGGGTGTTTGTAGAAGCCATTCCAAAGGAGCTTTCCTTTGGCAGGTGTGGACAGCGTCCGCGGTCTGTCTCCCCCTTGAAAAGGGGGTTGGGGGGATTGTTATGCTTAGCATAACCAAGCTCAATTGGGTACCAATTGTAGAGCTTGCCTTATTCCGACTGTTTGGTGTATTATGGAAGCATACAGCTGGAATTTTACACCAAGTTCACCACGCTTAGTAGGTGAACATAAGGAGGAATAAAGGAATGAGCGAGACGAAAGGCGAGCGTAGGAACGAGCCTAAACAGGTGAAGTTCCGTGTCACTGAGGAAGAATTCGAACGGCTATCGCTGATGGCGGATAACGTAGGAATGACGGTGCCTGCCTTTGTGAAAGCAAAGGCACAGGGTACTCGCGTCCGACAGCCGAAGATCAATCGTGAGGGTGCTCTGGCAATTGCGAAGGAATTGCGTGCTGTGGGTACCAATATGAACCAGATTGCGAGATGGTGCAATGCAAGAGACATTGAACAATTGAGTGAACAGGAGCTTGGGAGATTGGTAAACAATCTCGACGAAATTAAAAAAGGATTGGCTGCAGCATGGCAACAATTAAGCTGAGTACGACGAAAAATGCCAATGCGTTACTGAAGTACGCTGAGAAGCGCGCTGAGGTATCAAATTCGCTTGATTGCGATGTGGACTATGTAAGGAACCAATTTAAGGCTACAAGGGAAATATGGGGCAAGAGTGGCGGCATACAAGCCCACCATATCATTCAGTCTTTTAAACCAGATGAAGTAGATCCCCAACAAGCCAATGAGATTGGGTTACAACTGGCTGAGAAGTTGGCAAAAGGTCACGAGGTGGCCGTCTATACGCACACCGATAAGGATCATATCCATAACCACATTGTGATTAATGCGGTGAACTATGAGGATGGCCGAAAGTTTCATGCTCATGGTCAAGAAGCCATTGACCGGTTTCGTGAAGTGAGTGATGAACTGTGCAAGGAACACGGCCTTTCCATCGTAGAAGAGCGCTCAGCCGATGTTCGTTACACACTAGCTGAACAGTCATTACTTGAAAAAGGTGAGTCTAGTTGGAAGGATGAAATTAGAACGGCCATTGATCAAGCCAGGGAGCAGACAGCTAGTTTTGAAGAGTTCCAGGAATGTTTAAAAGATCAAGGCGTCCAAGTGACTTTAAGAGGTAAAAACATCACGTATGAGCATCTAGAATCGAATAAAAAGGTACGTGGTACGAAATTAGGGCTGGCGTACGAAAAGGAGACGATTTTACATGGCTTTGAAAGACAAGTTACAAGAGAAAGAGAAACAGCAGGTTCCGCAGAAAGAGGAGTTACAACAGTTACAGCAGTTATACCAGGAGATGATCTTGCGTCTCAGAGCGACAGAGGGTTATCTTTCAACGTTCCTGAAAGAAAACATGAACAAAGAGATGATGATAGAACAAGAGCTCAAGGAGATCAAACAGACGAGCCAAGACGTACAGAGGGAAATGGAATTGACTTCGATGACGTTGCTGAGCAAATTAGAGAACGACATCGTTACACACAAGCAGTATACAAACGAAACTTTGGCCGAGATGAAGACGGCCATCAGAGTACTACACAGCGAAATGAAACAGAATCAGGAGTTTCTGAGCAAAGAGTTTCAAGTAAACAATCAAGCGATCAAGGACGAGCTAGAGAAGATCAACAACAGCCTAGGCAGCAAGTTCGACAGCTTAAGCGCGACAGCGAAGGCGGAACTCAGCGAGGTCGAAAAAAACAGCAAGACTATGATATCGAACGCTAAGCTGGGTGTGGCGTTTAATGGTTGGTTAGATTGGGTTAAATATGGAGCTGGCGCAGCCGTCTTTATGGTTCCTATGTTCTTTTTGTTTAAATGGTTCTTTGGGTTATTTGGAATTAGTCTAGGGTAATGAATTACACTTTTACAAAATTCGTTGAAAAACTGCGAAAAGAGTAGAAAAAGAGGGAAATTATTGATAGTGTTGAATGTAGTATAAATGAGAAAAACCGCCAAAGCTTTGGACGGCAGGCGGTTTCTCACAAGAGAAAGGGAATTGGTCCCTTATACACATATTGATGTACATATTCTATCATAAGGGACTAATTCCTGCCACATAGGGAGAGGAATTAGTATGGCTAAAAACGAAAAAAACTTATCAAGTTTAGGACAATCTTTATCAGAGGCCAATAAAAAGGCTAGAGTGAAAGACCTTCAAAATGAACAAATTTTAAGTCATGAAGAAATGGAAAAAGCCAATGAACTTCAAGCTAAAGCTAATGCAGCTGGAATGAAGTTAGTTCCCCAAAGGAAAGTTAAAAACAAAGCTCGTTTTGTTCAAATAATACAAGAGAACTGGGCTTATCTTCAAAACATAGGTTATTTAAAAAATGAAGAAATTATATTTCTAATGAGTTTGATTCCGTTTATTGGTTTTTCATCTAATGCTATTGTAGATGATCCTAAGAAGAAACAACCTATACCTTTGACCCAAAGGGCTTTATCACAAGCTTTAGGGACAAGTGAGTCAAAGGTTAGTAGAGTCGTTAAATGTTTATATAGTAAAGGAATCATCGCACGCTCAGAAGGCTATGTAGAGGATAATAACGTTAAAACCTATGCATTATTTATTAACCCTCATGTTCTTTATGCAGGCGATCGAGATAAAATAGAAGAAGGTTTAAAAATTCAATTTGTAAAGTTAATGAAATCAAAAATTTTAAGTAAACTTCCGGTTAGATTTTTTTAAAAGACTCTTGTATAAGAGTCTTTTTTTATTTTTAAGTTGGTTTCGTACTTATCAAATTTGATAAGTATACTTATCAAATTTGATAAGTACGAAACTGATATAAAATCCTTTGTTATCAAGGCTTCAACCTACTTTAGTTATGTTGTACCTTCTCACTCTCTATTTAAATAGCAATTCGCTTATAGAATTGCAAGAGTCTTTTTATATTTTTTTCGTTAGAAAAAAATTGAAGCCTTAAGGCTCAAAGAGCCGTCTTAAGACGGCCAACTAATTATAAATGGCGTATGTTGTAAAATTGTAACAAACCAAAAAACCACCCAATCAATCTGAGTGGTTTAAGGTAACCATATTTGCCACCATTTCTTCTTGTTTTTTTCTTCTGACAAACTGGATGCTATTTCTTTTTGTGACTCTTGCATTTCTCTTAATGTTGTAATCAATGTTTTATCTCTTTGTTCTAAACTATCTTTTATGTATGCTTCCTGTTTTAGAATTTGTTTTTTGAAGTCTTCTTGTTGTCTTTCTATGATTTCATTTTGATTTTTCACTAATTGTTTTAACTCATCTAGTTCAGTCATAACTGTTGTGACTTGCCTGGTTATAACCGTTATATCCTCTGTTGTAACAGTTATATCTGTTATATCAGTTGTGTCTGTTATAACTTTATCTTTTACAATTTCCTTTACGGCTTTCGGAACAGTCATACCTTTTTCATTTTTTAAAAGTATTAATTCTTTAAATAAATTTATATCATCTTGTGAAAACAAGAGTTGTCCTTGCTGATTACGTTTAAAGTTATAACCATGCTCTTCAAAAAGTAAATAATATTTCTTTGCAGTTGAAGTCGTGACTCCAATAGCTCTTGCTAATCCATCTACTTTTTCATAGAATTCCATGTACATAACAGTTATAACCTCCAATTTATTCAGGATCATAACTATTATAACATCCTCAAATAAGATATTAATGTCTTAAAGAAAATAAAGAAGCAATCTCGGAAGTGGACTGTTGGGGGCATTCACAAGCGTAATAAGCGTAGGGATCAAGAAATGGAAAGATAATAAGATTAATATGCAATTTAGCTAAGAACAGCAAGCATAAGAGCAATCTGGGTGACCAGCATCTCTTTTAGACTAGAATCAGTACATGTAGAGTGTTGATCCAGTAAAAATAATAGTTCTCTGTTGAATAAGAAAAATTCATTTCTGGTTAACATAATATTTTTGCTCCTTTTTAACATTTTTTATTAGCATAAAAAAGCTATCTAATTTCTATGAGCATTGGCTTTACATAGAAATTAGATAGCTTTTTAAAAGGGTTCAAACGTATAACAAATAACGAAAAGATAACTGCAAATTAATAATATCATCTTATTTCTATAAAGAGTACATTTTTCCGTTATAGGGTCAAAGCATTGCTAGATCTAAAAGGAGAAATAAAAAACGCTTAAGTAATCATACTCATTGTTTTTTTATTTCACATCAGTTGATGATGGGTATTGTTCAGAGAGAATTAAATCATCTTCTACAAGAATATAAGGGTGTGTTTCCATTAAAATATTTCTCAGGTATTCTGGCATTCTCTCACTTTTATATGCACAAATTAATGGAAAAGATAGTTGATTTACAGCGTCATCCACTATCTTTTCGAAATCTTCGATCAGATGCAAAGGGTCTTCCATACTACTCCATTCTACATGTGCCCATGATCTGAAAGAAATTCCTTTTTCTAAATAAGGTTGTACGGTTTTGTTGAAGTAATCGTGAATTGCGGGAGGATGATAACTACCACTTGAATAAT
>NZ_JBHZOZ010000003.1:0-698312 GCF_042787865.1 Priestia sp. YIM B13486 | reverse complement strand
GCCTTGGTGAGCCGTTACCTCACCAACTAGCTAATGCACCGCGGGCCCATCTGTAAGTGATAGCCGAAACCATCTTTCAATCATCTCCCATGAAGGAGAAGATCCTATCCGGTATTAGCTTCGGTTTCCCGAAGTTATCCCAGTCTTACAGGCAGGTTGCCCACGTGTTACTCACCCGTCCGCCGCTAACGTCATAGAAGCAAGCTTCTAATCAGTTCGCTCGACTTGCATGTATTAGGCACGCCGCCAGCGTTCATCCTGAGCCAGGATCAAACTCTCCGAAGAAATGTTTGACTTGCTCAATTTAAAAAATAAAAATTAACGTTGACGTTTGTCGCTTTGTTCAGTTTTCAAAGTTCAATGTTCAAATCATAAGTTGTCGTTTCAACGACGCTTAATAATAATAAAACATATCAAATGAAACGTCAATAGTTTTTCTAAAAAAACATTCTTTTTTTATTTCCATTGTATTTTACACGTCACGGTAACAACTATTCATTAAACATTAATTATTATATCTTAATATCCCCACTCCACTTTTTTCAAATATGAAATTGATGCTAATAAAATATGAATGAAAGAAAAGATATAAAGTATCTATGCTCTCTTTATAAGGCATACTTATAAAGAGAGGAGTAGTGATCAGTATGTATTATAGTAAAAGAAATCAAGAACCTCCGGTTCAAGAAGAAACAGAAATTTGGGAATGTACAGTAGAAAAATGTAAAGGCTGGATGAGGAAAGACTTCTCTTACGATAGTCATCAGAAATGTCCTTTATGTAAAAGTCAGATGGAAGCTAAAAAACGCCTTATTGATAAAATCCCCCGTAATCCCCATAGAAGATAATGTACATCTATGCTTTTTAAAAGATTAAACACTACCTATATATATAAAAGTCTTTGTTCATATTTGCTTTCTATTTCTATTATATGTTATAACTAATTAACCTTGTATCGATCGTCTTGTCTAAAACCCAGGCTTTTTTTAAAGCCTGGGTTTTCTATTGAACTAATAGTAGATAAATCATAGTTTGCTAATTATAAGACCATAAAAAAAGACTCCTTTATAAGGAGCCTTTTTTGTTATCACTTTTAATTATGCTTTGTGAACGTTAGCAGCTTGTGCTCCACGTTGACCTTCTTCGATATCAAAAGTAACTTTTTGACCTTCTTCTAATGATTTGAAACCTTCACCTTGAATAGCACTGAAATGAACGAATACATCGTCTCCGCCTTCGATTTCAATGAAACCGAAACCTTTGTCTGCATTAAACCATTTTACTGTACCTTGTGTCATAATGTTGCCTCCTGCTGTGGAATACTCCACAAATGTATTACCAATCTTGCCCAAACATACTATTTCAAGATAAAAACTTCTAATTAGGTTTTTTCTTTTCTCAATATACCGAACAAAAATAAGTTATCTGTAGTGTAACATATAGTAGAGTTTATAGCAAATAAGGAAAATATCCCCTTCAACAAATTCTATCTACTCACCTTTCCCCTATCAAAAATTTATGATATCGCATAAGTGGCATAGCTATTTGATGCTCCAACACATCACATAAAATGAATAAGTACATACATCTCTCTATTTATTATAGCTATTCATAATAAAGCCTCTTTATTTAATCTTTGTTATAAATAAAGGGTGCATGTAATCCAAAAAACCCCTGTTAACTTTACTGAATTATAAATAGGCTATTGGGATATTCTATTTAAGGAAGAAGGAAAACAAGTTATTGATTGCAACTAATCATTACAAAGCTTCTTACATTTGGGATGAGGTGTCTACAGCAGGCATATTTCAGAAAACCTTATTGTAAATCGATGTATGTTTGATTCATAAGGGGATGGTAGTCATGAGCGTAGCAAGAATATATATAATGGGTAGGCAATAACGTTCATTTATAACTATGCAAATGAGGTGTTTGTCCCAGACCAAGAACGATTTCGTTCACATTGTATATCTTTTTAGTTCAATGCTTAAATGAGGTGTTTGTTAAAGAGAATATACTTTTTCAAGTTACTGTTTCATTAGGCAATGTAATTACGTAAATGAGGTGTTCCTTAAAGATCATATGCTGCATTAAAAGCTATTTTTTTCCTTCTTCACATGACGGGATGCATAATCGTTTGCATCCCGTTTTTGTTACATAAAAAAAGAATGTTCATTCTCTTTTCATGGGTTAAAGAAAGGCCTGTATTTGTTTAGATACAGGCCTTTCTTTCGAGTTCAGTTACTACAAACTTCTTTATTTAACTTTTGTTTCATCGGAAAATAATATAAGATCGCAGGAACTATTATTCCAATTAGCCAGGCAATATCTGCGCCACCAAATGCCTTTGCTATAGGACCAATGTAGAATGATGTGTTAATAAAAGGAACCTCTGCAATAATTGATACAGCAAATGCCATGCAAGTGATTCCGTTTATTTTTCCGTATTGACCATTTACATCGAAGATATCTTTTACATTATATTGACCACGGCGTAATAAGTAGTAGTCTACAAGATTGATAGACGTCCAAGGAATTAAGAAATAACTAATGAAAAAGATAAAATTTAAGAAAAATGATAGAAAATTACTTTGGCCTAATAAACATAGGATAGTACCTGCCAATGTAACACAAAACATCATCCCTACTCTAACTTTTTGTGTTACTTTCAGCTTCCAAAAGGGCTCTATAGTTGTAATGGTTGACATGAAAGCACCATATAAATTAAAAACATTAATAGCTAGTTGACCAAAAATAATGATCAAATACATAAAGATAGCAAAACTTCCGAATAAGTGAGCTAAATTCCCACCAGAATGATCAAGGAAATTAGGAATAGTAGTTGTTAAAGTTGCTCCTAAAATCATCATCCATACAGTCCCTACAAATGTACCCAGGTAACTATACCAAAAGGTTTGTGCAGTTGATGTATTAACGGGCAGATAGCGTGAATAGTCTGCTACGTATGGTGCATATGCTAATTGCCATGTTGCTACAATGCTTATAGCGAGTAAAAATACAGGTAAATCCAAACCACTTAATGAAAAACTTCCTGTCGGAAGTGGTAACTGAAATATAATAATTGTTGCTGCTAGATACACAACAAATGAAGACCATGATAATACTTTCTGCATTTTATGAATTAAATCATGGCCAAAAATTGCAACAATAAAACAAAGAATATTTAAGATTATTATGGCCCAGCTTTGATTAATGGGTATTAAACTGTTTAATGTTTGTGCTGCAAGCACACTACTACTTGCGAAAAAACCTAAATACACAAACATTACAAGAAATAACGGGAAAATAGCTCCGATTACTCCAAACTGTGCTCGACTTTGAATCATTTGAGGAATTCCAAGTTTAGGTCCCTGAGCAGAATGTGAAGCCATGAAAATAGCACCCAATAAGGTTCCAAGTATAATAGCTGCGAAACTCCAAAATAAATTAAGACCTAAACTAATTGGTAATGCACCTGTTACAAGAGTTGTAATGTGCATGTTTGCTCCAAACCAAATGGGGAACAAACCTTTTGCCTTTCCATGACGTTCGTCTACTGGAACAAATTCAACGCTACGTGTTTCAACTTTCAATAGATATACCACCTTGTAAGATATTTGCCGCTTGCACTCTAAGTCAAACTATATAATTCAACGTTTTAATACTTACTTATAGTAGGTGATGAATCATTCGTATAATTAACATGTATTCCCTTGAATCATTTGATATAACAGCTATATAAGACTTCGCTACGTTTAATTAAGTAACAATTTCATCTGTGCTCCTTTTATAAATTGCTGTTCATAAAAAAGGTGGTGCAATGGAGGGATAAACTTTCTTAATAAGAGGAACTGCAAGGTTTTAGTATCTAACTGCTTAGGTATCTTCTTATTTAATTTGATAATTTTTTATACGGTCTCTTAGAGCATTAGTATACATAATAACATAGATGCGTATGCGTCTTCTATCAACAATTTCTTTAGGACCGTCCAATACTACTTGAGGTATTGAAATTGCTTTCCCTACGCCAGCTTTTCCAATCTAACTTATTTATTCAAATATCAAACTCCTTTTATTTCATCAAAAACGTTCATAAAAGTGCATAAACATATGAAGACGTTCGTAATTTGCTTTAAAACTAAAACGAACGATCAAAGTGATAGATTCCTTATATAAAAGAAAAGTCCGTAAAGGTATACTTTTACGGACTGTGTATTTGACTTTATTTCAAAACATTAAAGGTGTAAACATTCTATTATTCATTATTTTTTTTTTGTCAGGTATATTCTTAAAAATATTTTCTCCTGGATCAAATCCCTCTGGTCTCCAATAGTGTTCTTCGTACTTACCTTCTTCAAATATCTTTCTAAGATAACTGATAGCATCAAACCATGTACTAAATACTAAAAATGAATAAGGAAGGCTACCTTCATCATTCCATACAATCCACTTATCTTCTTTAGATTGTGTAACAAGGTAAGAAGCATCGGGATGCATTTTGAATATCTCATATGTATTCTCAAGGACATCATCCCAAGAGTTAAAGCCTAATTCTTTAGCAAAAGTTTGATATTCCTTTAAAAATATATTTTTTACGAACTTGAAAATATGCCCCATCATCTAGTCCCCTTTCTTTTACTTAAATATCAAGTAGTCGGTCATTAATTTGTACTACTTTTGAGTCTTCTGGGAAAGTTGAGCACACTTCTTGTATAGATGAATATCTATCCTCATTTGAATACAAGAAAAACCCTGCTCCATCATGGAAAATAGTTATGAATGTAGTATTTCCTTCCGTTTTAAAAATAGGGATAGATACGTTTTTCCATCTGCCCCATTCCTTAACTCTCTTGAGCTCAAAATTTAAATTTTCAGAATAAGAAAGCGAATAAAATTCGTTCATATTAGCAAGGTAAAAGGTATGTTCTAATGCTAAGGATAATGTACGCGCGTCTTTAATTGGTAAAGTAAAACATCTAGGGTGATAGGTAACCCGTTTAAAAAATGTATAGTAAGCTTGTTTTCCCTCTAATAATTCATACCTATATTCTATACCTAATTCATTAAATTCCTTTTCAAACTCCTCTGCCATCATATCATCACAAAGGAATGTAAGATATAAAGGATACCTATCCTGCTTAATTAAGAAAGCGAGTAAAAAATCCCTTTGTTCATCCCTATCGTCAACGCTTTCCATTGTTTCAGATATAAAGTAAACAGAATCAATAGGTCCTTCCAATTGAACATAATGCCCCACCATTTCATCAAACTCCGCATTTAAATGTTCCTCTTGAATCCAAATCTCACTCATATAAAACCTCCTTCACATATAAGAGACCTGCATAAGCTAATAATTTTTCTTATTTGGCTTTAAAGATTTGTTGCATATTGTATAGAAAAATAGTTATGGTTCAGATTTGTTGTCTAAAACAGCCGTGCAAATAACATCTGGAGGAGTAGTAAAGTCCTTTATGTACAAGAGCAAAATAAAAAGCCACCCAGTATTTGCAGGACAGGTGGCTTTTCACTATTAAAATGCATGTGCAAAAATATAATAACACATTATTTCCATATAGACTATATTTTACCGTACAAGCATATGTATAAAAGGTGCACTTTTTATACATCTTTAGGTCATTCATACCTACTGTAAAACCCGTCATATCAAGGATGTATAAAAAGCTGCATATTGCAGAAATCGTAGCCTGACTAGAACCTTTGCCTACCAAGGGTTCTCTTTTTTATGTCTTCCGGAAAGAGTGATTATGTAAACTGATTTTGTATATTCTATTCACTTTTCATATTAGCACTCATTAATAAAAAATAAGAAAGAACAACATAGCATTTTCTTCCTGTGATAGCATCAATTTAAGTAAATTCATAAATAAATTAGGGAGAGATTAGAATGACAGTTCGTTTAGTGAAAGGATCAGATTATTATGTAATATCTCCGTTAATCAACGACTGGTGGAATGGAAGGCAAATGTCTGACTTGTTGCCAAAGCTTTTTTTTGATCATTTTAAAAATACTAGCTTTATTGTTGAAGAAGAAGGTGAAATCATAGGCTTTTTAATTGGATTCTTATCTCAATCTTATTCGAATGAAGCATACATTCATTTTGTTGGAATCCATCCGGAATACAGGGGAAAAGGTATTGGGAGACAACTATATAATCAATTTTTCGATGTAATTAAACAAAGTGGCCGCAATATTGTTCGCTGTGTGACTTCTCCTGTGAATAAGGCTTCAATTGCTTATCATACTAAAATGGGTTTTGAAATTGACCAAGAGAATAAAGACAATCAAGATAAGGTTCTATTTGTAAAGTACTTGAATTAATTCAAGTACTTTTCCTACCGATAAAATCCATTATGTTAACTATTCCTGTATATGATATTCATAGTGATTAGAAGTTATATTATTGATAAAATGGTATAAAATCCAACTTTGAGGTATTCTACATGTATTTATTTGAACATGAACAAAAAAGAAAAAAGTTAATTCATAACTCATACTTGTCCGTTTTTATTCTTTCTTTATTGCTAAGTTTGTACTTTTTCTTCACAGATTACGGATTAGGAACACAATTTATTATAAGAGGGACAATCTCTGTATTGTTTTATGTTGCTGTTTTTTACTTTGCTATGAAAAACAAGATATGGGCCTTATTTTTGGTTAAAGTTAATGTATTAATACTAATCATTATGTTAGTTGCGGCTATCATAGGTTTAATATTTGGTCGTTAAGAGTGCCTAGAATTTTGATTATGTTAACTACAAGTGCATATTGTATGCACAAAGTTACTATTGAAAATAGAAAAAGTAAAAGGTAGAATTATAATTGTTAGATTTTTCTAACTTCTAGTTTTAGCAGAGTTGAGTAAAGGAGAGATGAGTTGAGATGAGTAAAGCAGAGTTTTATGAGCAAGTTGGAGTAGCCATGACATGTAGGTCTTATGGGGAATACGAAAAGATGTTTTTGCTAGAAGACAACTTTCTTAAGAAAGGTAAAATCTTAGATGTTGCAGCTGGAGCTTCTTCATTTATAGCAGAAGCTAACGAAAGAGGCTATGATGCTGTTGCTGTAGATCCTCTCTATGATTTAACAGTTGAGCAAATGACCTTACATGGACAGAAGGAAATGAAAGAAGCCACCGAAAAACTGGCCAAAAATATGTCGTACTTCTCTTGGGATTCTTATAAGAACCTGGAAGAACACGATAAGATAAGAGAAGATGCTTTTAAAACCTTTTTAAATCACTATAAAGAAAATTCTATAGAAAAACGTTTTGTTGCTGGAACTTTACCGAATTTACCTTTTGATGATGGGACATTCTCGCTTGTGTTATGTAATCATTTCTTATTTCTTTATCAAGAGCAATTTGATCTTGAGTTTCATTTACGTGCCATTCAAGAAATGATTCGAGTAACTAAAAAAGGCGGTATGATTAGAATTTATCCGTTAGTAGGATTTAAAAATGAACGATATCCTTATTTAGATGAATTATTGGAAGCTTTAAATGATGAAAATACAATAGTTAAAACGACAGATACAACATTTCGCTTTGTTCCTGCAGCCACTGAACTTTTAACTATAAATAAACTATAACGATACAAAACAAGTCTTTCCCCAATAGAGAGAGACTTGTTTTTTTATGAAGCCGTAAATGATTTCCGATAATACGTTTTATGTTAACTAAAATCATATACAGTTTAAAATTAGAAAAAACTCCCTCCAATAAATAGGGAGTTTTTCTACAGGTTAATGAGATTTAGAGCGAAGATAATTCTCAGCACCTTGAGTAGTTTGTTCATAATAAAAAGAGATATTCGTGGTTTAGGCTACTTGTGCCTAAATCATGAATATGTTGACCAAATTATATATTTAAAATAAATTTTTAACCAATAAGAATCTTTTCTTCTGCATACCTAATTTTAGATTGTTTGTTTGAACGAATCGCAAGTACAAAGCCAATGGTAAGAGGTCCCACTCTGCCAATAAACATCATAATTGTAATCAGAATTCGACCTATAGGACTTAAATCTCCTGTAAAGTTAGCACTTAATCCAACTGTTCCAGAAGCAGAGAACGTTTCAAACAAAAGGGTAGACATGTCTATACCTTTTTCTGTGATTGTGAGTAGAAAGAAAATAATAGAAACAAAAATAATGCCAGAAGTAGCAATAGAAAAAGCTCTATACACAAGCGATTTAGGAATTCGGCGTCGAAAAACATTAATCTCTTCTTTATTTGTCAATACTGACCATAAAGCAAACAATATTAAGACAAACGTAGTTATTTTAATTCCACCGCCTGTTGAACCTGGAGCCGCTCCAATAAACATAAGACCCATCATATACACTTTCGAAGGCAATGTGAGCGCCCCGATATCCAAGGTATTAAAACCAGCAGTACGAGGAACTACACCCTGAAAGTAAGCTGCCCACCATTTATCCCCCATGCTTAATTGACCTAAAGTATGAGAGTTATGATATTCTAGAGTAAAAATAATGAGTGTACTCACGACATTTAGTAGGATAGTTGAAACTAATACAATTTTAGTGTGAAGAGAAAACTTTCTTATGTTTCGTTTCTGAAAAATGTCTGCAATGACAAAAAATCCAGTCCCTCCTATTATGAAAAGTAACGTAATCATAATATTTACGGTTGGATCTCCTACCCATTTGCTTAAATTATCTGGTTCCAAACCAAATCCTGCATTATTAAAAGCAGAGATAGAATGGAATATGCCATAATAAATAGCCTTTCCCCAGCTCATTTCTTGGGACCAACGAATAGCTAGGATAAGCGCTCCTATACCTTCCACAGCCAATGTAATTAGCACAACACGTTGGACTAATGCAATAACGCCTTGTAGCGAAAAAGCATTTAGAGATTCCTTAAGTATTAATCTTTGTTGTAATCCTATTTTTTTACCTAGTACAATAAACATGAGTATACCAATAGTCATGAATCCCCAGCCACCAACTTGAATGAGCACAAGCAAAATGAGCTGTCCAAATAAAGTAAATGTTGTCCCCGTATCTACCACGGCTAGGCCTGTTACACATACAGCAGAAGTGGCTTCAAAAAGAGCATCAATAAAGCTTAGATGATGTCTATCGCTTGTAGCAGCAGGAATCATTAATAAGCTGGTGCCGAGCAATATTAATCCTAAAAACCCCACGAATAAGATACTTGCAGGTTCCAGATGCTTCACTTTATGTTTTTTACGTGACTTAGAAATTATCATATTACATTTCCTTTCAAAATGTTTTGATTAAAGATTTATTATATATCATACCCATTTATTTCAAAAGATGGTCATTACTTTTATTACCTTCCTATCTTTTCAGAAAGTACGTTACATTAAGTAAATAATAAAGTATCTAATGTTAATATACTTTAAATAAGATACAATTTATTAAAAATAAAAAGATCACATCTTCTATGTAAAGAAGTAAAATAACAAACTAATTTATAAAAATAATAGTTTTATAAGGCTCTGTTAAACTTTATTGTTGATTTTTTGAATAAAGAAAAACACTATATTGAATAAAACATAGTGTTCTTGTTTCTTATTGTTGATTATCAGCTTGGCGATTCTAACAATTCATCTATTATCTTTAATTGCCTTACCCTTTCCTTTGTTGAGGAATCTAAGGAGTTATGTGTTAGAAGATTTGTTACTTTTATTGCGTAGTCACTGCTAACCATTGCCTGTCTTCTCATATGTCCTGTTGCTATGGCTTGGGCAAATGAACGTGCAGAATATTTACTAACGTCAGATTTGGAGTTTTTAGCCAATTCATTTACAATAAATCCAACTTTTCGTAAATCAAAAGCTCTAATACTTTCTTCTATTCGTTTTTGCACGGGGGGTATTTTCTATTTGTAGAAAATACCTTTTATTTTTATAATCCTGTTGATACACGTGCATATCCAATAAACACCTATTATCACTCTTTCTTATTTTTCTCTTATTCGATTGTAATATAAAATAGAATAAGAAAGGTTATTGAACACAGAATACTGTACAGAGTTTTATTACAAAAAACATTAAAAATCGACTTTTCCCACTCAGAATGTAGCGTGTGCAGAAACGGATAAAAAACAATTATTTTTCATAAGGCTCTAACAAGCGTTTGTGTATCCAAATAGCGGCTTGTAAACCTTCTCCCATCGCTACCGTCACTTGTTCAGAATGAGCTACAATGTCTCCTGCTGCCCACACGTTTGAGACATTTGTTTCTTTTGTACGCGGATTTACGATAATGTGCTGATTTTCTAGAAGTTCTGCTCCGAGCTCATGCGCTAATTCTGTTCGAACTTTATTTCCTCCGAACGCTAAAAAACCTCTTTCTCCATAGATAAATTCATTGTTTTCGAGGATGACTCCTTTTAACATGTCTGCTTCAGCTATGACTTTTTTTATTGCCGCTTCTTTATAGGTAATTCCCTTTTGCATCAAAGTATCTGCTAAAGGTCCAATTTCTTTTTTGTCATGATTAATGTACGTAATGTCATTTGTCCAATATGTTAACGTAAGAGATAAACTGGCTCCTGCTTTTCCTGACCCTAGTACTAATACCCTTCTATTATTTACTTCATACCCATCGCAGTCGGGACATACATATACGGTTGTTCCCATGCACGGATATAGCTCTTGCTGAAGTTCAGGCGGAATCCGATCTACTACTCCCGTCGCAAACAGTAAAGTAGCTGCTTCGTAGTTCGCAGAGTTTGTAATGACGTTAAACCCTTCTATTTCTTTTTCACACTGAAGGACACGCTCTTCTGCAAATTGAATGCCGTAGCTTTTTGCTTGCTGCCTTCCCGTTTCTCTTAGAGTTTGCCCGCTTATTCCCTCAGGCCATCCCAATATATTTTGATAATTTTTGCAAAGATTGGAACGGCCATCGTTTGAATCAATAACCAATACACTGCGCTTATATCTTCCAAGCTGAATAGCGGCTTGAAGTCCTGCAATTCCTCCACCTATAATGACACAGTCATACTTGTCTGCCACAACACATCACCCCAACTTTTACTATTTTCTAAACGAAAGCTTCAGTTTTTCATTATCTGTTTTTCCATTATTTTTATACGCTTTATTGCCTTTATTTTTTAAAGTCATTCTACATACAAAAAATCCGCCTCGGCAGCTGCCCTGCCTAGAGACGGTTTTTTATAAAATGAAAAAAGACGATATTACTCATTTTTCTTTCCTGCTTCTTTTTCATTAATTTTAGTAATCAGCTCTTCTTTATATACTTCACTATCTTTCCCGTAGCGTAGACGACTATAACAGTTGGGACATAGTGCCGCAGCGTCCTTTGGCTTAGCGAGTCCGCTCTCTGAAAGCTTTGAAAGATAGTACATTTGCAAAAAGGAGCTTCCATCTTTTGCGATAAACGGCGCGCTTTCTCCGCAGGCTTCACAAATACCTGCTGCGCGTTTGTGAACATATTGTTTAAGAGCTGCCGTTTGTTCGTAAATACTTGTCTTTTTTTCTTCTCCTAATGCTATATGGCGAAGCTGTTCAGTTGAATAAGGTGAAACATCCAGCTTTGCTGCTTTTTCCTCAATCACAGGATTTCGTTCAAGTTCAAAAATAATAGCTTCACGAAGCTCTCCGTCTGAGTCCCACATGATTTCTAATTGATGATTAATATACGTCACTTCATCAATGAACTCTACTACTCCAGGCTCCACGTAGTGAAACAAGTAAACGGCTTTTCCTGATAAGAAATGTTCACGAAGCGCTTTATTGCCTTTAATGAGCTGCATCGATCCTCTTTGGCCTTCTCCTGTATAGAAAAAAGCGGTTTTATCTCTGTTCCACCCGTGTCCTGTTCCGTATTCACTTCCGCTTTCTTTTGTGAAAATAAAAATACATGGATGCGCTTTCGGGGTTGATATTTCGCTTTGTTCCTGTCCTTTATAAAGCTTATGAATTTGTTTTCTGCGATAACGATGTCCTTTTTGAAAGAAATCTCCGCGCTGTAAATCCGTAATCAATGAATTGCCTCCTACTGCGGTCCTGCTTTTATAGTACTTATAGCTCTACTATACACTAATTTTTGTTTTCTTTGCAGATCGTTTCTTCTATCTATTGGATTTATATCATACAAAAAAAGCAGCTGTATGGGCAGCTGCTTTTTTGCGATAGTCAATTTTGCACCGTATAGTCTTCTCCTAGCCATTTTGTGCTGAGTTTTTTTAATGTACCGTCTTTTTTCAGCTTTTTAATCGCCTGATCGACTTCCGACTTTAACTTTTCATCTTTTTTGTTAAACATAAAATATACTTTTGAATTAATCACGATATCTCCAACCGTTTTTTGCTGAAATTTCAGCGCTTGATTGCTAAAGTCGATGGAAAATGGTGTCGCAAGCGTAGCATCTGCCCGGCCTGTTTTTAATTGAGTTGTGGCATCATCCGCACCTTGACCGGCGTAAACTACATCGATTTTATTGCCGTGTTTTTGATTGTATTTGTCTAGATAGACAGCCGCATTGCTTGTAGCTCCTACAATCATTTTTTTACCTTCTAAATCTTTTAATGAATGAATATCATTTCGATTTTTAGGAACTGTTACATAAAGCGGAGAATAATTATATGTTTCATCATTAAATAAAAACTTTTTCTTTCGCTCAGCGTTCTGAGCCATGTTATGAGCAATCATATCAATTTTATTACTTTCTAAGCTGAGAAGCAGATTTGAAAATTCCATCGTTTTAAATTCAAATTTATAATCCTTTAGCTCTTTGTCGATTGCTCTTACTACTTCTACATCATAGCCGGTCAGTTTGCCTTTATCATCAATAAAGCAAATATTAGGAAACTGAGTGCCCGTTCCAACAACAATCGTTTGAACATCTTTTTCTTTCTTTTCTCCTGCACTTGAAGATGCGTTGGTTCCGCAGCCTGCCACGCTCACAGCTACTACAATTGAAAGTAAAAACAGCCAATATTTTTTCATACGTTCCTCCCTTAAATTCCCATATTATGTAATAAAAAGAGGATCTTGAGGAAGCAGCTGCTTCCTCAAGATCCTCTGGTTAACCAGTGGGCTTACTTCGTGTAAGATTATTCACATCATAATACTAGTTAACCGATAAATCAAGTAGGTTTTTAGAAAAAGATTATCTTGACAGCTTGGTATCTACCGCTTAAGATACAACTAATAAAACAATAAAACTACATATCTACCAGTCAACTGGAGGCAAATGGACACGATAATGCGTGTACGTTTGCTTTTTTTATTGTCGTCCACCATTTTATCTTTTGGAGGTAAAGCGTATGAAATTTGCTTTATTTAGTCTTATTCAAAACATCCCGAACCCGGTTACTGGAGAAACATTCACTGCTCAAGAAAAGTTTCAGCATGTGTTAAATCAAGCAGTGCTGGCAGAAAAGTTAGGTTTTGATGCTTACGGAGTCGGTGAAAGACACGGAGCTCCTTTTTTGTCTTCTTCTCCTCCCGTTGTTTTAAGTGCAATTGCGGCTAAAACGTCACACATCCGTCTCCTTACGACTGTTACCGTTCTAAGCATTTTAGACCCTGTACGAGTAGCTGAAGATTATGCAACGCTTGATCACCTGTCGGGTGGACGCCTTGAACTGATTATCGGAAAAGGCAATGACCCGCGTCATTATCCGCTTTTTGGCATTACAGAAGAAGAACAATGGGAGTCTCTTGCTGAAAGATACGCTCTTTTGAAACAGCTTTGGACAGAAGAAAATGTCACGTGGAGCGGCCGTTATCGTCCGCCTTTAACTAACGTTACAACTCAGCCACGACCGTTGCAGACTTCTATTCCTGTTTGGCATGGAAGCGCGTCAAGTCCGCTGTCTACAGAACTGGCGGCTAAATACGGAGAGCCGCTATTTTCATCTAATTCCTTCCATCCTCAGGCTAAATATAAAGCGCTGATTGACCACTACCGCGAACGTTTGGCTTATTATGGCCATGACCCACGCAAGGCCATCGTCGGTTCGGGGGCGAGCAGCCTCTATATTTCTAATACAGCGGAAGAAGCGATTCGCCGCTATCGCCCGTATTATAACGCCTTTAGCAATACAGAAGCAGCCAAACATAATCAATCGCCGTTCACGTCACTAGAAGATATCGTTCAACATGGTCCTGCTTTAGTAGGAAGCCCTGAGCAAATCATTGAAAAAATAATAGACTATCACCATGCCTATGGAAACGAAGTGCTGAGCATCAGCGTAGACGGTCTAAGCGAAGCAGAACAGCGCGAACAGCTAGAGCGCTTTGCAGATGATATTGCACCTGTTCTTCGAAAAGAACTTCCCAGCAGCGTGTGGGAACCAAATAAGAAAATGTACTGAAACGATTAATTTACGTTTTCCTATTAAAGGAAAACACAATAGTTATTATAATACACTTCATTAGGAAATAATTATTATATTAAGCCGAATTTTTTATTTAAATACTATTTTCACCAAAATTATTAGTTATAAAGATACAGTTTATAGATAATGATTAATAGTAAAAATTAACCAATTATATAATTAGAATCAATTCTATATTTTTCTACCTTTCTTTTAATGATAGAATAAACATTCTTATTCCATACATAATTATAAATAAATGAAAGGAGAAACAGGTTTTGTTTGATACCGTTAAACAGGTAACCCAAATCATCACAACTATAATTGGATTTATAGCATTAGTATTTGGCATATTCAAATCTTCAATAACCTTTCTTTTTAAAAGTGAAATTGAAAGATTATTAACACCTAGACAAAAACAAGTATGGGAGGGTTTTTTAGAATCTGCTGTTACCTCTCTCATAGTTTCACTTGCACTAATCTCTCTGGGGTATTTATTAGAAAAATCATTAGTATCTCCAATTTATTTCGCTTCACTTAAAATACTTATGTTAATTTCAGTTCATATCATAATACTAGTCATCTCAACCTTAGTTATAATTTTTTTATTTAAAATTTTTAATTTTTCAATAAATGCAAATACATTAGCTATTAACCTTATTAAAATTTGCTTTACTCTCATCATGTTAAATGTGCTTACCTTAAACATTTTGTTATTCCATAATGGTCAGCTTCGACTAGCTGTGTCCAAAGAATCAGTTAATTATTTCCTTATTTATTCACTATTACTAACTGCTTGTTTTACAGTTGTATTAATTACAATCAAGTACAGTTTAAGTACCTTCGCTCATAACAAACACCAAGCCTTTCAGTATAAAATACAGGTTATAGAGGAAGAGTTTATTAAAGATGAATTATCAAACCTTTATTTAGCTTTTACACTAAATAGTGATATACAAATATTAACAATAAAAAGAGGTTTAAAGGACAACACACTGCCTTGGCCAATATATGTTTTTTATTTTAAAGAAAATATTTTGCATAAATATATTCGAATTAAAATTAAATAAAGCGTTGTATATAAAGAAATCCTATCTTCCTCACTAAATTCTAGTTATGTTATTTTGTAAAAGATAATAGTGTTGACTGTTATTTTTTATGAATTTTCATATAAAACAAAGCTTTTGTGGGCTATAATGTGCGTAAATACAGCAAGCACACTTGTACTTAAAAGCATCAGGAGGCTTCCACCAATTACAGCTCCTTGAATCGAAAAGATGTGCGCAGCCATGCCGCATAAAAAAGTCATGATAATGATCAGAAATGACTCAAGCAGTCCATATATACTTCCTACTCGACCCATCATGTCAACGGGAATACTGTTTTGATAAAAGGTTTGAAAACCAGCACTTGCAAAAGCTAACGCAAAAGATAAGCTAAAAAATCCTGCTCCGATAGTTTGAAAAGAAGAGGAACACGCATACAGCAAATAACCAAGCGACACCCCTACACTGCCGGCGCCTATGAGAAAGTTCGTCGACAGCTTCTTAGCAAACAGTGTATTCACAACTGCTCCAATCATAATGCCAGCTCCTGCTATGCTTAATAAAAATCCGTATTCGCTTTCGGACAAAGGAATGACTTTTGTTGCAAATGAAACTTCAAGAGAATCAATTGCCGTGGCCATGACCATTAAGAAACTGAATAATACATAAATGGTGATAATGTATCTGTTGGCTCTACTGAAACGAAACACCGCTTTCCAATCTTCTCGAATGGTGTTTACAGACAGCTTATTTTCTTTAACTTCTGTTTTTGTATCCAGGTCCGGCATAAACAAAGTAACCACTCCTGACAATACCAGCGCTGCAGCAGTAGCATAAATGGCAAACGCAGGCGTTCCAATCATAAATAGCGCACCTGCTGCGGCTGGCCCAATAAGAAAACCGCCTGAGTCAATCAAACTGCGCAGCGAATTAAATCTTTTTCGTTTTTTACGTGGAATAAGCTTTGTGATATAAACCATCGATGCTGGCCGAAACATTGAACTTGCCATACTGATGACAAATACCAGCACATAAATGATCAGTATAGATGAGAAAAACGGAAAGCAAGCAATAATCCCCGCGCGCGTCCAATCTAAAAACATCATAAGCTTCCGTTTGTTCATGCGGTCAATTAAGCTTCCAGACCATATATTTGTACATAGCGCAGCAAGCGGCTTTATCATGTATAGCCCTGAAACCGCAAGCGGCGAATTCGTCATATCAAGCATCATGACATTTAAAGCAATTAAATAAATCCAGTCCCCGATATTGCTAATGCCAATTCCAAACAGTAATAAACACGGGTATTTCCAAGACAACAGCTTATTTTTCATAAAAGAAAGGCCTCCGCTTCACTATTGATTTCGATCAATAAAAAAATCCCACCCCCAAGACATTTGTCTTAGGGGCGAGATTATGAATCGCGGTGCCACCCTAGTTTGTTCATATGTCGCCATATAAACCTTATCGAGTACGGCTTTCGCTTATACTCTAGCTTTGTAACGGAAGCAGCCGTCGCACTATCACGTTAGATCCAATGCGCTGCTCAGAGGCTTGTTTCAACAGCGTTTTTCTTGCTCCTTTTCAGCTTCCGGAGCTCTCTGCTAAGAATACGCGCTGTCTACTTTTCTCTTCACGGCATTTAATTTCTAACATCTTACCATTATTATCTATTTTTTTGCAAATACTTTATTTCAAAATCATTTTTTGCGGCTGAGAAAAGAATAGTCGATATCCTACGTATACAAAATAAATGATGGACGCCACCAGCACGATTCCCCACATATTGTACATATCCTTATTTTCCCATACGCCTGTTAGTGAAAACAGCGCTGGAATCGTCAACGTCACCCACGACTGGACAATCGCCACTTTCCCCACATATGCAGATACATCTTTTTTGCTCGTATTAAGCACATAAAATAAAAACCATAAAAACGACCAAAGAATCCATGTAATGGCATTAACTACGTCATGATAGTGAACAAGAGAAACCGTAACGTACACTAAAGCGATAATGGATACCCAAAGCGAGTAATAGCCAAGTCCTGTTCCCTGCATTCCCTTTAATACAGTCACCCCTACATACAAATACGTAAGGCCAAATAAAAAGATTGCCGTTCTTTCATACAAAATCCAGTTGCTTTGATCTGACGTAATAATTAAATAAAACGGAACAATAACTTGAAAAGCTCCAACAAATAAGTTAAATACGCCTACGTTTTTTTCATCTGCTTTTCCAAGCAGCATCAGTCCGTTTAAAAATAAAGCTGCACCTGACAGCAACAGTCCAATTTGATCCATTTTTCAGTAAGAAAAGCCCCCAGCTTTTCTTGTCCTCCTCTGCGTCGATGTTTTTCTTTAGGATGTGCGGAGTTGTAGTTTACATGTAAAAAAGAAAAAGCAATTCCTTTTGAAAAGGAAACTGCTTTTCTTTCTGTTTCTATTACACTTATAAAATGAAGCTGACAACAATTGCTGACAGTACGCTTACAAGCGTAGCTCCGTACAGTAAACGAAGACCAAAGCGCGCTACTGTATTTCCTTGCTTTTCGCTTAAGCCTTTAACAGCTCCTGACACGATTCCAATTGATGAGAAGTTAGCAAATGATACTAAGAATACAGATACAATTCCAAGCGTTTTAGCACTGAATGTTGAAGCCATATCCGATAGGCTCATCATTGCCACAAATTCATTTGTTACAAGTTTTGTTGCCATAATTCCACCCGCTGCCACAACTTCTGAAGCAGGAACACCCATGATGAATGCAAACGGTGCAAACACATAGCCAAGAAGATGCTGGAACGATAGACCAAATAACATTTCAAACACGTTATCAATCGCAGCCATCAGCGCAACGAAACCAATTAGCATCGCACCTACGATAATCGCTACTTTAAATCCATCCATAATGTATTCGCCAAGCATTTCGAAGAACGTTTGCTTATGACCTGTTTGTACCTCTAAAATATCTTCTTGATCCGTTACTGTGTAAGGGTTAATGATAGAAGAAATAATAAATCCGCCAAATAAGTTAATAACGATTGCTGTTACTACGTATTTTGGTTCAATCATTGTCATATAAGCACCGACAATTGACATTGAAACAGTCGACATAGCTGATGCACAAAGCGTATATAAACGATTTGGCGGCAGTTTGTCTAGTTGCTTTTTAACAGTAATGAATACTTCTGACTGACCTACAATCGCGGAAGCTACTGCGTTATAAGACTCTAATTTTCCCATTCCGTTAATCTTGCTGAGAACTAAGCCAATCCATTTCATAATGAACGGAAGGATTTTAAAGTGCTGTAAAATCCCAATCAAGACAGAGATAAAAACGATCGGAAGTAGCACGTTTAAGAAAAACGGCATTGATCCTTTATTCGCAATGCCTCCAAATACGAACTCTACTCCTTGGTTTGCGTATGAAAGCAGCTTTCCAAAAACGCTGGCAATCGCATTGATAATAATCAAACCAAACTTTGTGTTAAGAAGTAAAGCTGATAAAAGAACTTGAATCACAACCATAATAACGATTGGTTTATATTTGATTTCTTTACGGTTATTACTTGCAAGATACGCTAATCCAAAGACAACGAGTAACCCTAAGATGCCAATTAAATATTTCATAGTATCCTCCACTGCTTACTTATTTTTGTAAGTCTTTTGATGAAAAATAGCCCGGTAAGATTTCGTTGATGTTGGTAATCACAAAATCTCCTTTTAGGTTTGCTAAGATAATTTGTGTGTGATCATCACAGAACTCAGCTAATACTTGTCTGCATGCGCCGCAAGGAGAAATTGGTCCGTCCGTATCTCCTACAACTGCAATAGCTGAAAACTGTTTGTCCCCTTCTGAAACAGCTTTAAAGATTGCCGTTCGCTCAGCACAGTTCGTCAATCCATAGGAAGCGTTTTCAATATTGCATCCACGATAAATCTTCCCATCGGTTGTTAAAAGAGCTGCACCAACATGGAAGTGAGAATATGGTACATGTGCTTGTTTGCTTGCTGCGATTGCTTCATCTATTAATTGTTTTGGCTCCACAGTCATCATCCTTTGCTTAGTTTACAGCAGGTTAGTTAGTACTAACCTGCTGTCATTTATTAATAATCAGAGTTGCTTAATTGACCTTTTGCAATTGATACGCCAGAGCTTGCACCAATACGTGTTGCACCAGCTTCAATCATTGCTTTTGCATCTTCTAAGCCTCGAACGCCTCCAGAAGCTTTTACACCTACATCTGGTCCAACCGTTTTTCTCATAAGCGCTACGTCTTCTACCGTTGCGCCTCCTGTAGAAAAGCCCGTTGACGTTTTAACAAAATCAGCTCCAGCTTTTACAGCTAGCTCAGAAACTTTTGCTTTTTCTTCGTCTGTTAAAAGAGCTGTTTCAATAATTACTTTTACTAGCGCTTTGCCTTTTGCAGCATCTACTACTGCTTGAATGTCGCTTTGCACTAAGTCATAGTTTTTATCTTTTAACGCGCCGATGTTGATTACCATATCTACTTCATCTGCACCGTTTTCGATTGCATTTGTTGTTTCGAATGCTTTTACTGCTGAAGTAGTAGCTCCAAGAGGGAAACCGATTACCGTACATACCTTCACTTCTGGAGCATCTTTTAATAATTCAGCTGCTTTTTTTACCCACGTTGGATTTACGCAAACTGAAGCGAACGAATATTCTTTTGCTTCTTGTGCTAAAACCGTAATTTGCTCTTCTGTTGCATCTGCTTTTAATAATGTATGATCAATAATACCCGTAATGTTTTGACTCATTTTGTTCTTCCTCTCTGTCTCTTAATGAATTTCTTTATAAATTAACGTTGGAGCTTCCACTTTTTCAGCGACCGTGCTGTAAGAATCATAAACGATATCCATTACTTCCTGTACATCTTCGCTGTTGCTGTGGATTGTAACAAGAGAATCGCCTTTTTTCACTTGGTCTCCAACTTTTTTATTAAGCATGATACCAACTGCTAAGTCGATTTCAGATTCTTTTGTTGCACGTCCTGCACCTAGCTTCATTGCTGCTACGCCGATTTTTTCTGCAACGATTTCTGAAATGTAGCCATCTTCTTTTGCTGGCACTTCAATTTTGTGCGCTGCATCCGGTAATTTAGACGGATCGTCTGCCACAGAAGCGTCTCCGCCTTGTGCGCTTAAGAATGTTTTAAATGATTCTAATGCTTTTCCGTTTTTAATTACTTCTTGAAGCATTGCACGCGCTTCATCTAAGCTGTTTGCTTTTTCAGCAAGTACAACCATGTGACTTCCTAATGTTAAGCAAAGCTCCGTTAAATCTTCAGGACCTTGGCCTTTTAACGTGTCGATCGCTTCTTTCACTTCAAGCGCATTACCAACCGCAAAACCTAGAGGCTGGCTCATATCTGAAATGATGGCTTTTGTGTTTCGGCCTACGCCTTTTCCGATTTCAACCATTGCTTTTGCTAATTCTTCAGCGTCTTCAAGCTTTTTCATAAACGCGCCGTTCCCAGTTTTTACATCCAGGCAAATGGCATCTGCTCCAGCTGCAATTTTCTTACTCATAATTGAGCTTGCAATTAACGGAATCGAATCAACCGTTGCTGTTACATCACGAAGCGCATAAAGTTTTTTATCCGCTGGCGTTAAGTCTCCGCTTTGACCTATAACGGCAATTTTATTTGTATTTACTAAACGAATGAATTCTTCGTTTGTAATTTCAACGTGGAAGCCAGGCACTGCTTCAAGTTTATCAATCGTACCGCCAGTGTGTCCTAAGCCGCGGCCAGACATTTTAGCAACCGGTACATCAACCGCAGCTACTAAAGGTCCTAATACAAGTGTTGTTGTATCACCTACGCCGCCTGTGCTGTGTTTGTCTACTTTAATACCTTCAATTTTTGATAAGTCGATTTGATCGCCTGATTCAACCATTGCTTGCGTTAAATTTACGCGTTCTTCCTGCGTCATTCCTTGAAAGTAAATTGCCATCGCAAATGCCGATAGCTGATAATCAGGTAAATCCCCTTTTGTATAACCTTCGATAATAAAATCGATTTCTGCTTTATTTAATTCATGTCCATTACGTTTTTTTTCAATTAAGTCAACCATTCTCATGACGTTTTCCCCCTAAAAGTATCTGCATATTGTGCATCCACTAAAACGTTTTCAACAACTTACACCCTTACTATATAATAGCTTTGAACAATTGTAAACAGATATATTTACATTTGTTCAAAAATATTTATAACTGCTGTTTTAGTGAATAAAAAAAGACTTCCGCATTCGGAAGTCTTCCCTTATTTTTCAGCTTTTATCACAAATGACAACATGATTCGGTACTTATTCTTTACCTTTTTATAAGGAATTAATACATATGGCTGATCAGGGGGTGTAAATTGTTCAATTCCTTTTTGATTAGCATCAGGAGAAAAGTAAATTCTTCCCCACTGTTTAATGATGTAGCCCGTGGTTCCTTTGGCAATCATTCCGTCTTTTGAAACGTCTGGTTGAAAAGGATACCGGTTTCTCTGTGCCTGCAGAGATGACGCCGAATAAGATACAATATCTTCTACTATTTCAATACGATGAAGCTTTTGCTCTTGAAAAAACAGCGTCTTCATCTCCCTTACTCTTGTTTATCTAACAAAAAGCGCGCAGTGAACTGATCAGTAACGAGCACATTTGCAAATTTCCCTTGCAGTGCTCCGTAAATGCTGTCAATTTTCTGATCCCCGCCCGCTACTAAAATCGCGTACTCTTTCTTCTTCAGTTCCTCCAAATCAAGTCCTAGCGTCCGTTCATCCAGGCTTTCATTGCAAATTTGTCCATCTTTATCAAAAAAGCGTGAACAAATGTCTCCTACGGCTCGCGAAGAAATCATCTCTACATCTTGCTCGGAAAAGTAGCCAAGCTGAAAAAGCAGCGAATCGGTTTTAATGGGTCCCGTAGTAAAGACGGCAATATTGGCTTGTTTGCCTAAATCTAAAATGCGCTTAATATGACGATCCGTTTCCATTGCTTTTTTGACTACCACGTGATCGACAATTACAGGCAAAGGAAGATGCATAGGAGGCGTATTGTATGCCTTTCCAAATAAGTACATAATTTCAGAAGCATACGTGCTCGTTTCCGAATGGCTTACTCCGCCTTTTAACTGCACAACCTGCACGTCATTCACATACTTTTGTTTTAAATCGATGGCCACTTGATAAAGAGTTGTTCCCCACGTCACCCCAATAATATCTCCGTCTTTTACGATGTCATAGAGATAGTCAGCTGCTGCCACGCCTAGATGACTTTTAATAATGTGATTTTCATATTGAGGCACCGGTGTGACGATTGCTTTTTTTAAATTGAATTTTTGTTCAAGTTGAGAAGACAATTTTTCACTATTGATAGATGAATCCACAATTTTAATTTGAACAATGCCTTCTTCTTTTGCTGTCTGCAGCAATCGAGAAACCGTAGGCCTTGATACACCAAGCTTTTTTGCAATTTCACTTTGATTATAATCAAGAATATAATACATCCTTGCCGCTTCAATCACTTTATTAAATTTCTCTTGATCCATCTCCATCGACTTGTTCTCCCCTACCTCATGAATTTCTTATCCCAATTTTACCAAACTTATGTCTTTAGTTTACTTGTTTGGTGAACAAAATTTCAAGAGGGGATTTTGTAACTGGGTTGAAAAGAGAAATACTAAGGAAGGACGGTGACCAATTTAAGATAACAAAACACGGGTCTACACTTCTTCTGTTTCCACTAAATAAATCCGATCATCAAACTTCCCGCGCTCCCTGGCCTTCTCTTCACGCACTTTCTCAAGTTGTTCTGGCGTGGCCCCGTGCACAGCTGCTAGCGCCTGCATAACTTCCAGTAAATCCGCGAGCTCTTCAATTGCCTCCTGATGCGTTTGGGCTTCTACGTACTCTTGAAGTTCTTCTTTTGCCTTTTTCGTCAGCTCATGTTGATATTCCTCTCGCTGGAGCACGCGTGATTTGAAGGTTTTTCCGCTTTGTTCAATAATCGTGGGAATTTTATCTCGCACTAGCTTGTTATAAGTAGGCATTATTTTTTCCTCCATCTCTTACCTTTCTAGTAAACTAGTATTTTTCAAATTCTGCTTGATTTCCGTTAAACACATTTACATCAATAAACGTTTCTTTACCTTTATAGCCGCTTAACCGCCCTTTGTCCGTATACTGCCAAAACGCCCATTTCTTCTGTTCTTCAAGAGTAGGCTTTTTCACAACATCGCGAATCCAAATATCACACTCAGGATATCTGTTTTTAATATACAAGTTATACGCTTTAGGCGTCGTATAAAGAATGACGCGCTTGTCATAATGAGATTCAAGATGTTTAATCATGCTAGAAAGCTCCTTGTATACATGTTTCTGAGACGGCAGGCTTTGTTTTTTATCTCCGTAAAATTCTACATCAATCACTGGAGGCAAATCATTATTTTTAAGAGAGACCGCTTTGATAAAATTAGCCGCTTGTGTGGAACCTTTGCTATCGTAGCTAAAAAAGTGATAAGCTCCGATCCGCATGTTTTTCCGATTTGCTTGTTCCCAGTTTTGTTTAAATAAAGGATCTTGAAATGAACTTCCTTCCGTTGCTTTGATAAAAGCAAACTGAATATCTTGTTTACTCAGCACACTCCAATCAATCTCCCCTTGATAAGAAGATACGTCTACGCCTTTTACATCATAGCGGTTGGCACTTATCGCATTAGGAATTACCCATCCTTTACTCCATAGTAAAAATATAAAGCTTACAAGAGCGACTAATATGAGTCCTGCTGTAAAAAGTCTTTTGTTTTTTCGATTGGCTTTGCCTATTATGTTTACCCCCTTTTTTAGAAAATACTTCTAATATCCTAACATAAAAAGGATTTTCCAAAACAATATAGCCTCCAAGTCTGTGGTATTAAATACAAAAAACCACCTAAAAATCAGGCGGCTTTTCTTTTATGCTGCGTCTTCAGATGGCTCGTTATCTTTGGCTGCTTCTATAAGTAAGAAAATAGCCGTTAAAATATGCATAATCATGCCGACAATTGGAATCCACGCAATAGCAGAACAGACAATTCCCATGATATGCCCTGTCCGAACTTTGTTTGTTTTAATCGCAAATACTAAACCTACGACGTGCAATGCGAGCATTAGAATAAGCGGCGTGTAGGCTAGGCTTATAACCAAGGTGCCGCCTAGGAGGGGAATCCCCCAAAGAGCCTCTAATCCTCCGCTGACCCATTTCAATATACGACTTGTTTTTCCCAATGTATCCTCCCCCTTTGTCTTCAATGTATGCACAGAGGTTTTGTTTCTGAACAGTTGTATATGAAAAAAGCGGCAAAAATACGTGTACTAAAAATAAATCGATAGTCCCGTATAAAGATACGTTTTTATACGGGGCTAGTGTAATAGTGGAAAATGAATGAGAGGAAAAAGACGTGGTTTTACATTTAATAACGAGCAGCTCTTCGTGAAGAGAACGAATTAAACATAAACAAAAAAGCCGAACTCAAAATGTAAGCTCGGCTTTTTCTTATATAACAAATAGAAGTATTATAAAATGTTTTTCGTATTAGTGTTCTCGACTCTTCTCAAATTTTTCAACAGCTTCAAAATCAAGCTCGGCTGATATCCAATCACCTTTTTCCGGGAATTCTAGATTGCGCACGACTATTTTATTCGGCACCTTTTTTTCTAAAATTTTCGCCTGGCAGTTTTTGTACATAACTACTTCTCGTTCTTTGATATCTGTCCACAACAAGTGCAGGACCCCTTTCAACTTTAAGAAGTTAATATTTCGAAACACCGTTTTACATTTTATTATATTTCTTTTGATTTGTTAATTTCTTTGTCTTGTTTTTTATAAAAAAATATTAAAACACATTTCTTCTAATACAATATACCCAAAATATCTTTTAATCCTTAAACATTTATGTTATATTTTAAAAATTGTATTACAAGTTTTTATTTTTGTAGAAAAAATCAGAACGGCTGATGCGCAAAAAACTTTGCTGTTGTTGTAGCAAGTTTTTTTATTTTTGCCTTTCCGCCTATCCTCTTTTCTTTTTTTCCATATTTATAATGGACATATGGATTCGTCCTAATACGTAGGAAGGCTTGAAAATCCAAAAATATCTTAACATAAAGTCATGAAGCTGTTCCGCTAAAAATATAGTTGAATCTACAAATGCTCTACCGAAACAGCTAGCACCCTCTATCCATACAAAAGACTGCTTTTACCGCGTTTATCTTTTGTAGAGATATAAAAGGCTATCTTCCACTATTAAGAGGCCGCAATTTACTCGCTGGGAAGTAATACATACTAATAGAAGTGTTCAGAAACAAAATAAACTTTACTCTTGATATCTTGCTATAAAATAAATAATAACAACACAATTTGAGGTGCCAACAATGAACGTATTAACAAACGCTATAATTATCTTATTAGCTTATTTAATTGGGTCCATTCCTTTTGCTTTAGTGATTGGAAAGGGCTTTTACAAAACCGATGTTCGCAAGCACGGAAGCGGTAACTTAGGAGCCACTAATACCTTTCGTACTTTAGGAAAGAAAGCAGGTATTATAGTGTTGATCGGCGATATAGCAAAAGGCTCGCTAGCTGTCTGTTTACCGCTTATGATGAATAGTCACTTGCATATGCTTGTCCCTGGATTTATTGCTATTCTTGGACATAGCTATCCGATTTTTGCAAAGTTTAAAGGAGGAAAATCTGTAGCGACTGCCGCTGGTGTATTCCTTGCATTTTCACCATTAGCTTTCATTCTAGGGATTCTAGCTTTTTTAATTTCTCTCAAAATTTCTAAATACGTATCCTTGTCTTCACCTATTGGGGCATTGGTTGCCTTTTTGGTATCACTCTATATAGGTGATGTAGTATTGATGGTATTTGCAGCCGTTATTTTTGTTTTTATTACATGGAAGCATATTAAAAACTTCAAACGCATTAAATTAGGTACAGAACCTAAGGTTAATTTTTAAACGTACTAAAGTTAGTAATTTTTAAATGGTGTTACCAAAAAGGTGTTCATGCGTTGAACACCTTTTTAATTATTTTAGTATGTCTTGTCCCAAGATAGACGTAAATTATGAAATTTCTTTAAAAATGCTCTTGATTATAGACTAAACAATACATTTCGCTGCTTCCTATATCTCATTTTGTAATTTGATATTTACTATTTAACCACCTTAAAACGATGAGTGTTACGGCACCAGCAGCTAAATATAAGAAACCTCCAACTTCTATTACATACCCAAAAGGTGGAATAAGCTTTGGTAAAAAAACCATCCCGGCAAGAGAAATAAAAATTAAGACAAAGAGTAGAAAAAAGTCCTTAATCTTATTCGAAATTTTGTAAACAGATTTTTGTATCCATTTTAAAAGCAGAAAAACATCAAGAGAAATAATAGCTGCAACAATAACAAAAGTGACGATTGCTGTTCCGATATAAACAGTCTGGCTGCTATCCTTAACATAATGTACAACGATATTTCCTATCCCGCTTACTATAGCCATCAAGCTTGCTAGCTGTAACAATAAAAAGCTTATAAAAAAAGCAGTGCTTTTTAAGGGTTCTTTAGGTAACTGTTTAATCATTTCATCACAGTACGTCTTAAGGTTTTCTCCAAACACCTCTTCAGCACGCTTCCCTTCCGCTTGTGCGTCAATAAGGTGATCTAAAAGCTCCATCAATAATTCTTCAGCCTGCTGTTCAGAAACTGACACACTCGTTCGAATGTAAACAAGCATATTATCATAGTACTCTTCATTTTCCTTGGTCAGCTCTTTTCGCTTCTTATTATTTAATTTAATTAATTCCTTAGCGTTCATCTTAAAAACTCCTATTCAACAATTTATCTACAGGGTTTTGAATGTTGATCCATTCCTCTTGGATTTCACATAATGCGCTCTCACCAGATGCCGTAAGATGATAGTACTTTCGTTTAGGACCCGAAGGCGATGCTTTCATTTCTCCCTTTATTAATCCCTCCTTTTGAAGACGTAGTAAAATTGGGTAAATCGAACCTTCACTCACATCATTTAATCCATATTGTTGAAGCTTCTGGGATAGCTCATAGCCATAAACCGTTTCTTTTTGAATGATTGATAAGATACACCCTTCTAAAATTCCTTTTAACAATTGACTTCTCAAAGACATATTGATTTCTTCCTTTTCACTATCTTGTTATACAAGATACATTTTTAAAGTAAAGCTACCTTGCAAGACAAGATAGCTTTATATCACTCATAATAAACTATTTATGGTAAACGATCAACCATTTATTTACTTTTTTTCATTAAACCACTTAACATAGTAATCTTTTTAGTAAATTTGAATAAATAAATGAAACCTTTCTTCTCTACTAACCGTATACCTATCATGCACGTATTAGTTAAAGGAGGAAGACTTGTGCTAAAACGAATTTCACTGTTTATTTTCGTTAATATTTTAGTATTAATCACAATCACAACGATTACATCTTTATTAGGTGTTCAAAGCTATATGGGAAGCAGCGGTTACGGCGGCCTGCTGGCATTTAGCGTAATTGCCGGCTTCAGCGGCGCGATTATTTCTCTTATGATGTCACGCGTGATGGCAAAGTGGATGATGGGTGTTCAAGTTATTGATGAACGTTCTCCTCAAGGTGAATATGAACGATTTGTTTTAGAAGAAACGCATCGACTTGCATCTGTTGCAGGATTAAGAAAAATGCCTCAGGTCGGAATTTATCATTCAGCGGAAGTTAACGCTTTTGCAACTGGGCCAAGTAAAAGACGCTCGCTTGTTGCCGTTTCAAGCGGAATGCTTGAACGAATGGACCGCGATGCGATCAGCGGCGTTATCGCTCACGAAATAGCGCATATTAAAAGCGGGGATATGGTCACAACTACGCTTCTGCAAGGAGTATTAAATACATTCGTTATTTTCTTCTCTCGTTTAGTAGCCAAAGCGGTGTCAAACTTTGTGCGAGAAGAGTTTGCGATGGTTGTTTATTTCCTTACATCGATTGTATTTGAGATTCTCTTTAGTATCTTAAGCAGCCCAATTATCTTCTGGCATTCAAGAAGACGTGAATTCAAAGCCGATGCGCTTGCAGCTAAACTCGGTGGTAAAGAAAAAATGATTTATGCGTTAGAATCGCTTCGTCATACTACTTCATTAGTAGATGACCGTCAAAAATCAATTGCTGCTTTTAAAATTAGCGGCAAAGAAAAGTTCTCACGCTTATTCTCTACTCACCCGCCGCTTGAAAAACGCATTGAGCGCTTGCATTCACTATAAGCATAAAAACCAGCTTCTTTATAGAAGCTGGTTTTTTATGTTATGACTGAGGAGCAAGCACACGTGTAGTTTCCCACAGCAAGACGCCATCTTGATTTTTTGTTAATTCAACGTATCCTTCTTTCTCTAAATACGTAAGCTGGCCGTACACTTCTGAGAAAATAAAGTCCGGTGCTTTTTGATACATATCCGGGAAAAAAGCTGCGCTGACTTCAAGCGTTGTTTTTTTTCCTTCACCCATTACTTGTAACACGCGCAGGGCCCATTTATGCTGCTTTTGAATACGTTCCATAATTAAAGAATGAATGTCACCAAGCGGTTCACCATGTCCGCTGTAGATCAAATCAATGTCGTAGTTTAACGTTTTTTCAAGAGACGCCAAGTAGTCCAATAGCGGCGTTGGCTTAGGATTTTGAATGGTTGGCTCTAAATATGGATTTGACGGTACTTTTGGCAAAATATGATCTCCGCCAAACGCGACTTTTTCTTTTCGATTGTAAAACATCAGCTGACTCAAGGAATGTCCCGGCGTTTCAATCACTTCCCAATCACTGGCATACGGAAGTGTATCTCCTTCTTTCAAATACCCTGCTAGCTTCTGTCCTTTAGGTGAATATACTTGAATTGCAGCCGTTGCTTTACGAAGCCATGTATCCATTACATCATCACTGACTCCAAACTCCATAAGGAAATTACGGTATAACTCATTATGCTGCTGAACAAACTCTTCATCTTGGTAAATCCAAGGCTCCACAAGCTTATGACCGTAAACCGGTATATCACTCGGCAGCCATTCTAAAAATCCAGTGTGATCCGGATGCTGATGAGTAAGAATCACTTGTTCAATGTCTGTTACTTTATATCCTTCTTTACGAAGCGCCTCTTCAAAAACATTCCACGCTTCTTTGGTTTTCATACCTGCATCAATTAACGTTAACTTGTCTGCTTTTAATAAAAACACATTCACTGGTCCAATTGGAAATGGCGTAGGCAGCTCAATGCGTATTACCTTATGATCTAAACTCATTTTACCAAACCCCTATATCTGCATTCTTTTTACTGCTTTATACTGTTAAACGTTTTATTCTTTTAAATAGTCAATTTCCTGCTAACTTCTACCTTTTGTAAAAGTGTGCTGAGCCTCAATAATTGGATGACTCTTTGTACTCGTACAAACATTTTACATAAACTCATACTATTAATAGTTTAGCAGGTTTGAAGACAAATTGATAAAGGAATGCTTTCCAGTGTACTTATTTAAAGCAAACGAATGATTTATCAAACTAAGAAAGTAAGATAGAATAAAGAGATGGAATGATGATATAAGGAGTATAGTTTATGATTAAAGCAATTTTTCTTTTTATTTTAGCAGGTCTTGCTGAAATTGGCGGAGGCTATCTGATTTGGCAGTGGCTGCGCGAAGGAGCATCAAGCTGGTTAGGACTTCTGGGCGGTATTGCTTTGGTGCTGTACGGCGTCATTGCTACGTGGCAGTCGTTCCCGGACTTTGGACGTGTATATGCAGCTTACGGCGGTATTTTTATTGTTTTAAGCCTGTTTTGGGCGTGGTGGGTTGATAAAAAAATGCCCGATACATATGATTGGATTGGCGGACTTGTGTGTCTACTTGGCGTAGCCGTTATGCTTTGGCCAAGAAGTTAAATGATAACGCAGAAAGCGGCAGAATACATGAATTCTGCCGCCTTTTATTTTTTTAGATAAATACAGCTATATTGCCAGTTTATGCACTTACAAAAAAGACAACCCCAAGGTTGTCTTTTTCATTACTTCAACTCAGCCCATCTTTTATCTAATGATTTTAACAGCTCATCTTCAGATGTTTGGCCGCCGATGTATTCTTGTACATCCGCTCCAAATTTTTGCGTTACGCCTTCAGGGAATTTTGTCCATTCCCAAGGAATCGTTTTTTGATCCTTAGAATATTTAAGAAGTTCTTCGCCTAAAGGACCGATGTCTTTTGCTTCGATTGACTTAAAGGCTGGAATGTACTTAAAGTCTTCTACTAACGCTTTTTGACCTTCTTTAGATGTAACCATCCAGTTTAAGAAATCTTTGGCTGCTTTTTTATCTGCCGCTGGCGCTTGCTTGTGAACAACCCAATTGCTTGGAACGTCGATTGCAAGCTTGTCAGATACAGCTGCATCATCGCTTAACGGCATAGGCAAAATGCCTACATCCATGTTCGGCGTAATTTTATCAAGCATTGGCTGAATCCAGTTTCCTTGCTGAATCATCGCTGCTTCACCGTTCGCAAACTTCGTTACTTGCGTGTTGTAGTCCGTCGTTAACGGATTTCTGTTTCCGTATTTTACCGTTAAATCAAGCAGCTTCACATACTGTTTGAACTGCTCGTTTCCTGCGATTTTCGTACTGCCGTCATTTAGCCCTTTAATAAATGCATCCGGATCTTTTTGACTAGCAAATGGAATATTTAAGCCGTGGTTTCCAAGCACCCACCACTCGCCGTAGCCGATAGAAAATGGCGTAATACCGGCAGCTTTCAGCTTTTTAGCCGCTGCTTCTAATTCTGAATATGTTTTTGGAAGTTCTTTGATGCCTGCTTTTTTGAACAGTTTTTTGTTATATGTAAATCCATAGCCTTCAAGACTGATTGGCTGTCCATATACTTTACCGTCCATCGTCATTGGTGTAAGTGTGTTTTCGTAAGCGTCATCAATCCAAGGCTGATCGGATAAATCTTCTAATTTATTTTTCCACGTTTTTGCCTCTTGATATCCCCCGTTTGTGAAAAGGTCAGGTGCATTCCCCGACGCAAACTGCGCTTTTAAAGCAGCTGCACCGTCAGCTCCTCCACCAACCGTTTGGATATTAAACTTTACGTTTGGATGTTCTTTTGTGTATTGATCAGTTAGAGCTTTTAGCTGATCAGCAATTTCTACTTTTCCTTGGAATACATCTACTACTACTTGATCTCCGCCGCTTTTTTTATTACCCGATGCGCTTTCGTTTGAACACGCGGTTGAAAATAAAAGCGTAGCCGATAAAACACCTGCCGCTAAAGGCCATTTTTTCATTTTAAATGCCATTTTCCGTTCCTCCCTATGTGCTGCTGATTTTGACGCCTCAGCATCAAAATCAGCCCTGTTGCCGTTTCTATTATTTAATTGAACCGCTTGTAATTCCTTTAACAATGTGTTTTTGCATTGCAAAGAAGAAGATTAATAGCGGGATAATACTGATCACAAGTGCTGCTAGTGCTAAATCCCACTGCTTTGTATACTGACCAAAGAAGAAGAATGTCGCAAGCGGAATCGTTCTTAGCTCAGGATCTTGCAGAACAAGAGACGGAAGTAAGAAGTCATTCCAAATCCATAGGCTGTTTAAGATAACTACGGTTACTGTAATTGGTTTTAACAACGGGAACACAATTCTCCAGAATACGCCTAGACGTGAGCATCCGTCGATGATTGCGGCTTCTTCTAGCTCAACTGGAATTCCTTTAATAAATCCGTGGTATAAGAAAATCGTCATACCAGAACCAAAGCCTAAATACATGATCACAATACCCCAGATGCTGTTTAACAGATTTAAGTTTCCTGCTACTTTTACAAGTGGAATCATGATGGATTGAAACGGAATAACCATTGCCGCTACGAATGCCATAAAGATAATGCTGCTGATTTTTTTCTTTGTTCGAACCAGCATGTAAGCTGCCATTGAACAGAAGATGACTAGAACTGCGTTACTAATGACTGTAATGATCAGCGAGTTGCTAAGCACTTTTAAGTAATTCATTTGGTTGAATGCATTAACAAAGTTTTGAAACTGAATTGTTGTCGGCAGCGCCGATGTGTTTGACAAAATTTCTGCAAATGACTTCAGTGAGTTTGAAAGCACGTAATAAAATGGAACCAAGAACACTAGTCCAAGCAGGACTGCTAAAATTTCAACAATAAAGGTTTTGCTCGTATATTTGTTTCCCATCACGATTCAACCTCCTTCTTCTTGGTGTATGTTACTTGAATAATTGTAATTGCTGCTACGACGATGAAGAAAATTAAGGCTTTTGCTTCACCTAGACCGTATCTGTTATTAACAAATGCTTCTGTATAAATGTTAAGCGCTAACATTTCTGTTGATTTAAATGGACCACCGTTTGTTAATGATAAGTTGACATCAAATACTTTGAATGACCATGAAATCGTTAAGAATAAACAAACCGTTACTGCCGGTGCTACCATTGGAATTGTAATGTGACGAAGAATTTGCCATCTGCTTGCTCCGTCAATTTTTGCTGCTTCAATCAGCTCTTGCGGTACGTTTTGCAGTGCTGCTGTGTAAATAAGCATGATATAACCCGCTCCTTGCCATACACTTACAATCACGATGCCCCAAAATGCTGTTTTTGCGTCTCCCAACCAAGGAAGTTCAAAAAGCGAAATTCCCGTGATTTGTCCGATAGATGCAAATCCTTTTACAAAAATGAACTGCCATACAAATCCTAGTAAAAGTCCGCCAATTAAATTCGGCATAAAGAAAACCGTACGTAAAATGTTTCGTGTTTTTAACATTTGAGTAACAAGGATTGCTAACACGAACCCCACCACATTCGTTAAGATAATCGCAACGACCGTATATTTTGTTGTGATCCAAAACGACTGCTGAAACTGCTTATCTTCGGTGAACAAGTACTTAAAGTTATCAAGGCCCACCCAGTTAATCGTGCCGTTTACTCCGTTCCAGTCTGTAAATGAGTAATAAATCCCTGTAAAAAATGGTATAAGTACAATCACACAAAACGCTAAAAGTGCGGGCCCTACAAATAGAGCAAACAAACCTACATTTTTCAAATTTTTACGTTTTTTCGTATTAATAGATGGTTCTCTTTTAAGTTCTTGCTCTAAAGGAACATATTCTGTCTCCTGTAATTTACTTTGGCTATTCATCTTACTAGCACCTCCCTATGTCTTATTTTAGCGAAATCAGTTATTTATGAAACCGCTTTAATTGACGAGTAGGGTGTAAAATATTGACCTTTGTGCAACATTTTCTCCCTTGTGCACATTTTACGCATTTTTTTAAAGTATGCATGAAAGAAAAGCTAGAAGTGGACGACGTATCTTCTTATCTTATACACTAGAAAAAAGATGTAGTTGGGAGGAACATACGCATGACAGCCAAACGAGCGTTAATTACGGGTGCCAATTCTGGAATGGGGCTGGCCACAATGATTGAACTAGCTAAAAAAGGATTCGAAGTCATTATGGTATGCCGAAATGAAGAAAGAGGAAATACGGCTTTAGAAGAAGCGAAGCGTCAAAGCGGATCGGATTCCATATCTCTTATGACCTGTGACCTAGGTTCTCTTGACAGTATCCGGGCTTTCAGTGAAGACTTTACGTCTCGCTACAGTGTACTTGATGTGTTGATTAATAACGCGGGCGTGGTGACAATCAAGCGTGAAACAACACAAGACGGATTCGAAATGATGCTTGGTGTCAATCATTTGGGTCACTTTTTGTTAACTAATTTACTTTTAGATCTGCTGAAAAAATCTCAGCAAGGACGCATTATAAACGTTGGGTCCGGTGCTCATAAAGCTGGAAAAATAGACTTCAACAACCCTCACTTAACAACAGGATTCGGAATATGGCGAGGATACTCTCAGTCTAAATTAGCGAATAATTTATTTACGGTCCATTTAAGTAAAAAGCTAAAAGATACTTCTGTAACCGTAAATTGCCTACACCCCGGTGCAGTCTCTACCGCCATCGGCGTTAATCGTCAAACAGGTTTTGGAAAAAGCGTTCACGCCGTGCTTCGCCCTTTCTTTTTAACACCTCTTCAAGGTGCCGAAACAGCTATTTATTTAGCAGACAGCCCTGAAGTGACGCATATTAGCGGCGCTTATTTTTATAAAAAACGCGTTACGCCCCCTTCTTCAAGAGCAAAAAATGAACGGCGTGCGGAAGAATTCTGGAACTGGAGTGCACGCGAAGTTGGCTTATAATGTAGAATAAAAAAAGGTCAGCTTTTCAGCTGACCTTTTCGTATTAGAAAAACGTTAGTCCTATAGCAAAAATAAAGCCTGATACAATTAAGGTCGTCACGCAGTAGCCCATTATATCGCGTGCTCCGAGCCCTGCGATAGCTAGTGCGGGCAGTGCCCAAAACGGCTGCGCCATATTCATCCATGCTTCTCCGTAGGCAATGGCCATCGCAGCGACTCCCGGATCTACGCCGAGCTGTTCAGCTGCCGGCATAATAAAAGGTCCTTGTACAACCCAGTGTCCTCCTCCCGACGGAACAAAAAAGTTCACAACGCCAGAACTTAAAAACGCAAGAAACGGAAATGTCGTTTCATTTGAAATCGAGATAAATGCGTTCGTTAGCTTCCCGCCTAATCCCGATAGCTCCATCATGCCTTGAATACCTGCGTAGAATGGAAACTGAATCACAATCCCGGCGGTTCCTTTCGCAGCATTAGAAACGGCATTCATATAGGATAAAGGCGTGCGGTGAAGTAAAATACCCGTTGTAAAAAACAATAAGTTCACTGTGTTAATATCCATTTTAAAACCGTTTGTAGCAAAATAATAAATTAAATATGAATACCCAAGAAACGCAATCGTCAGACTTAAAAACCTGCTGTTCTCCATGCGTACAGCAAATGTTGGCTTAGAAGAAGTTGTCTCAACAACTGTAGCCGGAGCCATTTCATCTTCCGCCAACAGTCTTGGATCAATTTCTACCACTTCTTTTCCCGTCGGCATCATCAGTCTTGTCATAATAGGAAGGACAATTAATAACCCGAGGGTAATAAATAAGTTGTACCCTGTAAAAATCGTGTCTGACAGCGGAATAAGTCCAGCCGTTTTTTCCATTGGGTTTCCAGGTGTAGCAGCGACAAGAGGAATCGAACCCGACAAGCCTCCGTGCCATGTTAAAAACCCTATGTAAGCACAGGCAATTAAAAACCGGTAATCAGATCCCGGCACGCGTTTCGCTACTTCTTTCGCAAACAGCGCACCTACAATTAAGCCAAACCCCCAGTTAATCATACAGGCCATAGCTGCGCCGAGCGTGACAAGAATTACCCCTTGTGCCGGAGTTTTGGCTAACAGTGCTATGTTCACAAGCCACTTCTTTACAAGCGGCGAGCTGGCAAGCGCATGTCCCGTGACAAGCACTAAGCTCATTTGCATCGCAAATGCTAAAAGGTTCCAAAAGCCACTTCCCCAAAACTGAACCATTTCAATCGGCCCGTGAGGAGTAAAAACAATACCTGATACAAATAAAATCAGCGTCAGGATTAAAGCAAATACAAACGGATCAGGTAAAAAACGCTGCACAAGCGTCGTAAAAAAATTAGATAACGCTTTCATTTTACTCCTCCTTTACAGGAATGCTCCTGTGAATAAATGTCGACAAGCATCTTTAATTATACATAATTTGTTGAAAATTGTTAATATTTAGTTTAATGTAAAACCCTTCTGCTTTCCAGAAGGGTTTTACACACTAAACGTTTGAATAAGAGTTGGCTCTCCGTCAAGTTCAATTTTCTTTTCTTGAAAGGGAATATGTAAGCTTTCATAAATATGTTTCCAAAATGAAATAGCCCGCTTATTGCCTGCAAGCTCAATAATCATATACGTTCCTTTTCGATGAGAGAAAATGTCTTTTACCGTTTCAGAAGCAATGCCCTGCTTTCGGTATTTGTTTAAGATAAAAAAATCATTGATGCAGTAATCTGCTTCTTGCTGAAGTGCGGGCTGTTCAAGAAGTAAAAAAAAACCCATCAGCTTATCATCTGCTTTAATAAAGTATGGCGAGAGGCCTTCTACTTTCCAAAACAGGGGCAGCTCTTCAAAATGAAAAGCTCCATCTTCGCGAATATCTAAAGAAGGTGTATACGCAGATAAATCATGGAGATAAAGAGAATACAAATTTTGCAAAACGCCCGCTTGGCTTTTAGGTACTTTTTCAATCGTAAGCATTCTTAGTTCATCTCCTTCTTTTCCTATCATAAGGGTTTTTTGTGAAAGTTTACAGTAAAAATGTTTGGGGCAGAGTAAAGATAGATAGTGAAACAGCTCTTTTTCATTTTGTGGATAAATTAAATGCAAACAAAAAAACGATCATCTCCGGTACTGTACGCTCCGTCTGATAATCGTTTTTTATGTTTTGTTTGCTGATGCTGAAGTTTTTCCTTCTTTGTTTTGGTTTTGCGCGTTTCCATGTCTGCAAATATAAACAGGCTGCGGTTTAATTCTGGATTTCGCTTTCCTTCACGCGTCATTTTATCACGCATTTTTTTTGTTTTTGACTTTGCCATGTAACTTCCTCCCTATATAAACGATGTATACATATCTTACTGCTTTTTTATAAATTGTCAAGTGCAGAAGCACTGATGTGTTAACAGTGCTTCTGTATAGTCAAGACTCTTTATTTTTCAGCATATCATCTAACTTTTGCTCCATTCTCTGAAGCCTTTTTTCATTTGCCCCTTGCTTTTGAATCAGCCTTTTTAAGCCTATAATAAATGCGATAATAACTCCTGCTCCTCCTATAAGGATCAGCAGCATAAGAATTTGAAAAATAATATCACCTATATTAACCATAGTTCCACCTTTTATCTATTTTTTTACATTGTATCATTTATTTGGATGTATATTGCTTTATTTTATAAAAAAAGCTCTCAGTGCTGAGAGCTTCATTTACTATCTTCATCATAAACCGTCCACTTTTCCTGTTTGATTTGATTGGAAACATCAATCAGTTTATTTTTTACTCGATCCTTTTCCGGGCCTGTTAAAGGCGTAGGTCGGTAGTCGTTTCGTGCTGTTGTGGAAGAAATACGGAATGGAATGACGTTGATGTCTTTATTCGTCGTTAGCTTTCCATCTTTAATCGTAAATGTCTGCTGAAATACAAATGTATCTTTATCACTTGGATTTTTGTTTCCGCCAAACATAAAGTTTCCTAAGCTATAGACAATAAATTTATTTTTGTACTCTTCAATTCCTTGAACAACATGAGGATGATGACCTAAAATTAAATCTGCTCCGTTATCAATTGTATATTTCGCCAATGCTTGCTGCGCTGTATCAGGAATATAGTGTCGTTCAGACCCCCAGTGGAAATGCACAATGATAATTTTAGCTCCTTTTTCTTTTAAAGACTTAATTCCGTCTTTAATCTGGCTTCTTATTTCTTTGGTGTCATCCCAGCCCGGATATCCAAGCAATCCTACTTTGACTCCTTTTACCGTTGTGATGTATGTATCTTCATAGCCAAAATAGCCTATTCCGCTTTTCTTTAAGTTCTCTCTTGTATCATCATATCCTTGCTGCAAATAATCACGTGTATGATTATTAGCTAAGTTAACGGTTTCAATACTTCCTTGTTTTAAAATATTCACAAAAGAAGGATCACCTTTAAAACGAAATGTTTTACTTGCTTTTTCGGTCGCCTTTGTCAGCGTCGTTTCTAAATTAACCGTTGTTAAATCATCTTGTTCAAAAATCGACTTTACATTTTGCGTAAAATATGGAAGGCCATTTCTTGCCGCTACGTCATTAAAAGTAGAATCATAGCTGAAGCTTTCATCATTTCCTAAAGTAAAATCTCCCGCTGCGCTAATTTTAATGGTTGTATTAATGCCCTCTTTTTTTTCTTTTTTTGTCGCTTCTTCTTTAGATTTTACAGCTTCTTCTTTTTTCTGCGGTTCAGAAGATGTTTGTTCTCCTGCTCCTCCGCACGCTCCTAGTAAAAAACACAAACTTCCATAAATAACAGCTTTTTTTAAATACTTATTCATGTAACGTTAAAACCCCTTTTTACGTTTTAATAACTGTGTTTGGACATGGTGTTTAATGTACATTTCGCCAAATACATACAATCTTCCTGTTATATCGGCAAAATAAGTGAAATTTTTATAAAAAAAAGGAAATTCCTATCTTCTTTTTGAGTTAAAACAAGAGGTTTTTTTAATACAAGCGCTATAAAGAAAACTGATGATCTTTGATAAACGTCAAGGAATTTACAAAAATATAGAGGTTTTCAAAGATCACCTAAAATAAAAAACCTCCTTTGCTCATGCAAAGAAGGTTTTATCTAAACTTAACAAATCGAATCATTAGATTTAGGGTTTTTGAGTCCAAATATCGGTCGGATAAATAGTGCTAAGCCTGTGCCAAGCATCGCCATAACCATCCATACCCATCCATGAAGACTAAATGAAGCAATGCCGCCAAAGTAAGCGCCGATGTTACAGCCAAAAGCAAGACGCGCACCATACCCCATTAAAAGGCCGCCAACAACAGCTGCTCCCGCAACTCCGGGCTTAATCTTTCCTGGTTTGAACGTCCCTTGCGCCGTCGCTGAAATGAAGGCCCCTAGTATAATCCCAAAGTTTAACACGCTGGTAGAGTCTGCTAGCACACTTTGCGTTAGCGCTTCTCCATTTGCACCTTGGAAAAATCCCCAGCTCGATACATCTATCCCGGCTGCCATCATGGCTTTTCCGCCCCATAATGCAAAAGCAGAAGTGATTCCCCAAGGGTTTCCTCTTACAGCAAGCGTCAATGCATTTAATACTGCCAGCACAATCGCTGCTGTGAATAGAGGCCAAGAGCCTCGAATAATCTTTTTCCACCCTTTTGTAGTAGGAAGCTGTTTCATCATAGGCGGATTTTTCTTTTTAGCAATTTGAATCGTAATCCAGTAAATCGCTGCGAACGCGATAAGCTGTATAATCCAAGCTCCAAAATAACCAAGACCTGTCGATTCAGCTAATGAGATAGGGGGAAGCGAAGGTTGCTTTTGCCAAAATGGCAAATGATACGCCCCAAACATAGAACCTACAATAAAGGCTAAAAGTGTTAAAATCATAGAAGAAGAACCTCCGCCTAACGAATACAGCGTCCCTGAGGCACATCCATTTCCTAACTGCATGCCAATTCCAAACATAAACGAACCAACTATCACGCTTACTCCTACAGGTGAGACATATCCTTTTGGCGTTACCCCTGTAAAGCTAAAGCCTGTACTTAAAATAATAGCAAACAATGTTGACGCAATTGCAAGCATAAGCATATGCGCTTGCAAGCCTTGAACATTGCCGACAGATACAAGGCGGCGAAATGCTGATGTAAAGCCAAAACGTGCGTATAGAAGCGTCATCCCTAACGCTAGGCCGATAATAAATAAAACACCTTGCGTCCAATTAGTCGTGAGCACAATCGCAAGAAATAAAATAACTGCTGCTATAACCCCTCCTGCAAATAATGGCTTTTGCATAGGACTTAATTCTGTTACAACAGTAGTAGGCTTTGATTTATATGATGAGTGCAACGTTTGCGACACATCATCCACTCCTTTTCTGATAGAAATACTAAGAATTAATATTTATCATCTTATAGCACTTCCCTTCTTCTGTAAACTGTTTAGCAAAATGAAAGTGAATTGTTTATTTTTTAAATATTCTTACCTTTAGTCATACAAAAAGCAGAAGTTTCTATTCTTCTGCTTTTCGCTGCTAAGCGTAAATAGAATGAATCTCTTTTATCGGAGTAGGATGAGGCTTTGCAAAATAATACCCTTGAAACAAATCATATCCCATCTCTATCAGGCATTTTAAATCTTCTTCTGTCTCTACTCCTTCCGCAAGAGCCTTTGCCCCCATTTTATGGGTGATAGCTAACATCTCTTGGGCCACTTTTTTCTGTTTCTTATTTTTACTGACTCCATTTGTGAATTCAAATGCTAACTTCACCACGTCAGGCTCCACTTCTAAAAGCCTCTTCAGCGTGTTATAACCAACCCCTACGTCATCTAAAGCATATTTAAATCCGTGGGAACGATAATAATTCAAAATGTTTTTTAAATGCTCAATATCTTGAACATCCTCGGTTTCAATCACTTCAAACACTATTTGTTCGGGTTTTATATTCAATTCTTGAATTAACGCAAATGTAGATGCCAAGCAATGCTCAGGATTATATATTGCTGTAGGAATAAAGTTAATAAAAATCAGCTGACGATCAATAATACTAGCATTTTTTACAGCTTCTAAGCGGCAGGCTCGGTCAAGAGCGAAGGTTTTATTTCTTATTTGAGCAGCTTCAAACATTTTAAAAGGCGGTATAATACTTCCGTCTTCTTCTAATCCTCTTGATAAAATTTCGTGGCCAACGATATGCACGCGTTCGTGATCAATCGATACAATGGGCTGATAATATGAGCAAATTCGCTTGTCTTCAATCAGCTCATCAATCCACAAGGCATCTTTCATTTTTTGAAAAACGGTGATTGGCTCCATACCCCGCAGGTTTTCAAACGGGCTCCGCTGCTTGGCTTCTACAGCCCACACATGCCGAGGGTCTAGATGCTGATGAACATAATCCATAAAACTCCAAAAAATATCTTCCCTCATCCAGACCATATCTTCTCCAAGAGTCTTCCATTGGCTTTGAGAAATATCTTTAAAGTATTTTTCCAATTTCTTCACATCGCTTGATTTCTGAAAAGAAACCGTATATCCTGTCCTAATTGGCAGACACGCGTCGCACCCCATAGCTCATCTTCTTCCTCATTTATCATCAGTTTTTTGTATGTATACATGGATAGTTCTTAGGAACTATACCACTTTTAAGAAACTTACAAACCCTATTTTCCCGTTAAAATAGAATGTACCAAAAAGTTTTGGTAAAATGATAGACGTATTTTATTGTCTACATCATAAGACGCACTTGATAAAAGGAAGTGAACGATACATGAGCAAAAACCGGTTTACGAAGTGGTTTTTATTTTCTTTAATACTCTTTGCCTTAAGTACCGGAGCAATGTATTATATGCTGTATCTATCGTACTGGGCGTATTCTATTAAACTGTTTTTAATCGCGGTGCCGCTCTTCACCTTATTATCGGTTGCTTTTGGTTCGTTGGTAATCGTACATGAATGCAAAAGAAAACGTGTATTTCATCTGCAAAACGATGGAGGCAGTCCTAAAAGTACGTTTATTCAAGGTTTTTCCGAAATAACGGTAGGAGCAGGATGCATTGTGCTGTGCTTTTTTCTTTTTCTTTATTTTCTAATGGATTATTGAGTACATATAAAAAAGACGAGCAGGCAGCTCGTCTTTTTTTATTTGGATCTTTCTAGAATATCTCGAACGCTTGCATAGTCAAGCTCTTTATAAGTGCCAACACCTGGTTTTACAAAGGTCTTTTCAACAATCGCATCAAATTCACGATCATCAATATCATAGTCACGCAAGCAGTTCGGGGCTCCTAAGTCATTCCAGAAAGTGCGAAGCGCTTTTGCTCCTTCCATTGCTGTTTCTTCATCGCTTTTTCCTGCTGGATCAATGCCAAATACGTTTACAGCCAATTGTTTTACACGGGAAGGGTCTTCTTTTAAGACGTGCTCCAGCCAGTTAGGGAACAAGATAGCAAGACCGCCTCCGTGGGGAATATCATATACGGCCGACAGAGCATGTTCGATACGGTGAGTAGCCCAGTCTCCCCCGTCCGTTCCGTTTGCTAAGCTTCCGTTAAACGCCGTCGTGCTGATATACATCATCGTTTCACGATACTTATAAGAAGTCAGATCTTTAAGAAGCTTAGGACCTTCTTGTATAGCCGTTCTTAGTAAAGATTCAATAAAGCCGTCGATCATCGGCGTATTTTCCGTGCGATGCAAATAGTGTTCAAGCGCATGCGACATACTGTCAACAATTCCATAGACGGTTTGATCGCGCGGCACTGAAAATGTGTACGCCGGATCTAAAATAGAAAAGACGGGAAATACGTGAGAAGACGTCCATCCGAGCTTTTCTTTTGTTTCCCAATTTGTTATAACAGAAGTTGAATTCATTTCAGACCCAGTTGCTGCAAGTGTTAATACCGTTCCAAAAGGAAGCGCATCTGTAATCTCTTTTTTACGTGTAATTAAATCCCATGTATTTCCTTCATACACGGCTCCAGCTGCAATAGCTTTTGTACAATCGATTACACTTCCTCCCCCAACAGCTAAAAGAAAATCAATGTTTTCTTTTTTACATATGTCCACGCCTTTAGCTACCGTAGTCAAACGAGGATTAGGTTCTACACCAGACAGCTCGTGAACAACCGCGTTAATAGACTGAAGTTCAGCTTTCACTTCGTCGTATACGCCATTTCGTTTGATACTTCCTCCTCCGTATACTAACAGAACGTTTACTTGTTTATGATAAGAAGCAAGCTCTTGCGATAGCTTCGTAATTTGATTTTTTCCAAAGTATAATTTTGTAGGATTGTGCTGCAAAAATATATTCATGTTCTACACCTCTAGTTTCATGTTTTATAAAAAGTGTAGCACGAAAACAACTTCATCATTATTGAAGATTCTCTATATCTATTATCAATATTTTTGATAACCTTCTTGAACAAGTGAAATAAATTGTTGAATAGGTGCCGTCAGCCATTTTTTCTTTTTGAATATGAGCTGTGAATAAAGATAAAATTCTTCGTGGTCAAACGGGACTTTAATCAGTTTTCCACTTTCCATCTCTTGTTTTACCGCTATTTCCGGTACAAGAGCAATACCTAAATTATCCGCTACGCACTGTTTAATCGCTTCAAGACTGCTAAACGAGATGAGCGATTGCATATGAATACCGCTGCTGCGCATCATCTCTTCTAAAAGCGTGCGATAAGGGCAGCCGCTCTCAGTTAAAATAATGGTCTCTCCCTCAAACTCTTCCATTAGAACGCTGTTTCTTTTACTAAAAGAATGAGAAGACGAAGCAATCATAACCATGTTTTCTTTTCGAATAGGAATCACTTCTAAACTTGAAGATGTTTGAAGGCGATCAAGCAAAACGGCTACATCATACTTTCCGTCAATAATTCCTTGTGTTAAATTTGGACATAAACCCGCTTCTAGCATAATCTTTAGAGAAGGGTGCTGTTTTTTTAATTCACGAATATACGGTGTAATAAAATAGGCGGCCAGCGACTCCACGGTTCCTATTGAAACGGTTCCTCTAGCATCTTCGTTCGTAGTAAGACGCTCTTTTGCTTCATTTAATAACTCGGTTACTTGATTCACATAATAAAGCAATTCTTCACCAGGCTGAGTCAGCTTCATTTTTTGTCCTGTTCGTTCAAATAGTTTTTGACCGTAATGATCCTCTAATTTTTTTATATGAGTGGTAACGCTTGACTGAGCATACCCTAACTCCTCGCCCGTTCGTGTATAGCTCCCCCACTTCGCTACTTCTTTAAATGTATATAAATAATTAATATCCATGTGCTGCTCCTTATGTACTGCTGTTTGGTTTCGTTGTCCATATTTTAAAGCTGTTCTAGTAATTAGAACTTATACGTAAATAGAATCACAGTACAGTATAAGCGAACTCGTTTTGCCAAGCAATTTTATCAACCTTAAAAATTCTTTTTATATTAGGCAATTACGCCGTTTTTTGTTCATAGGATGAAAAACAAACCTATGAAAAGAAAGGGTGTATCTCATGACAGCCTACAAAGAAGTGTTATATAAAGGAAAACGCTTTGTACTGATTCACGTATATGATTCAGGATACTGTGAAATCCGACCGATTGATCATGCTTTTAAAGTCGAACTTGTGCGATTAGATGAGATAGAACAATGTGGATAACAATCATGAACGCAGCTAATGCAGCTGCTTTTTTATTTGTATTAAAAACAAGTGGATGAGATAAAAATAGCTGAATTGGCTGGCCTTTTACATAATTTCTTCCTGTATACTTTGTAACTAAGGATATTCGCACTTATTTAGTTTCTATACTTACTCGAGGTGATTACATGAAAAAAGGCTGGCTGGAATGGATATTATTATCCGTGGCGTTAATTTGGGGAGCCAATTATGCAATCGGAAAATTTGGAGTTGCTCATATGTCTTCCATTCAATTTAGCGCACTGCGTTTTATAATGGTTGCTCCTATTCTTTTACTTATTACAGGAATAATAGAGCGAGGCATTCGGATCGAAAAAAAAGACTGGGGACGCTTAATAGCGGTCAGTATAGTAGGGGTTACGCTCTATCAAACGCTGTTTATGGTATCTGTTAAGTATACGACAGCTACAAATGCTTCTTTACTTATTTCGATGTCTCCTATTTTCACAGGAATCCTAGCTATATTATATAAGCATGAAGCTTTTTCGTTAAAAACACAGCTAGGCTCTGTGCTTGCTTTTTTTGGGGCTGCGTTTGTACTGCTGTTTGGTCACTCTAGTCATGCGCTGTCGCAGCTTGCATGGTTCGGAAACATCATGGGGATTGTGGCAGCCATTGCTTGGGGCTGGTACCCGATTTTAGCAAAACCTTTAGTCGTAAAATATTCTGCTTTGCGCGTGACTGCGTGGTCCGCTTTAATCGGCGCTATTCCGCTTACTGTCTACTGTCTTTTCACCTATCAAACACTTGTATGGCCAACAGATATAGGTAGCTGGAGCTCTCTGGCATACTCTGTTTTGTTCGTGACAGTGTACGGGCTGGTGATGTGGTATGTAGGAATTGGAAAAATTGGTTCTACAAAAGTAATGGTTTACATGTATGTTATTCCTTTGTTCGCCGTTGTTTTTGCTGCTGTAACTATTGGAGAGACCATCAATGCTATGCAGCTGCTTGGAGGACTTATTATTTTTAGCGGTTTGTATATTGTCAAAAAAAGCCCTGCTCCTAAAACAGCTCTTAAACTTAAAAAAGCAAACTAACAAGAGTAACGGGTTCGGTTGATTCATGCTAATAACGCTCAGATTTTTTCTGGGCGTTATTCGTATATTATTTTAATGTCCTAATTGAATTAAACGCCCGTTAGTTTGATTAATGAACATTTTTTAGTTTATATTCATGAGTGATTTTATGCTGATTGTATACGCGTTTAAAACCGTTTCGTTCATAAAATAGTTTCGCTTTGTCCGTATCCGTATAGAATCCGAGGCTGTCGTAATAATTCTCTGCATAGTGAATGACTTCTTTTAAAAGTCGCTTGCCTATACCCTTTCTGCACAATTGAGCTGAAACATAAAACCTCCTTACTCTTCCAGCGTTAGCATACTGGCTGTGAGGATTTTCATTAAGGCCGGCTACGCCAATTAATTTGTTGTGTTGACTGTAAATGCTCCACAAGATACATTAGCCTAATGATTCTCATATACCTTCTCTCCGTTCAGCAGATGTCTTGTCTATTTCGATAGAATGCTTGTTATACATTAATCCTGCCATGCCTATTAGAGCCGTTAAAAGTAGCATGAAGCTTGAAAATAGATATACAAACCTTACCCCAAACAGATCGGCTATTGTCCCTACAAATGCTATGGAAAGTATAAACACAGACTGTACAAGAGTTGATTTTGCCGCTATTACTTTAGAAAGCATCCCATTGCTGCAGGTATTTTGATAAATGGTTTCCTGAGCTACATCTCGAAGCTGATAGGCAGGACCCATCATTATCAAAAGTACTAAAGCTAGATACGGGTTCGTTACTAGACCGTAAAAACCGGTTAAAACAGCATAACCGAGTGAGCCTGCGAACATAAAAAGCAAAAGCCTTCCTTTTACTATAGAAGACATTCGGTACACAATAATTCCTCCAACTATGCTTCCAAAATAATACGCACCGTTTATATATCCCCACCACGCTTCTCCTTTTTCAAGCACTTCTTTCACAAAAGAAAGAGTAATAGCTCCAATCCAAATGGTTCCAAAAAGCGACTCGATGATGTCCATTATAACGAGGGCTCTGATGCGTTTATGTATCCATAAAAAGCGCCATCCTTCCATTAGTTTTGCAGCTCTTCGCTTTTGTGTTTGTTTATATGTATGGGCTTCTTTTATAAACAGTAAGCAAACAAATGAGATCGATAGAAGACCTGCCGTTATAAATAGAGACTGAGTGGATCCCGTTAAGGACAAAACGAAACCACCAAGCGACCACCCTGCAAACAGAAAAGTTTGATCAATTGTTGAAAGCAAGCTATTCGCCTGCATTCTTTGACTATCATTTACTAAGCTGCGTACAACTGACGTTTTAAAAATGAAAAAAAAGCCGTTAAAAAAAGAAATGATTCCAACAATGATAAAACCCATCGTTAGTACTGTGACTGTAAATTCTTGTGTAAGCAGCACATACAATCCAACAAGCATCCCTATCTGCATCACTTGAACAGACCGCATAATGTGAATGGATTTATACGTATCGGCTAGTAAAGGTACGCTAAGGCCGCTAAGGAGCCGTGCAAGTAAGCTCGTCATCGTAATCATCGACGCAAGAGCTGTTGAACCGGTGTTTTCCTTTATATAGGAAGTGACAGCCATTGTATAAAGAACAAAACCTACATTTGCGGTTACTTGACTTGCTGCTAAAAGATAAAAACGCTGAGTCAATTCTTTTCTCCTTTCTGTTAGACGTAACATGCAAAAAGATAATTTATTTTTGTTAATTTTTCCCTTTTAAACTATAACACTATTTGACGAAATCCAAAACTATCTATAATTTAGTAGATGGAGGTTTTTATGTTTAAATATAGTTTTCTTATTGTTCTTATCGCTTTTTTACTTATTAACTTTAACGGCCAGGAAAATCAAATTGTAGGAGGCAAAATAAAAAAGGAACGAAGTGAGGTTTTCTTTGGCGAATACGACAGCTTTACGGGCCGCTACTCCCGGAGCATTAAACTCAAAAAAGGCGTAACCTACGCTTTTACGCTATCTAAAAATACCAAAAGCGGAGACCTGTCCCTGTACGTAGAAGATCCAAAACAGACACGATTTTTTGAAATGACTAATAACTCTCTTTATTTAACACCTGAAAAAACGAGGAGATATCGTATTAATTTTGTAGGCTCTGAGCATAAAGGCTCTTTTCAGCTTCACTGGAAAAGCAGTAATCAAAAAGAGAGCGAAAAATTTGTGTAATACCATTTTAGACAACGCTTAAACGAGGAGGAATGGTTTATGATCATTAATCAAGCTGTCCTGTACACCCACTTGTTGGACACAATGAAGGATTTTTATGTAAATTCTCTCGATTTTCCATTAACCGCCGCTTCACCGCGTTCTTTTTCAATCAAGGTTGGTGAAAGTGAGCTAACCTTTAAAGAAAGTTCTCTACATACAAAGCCCTTTTACCATTTTGCTTTTAATGTTCCAGCAAACCGGTTTATGGAAGCAAAGCAATGGGCTACTCAGAGAGTCTTCCTCAATACAGAAGAGAAGAAAGATGAGATTTATTTTGAAGCATTTGATGCTCATTCCTTTTATTTTGAAGACCCTGCTCATAATATTGTTGAATACATTTCAAGACATTCGGACTGCGCGTTATCCAAGGACCCCTTTTCTTCTAAGTCGCTTTTAAGCATAGGAGAAATCAACTTGACAACTCCTCATGTCCACTCTGTAGGGACACAGCTTATTAACTCCGGTATCACCGTACGTAACAACAGGCTATTAAACGAGACCTTTAACTTTTTAGGAAGCGGCAGTGCGTTTTTTCTTGTAGGGACGCCTAAAAGAAGGTGGTTTTTTTCGAACCGAGACTCTGAAGTTCATCCATTAATGGTAAAAGTCAATCATTCTCTAACGCTTGCGCTCGACGGAGAAGGAATGTTGAAGATTACGCAAGAATGATTGTTTTTTTAATAAAGCCACGTAACAAGCGAACTTGTTACGTGGCTATTTTTGTTCAAAATTCAGCACATACTCCTCCCTATAGGTTTTGTATATAGTTCTCGATGTCCTTTCTGTTCATCAGCATAAAAACCTTGTAATCCTCATCTTTTTTAAGCTTTTTAAACCGGTTTCTCATCTTTTTTTTCCGTTCTCGATACGTAGTAAGAATAAACGTAAAAAATGACCAATCTACTTTTTCAGGGCATCCTTTTGCCATATCTTCACGCGTTTTTCTTGCATATACGATTCTCCGCTTTATTACTCGGTACACACAAACGATTAGCGGCAGCTCTAAATAAATAATGGTATCTGCACGCTTCACTCGCAGGTCATACGAATTGCTGTAGTTCCCGTCGATAATCCAGCTATCTTTTTTTACAATGTGCTCCTGCAATTCTCTAAAGCTATCATTGTCTCTTTCCGTCCAGCCAGGCTGCCAATACAGACTGTCTAAATGATATACTTCTAGATCAAGCTTTTTCCCTAATTTCTTGGCAAATGTAGACTTTCCTACTCCTGGAGAAACGCCCATTACCAGTACTCTTTTCATCTTATCACCTTACCTTTTTAAGAAATAAAGCTTATTGAAGAGAAGGCAGCTGTTTATAGCTGACTCGGCGCATTCAGTGTACTCGGAGCGAGCTGCTTTATAAAACGACTTCATGTTAGGATTTTTATTTCCATAATTTTCAGGCAACCTATAAATATTCATTATAAATTCCTATATTCCTTCTTGCTTTGTAGTAAATAGGTTGCTTTTATGAATCGTTTCCTTTACCTTAAATGTGAGTATATAAAAGTAAGGTGAAAAAAATGAATGCATCTATGCTAAAGAGATTTTTACGAAACCTCGGTATTTTTGTTTATATTGTCATTGCAGCTATTAATATTTACTTAACAAGAAATGATTTGGGCGATATGCTTACCCGCCTTGTGCTGCTGACTATTTTACTTCCTTTGTTTTTTAGTTTTGTGTATGCGTTAGGAAAATCACATTTTAAAAGACAAGAAGAGCTCGCTGAACAAGAGAAGAAGAAAGAGTAAAAAAAGCCTTTTATCGAGGGGGATTCCCCTTTCTAAAAGGCTTTTTACTTTTTTCATATAGCTGAACATTAACTACATCAGGATGAACGTGATACTGTTTGGCAACTTGATTTACCATTTGCTGAATTTCCCTTTTCTTATGAGAAGAAAGGTGTTCGCGGGGCAGAAGAACTAGAATTTGAGCTTCCGCATAGTTATTCAGCACCCTAACTTCTTGAAAGCCATGCTGCGTCAAAAAAGCTTTTAACGCTTTTTCAAAGTCTGTGCTTTCTTTTTGAACAACTATAGAAGGCTGATCGTAAGAAAATAGCGAAACCTCTTTCTCTTCAGGCTTTGTATACACCGCCCAAGCAGTTATGAGCACTGTTACAGAAATACTCATATTTAACATCCACCTTTTCATACCACGAACGCTCCTTTTAATTAAGTTTGTTCATGATATGAAAAAATTCATTCATTCATTCATTCATGCGTTATCTTCCTAGCCAGCCTCCGTCTACAGCAAGTAAGTGCCCATGAATATAGGCAGATGCATCAGATGCTAAAAAGACAACCGCTCCTTTAAAATCATCTGCTTCCCCCCATCTGCCTGCGGGAATACGTTCAATGATTTGTCTGCTGCGCGTTTCATCGTTAATAAGTGCTTCATTCATATCAGTAGCAATATACCCTGGTACAATTCCATTAACATTTACGCCTTTTGCTGCCCATTCATTAGATAAAGCCTTTGTAAGCTGAGCAACTCCGCCTTTTGCTGCAGCATAAGCCGGAACGGTAATACCTCCTTGGTAAGAAAGCAAAGATGCCATATTAATAATTTTTCCGCTTCCTTTTTTAAGCATTTGGCGGCCCGCCTGCTGACATAACAACCATACGGTTTTTAAATTAACATTCATAACAGCATCCCAATCTTCTTCTGCAAAGTCTACAGCGGGTGAACGTCTTTGAATGCCAGCGTTGTTCACTAAAATATCGAGCTTGCCAAAATAAGCAACAACCGATGAGATCGCTTCGCTTACTTCAGAAGCATTTTCTAGATCACAATTAACAATAAAGCATTTTCTTCCGAGACGTTCAATTTCTTCTTTTACTCCAAGAAATTCCTTTGATCGCTGCAGAAGAGCGATATCCGAACCTGCTTCTGCCAAAGCAATCGCCATTGCTCTTCCAATTCCTCTCGTTGCTCCCGTAATCGCTGCTACTTTACCATCTAAAGAAAATAAATCTACTGTCATTGTTCATTCTCCTCTCCGTTTGGTGCAAATAAAACCTTAAGTGATTCATCAGGCCGCTGCATAAACTCAAACCCCGCTTGAATATCTTCAAGCGGCAGTTTATGAGAAATTAAAGAATCTGCTGCTATTTCACCGTTTGCCAGTAAATCAATAGCCGTCTGAAAGTCTTCCCTTGTATAACATCTCGTTGTAGTTAATGAAATTTCTTTAAAGTGCATTGCTGCTAAATCTACTTCTGGAGCGTTTTTGTATACGCTCACCACCACAATCTCTCCCTGAATACGGCTTGTTTCAACCATTTGTTTTGCTGTCATTTGATTTCCAGCTACTTCAAATACAACGTCTGCACCGACGTCATTCGTAAGCAAGCGCACTTCTTTTACGACGTCTTTTTTCGTTGCATCAATTGGTATAAAGCCAAGTTCTTTCGCTTTAGTTAAGCGATAAGAACTAATATCTGAGATCATTACTTTTTTTGCTCCTGCTCGTCTCGCAATCATCCCGATCAGCAGTCCAATAGGTCCTGCCCCTAAAATGACAGCTTGGTCCCCTACTTTCAACCGCGAGCGTCGTACTGTATGTACGGCAACCGCTACAGGTTCTGCAAGAGCTGCATGCGCGCTAGACAGTTTCTCTGGTAAGAGGTGAAGGCGGTTCACTGGAACAGCCACGTACTGCGCGAACCCTCCATCTTGATCAATGCCGATTAGTTTTAACTTCTTACAAACGTGAAACTGTCCTCTTACACAGGCTTCACACGTTCTACAGCTAAGCGTAGGTTCAACTGCTATGCGGTCACCTAAAGAAAATTTCGTTTCCCCTCGGATCTCTTCTATAAGTCCGCTGAATTCATGCCCCATAATAAGTGGCGCTTGTGATCTAGGATGTTTTCCAAAATAAATCATCATATCCGTTCCGCAAATTCCAGCATGAGATACCTTTACAAGCGCTTCTCCTTCTTTTATAACCGGTTTCGCTTTTTGCTGCATAACGGCTTTTGTTTCTGAAACGTAGACACCTGCTTTCATTTTTCCAACCCCTTTGTATACTTGTCGACAAGTTAAAGATAAGAAGGTCCAAAAACATTTTGAATCTTTTATCCTTTTTTATGCTTCATTCAAAAGTGAAGCTGTTATCGTATTTCGCGTGTCTTCAAAGTGACGCTTCACTTCATCTTGAATACGTTCTGTATTTTGAGACTTTAATGCTTTAATCATTTCATGATGCTGCTTTATCAGTGGGAACACAGCTGCTTTATCATCTCGAAATCTTTTTTCAGTGGTAATTAAAAGAGCAGCTAAAATAATTTCACGGATGCTTTCCCACAATTTTAATATCCGTTTGTGGTCTGCTTCGATAATCACGAGCTCATGAAACCGCAAATCTTGATAAGCAAACTCTACATAGTCATCGTATTTAGCTGCCATGTTCATTTGATCAATACTTTGCTCAAGCTTTTTAATAAGCGAATCATGGTTGACTTCAGATAGACGTTCTAAGACAAAATGTTCTAAAAGCAGACGAACATCGTACAGCTCGTTTAAATCCCTAGCTGTTAAACCAATAACAACTGCTCCCATTCGCTGTAAATCAATGAGTCCTTCGTTTGAAAGGGTCCGCAGCGCTTCTCTTATAGGAGATCGACTCGTTCCAAACTCTGCCGAGAGCTGATTTTCCGATAGTATGGTTCCTTTCTTCAGCTCGCCGCTCATAATTTGAATTCTTAATTTGCTTACAACTTGCTCTCCCAGCGAGGCTCCGCGAAGCCATTTTTCCGGGTAGGTTACCTTTTTAATGTGTCATCACTTCCTTAGCCAACTTGTATACAAGTATTCAAGATTTAGTATATAGAGAAGTAATCTGATTGTAAACGTTTTCTTTATAGAATGTATATTTTTACAATTCTTTCTTACACTAAGAACTACTGATAAATAAAAGGTGGGAAGATGAATGAATCAAATTATATTATGGGGGATTCTTGTTATTCCATGGTTTTTACTGCTGCTGCTTGATAAACAGCGTGTTAAACGATTTTTTACTGTAGGGTTATTTGCTGCATTAATAATGACAATCGCCTATCAAGTAGCGGAAAAAATGCACTGGTGGACGGTTCAAGAAAACGTATTTTTTCTTACTAGCATGGGAGCAACGATTTATTGCCTTCATATTGTGATTACGATCTTTGTCTTTTACCTTACGTATCCGGGGTTTATCTTGTACATAATTGTTAACATTATTTTGGATTTGATTCATGGTTATGTTATTGTTCCTTTTCTTGCTAAAATCGGGCTTTATAATCTGTATGATATCAGTCATTTTGGGCTTTTCCTTGTCATGACTACCGTAGCTATTATCCTTTACTTGTTTCAACGGCTGCTTGACTTCATATTTGAGGAAAGCCCTGCATAAAAAGCCACAGCAAACGCTATGGCTTTTTAATCAGTAAAAAAATGGAATAACCGTATCTCCGCGAATCGGTTCAACGGCCGCATGAAACCGAATTCGCAAACTTTTTGACGTTTCGATGTCAGAGGCATCCATGACGTGAAAATGAATGTGGGGTTCGGATGAATTCCCGGAATTTCCACACCTTCCGAGCAGCGTTCCTTTACGAACCACGTCTCCTTGTTTCACAGAAACCGATCCTTTCTTCAAATGCGCAAGCACACTGTATTCTTCTCCTTGATGCTCAATGATAACGTAATTTCCTAAAGGATTTTTTTTATTCGTGTGTCCAATTTCATTATCTTCTTGACCATCAACTGCTGTGATAACGACTCCTTCAAGCGGCGCTACAACTTTTTTTCCATAGGCATAGTAATCTTCGTTTTTCATTCCATCATTTTTATAGCTTTGCTTTCCTTTTCGCACGACTAAATCATACGCATACCTTTGGTTTTCGACTGGATGGTGATAGTTCAACACCTCATGCTTTCCTCCCCAATAGACAAACCATTCACTTTGAATCGGCATCGTATATTTGTTTGTACTCCATCGATCTCTCTCTGAAAATGATTCTATAGGAGCAATCACAAGTGCTTGTATAATGTTATGTTCATCAAACATAACGCTGATGAATTTTGTCTGCGTAGAATTCAACCAAATAAACTGCTCAATTTGAGGAGTTAAATAGAGATTTGTTTCTAGTCTGTAGAACTGTTCTCCTTGATTAAACAATTTGCTCTGCTCCAAAAATTGCTGAAGCGAAACTTGACGTTTAAATTCTTCGCTTACACAATCATAAAGCTTCTTAAAATTCCCTTGTGCAAATAAAGTTCCAAACTCTTCTCTGATGTTCACTTTTCTCTCTGTATCCACCATTGTAATCCACCCTTTTATATGTATTTCAATTTGTTTGAATTATCTATAAGTAATACGTTTTATGTTATAAAAAGGTTTCATTTTCCAGTTATTCTATCTCAAAATCTTCTTCTATACCGTATTTACAATTTTCTTAATCCATTTTATACTTATTTTACAAATATTTGAAAGGAGGTGCAGCACGATGAAAATAACATTAAATAAGAAAATCAAGCTGCGCCGAATCAGTGTTTTTGGCGCTTAGATTTTAAGGAGATTTCACAATGAAAGTAGCATTAGTACGTCATTACAAAGTAAACAAAGGTCTTCCAGAAAACCACCGCTTATCCACTGACGAACTAGTGGCTTGGTTTCAGGAATATGATGAATCAGATATTACGTATGGAGAGACTGATTTGAATAATATCCAATGGAAACGCTGTTTTTCAAGCGATATGCCGCGAGCACACAAAACGGCAAAGCATATTTATAAACAAGAGATCACGCTTCTTCCGGAACTTAGAGAAATACCTATGCCTATTATTCCAGTAAAATTTAAACTTCCTTTTATCCTCTGGGTATTACTGTTTCGCATGTCCGGACTCATCAACAAACAAGCTCGTAAAGATATGGCTGAGACTAAGAGAAAAGTAGCAGCAGTGCTAGATCGCGCCATTTCCGAGTCAGAAGACGATTTGCTGATTGTCAGCCACGGAGGCATTATGAAGTTTATGCGTAAAGAACTTATAAAACGCGGCTTTAAAGGGCCTCGGTTTGATATTGCTGTTAACGGAAAGCTTTATCTTTTTGAAAAGCAATAGAATGAAACTTACTAGAAAAAGTCGCAGAGACTACTCTCTGCGACTTTTTAATAACCATTTTCTTCAATTGTTAATGCTTCACGCAAAGCGATATCTTTTCGGATATTATGAGCGATTTCACGCGTGATTTCTCCTTTTTCATAAAGTTCTTGCACCGTTTCCCGCTCGGTATGAAACGCTTTATAACATAAATCTCTCGTTGTTTTTTTACGTTTGCGTGAATTATACTCCGTACTCTCTTTTCTAAGTCTTGCCATGGATCTATGGTATTCGCTAATAATAGCAAGTGAAATCATTCGATTTTCTTCGTTCATATTTTCTTTAATGACCTTTATCGCTTCTTCAATCATTTGAATACGTACTTTATTCACTTTGCTTCTTCTTCGCAAGCTTTGTTTTCTTAACGCCTGCTTATTAGGTGAAAAAATTCGGACTAGTAATAATAAAACTTTTTTAAACCTCATCCAGCTCACCAATAATTTGTACCTTACACGATTGGTTACAGCCATTTCAAGCTTGTGCGTATGTTCCAAACAAATATACGCTGTCTCACGGTCTATTTTTTCCTCTTTTAATAGCTTTTCCACCAATTTCCCCTTGGCCTGAAGAGCCAGCAATCGAATTTTTTCCTCGTACTGTTTGTTTTCAGAGGCTTCTAAAGGATGAGTTTTAACGATGATGTTATTAATCGTTGTATTATACGTTGAAATTAACGAAAGGGCTGCTCCACGATTTTCCTCGGTCATTTCTCTTTTTAACCGCTGAATAGCAGCTTTGTGCACTTTAATGCGCGCTTTAACCTCTTTTGTATTGCGCTCAGGCTTCTTCGGCGCCTTTTCTGTTTTCGCAATGAGAGGTAAAAGAATACTTGCCGTAACTAAGGTTAACAATATAACGCCTGCTGCTAGAAAAATAATCAGAGAGCGTTCCGGAAAATCACTGCCGTTATCAAGCGTATATGGGATCGAAAACGCTCCGGCTAACGTAACCGCTCCTCGTACACCTGAAACCGTGATAATGCCAATAGACCGAGGCTCAGGTTTTAGATGCTTGTTATTTTTGTAATACCAGCCTACTGACCATGACACCATCACCCAAATAAATCGTAGTACAAGCAAAAAGACAGTAATAATCAAAATATAAAGAAGCACTTGTCCATTATTAAAGTTTGGATCTTGAATAATTGCTTTCGCCACTTTAGGTATTTGCAGACCAAGCAGTACAAACACCAAGCCATTTAACAAATATAAAATAACCGTCCAAGTACTTTTTGATACTACTTTAAGCTGCTGATTAGGTGATTCCTCTCGGTCACGCTCAATCGCATGTACAATGCCGCCTGCTACAACTGCCAAGATTCCTGATAAATGAAAATGTTCAGCAATGTAGAAGACAACAAATGGAGTTAGAATTTGTATTAACATATGAATCGTAATATCTTCCATTCCCAAACGTCGAACAAGTACACGCAGTCTGATAATCAAAAAAGCGATAAATGCTCCTACAAACAAACCGCCCAGCGCTACCCAAAGGAACTGAAATGTAGCATCTACTATCGAAAAGACGCCCGTTACGGTAGCAGCTACTGCTACTTGAAACGCTACAAGACCAGAGGCATCATTCATCAGCCCTTCGCCTTCCAGCAAATGCATAATTCGCTTAGGGAGCTTTACTCGGCTCGCCATAGCTCCAACAGCCACTACATCTGTTGGGGACAAAATAGCAGCTAGTGCAAATGCCGCCGGTAACGGAATGGAAGGAATGAGCCAATTGATTAGATATCCCCCTACTGCCACCGTTACAAAAACCAGTCCCAGCGCTAGTAATAAAATAGGTGTACGAAGCTTCCAAAGAGCAGCTCTTGACACGTTTTTCCCATCATTAAATAATAGCGGGGCAATAAATAAAATAAAAAATAACTCAGGCTCTAAATGTACATCTCCGCCAAATGGCAAGATAGCAAGCCCTGCTCCCAAAGCTATTTGAACTAATGGAACAGGAATAAATGGTACAAAATGATTAATGATATTAGATAGACCAATCAAAGCCAATAAGACTAATATCGTCAGAAAAAATTCCATAAAAACAATCGACTCCTACTTCTATTTACATCCTTTTAAAGGTATCACGTTATCTCTTTTCATTCATTTTATAGTGTTTAGTTTACGCTTTTTGTGCCAAAAAATGTTGTGGGTTATTAAAAAGTGCTCTTTCTTTTCGGTAAGTTTATTTCTGCGGACATTAAGGGAACAGTATACATGATATTCTTTATTTACCATATAAATCAGCTCATCAAACTTTTATAAGGGAGGTGTTCCCTTATCCGTTTCAACGGGGTAAGGAGATAAATTTGGAAACAGTAAATGTCATTTTATTCATCGTATTAATCATATTAACAGCCTTTTTTGTTGCAACGGAATTTGCCGTCATTAGGGTACGGTCGACTAGAATCGACCAGTTAATTGAAGAAGGAAACCGGAACGCTTTAGCAGCAAAAAAAGTAGTATCAAATTTAGATGGTTATCTTTCAGCCACACAGCTGGGCATTACGGTTACCGCACTGGGTCTAGGCTGGATAGGTGAACCTACGGTAGGTCATTTATTAGAGCCGCTTATTGACATGCTTCCTTTTGCTGCATCACTTTCGCATGTCATATCTTTTGTTCTTGCTTTTTCGGTTGTCACATTTTTAAATGTGGTAGCTGGGGAACTTGCGCCCAAAACAGTGGCGATTCAAAAAGCCGAACAAGTGACGCTGTTATTTTCCCGTCCTCTTATTCTTTTTTCTAAGTTACTTTATCCGTTTATTTGGCTTTTAAACCACTCAGCAAGAGGCGTTGTCGGATTATTCGGCCTGAAGCCAGCTTCTGAAAATGAAGTAGCTCATAGTGAAGAAGAACTTAGAATTATTTTATCTGAAAGCTATGAGAGCGGTGAAATTAATCAATCGGAATTTAAGTTCATGAATAATATTTTTGAATTTGATAATCGTACGGCTAAAGAAATCATGGTGCCTCGTACGGAAATTGTTAGCGTATCAGCAGATGAAACGATAGAAGAATTCTTAAAAATGGCTAGAGTAGAGCAATATACTCGCTATCCAGTAGTTGTAGATGGAAACAAAGATCAAGTGGTGGGATTAGTTAATATTAAAGAAATATTAGCGGATTACATAAAAGAAGATGATATTAAACCACGTACCGTGCAAACGTATATGAAACCCATCATTCAAGTCATTGATTCCATCGCCATTTACGACTTATTGCTTAAAATTCAAAAAGACAGAATTCACATGGCCATCTTAATAGACGAGTACGGAGGAACAACAGGGCTTGTAACGGTAGAAGACATTTTAGAAGAAATTGTTGGTGAAATTCGTGATGAATTTGATGATGATGAAATACCGGACGTACACAAAATTAGTGAAAATCACTACGTACTCGATGCGAAGGTGTTGATTGAAGAAGTAAATGACTTACTCGGAACAAATATTGAGCAAGAAGACGTTGATACCATTGGCGGCTGGATGCTGACCGAAAAGTTTGATCTTGCTAAAGGTGACAGCATCACAAACGAAAGTTTTTCATTTAAAGTCATTGATATTGAACATCACCATATTAAACGAATCGAAATAACAAAGGAAAAAAGTACGGATAACAGCTGATTATCCGTACTTTTTTTGATGGTCTTTTTTAAATGTCAAGTACTCTTTATTCTCTCGTACCTCCTTCCATTTTTTCATAAAAATAGCCGCCGATTTTGCTTTTTGTTCATCAATTTGCCGTTCATTACGCTCTCCGTCTTTGCTGTATTTTTTTCCGCCTTTGTAGTTCGCGTAGCGCCTGGATCGCGTATATCCCATTTGGAGAAATTTCCGGGCCATATCCATTCCAACAAAATCGCTTTTTTCTTTGTAGGTTAAAAAAAGCTGATAAATGGCGTCCGCGGATTCCTCAGCAATTTCAGGTGTTCGAAAACGCCAATGAGGAAGAATTTCACTTTTATACGGCTCCACAAGGAGAACTCCTTGTTCTCCTTTTCCTACTCTATACTTTTCAGGATGTTTTCTAAAATCGATATGCTCAAAGTCAAGTGAATAATCAAATGCCACGGCTCTCCCCTCCTTTTTGATCTCTACCCCTTACAAATGAATGATAAAACTTTTCTTAAAGAAGTTTTTCACATGCAGATGCGGGTAATAATAGGTGGATAAGTATGACTAACTTTTTTCTCCATGCTAAAAGAAGGCCGAACTTATTAAATCATGATACGGGAGATTTCGTTATGTCAATAAAGCTACAGCAAAATCGAATCAAAGCTAATTTTTGGATTACTCCTTCTATATACGGAATCGTTGCTTTTGTTTTAGCCACTATTAGTACGTTTATAGACAGATTTTTAACAGCTCATAAACAGTGGTTAAAATTAGTTCCTTCTGTATTTCTAACGGATAAAGAGCTTGCTCATACTATTTTGAGTTCAGTATCAAATTCCTTATTAACGATGACGACGATTACGTTTTCTTCTGTTTTAGTGGTACTGACTACGTTTGTAGGCCAGTTTTCTCCTAGAACGATTCAAAATTTTAATACAGATGCCAAAACTCAGCGCGTGCTTGGCACTTTTATCGGTGGGTATGTGTACGTGCTTGTACTGCTTATTCAAGTTCGAAGCAATCAAGTCAGCAACACTTTCATTGTTCCTTCACTAGCCATTTTGGTAGCTTTCATTTGTCTAGGTATGTTTGTATTTTTAATTCATCATGTTATTAACTGGATTAAAGTCGGCAACTTAATTTCAAACATTGCCAAAAAAACGATGCTAACCATTGAAGAACGGCAGCTAGAACAGCAAAAATCACTTCAATCAAAAAATGAAGAACAGCTTAATTTTGATAGTGAAAACACGCTGCAAATTAAAAGTAACAAACAAGGATATATTCACTATATTGAACTCAAGCATTTAACTACACTAGCATCTAAATATAATGTTATTGTGAAACTTGAAAAAGCACCCGGTGAGTACGTCGAAGAAGACACACCTCTGCTAAGCGTGATCCATCACGATCAATCATTAGAACACGAAAAATTTCTTCATTGTTTGTTTATTACAAATGATCAAGAATCGATTCAAGATGTGAAGTTAGGGATTCAAAAGCTGAGTGAAATTGCATTAAGAGCTATTTCACCCGCTATTAATGATCCTGAAACAGCCATTAACTGCATTGAACAGCTCACGCAAGTGTTTATCAAACTTGGAAAAAGCTATTCTTCTTCTCCTTATTATTACGATGAAAAAGGATGCATTCGCGTCATGCTAGAAAAACCTTCTTTTATGGATTATTTGTACAAAGCGTTCTATCAAATTCGCCATTATGGGAAAGAAGATGTTTCCGTGATGTCTGCTGTCATCAAGGCATTAACCGTAATCGCTGAAACAAATCACTCTGCCATCAAAAACGACGCGTGGGTTTTCTCTTCCTATATCGTAGAAGGGCTGCAAAAAGAAGAGTGGCTTAAAATGGACAAAGAGTTTCTTAATCAGCTACTCAAAAACCTTGCAAAAGCTTGTGAAAAAAAAGGCGCTTCTATGTTGATAGAATAAAAGCCAAAAATGCCGCTCATCAACTGAGCGGCATTTTCTTACGATATAAAGTGCTCTATCTCTTCTCTCTTTTTCACTATTATAAATTTATCGTTATATGACGTACGAAGGATATGCAAAATTTCAGGTTTACTGTGCTTTTCGAAATCCGCATTCCACTGAAACATTTTAATGAAAATAGAAAGCGTCGGTGCATAATTTGCTTTTTCTATTTTAGCTTTTTGCAGAACATACCTTTTTATAATAAACCATATTCTTTTTAGATAATGGATGTCGAGAAAAATAATAAGGTCAGCTCTATTAAGACTTTCATTCACCCACGTATAGTGTACGCCTTCTATAATCCATTCTTTTGAAGCTGAAATATGATGTAAACACTTTTTTCTATCCGCTTCACTTCTTCTTTTATCTCCTTCATATGTTCGTTCCCACATAATATTATCAAGTTCGTAGTGAGGAACTTTTAATTCATGGGATAATAAACGGGCAAGAGTTGTTTTTCCACTTCCAACAGATCCAACGATATGTATTTTTTTACATGAAGCGCGTTGAACACTTCATCTCCTCCTACTTCAAACCTGTTTTTTTACACATATTGTATAATTCACGTTCTTTTTCTCTAATGCAAACGAGAACGTTTTATGCTAGTATTTTATGGTACTTGACTGAAAAAAGGAGTGAGATCGCAGTGCCTAAAACCCTTTTTGGAAAACTTACGCTGTTTTGGATTGGACTATTTTTATTGATTACAGGTCTATTTTTTTATTATAAATATACAAACCAAGCGTTTACCGCTGCAGATTTATTCTTTCGCGTCTCTCCTCCTTTAGCTACTATTGGCTTCCTTTTAAGCGCAGCCGGACTATATGAAGAACGAGGAAAAAACAAGCTAATTCCTCTCCTTGTACTCGGCATTAGTTTTGTCATGCTTTGCCAAGCAGGCTATCATCTTATACATATGCATACTCCACCGCCGCGTCCCTGACTTTGTCTCATTCTCATTTATAAAAAAGCTCTTCGTTTAGTATATTAAACGAAGAGCTTTACTCTCTATTCAAATAAACGCACAAGCTTTTTTGTATAGGGATGCCTGTTTTTATCAAGGAGCTTTGCACGTTCAAACTGATCAATAACCTCACCTTGCTGCATAACTATCATGCGGGTACTCATAAAATTTACCGCTGCTAAATCATGCGAAATAAACAAATAAGATAGCTGAAACGTCTCCTGCAAATCTTTTAATAAATTTAAAATTTTTGCCTGTACCGTAACATCAAGACTCGCTGTTGGTTCGTCTAATAGCACGAGAGACGGACCTACGCTAATGGCACGCGCAATCGCTACACGCTGAAGCTGTCCACCGCTGAGTTCATGAGGATAATTCAACGCATATTCTGCGCTAATCCCGACTGTTTCTAACAAATAAAAAGCGATTTCTTTTTCGTTTCTGCTCACATGAGATAAAAATGAAGGAACGGTTCGCTGCTGCCGCAAAGGCTCGAGCAAAGAATCGATGATTTTTACTTTTGGATTAAAAGAAGCCGCGGGGTTTTGAAATACAACTTGCATGCCTAGACGAGCTTGCTGCAGTTTTTTTCCTTTTAACCGGTGAAGAGGTTTCTCTGCAAACCATACTTCTCCCTGCTGAATCTCTATTAACCTTAGCACACTTTTTACAAGCGTACTTTTTCCGCTTCCACTTTCTCCAACAATCCCTACACATTCCCCTCTATCGATATGCAGGGAAACATTATTTAGCGCTTTAACGTCTTTATACTGTTTCACCAGCTGCGTGACGCGTAATATACTTTTTTCTTTCATATCTCACTCCTATATCAACACTTTTTTCTGCGTATCTAACAATCGATCAGGCGTTTTCTGTAAAGAAGGAATGGCGTTAAACAGTTTTTTTGTATAAAAATGATCCGGAGCGTGAAACAGAGATTCGATACTGTTTTCTTCCACGATCTCTCCCGCTAACATAATGGCTGCCCGGTCTGCATATTTCCGCACATGACGCAAATCATGGGTAATAAACAAAATGGCACAGCCTGCTTCTTCTTTCAGCTTATGCAGCAGCTGAAGAACTTCAGCTGCTGACACGCTATCTAAAGCCGTGGTTGGTTCATCTGCAATAATCAAGGCAGGCTTCATCACCAGTGCTAAAGCAATCGCTGCTCGCTGAAGCTGTCCTCCACTCAGCTGAGAAGCATAGCTTTTATACACGCGTTCATTAGGTAAATTCACAGCTTTTAGAGCCTGAAAAATAGCAGCAGTCCTGTCTTTTTTAGCAAGCTTACTATGTGTACGAATCGTTTCATCAAACTGCTTTCCAATTGTTAAAAAAGGAGTAAAGGCGCTTCGATAATCTTGAAAGATATACGAAATATCTTTTCCAAGGATAGGCGCCTCTCCTTTCTGCTTAAAGATAATAGATCCTCCTTTAAGCGTTACACCTGAAGGCAACAGTCCTCCTATCGAAGCAGCAGTGATACTTTTACCGCTTCCGCTTTCTCCAACGAGCGCCATCCACTGTCCTTGCTCGATTGTAAAAGAAACGTCTTTTACAATTTGTTTTGTTTTATTATGAATGGCTAGATGCTTTATTTCTAAAACGATGACGATCACCTCTTTTACTGATTAACTTGATATTTCCCTCGAATATATTCACCTAAAGCTGTAAACGCCAGCACAAATAAAATAATGGCCACGCCTGGTATCAACATTAACTGCGGAGCATTGTAAAAGTAGGCCCTGCCTTCATTTAGCATCGTTCCCCATTCCGGAGTAGGCGGCTGAGTCCCTAGTCCAATATAGGATAGTGAAGCCATCATTAAAATAATTTTCCCTATATCCAGCGTAGCAAGCACGAGAATATGTCCTCCCACATGAGGAAGAAAGTGGCGCAGGATTAAAGGTAGTGTTCCCACTCCGTTTAATTTAGCGATCAGCACATATTCTTTTGACTTTTCTTGAAGTACAATACTGCGCACTACCCTCGCATAACTAACCCACTTTACAATAACCATCGCAGCAATTAAGTTAAATAATCCAGGCCCTAACAGTCCGCTTAAGACGATGGCTGCAATATAGTCAGGAAAAGCTAAAAAAGCGTCTACAATTCTCATTAAAAAGCGGTCTATTTTTCCTCCAATATACGCTGAAACTAAGCCAACAGGTACTCCAATCAAAAGAGAAAGAGTTAAGACAAGAAAACTAGTCCCAATTGTGGTCTGAGCTCCAGCTACGATTCGTGAAAAGAGATCTCTGCCTAAGTGATCAGTTCCTAACCAGTGATCACCGGTGGATCTTTGAAGCCGATCTTGCATATTGACTTGTGTGGGATCCATCGGTGTTAGCTGACTTCCAAACAGACAAAATAAAATAAGCGCAATACCACACACGCTTATTACTACAAAAGGAAGCTGCGGCTTTTTCACGTTTTATCCCCTCCCTTTACATAGAGCTGGGGATTTACATATTTGTAGCTCAAATCCACAAGTGAATTGATTAAAACAACAAACAGGCCCATCCACAAAATATACCCTTGAATAACAGGATAATCACGATTCATAATCGCATCAATAACTAATTTTCCAACTCCAGGATAAGCAAAAAGCACTTCAATGATGACCGTTCCTCCAAGCAAACTGCCTAAGCTTGTCCCTAAAATAGTCAGAAGCGGTGTTAAGCTATACCGAAACGCGTGGAAAATAAAAATGCGGCTTTCACTTATTCCTCTTGCTCGAGCAGATCGTACAAAATCTTGTTTCAATCCTTCTAGCAGACTAGCTCTAATCATTCGCATATATACAGCGGACATGGCAAAACCAAGCGTTAAAGAAGGCAGCACAAGATGGGCTGCTGTGCCTGTACCCATTGAAGGAAGCCATTGAAGACGTACAGAGAACAGCTGTATAAACAAAAGGCCGAGCCAAAAGCTTGGAATAGACGCTCCAATTAAAGAAATACTTCTGCTGAGATAATCAATCCACTTATTTGGATATAGTGCTGACAGCGTTCCGAGTGGCACAGCTATTAACAGCATCACAACCAAAGATGCAGCCGTCAAGCGCAGCGTAGCCGGAAACTTCTCTACCAATTCATCGATGACAGGCTCTTTTGTCATGTATGAAGATCCTAAATCAAACTGAAAAAAACGCGTCAGCCATTTTCCATATTGAATATATACAGGTTCGTTAAACCCTAGCTCTGTTCTCAAGTTATTCATTTGTTCCTCAGAAACTGCCACGTCATCTACGCGAAGCATTTGCTTAACTGGATCTCCTGGAGCTAGCTTCATTAAAACAAAGCTGAGAAACGATAGTATAACTAAAAAGATGAGTAATTCTATTATTCTTTTACCAATTAATTTCATATCTACTTCACATCTAAATCCTTTGTTATCACATAGTATTCACTTTTGGTTGTAACCCGATTTTTCACATTGTCTCTATAGGCCACAAAATTATTCGGATGAACAATCGAAGAGTGGAGCGTTTCTTTTTCTACTATTTCTCCGGCTTGTCTTGCTAACTTATTGCGCTGTTGTTGATCAACTGTTTTATTGAGTTTATTAATAATGGAAGTTAATGCTGGTTCATGAAAATGTCCGACATTAAATGCTCCTCCTTCCTTATAAAGAGCATTAAAGAAATATCCTGCATCTCCTCGCGGCGCGGTTACTAGACTGTATGTAACGATTCCCCAATCATCTTTTGTTGTCATATACTCATCCATATTCTCAACTTGTTGAATATCTATTTTTACACCAATCTTTTTTGCTTCTGACTGAAGCATTTGTGACATTAAAGGCAGTTCTGGACGATAAGGGTATGTAACAAGCTTAAAAGAAAGCTGTTTTCCATTTTTTATTGCTTTTCCATCCTTGAGTATATAACCGGCTTTTTCTAAATATGTTTGAGCTTCACTTGGTCCATAGGTTTTCGTTTTTTGATCGTTCGAAAAATCTAAACTCTTTAAAAATGGACCTTTTGCCGGGGATCCTTGACCGGCAAGCGCTGTGTTGACAACATCTTTTGGATTTAATAATACATCAAACGCTTTTCTCACATTTTTATCTTTAAACGCTTCTTGCCTTGAATTATAGAAAAGCATTTGATTTCTTAGGCTCGGCTGTATATCTACTACAATAGAAGAATCTTTTTTTAACGTGTTTAAGCTTTCAATTGCCGGACGGTACACAATATCGGCTTCACCTGATTGCAAAGCGGACGTTCGTGCATTTTCATCATCATTAAATGTTAACACAACTTCATCCAATTTTGGTTCTCCACCCCAGTATTCGTTATATTTTTTTACTTTCATTTCATTATCCGGTTTAAACGAAGCTACTTTAAATGGCCCTGTTCCGACTGGTTTATTTTTTATATCTGGAGCGTCAACATCAATAATTGCCGTGTTTGGGTGAACAAGTTCAGAAGGCAGCGTGGCAAGCGGCTCTGTTGTTGTAATGGTCAAGATTTGGCCACTGGCTTTCATTTCTTTAATTTTAAGTGCACTTTTCATTGCTTCACTTTCTTTTACCGTTCTTTCTAACGAATGTTTCACGGCTTCAGCATTCAAATCCTTGCCATTTTGAAACGTAATCCCGTCTCTAATCTCAAATATCCAGGTCGTCCCATTATCTTCTGTTTTCCATTTCTTTGCGAGCCATGGTTCAATCTGTAATTGCTCATTCACTTTGACTAGCGTCTCAGCAATTCCCGCTCTTACAGTTGTATAATTTAGCTGCGGATCGAGCGTGTCGCTTGGAAAATTTGATACAAAAGTAAGTGATTTCTTTCCACTCTTTTGTTCGGTACTCGCGGAGTTATCCGAACATGCAGCCAGCAGACCTATCGTAACAAGCATTGAGCACAGCAGACTTATCTTTTTTCTCATATAAACCCTTCCTTTGTTAAAAACTATCCTTCTTTTATGTACTGCCTCTAAATATAATCCCCCTTTAAATCGTAACGATTATTATTATCATAAAAAGTTTAATTTGTTTACCTTACTTTGTCAACAAAGGTTTTTAAAGGATACAGGTGCTCTAGCACCTGCTTTCACTCGTTGTGATGATTGAATTTATTGATAACGTATACAAATGAGCATAAAAAAAACAAAGCCTTCTCGAGGCTTTGTTTATGCAGCGTGTTTCTTTCTTTTATATTTCCACATCATATATCGATAACGAATCGTGCAGCCTATACAATATCCCATCAGCGCTACACCCGCAGCAAGAATCACCATTATACTAAATACATAGCCAACAAACGTATAACTAAGTAAAAATGAAATGAAAGCAATCCCAATGCATATCGTTGCAATCCATTGGTTAAAAAGCTGCTGATCCCGGTCTTCCATTTGATAAGAAGAAGCAGGCTTTTTGAGAAGCGTTTTCCCTGCCATAATTACGGGATTACGCTTTGTTGCAAGTGTGACTACTCCAACGAGAAAAGGCAAAAGTAAAAGCCACTTTGCCGCAAGTAAAGCGATCAAAACCGTTATAACGATAAAGAATTGATTAAGCTGAACTAATGGTTTGGGAATGCTCATGGAACTCCTCCTCAAAACCCATTATACAAATTGGTTTACTAATTTAAAAGAAAAAGCACTCCAAATGAGCGATAAGACTCATACAAAAAAGTTACATAATTTCACTAACGTACTTTAAGATCAGTATCGTAAATAAAATCAAGACAACGTATCGTAAAGAACGAATTCGACGTTGAAGAAGACGTTTTACATGCCTTTTATTACGCATATGGGTTCTTCCTTTCGTATATTGAATTGTCTCTAGACACACTTATATCATACTTTTTTGGAAAGTACCAACGTCAGAAAAAATTGCCAAGAACCACAGCTTTATGCGCTTAAAAAGCCTTTTCCAATTACATCTCGTACATCGTGCACAATCACAAATGCTTCATCATCAATTTTTTTAATCAGCTTTTTAAGTTTAATAAGCTCTTGTTTATTAATGACCACATACAAGATTTCTTTTGATTCTTTTGTATAGTTCCCTCGACCGTTTAGAATCGTTACTCCGCGATCAAGCTGTTCATTGATTTGATCCGCTACTTCATTTTTGTTGCTTGAAATAACGGTAACGGCCTTTTTGGCATCAAATCCTTCAATAATGAAGTCAATTACTTTTGTTGTAATATAAAGCATGACGATCGTAAATAGTAGCTTTTCGATTCCAATAATAAAATAAGAAGCCAATACCACTAGTAAATCAACTATTAAAAGTGCATGACTGACTTTCCAGTTTAAAAACTTATTTAGAATTCGAGCAATAATGGCTGAACCTGCTGTTGTTCCACCAACTCGTAAAATCATCCCAATTCCAACGCCTAGCAGTACACCGGCAAAAACCATGCCAATGAGTTCTTCATGAAGATGAAGACCCCAGCCTTCAGTTAAGTGAAGAAAAATAGATGTAGCGATAATCGTAATCATCGTATAGACGATGGTTTTTTTCTCTAAAAATTTATACCCTACGATAAGCAAGATACCGTTTAAAATAAAGTTAGTGATGCCCGTTGAAAGATGCATTGTATAATATAAAATAATTGATATACCCGTAACGCCGCCTTCACCTAATCCTATTGGAATGACAAACATGTTAACTGCAAGTGAAAATACAAACGAACCTATTAATAAAAAGATGACATCTTTTATTGTTTTACTCATCGATTAAACCCTCCTCGACATAAAAATTCACATAAAAAAGCCCCTTCTCCAAAAGAGAAGAGACGCTTATGTTTAGTTTTTATATTACGTATTCTTAAATTGCCATGTATGACTATAATATGTTCACATACGTTTGTCAAACGGAAAGTTTATGCATTATGTGTAACCAAGGCGATGAATTATTTATCTTTTATGTATACTAGGAATGCTTTAATTTATTTAAACAAAGACGAATGCAGGAATTAGTTGACTCAATTAATTCTTTATCGCCTTTTTTCAATCGAATTTCTAACGCACGTTGAAAATAGTGATGTGCTCTGGAAACAACCCGCTGATCAAGTAAACATTTTCCATAATGCTGATAGACAAAGTCTTCATATATGTGAAGGTCTTCATCTGCTTTTAATTGTTCAATGAGTAGCTGAAACGTTTCATTCGCTTTATCCCACTGTTCTTGCCAGTGATATGTATGTCCAAGCCGGATCGTATTCAAAAATTCACCTATTGTATCAGCATGCCGGTCATATAGATAAATGGCCAGCAGCAGATGTCTTTCACTGCTCGTTAATTCTCCAAGTATGCGCTCATATACACCAATATGTCCATATGTTTTAGCAGCGGCACACTCATCCTCTTCTTCAAGAGCTCGTTTCTTTAAATAGATAATTCCCTGCTTCATTTGGTGTGGGTTAACCGGAACTTCTCGAAGCTGTTCATTAAATCGATAACTCATATTAAACGGAAGATCTCTGATGTTCATGCACGCTCCTTTCATGTGGCACATCAGCAAACATACTTTCATGACCGCTTGCTTTTGGTCCATTGGATGTAGGATTCTTTCCATTTTGATACGTTTACGCGATTTACAGGAAAGCTCAGCAAAAGTGCTGAGCTGTTGGTTCTTATTATTTTACTTATATATCCATTTTATCACAAAAAATACTACCGTAAAGATGCTCAGGCAGTCTTCATATAAAAAAATGGTTTTTTATCAATAAAAATGGTTTTATGCTCTTGAAAGCCTATACGCTGATACAATTTTTTGGCTTCTACGTTATTATATTCAACGTTTAACGATAAAAACATCTTACGCTTTTTGGCTTCTTGCTTGGCTACATTTAAAAGAGCCGTTCCTATCCCTTTTCCACGATAAGCTTCATCTACACATAGAGAGTCAATATAATAATCTCCATGTTCAGTTTCTATATCAATTTCCCACGCTGGATTATTAAGTTTAGCACGTACAAAACGCTTAACTGGTTCATAAAGCGTTTGTAACATACTTCCTTCGTAGCAAAGCATAAGTCCAACTACCTTCTCGTCGACTTCTGCGACTGTAATATGATGATAGCTATAGCGATTCTTCTCAGACAGAATAAACGCTTTAAGTCTTAAAAGCGCTTCTTCGTTCGTTGTAGCCGCTGTGTGAGAGCGCGCAATACTGCCAAGCATGTCATAAAGTAATTCCGTTACAGCAGAAGCATCTTCTTTTCTTGCTTTCCTTATTTTCACGATTTTCAAACTCCCTTTATTCTCTTCGCTTGCGTTATTTGTAGCAAACCTTCTTACCTATCTACTTTAACACGAAAAAGAAAAGAAAGAAAAAATTAACTCCTAATCTTCCTTTCATTGTATAATTAATGTATATTTTCAAATGAATGGATGATGACTATGAAAAAACGCCGTCAGCAGAAAGATACTACGGTAAGTGGATGGGAAGTTTTAGCAGAAATTCTTTTACAAGTGCCTCAGCTGCTCATATGGCCACTGCGTCTTCTTATACGGATTGGTCGCTCTTTGTTGGATGGTATTTAGCCACTCCTATACAAATACTTACTTAACTCAAAAAAAAGAAATTCAGCAGTTACTGAATTTCTTTATTAGTTTTTTGCTTTTGTGTATCCTGCTTCTTGCGCATCTTTTTCGGTACAAAACCAAATGACGTTGTTCATGGTTTGATTGTAGTGCGCCCCAGTTGGCACGTGATAAATTTTAGAGTTTTGATTTCCTTTTATTTTACCTTCGCAGCTTTCGGCAGATTGAGTATCTTTTTGATTAGAAGAGGACTGATTTTTTACAGCATCCGTATTATACCCTTTTTCCTGAGCATAGTTTTCAATGCTCCAGATTCCTTTTTCGCTTTTTCGAGCCTGCTCCTGGATTTTCTTAAATTCATCTACGTACTTTGTGTTAGGAGGAAATACTGCTACGCGGGCTAGCCCTTTTGCTAGCAGCTCTTCATTATACAGCTCATTGTCTATCCATACATACGCAAGTAACCGGCCATATTGATCACGCTCTTGCACATCAAATTCAAGGGTGATTTCCTGTCCTTCTAGCCTTTTTTTTGTGTAAGCAGATGCTTCTGGACCAAAGGGCTGTACGCCTAGTTTGGGATGCTTTGTTTCGGGGGTATCAACAAGAAGTAATCGCACGCGATCTCTCTTTCCGTTCAGCATTTTCACTTTAAGCGTATCACCGTCCACTACTCTTTCTACCGTAGCCGCCTCACCTACTACATCTTCACGGTTTGCTTTAGAAGGACTATGATCTTCTTCTTGATCTGATGAATCTTCTACTTGAACTGCTTGTTTTGTATCGGCAGAAGATGTGTTTGAATGACTTGCCTGCTCATCGCTGCATCCAGTAAGAAGCAGCATAAACATCGCAAGCATCGTGCAAATAATTGCTTTTATTTCTTTCAAAACCCGGGCCCTCCTTTAACACGTTCCCTATCTACTATATAAAAGTAAAATGATTTTATAAATAGTGTAAATCACCTAAAAACAAAAACTCGTGAAAATACCTTTCACGAGTTTTTTCGTGCGACTGTTATAAAAATTGGTTACCTGTTTTAAAGTTATTCTTTTAAATAGCATCTATTTTATTTTTATCTCACGAACACATTTTTCGTTTTAGTGTATCCAGATTTTTAATCATGAGGATATTTTACACTACAAATACATTTATCGTCTACCGCCTTATAAGAATAAGGAATAGCCGCACAAATAGAATAAGTGTGAATATTTCAATATAATAACTGGCTAACATGATTGCTATTTTTTTGTAACATAAATAAGAGCCCTCATTAACAATAGCTAATAGGGCTCTTCAAACCTTTGTTTTTACGATCGAATTTTTTGTTTGCGCATCCACTGGGTAGCGACCCACTTTTCTCCTTTTATAACAGGAGCTCCCCCGTGGAGAGTACGGTCATTAAGTTCAGCGTCACTATAAAAATATTCAAAGTACACGGCCATTCCTTTTGTCGGAGATACGGAAAGACCCAGCTTAGGAAAATAAGTTTCTCCTCCTTCTTCGACATCGTTTAAGTACATAACCAATGTACTAATACGGTTGTTTTTAGATGCTTTACTTGCAGAAGTGAAATAATCGTGATGTGCTTTGTATTCTTGGTCAGGCAAGTATTTTAAAACTTGAAGACCTTCAGCATATTCAATAGATGGTCCCATGATTTTAGAAAGTCGTCTTTCGATTTGATGTACAAGCTCGTTTTCGCTTTCTTTAAAAAACATGCCGCTGCTCGTTCGAATACTGTTTACTTCACGTGCAGCACCAATTTTTGATCGCTGCATTTTATCTTTGGATAGCTGTATAAGTTCGTCACATTCTTCGTTACTTAGGACATTTCCTAAAACTAAAACAAGAGGCTCTTCAAATCGAGCAACAATATCAATCTCTCTGTCTTCTAATTTAATTTTATTCCCTGTATGGTTAAAAATCGTTTGTTCTTTCGTTAGTAAAGATGTATTAGTTAGAATCATCTTTTATCGGCTCCTCGAAATAGCTATTTTCCAATTTTTCACTCCATTATATGTAAACGCTTACTAATAAGAATTATATCATGAATACGAAGTAAATTCTGCTAGTAAAGGAAATAAATAAAAAGAAGCCCGTTATATAACGAACTTCCCTCATTTTTTCTTATAGATTTCACATGTTGTTTAAATGCTTTAACTATCTAAAAAACTCTTTTAATATAGAGTATACGTATCAAAGGCTGCCTAAAATCATCGGTACACAAGTTCTTTTTTACTTAAATCAAGCGTTTGTGCTGTAGAAGCATGAATTTCGTTAAAAAGCGCTGGATTTTCTACCAGTGACAAGCCATAAGAAGGAATCATTTCTTTTATTTTTGATTCCCATTTCTTCATATGCTGCGGGAAACACTTTTCCAGCACTTCAAGCATGACATGAACGGCAGTCGAAGCACCTGGCGAAGCCCCGAGCAATGCAGCAACGGAACCATCAGCTGAACTCACAACTTCGGTACCGAATTGAAGAGTTCCTTTACCTCCGGCTTCCGTATCTTTGATTACTTGTACACGCTGACCCGCTACGACGATATCCCAGTCTTCGCTTTTTGCGTTTGGAATAAACTCGCGAAGTTCTTCCATACGCTTTTCATCGGACAACAGCACCTGCTGAATCAAGTATTTCGTTAAGCCCATCTCTTTGACGCCTGCTGCTAACATCGTTAAGATATTATTCGGTTTTACAGAATTGATTAAATCCAAATTTGAACCCGTTTTTAAGAACTTTGGTGAAAATCCGGCAAAAGGTCCAAACAGCAGTGTTTTTTTGAGGTCGATATAGCGTGTATCAAGATGCGGAACCGACATCGGCGGAGCGCCAACCTTTGCTTTTCCGTACACTTTCCCGTGATGCTGCGCTACAACTTCGGGGTTATTGCATACCATAAATAATCCGCTTACTGGAAACCCTCCAATATGTTTGGACTCAGGAATACCCGTTTTTTGGAGTAAAGACAGACTTCCGCCTCCTCCTCCGATAAAAACAAAGTTCGCCGTGTGATATTCCTGTTTGCCGGTATGAATATTATGTACTTTTACTTCCCACGAGCCGTCTGCGGTACGTGTCAGATTTTCAACGCTGTGGTTATAGTTTATTTCTACCCTTTTACTTTTTAAATGTGTGAACAACATACGAGTTAAAGCTCCAAAGTTCACGTCCGTCCCTGAGTCGATTTTGGTTGCCGCAATTGCTTCAGTCGATGTACGGCCTTTCATAACAAGCGGCATCCATTCTTTTAGCTTTTCAGGACGATCTGAATATTCCATCCCTTGAAACAATGGATTATTTGATAGCGCTTCAAAACGTTTTTTCAAAAAGGATACGTTCTTTTCTCCTTGTACGAAACTCATATGAGGGATTGGCATAATAAACTCTTGCGGATGATGAATTAAATTACTGCTTACAAGATACGACCAAAACTGTCTTGAAAGCTGAAACTGTTCATTAATCTGCACTGCTTTCGTAATATCTATAGATCCGTCAGCTTGTTCAGATGTATAGTTCAACTCGCACAGTGCAGCATGGCCAGTCCCTGCGTTATTCCATTCATTCGAGCTTTCTTCTCCTGCATCTGCGAGTTTCTCAAATACTTTGATTTCCCATTCCGGCGCTAACTCTTTTAGTAAAGATCCCAACGTTGCGCTCATCACTCCGGCCCCAATTAAGATAACGTCTGTTTTTTTATATACATTGCTCATCACAATCTTCCTTATCTTTTATATTTTTAAAAAGTACCTTTTAGCAACACGCCTGTTCTACCTGACTCTCTACAGATTAAGTATGTCTGACAAGTTATCTGTCTTACATAATGGGTGTTTTTATACATACCCTTTCGTCTTGTCCTTTTTTAACATGCTCAATATCACTTCAGCGGTTTCTTCAACTGCTTTACCTGAGACATTAACAATAGGACAGCCAATGCGCTTCATAATTTTCTCAGCATAGTCCAGCTCTTCAAGGATTCGATCTACATTGGCATAATTGGCTTGAGACGCTAAACCTAAATTTTTTAATCGTTCTTTTCGGATTTCATTGAGCTTATCCGGTGTAATAACTAAACCAATACATTTATTTTTCGGAATAGTAAAAAGTTCATCAGGAGGAGTCACTTCTGGAACTAAAGGTATATTCGCTACTTTAAGACTTTTATGAGCTAAATACATAGAAAGTGGCGTCTTAGATGTTCTCGAAACACCAATCAACACTAGATCAGCTCGCTTGATACCTCTGAAGTCTTGTCCATCATCATATTTAACAGCGAATTCAACTGCTTCTACTCTTCGAAAATAGTTATCGTCTAATTTTCTCGTTAATCTGGGTTGAAGATTAGGTTCCTTATTAAAGGTTTGGCTAAAGGCACTCATAAGAGGGGTCATTAAATCAATGGCTACAATTCCTTCTTCATGTGCCTTTTGGTCAAGATAGTGTTTTAAAGGTGGGATGACGATAGTATACGCAATGATGGCCTTATTACACCTTGCTTCAGCAATGATATTATCAATATTTCCCTCATCTTCTACGTAAGAAGTATTTTGAATTTCAATATCTTCTCCACTAAATTGAGTTAAAACTGCTTTTACCATCAGCTCAGCCGTTTCACCTACTGAGTCGGAAACTATATAGACAATTTTTCTTTTATTCACATTAAATCTTCCTATTCTTTGATTTTAATAGTTTAATAACGCTAGTATTTTTTGTTCAGCTATCATTTAGCAGCTTGCAAGATACATATTTTATGGGTAATGAATGGGCTAATATCCTGGATACTGTGATTATAAACACTTAAAAAAACGAGCGAATCCAGGATTTATGTCATACTAATTATAAAATAAAACTAAATATGTTATACTATTTTCATTAAATGTTATATTAGCATTAAATATACGGAGATACAATCCCTTTTCTCCGCATTTTATAAAAAGTTTGAAGAAAGAAAAAGTTTAGATTTTAAAATATTTTTTGCTTTGGCATGGTGGCACTCATCAGGGCTGAGAGGCGTTTTGCAGCGATAGGTACGAGGATATTTATATAGTTATGTTGTTTATAGCATGATTTTTAAATTATAGAAGATTTATTCTTATCTATTCTTTTTAGCTAAGAGTGCTATAACTAAAAATAATGAACGGTTTACTTTCCACCTTATGTATACTAAAAACACCGCCTAAAAGACGATGTTTTGAATAGTTGGTTATAATGCATTGTCATGAAATAGATTAATTTTTATAAAATGGGATTACTTCTAGTAGATTTTTGTAATAAAAATTTAGAAAGATAATGAGATACGCCGTTTTCGTCACAGTTAAATTCCGTTACGTCATCGACAATTTCTTTAATATGATCCGGCGCATTTTTCATCGCTACGGCATAGCTAGCAAACTGAAACATTGGTAAATCATTGTTGCTGTCGCCAATTGCTAGAATGTCTTGCTCGGACAAATTAAAATGTTTTAGCATTTGCTGAATTCCCGTTGCTTTATTTACGTTTGCCACCATCACTTCAACATTGTGTTTAGATGAAGTAGAAGTTGTAAAGTCGATTTCTTTTTTAAGTTCTTCAAGTTCCTCTTTCCATTTATCGATATGCTCGTGCGTTCTTGCAAAGAAATAGAACTTTGAAAATTCACTTCCCTCTACAGTATCTTTCCAGTCAATTTCTTCTTTAATCGCTTGTTTACGAGAAAGCCACTCGTTAATTTCCACACTGTCTGGCTTTGGATCTCTAATTTCATTTTCTACATAGGATTGATCTTGTTTTAACGTCACGCGAGGTGTGCCGTACGGGAAAAGCTCGTAGTACACCTTATTCGCTCTTGCTTTTTCAATAATAGTTTCCACCAATTGAAGCGAAAGCGAGTGCTGAAAGACTGATTCTTTTCCTACACAGCCCGCCATACCATTTGATGTGATAAATCCATCTACTTGAAAGCCTTCAGGAACTAACTCTTCTATTTCATCAAACGCTCTTCCCGTAGCAATAAAAACAAAAATTCCCTGTTTTCGTAATTCGTCAATGATTTCTTTTGTTTGAATACTTACTTTGTTGGAGCGATTTAATATCGTACCGTCCATATCTAAAAAAATTGCTTTAGGTTTTAACAACATATTTATTCCCCCTATTTGTAAAAAGAGTGTACTTGGCAAGTATAAACTTTTCCATTTTTAAACTCAATGAATGTACTTTGCTTTTCTCTTTTATAAAACTACTATAATACTCTCCTTACATTTAAAGTATATACTGATATTGTACAAGCGCTATAAAGAAAGAATTTTATATTTTATACTAATAGCCGGCTAGGCTAATTCGATATAAAACAGCATTCACAAAAACGAATTTTCCTTTTAGCCTTTAGAGTATCGTTCAAAAAAGATATAATAAGACTGTTACAGATTAAATACATACAGAGGAGGTCAACATGAACGAACCATCCAATTTTTCTCCTTACCTTATTAAACAAATCAGCGATGCGATCGATGACAATATCAAAGCAAAGTGCATAGACTTTTTATATGATTCTCATTCGTTTTTTTCGAATGAAAAAGATTTTATAGAAGACTACATTTTAAATATATTGCAAGATACGTTTGTTTTAGAGAATAAATTAATAAATCCTAAGGAAATACGAAACCCGGCCTACAAAAGAAGACAATCAAATAAGAAAAACTGGCTGCAAACGTTAAAAAAAGATATTAAAGCAGAAAAGCCTAATCCTATTTTTGAAGACATTGAATTGGCCAAAAAAGTGATGGATAAAAAAGTGGATACCGAACACTTAAAAAAGCTGTTTGGCGTGGAAAAACCTGAAGATATTTTAAAGATAAAGTTAAAAGAAGTAGAGGCATGGGCTAAAAGTAAAAAAACAAACATCACCGATTTTCCTTATTTAGATTCAAAAATGAATTATCAAATAGAGAAAGCATTTCACACGGACTTTACTTTTTTAATTGCTGAAATCATATTAGAAAAATACAATGGAAATTTGAGTAACTGGATTGATAAACGATTAAATTCGTGGGTAGAGGCCCCTATCTTCTCAAACGAAAGTCATTCTCTTAAAACCAATATGGAAGTTAAAACAAACTCCCAAGAAGTCGTTTTATATAATGACTATAAAGTTGATGAAGAATATTTCATTCGCACCATTATCCCTGTGAATGATAATCAAACCGTTCTTTCCAAACGAAATATGGTTTTAGACCCAAAAGATTCCCAAATTATCCAGTTTGCTCTTTCACAGCGCGACGAGATGTTTTATAAAGAAAAAACGGTGACTCTTGATTTAGCGGATATCGTGAAAGAAATTTATAATTCAAAAGGTGTAAAAAACTATGAAGCGGTTGAAGCCCGCATTATGAAAATTGCCAGGTACCACGTAGAAGGTGTAGCGAAGAAGAAAAATTCCAGAGATACAAAATTTGCGATAAACTTCTTCCAAAAAGCTGTTATTGAAACCGATGAAGTAACGGGCAGACGATATGCAACCATCGTATTTAGCGACGATACGCATCAAGGCTTTTTAAATCAGCAGTTTGTACAAATTTACAGTGACGTTATTAAAAAGTTTAAAGATAACTCGCTGTCTTCTTTGCTGCTGTATGCATTTCAAAAAGAGCGATTAGATTGTTATTTACAAGAGAAGTCTTACACTCATTTTTACCCGTATCAATATTTTGCTTCAAAAGTTCGTTTTCGTTCAAAGAAAATTGATGTCAATCTAAAATTAATTAATGAATCTCTAGCAGAGTTTGTTAGCAATCAAGTACTGATCCAAAGTTATCAGCAAAAACTTCAAGGATTTGAAATCTCTTTTATTCCTCTTCAAAATTATGAAATTCAAGACTATTTTGGAGGAGAACATAGAGAAACATTGGAAGGGTAAATTGTTCCCTTCCTTTTTTATTTGATATTTTGCCACTTTCAGCTTATAAATACAAAATATCCCTCTACTTTTATTTCATAGTTTGGAAGTTTTGTCATTTTTAACGTACTAACCAGAAGCTTTTGCCGTTTTTGACGTACCTGTTCGTTTCTTTTGCCGTTTTTAGCGTACTAATTACTACCTTTTGCTGTTTTTGACGTACCACTCTGATTCTTTTGCCATTTTTGACGTACTACATTCATTTTATTTACTCGTAATCACTTATTAATTGTTAATTATTCTCTTTTTCCCGTAAAACAATCCTACCTTTTGCCGTTTTTGACGTACTCCTTCACTACTTTTGCCGTTTTCTGCGTACTAAACGTTGCTTTTCCCTTTGTTATTGCCTTTTCAAACCCCATTTTTTATTTTTTTCGCAGCACATATAAAGCTTTTGCCATTTTTGACGTACCAAACGAAAACTTTTACTGTTTTTGTCGTACTACTACGTCGTTTTTGACGTTTTTCACGTACTAAAAATAGCTTTTGCCATTTTTGACGTACTAATGAAATTCATTGTGCTATTTACAACGATCAGAGAAGTGATTTTTTTACCTTTTTTTAGGTGATTTGAGATCACTTTTGCTGTTTTTAGCGTACTACTCTTCACTTTTGCTATTTTTGGCGTACTACACTGAGCCTTTTGCCGTTTTTTACGTACTAAAACGCATAAAGTTTTTTTTGATTTTTACTGATCGTAACAAACACTGTTCTGCCGGCGCTTGCTTGCTTTTGCCGTTTTTGTCGTACTAAAAAACCTACACGCTGCACCCCTTGATATGACAGCATTCTTTGAACCTTTTGCCGTTTTTAGCGTACTACTCGTTCGTTTGCGATTCTGTTTCTTATTGATATAATTTTCACAAGGTATTCTTTGTTATTTTACCCTAATAAATTATTGTTGATATGAAATAGATTGGAGGGATTCTCATGATAAAAAAAGAATTTGCGAAAATTGGAAAACAAATTATTCGCCAATTGTCTAGCACCGTAGAAAAATATAAAGATATTGAAGATTACATGGACCTAGACGCTCATGGGAACCCTACAATCAAAACAGTGGCAGAGCATCACCGTTTATCTAAATCTCAAATTTCACAATTAATTTTTTATCACTTCCTTCACGTTGATGAAAGAGGTATTATTTGTGATGTTTCTGAAAAAGAGATTGCAGCTGCTTTGAACTGTACCGTTCGAACAGTTCGCAACAACAATATAGTATTAGCAGAAACAGAATTAATTTCCTATTCTCGCAGCGGCAAAGGAATCAATATTTGTATTGTTCCCTATCCTCAATATTTTGAAGAACACGGCTTTGGGTTTATGGAATTAGAATATACTCGCTTTGAAGAACTTATTCTAATTGAAAACGTAAATGCCCTTCGCTTAGAGCTGCGCAAAGAATTGGTTTATGACAACGATACGATTAAGCGTCAGTTTAATCCTGGAGAAAACACTTCAAAAATTAGCTTTAATGATTATAAAATTTTCACGCCGAAATATACTCACTACAAAGGTATGATGCAAAAAATAGCTGAAACACAGACGAGCGCATTTAAAACCGTTGTCCAAGGATCTACTATTTTCTTTGTTTTAAAAGACGGAGCTAAAAATGGCAAGATGTCAAAACAAGAAAAGAAAGATCAATACGATGCGGCGATTCGACGTACTATTGAAGAGATTTTTGTAAAATTATCTGGACATAGCACAGATTCTACCGGAATTGTTATGTCTTCATTCCAAAACGAAGACATCGCTGATTTGGTTCAGCTTTCTTTTGAATATGGTATTGAACGAGTGAAGTCTGCCCTTTATTCGCTGATTGAACAGGCCTTCTTCCGCCATGATGCTCAAGTCGTTGAAAATTACGGTGGAAAAATCCGTACGCTCATTCGAAAAGAGCTTTCAAAAAATCTTCAAGATCAAGTCCCTGCCGAACTTACAGCTTCATGAGGGGCTTCTTTGGCATGCCTTTTTTTATTTTCTCTCCTTTCTCTTCTCTTTTTGATACAAATAATGCAAACAAACACCCCATTTTGCAGCTATCCAATCCCATTATCCTATCTATATAAACGTAATGAGTTCAAATAAATGATATTTCTTGTGTATAACTACGGAATATTGCTAAAAAAATACCTTCATACTTATCCACAAAAGAAAGAAAACATATTCAATTAATGTTATATCATCCTTTTTGTTAATAAAAACATCCCTTTTATTTTTTTATTAACGATAATTTCCAGGTTATTTACTCTTTAACACGACTATTTTTATCCACAGTGGAAATAATTCATACTTTTAATAGAAATCTTCATACTATGAGTTTTAAAATTCGTCTATTGCAGAAGAAAAAACATAGTGAATAAAATAGTTTCTATATCTGTTGTTATAAAAAACATCCTTTAGCTAAAGGATGCTGTTCACAAAAAAGGGCTATTTTCCACAAAGTTATTTATTGAAAAGCATTTTCCTCGCTAACCCTTGATATCATTGGGTTTTTAAAGGATTTTTCTTTCTTTAATATCTGTATATAATGTTTGTTAATAAGATCTATCTTAATCTCTGCTATAAGGTTTTATTTAATATTTGTATAAAGAAATGTTTTAAAGATATCTATACCTGAGGATTTTTTCTTTTTCTAAATTAAGGAGTTTTCATTTCATATACCAACTACAAATAAATTAAAATAAAATAATAGTTTAAACGCCTCTTCATAAATTCTAGTAGTATATTTTTAAAAATAAATTATACTATTCAGTAGAGAAAATTTTATAAAGCAAGAAAGGGACTTAGTCATGAAAGACATACAGTGGGTACAGCAAACTTTATTTAATACCGGTAAGTGGATTGACATTAGTGAAGTAATTATAAAGATTATCTTGATTTTCATTATTGCTCAAATCGTTATCAGGTTTGCTCGCAGTGTAATTAATAAAATCTTTGATTTCAGATTTAAAACTAAACTGCTGAGGTACAATGAACGTAAAGAAATAACGCTGAAAAAGCTTTGTCTGAGCATTGTCATGTACGTAGTGTATTTTATTGTACTTATTACGTCTTTAGAGGCAATCGGAATTAATATGAAAGCACTCTTAGCTGGTATTAGTGTAGCAGGATTTATTACAGGCTTAGGTGCACAAAATTTGATTAAAGATATTTTAAACGGTTTTTTTATTCTATTTGAAGATCAATTCTCAGTAGGAGATCACGTATCCATAAATGATACGAAAGGAACTGTTGAAGAAATTGGATTGCGCACGACAAAAATTCGCGGAGTTGACGGAGAGTTTTACTTCTTTGCTAATAGTAACATTACAAAAGTAGCGAACTATACGCTCGGTGAAATTCCCGAAGTACATAAGCCTGAACAAATAAAAACTCGTGAAGAATAGCTTCACGAGTTTTTATTTACTACTGTTGTAAAAAATTGATCGTATGATGTAAGGTGATAATCTGCTTCAATGTCGTCATTTTGAAATGCACATGTTTTGATTCCCAGTTCACGGGCAGGTTTTAAATCAAGCTCGCGGTCTCCAATCACTAAATCGAGCTGATACTTATCGTGAAGATAGGCATAAGCGCCGCTATCAGGCTTCCGTTTATAGCCATCATCTTTTGTAATAATCTCCGTAAAATAGTGCTCCATATTAAAAAATGCCAGAATATCAAGAGTAGACTGTCTAGATTTATGCGTAACAATTACATTTGTATCCGCAAAGCTCAGTACGTCTTCTACATGAGGAAAAGCAGGCTTATCTTTAGGATTGATTTTCTGTTCGAGCACATGGAAGTGTTTATCAAACAAAGATTTTTCAATATCGAAGTGCTTAATTGCTACGTCAGAAGATATCTTCATTTGTTTTAAAATATCGTCTTCTGAAATCGTTTGATCTGTTAGTAATTCTTTGAATGCTTTTACAATCGTTGGATAGGTATCAAAGATGGTTCCATCAAAGTCCCATAAAATATTCATTTTTACTGTCTCTCCTTTTTTAAAAACGTAACGATTATACCAAATTTTTCATTGCTTGTCAGTGAACCATTTTGTCGTCGTTGCATTTAAAGTAAAAAAACTCGTTTTATACGAGTTTTTTTACTTTATCAGCTGCTGCTGCACCCACTCCCGCAGCTGGAGCTTGAACAGCTAGAGCTGCTGCAGTTTGAACTCGAACAGCTGCTGCCGCTGTCATGATGGTGATGCCCTCCATCGTGTTGGTGATGGTGGCGATTGTCTTCCCCTGGACTTGAACAGCTATAGCCGCTGTAAGAGGCTGTATCTCCCGCATACATCGTTTTTTTATATAGCAGCAACTCATTCATATGGCTTGAAAAGTTGGTGGCTTTGTAGAGAGAATAAAAAACAAAGCCTTGAAGAAGAAGTTCGTTTGATACATTTCCTTTTTTAGCCGTTTTTTTAAAATAAGTTGATCCGCCTGCTTTTTTTCTCTTTCGAGCAGCATCGATTTCTTCTTTTAACGTTTGAATCAGGGCTCTCTGCTGTTTTTCCCATTTGCCGTTTCTTAAAAAATAGCGATCTAGTAATTCATTTTCTGACAATCTTTGAAAATCTTGAAGTGTACTTTTATCAAGCGGATGCTGAAAAAATTTCCCCCAAAGCAGTCGGCTGTTGCCCGTTATGTCAAACAAATGAGCATACATCCAATCGAAGAATGCTCGCTTATCCGGCTGTGGGGATGGAGTTGTATCTACATTTGGCTGGTGATGCAAAAAACGGCTGAAAAAGTGTTCTGTAAAACGCTTATAATCCACTGTAAACATGATCATTTCGTGCCACACTTCATCTACTTTTGCACTAAACATCGGTACGTCTTTGATAACTGCATTTAATAAAAAGTAGCGCTTCATCTCAAAAAACGTCCATTCTACTTCATCGTCTTTTGTATTTCCCCCTTTTATACGCTGCTTTACCTGTTGAACATAGGCTTTCGGTAAAGAATCTTCTAGTGAATGAACAATATCTTCAAAACCATTACCTTCATGTATTCCGAGCTCATCTGGAAGCTCCTCTTTATACAAGCGAAATCCCCTTGGCTTTTCAATCCCTTTAATAATCAAAGCTAAAAGAATTACCGCTCCTACTATAATTGCTGTTATCATCTTCTTCCCCCTATACCGCGTCTATATATTCAATATTTTACCACATTCGTAAAATACAAAAAAAGAGCTCAATTAACTTGAGCTCTCCTCATCATCGGGCATCTCGTCTACCTTTTCTACTTTGACTAGACCTTTGGTGCTATATTCAAGATCAAAGTATGCTTTAACGATATCCCCTTTTTTTAAATTGCTTGGAATCGGTTCATTTAAATTTTTATCGGAAAATTTAATGCCCGTTCCTTCTTTTGTTGTTCCGCTGTATGTACCATTTTCGATTTTTTCAATAGTAATATAATACACTCGATATTTGTGGGCTTCCTCGTCGCCCTTTGCTTTTTCTTTAACGGTTTCTTGTTCAGGAAGCTTACTCAGTGTTTCTTGGACCTGTTCGGAAGTCGGCTCTGCTGATCGATTTATGAATTGCATCACAACTAACACTAAACATATAACTACTAAAACTAATAATAATATCTTTTTTGCTGATAAAGACAATGAACTGTGCCTCCTTACACCTTTATGTATATCATGCTGCACACAAGAGATTATACACGATAAAGGATTAGAAATTGGAATAAATTCTATAAAAATAGTAAAAATATGAGAAAGTACCTAGAATTTTTTACGCTTTTCTGCACTTTTTTGAGATAAAAAAGAAATTTGGTACCTTATCCTTAAATTGTAACTGATTCACTTCATTTTCGAAAAGAGTTTTGCCCATTTTGTCGTAAAAAAGTCATAATAAGAAGGAATATCACACCATATTGTCGAACGTATGTATATACTTATAATGAACTGCCGAACTGCTTTTCTCTACCCTTATTGTTGAGGCAATATGGCAACTGAAACAGCTTGCTGTTAAATTCAGATTACACATCTATACTCAGGAGGTGGAATGCAAAATGATGTTTGCACTTATTGTTGTGGTTGGTATCGTAGCACTTGGCGTAGCTAGCTTCTACGTCATTAAGCGCCCTCAAGGCGCTGTTGATCCTGAGGATCGCAAACCGCTTGTTTCTGTAAACGGGCATGTTAAATTTGCAGAAGGAATTAATCAAATTTCCATATCTAAAATTGACATGTACGATCAGCGTCTTGTTATCAATCAAGTAGCTATTATTCCATTTAACCGTATTCAACGAGCAGAATTTTCAAAGGTTGTCAAAAATGAAAAAGGCCTTCACGGAGCTCCTGTTCAACGCTATTTCGGTGAATTAACCATTCATTTCACAGACAAGAACGGGCAAGAAACATACATTCGCTGTGAAACACCGAAAAAAAATCAATTTCACCTCATCTACCAGTACGATTTAATGAAAAGACAATTAAATAAGCGTCTGGGTCTTGAAGATCTGCAGCCTTACCTTACTCTTCAAGAACCATACGAACTATAAGAGAAAACCTCCCTTTTTCACATATTATTTCACTTCCCTGTACATACTAGAAGCGAAACTGAAAATGGGAGGTCATTCCAATGGATTTCGTCCGTTTTTTGCAATATTTTTGTTCAATCGCCGGCGCTCTATGCTTGGGGTTTACCTACTATCACATGTTCAAGCGTGACGCTCCGGTTAAAAAAGAAGAATCACAGCAAGGTGGAACTGACTAACGTTCACCTTGTTTTTTTATGTGCAGGCATGTGTACTTCGCATTTTGTGGTTGAAAGTTAGATTACTTTAATCATTTGTAAAATCACGGGTGATTTTTCTAAAGGAATATCCTCCGTGTTAATGATAAGAAGTCCTCTTTGGACGCTGTAATTGGAGGAAGGCTGTAACACACCGTTTATGAATAGATTACTGTATGAGTAGCTCTCAGGATCCAATATATGCTGAGTGCCGTATTCTTTTAACGCATCTTGATCTGTAAAGATGCGCTTGCTGCCTCCGGCTACCGTATAGTATTCAAAGATGCGAACTTTTTTCGGAAATATATATCTAAATTCCTGCTGAGGCAACACGGGAAGCTTAATAAAAGGTGTTGAACAAGAGGTTGTATAGTGATTGCAGCCGTAAGATTTTTTCTTCAAGAAAAACTCTCCTTCACAGATGTACTTAGTTTAGTTATAGTCTTTAAGAATTAAATTTATGCCATTAAACCTATTCCTTAGAAGGAACAAATGCATATATTGAAGGATAGAACATGAAAGGAGGTAACACGTTTATGCCTCTTCAAATTATGAAACTCGCTATAGCCGCTACTACCACTGTAACCGCCAGTCCGACCGTCTCACGTTTCTTTTATACAGCAACTGCTACAACTACAGGTGCAGCCACTTTAACAATAGATGCCGCTGACTTTTTTGGTGATACAGGTGGCGCGGCTACTGCACTTCCAGCTTTAGCTACGGATAACAGCTATTACAATGTATATATCAACGGCGTTTTACAAATGGCTGGCCTTTCCACATATACGCCAGGAGCTACAGGTGTCGGTTCTTTAGCTATTACTGTTCCTGCAGGATCTAGCGTTTTAACAGGTTCTCCTATAGTTTTAGAAGTTGTTAACTTTGCTCCTGATTCTACAACTGATGTACAAACTTAAAAATAACTTGCTATCGTTTTGTTTTAAAGCGTAATAGCGAGTAAGATATATAAATCTCAGTTTTACAGAGATTTTGCGGTCATAATAAAAGCTTCTGCGGATATAGCGCAGAAGCTTTTATTATTGTTAATTTAGTTAATTCAAAACGCCCAGTTCCCTTTTCTAAACATAGGCTCGCTTGTACCGTCAGCTTTAATGCCGTCGATGTCCATTTCAGCTGAGCCAATCATGAAGTCAACGTGGGTGATGCTGTCGTTTGCTCCGTTTTGTGATAGCTCTTCTTTAGACATCGTTTTTCCACCTTCTAAACAGAAGGAATACGAGCTGCCGATCGCTAAGTGGTTGGATGCATTTTCGTCAAACAGTGTGTTGTAGAAAATGATGTTCGACTGAGAAATTGGCGATTGATGCGGTACTAAGGCTACTTCTCCTAAGTATTTGGCACCTTCATCTGTTTCAATTAGGTGCTTTAACGTTTCTTCGCCTTCTTCTGCTTTTACATCAACAATTTTTCCGTTTTCAAATGTTAACGTGAAGTTTTCAATTAAGTTTCCTGCGTAGCTAAGCGGTTTTGTGCTCGTTACTTGACCGTTTACGCCGTCTTTTTTTGGAAGTGTAAATACTTCTTCTGTTGGCATATTGGCCATGAACGAGTTGCCTTCCTCATTAACACTGCCTGCGCCAACCCAAATATGTTTGTCAGGAAGCTCAATTGTTAAATCTGTTCCTGGCGCTTTATAGTGAAGCTTAGCAAATCTCTTTTCATTTAAAATGTCTACTTTTGTATGTAATGAAGCGTTGTGTTCTTCCCATGCGGCCACTGGATCTTCTTGGTCTACGCGCACGGATTTAAAAATAGCTTCCCATAGTTTTTCTTGCTGCTGTTCTTCTGGAACGTCAGGAAATACTTTAGCTGCCCAGTCTTTTGAAGGAACAGCTACGATGGACCAGCTGATTTTATCGGATTGGATCGCTTCACGAAATTTTTTCATTGCTTTTCCGCTTACTTTTTGGAACGCAGCAATACGTTTGCCGTCTACTCCTTTTAGTAAGTCAGGACCGCTTGAAATTACAGATAAAACAGCGCCTCCGTTTTTCACAAGCTCTTCTCTTGCTTGAGCTTTCCAAGCAGGAAATTCATTAAATACAGATTCATCTGCTTTTTCATATTTCAAACGAACTAAATGATCGTCATGCCAGTCTACATCCACAGACTTTGCTCCGGCTTCGTACGCTTTTTTCGCAATTTCACGAACAAAATCAGCGGAAGAAATATCGGCATTAATGTTTAATACTTGCCCTTTTTGAATGTTTACACCGACTTTTACAGCCAGCTCGGCGTACTTTTCAATATTGCGCTCAAACTGTTCCATAATTTATCTCCTTTACGTATATATTCTAACGACTTTATTGTATCATGAATAAAACATCAATTAAAAATCCTAGCCTGTAGTTTACATAATATAATTACGTTATTTTACAGATTATTATATAGCAAAAGTTTGTTCTCGAAGAATCAGAACAAACTTTTGTCTTTCACAGATTCAGTTTTGTAGCCGAGCCGCTCTGAAATGTTCTTGCCTATATCAACCATGCGTTCTTGAAGATACGTTAATCGCTCATTTGTCATACGCATCGTAGCACCGGAAATGCTGACTGCAGCAACGACTTGACCAAGGTGATCAAAAATAGGCGCTGCGATGCAGGTAATTCCATATTCATTTTCTTCTAAATCCAGCGCATATCCTTTTTGTTTTACTTCTGAAAGTTCTCGAAGAAAGCTTTCTTCATCTGTAATGGTGTGATCGGTATGAGCTGGTAAGCCTTTTCTTTCAAGAATGCTTGTTACCGTGTTAAGCGGTAAAAAAGCTAGGATAGCTTTACCGACAGACGTGCAGTGCATAGGGGCTCTTTTCCCTACTTTTGAATGCATGCGCAGCGTCTGATTGCCTTCTAATTTTTCAATATACACTACTTCACCTTGATCGTAGACAACAAGATGAATAACTTCATTTGTTTCACTTTCAAGTTCTTGCAAAAACGGCTTTGCTTCCGTTCGTAAATCAATAGAATCTAAAAGCTTTGAACTTACTTCTAAAAACTTATACCCAAGCTTGTACCGCCCGGTTTCTTGATCTTGTTCAATATAGCCGTACTGAGCGAGAGTAGTTAGAATACGGTATACGGAGCTTTTGTTGATGTCCATTTGCTTTGCAATTTCTGTGACGCCTACCCCTTCTCTTTCCATGCTGACAATTGTGACGATATCCAACGCCCGGCTTACAGACTTCACCATATTTTCTCTCTCCATTTTTTTCTCTCCTTTATGTGTTGTGTTACTGCCGGGCATTTTTTATCACTCTTATACGTTTACACGTTCTTTCTCTGCAGCAAACGGATTTTGGAGGGTTCCAATTTCTCGGATGGTGCATTCAATGACATCGTTTGCGCTTACCAGCTCCGCGCCGACCGGACTTCCTGTTAAAACTACATCTCCCGGCTTAAGGGTCATAACAGTAGAAAGGTAAGCGATCATTTGCTCAACGGAAATAATCATTAAATCTGTCGAGCTATTTTGTTTTTCAACGCCATTTAAAAACGCTTTTACATGAATGGATTTAAAATCAAGCTCCGTTTCGATTACGGGGCCAAGAGGCGTAAATGAATCAAAGGATTTTCCAATGGTCCAGTGCCCGTCTTCATGAAAATAATCTGGAGCCGTTACATCGTTTCCAATTGTATACCCAAATATATAGTCCAGCACGTCTTCTTTTGCGATGTTCTTCGCTTCTTTTCCAATAACAACCGCAAGCTCGGATTCAAACTTGACGTGCTTAATCGCGGTTGGAATGACAATGGCCTCGTTTGGACCGATCACAGAGGATATGGGCTTAAAAAAGAAGACAGGAATAGAAGGCATTTCTCTTGGCAGCTCCGACTTTGCAGCTGCATAATTTGCGCCTATTCCAATAATTTGATTCGGCTCTAAAGGAGCCAAAAGCCTTACTTCACTCGGTGAAAAAGTCTGCCCTGTATAGTCCCATTTCTCAAATATATTTCCTTTAATGACGCTGATCGTATCCTCTTTTAGTACACCTGTATGACGGCTATCTTGTACAGCGAACCTTACAAATTTCATAACGTAGCTCCTTTTCCCATTTGCTTAATTTTAATAAGAATAGTAGATAGTCAGATTCTGAAGGTGTAAGTACAGCCTGCCATCTCTATGCTGACAGGCCGTTTGTTTTACTGTTTTATAGCTGCTTTTGCCTTTGCTTCGATACGGCGGCGGTGTAAAATGGGCTCCGTATAGCCGTTTGGCTGATCATAGCCTTGAAATACTAAATCGCAGGCTGCCTGAAAAGCAATGGATGTGCTGTAGTTCGATGCCATTGGCTGATACAGAGGATCATTTTCATTTTGTTGATCCACTACTTTTGCCATTCGCTTGAGCGTCTCCGTTACTTGTTCTTTTGTACAAATTCCATGATGAAGCCAGTTAGCCACGTGCTGGCTGGAAATACGAAGCGTTGCCCGGTCTTCCATTAGCCCTACATTATTAATATCAGGTACTTTTGAGCACCCTACTCCTTGGTCGACCCATCTCACTACATACCCAAGTATTCCTTGAGCGTTGTTGTCGAGCTCCTGCTGAATTTCATCTTTGCTCCAATTTGGTTTTTCTACCACAGGAATTTGCAAAATGTCATCTTGTAAATCAGTAGACTGAGTAAGCAATTTGTTTTGAACATCTCTTACATCAATTTGATGGTAGTGAAGAGCATGAAGCGTTGCTGCGGTTGGTGAAGGCACCCATGCCGTATTCGCTCCTGCTTTTAAATGCCCCACTTTTTGTTTAAGCATTTCCGCCATCATATCCGGCATTGCCCACATTCCTTTTCCGATTTGAGCGCGACCTTGGAATCCGCTTGCTAAGCCTACATTTACATTAGACTGCTCGTAGCCTTGAAGCCATTTAGACGTTTTCATATCATTTTTACGAATAACAGCGCCTGCTTCCATTGAGGTATGAATTTCGTCACCTGTTCGATCCAAGAATCCAGTATTAATAAAAGCCACTCGGTCTTTTACTTCTTTGATACACGCTTTTAAATTAAGCGTCGTGCGGCGCTCTTCGTCCATTACGCCAATTTTAATTGTATGACGCTCAAGCCCTAGCATATCTTCAATTGAATTAAATAACGTATTGGCAAAAGCGACTTCTTCGGAGCCGTGCATTTTCGGTTTAACGATATAGATAGAGCTCTTTTTAGAATTTTGATACGTGCCGTTTTTAAGCAAGGTGTGTTTGGCAATTAAACTAGTAATCACGCTGTCTAAAATACCTTCATAGATTTCGTTGCCATTTCGATCTAAAACAGCGCTGTTTGTCATTAAATGCCCAACGTTTCGAACAAACATAAGCGAACGGCCAGACAGTGAAATCTTTTTCTTGTCCGGAGAAATATAGGTACGGTCTGGATTTAAACGCCTTGTCATGTTTTGACTTCCTTTTTTAAAAGTAGACGTCAAATCACCTTTCATTAATCCCAGCCAGTTGCGGTAAACATCTACTTTATCCTCTGCGTCTACTGCCGCTACTGAATCTTCACAGTCCATAATCGTCGTAAGAGCTGCTTCCATTAAAATATCTTTTACACCCGCATCGTCTGTTTTACCAATCGAATCCGTACGATCAATTTGAACTTCAAAATGCAGGCCGTTGTTTTTGAATAAAAGAGCATCAGGGCTTTCTTCTTCTCCTTGATACCCTACAAATTTCTCTTCTTCCTGTAATTCGGTTAAACTGCCATCGTTTAATTGAGCGACAAGCTTTCCATTTTCAAGGCTGTACTGAACCACTTCCGCATGAGAAGACTGAACGAGCGGAACAACTTCATTAAGAAAATTTTTCGCAAACGCAATAACTTTTTCTCCTCGAATTGGATTATAAGAACTCGTGCGCGAAGCTCCATTTTCTTCACTGATTGCATCAGTGCCGTAAAGAGCATCATAGAGACTTCCCCAGCGTGCATTAGCAGCGTTAATAGCGTACCGGGCGTTATTTACTGGTACAACAAGCTGCGGTCCTGCCTGATAGGCAATTTCGCTGTCTACTCCTTCTGTACCAATAAGAAAATCTTCTGTCTTGTCTTCTAAATAGCCAATTCTCGTTAAAAACGATTTGTATTCGCTAAAGTCACCGTCAGGGTTTTCTTGATGCCATGCATTAATTCGAGCTTGCAGCTGATCACGCTTTTCTAACAAACGTTTATTTACGGGTGTTAACTCGGTTACTAACGCTTCAAAATCAGACCAAAAATTTTCTGTACTTAGGCCGCTGCCCGGAAGAGCTTCCTCATTGATAAATTGATAGAGAACTGGAGCTACTTTCAGATTTCCAACTTGTTTGTAGTTTGTCACCGTCTGTTTCCTCCTCTTACTCTTTTACATTTTTAAATTTGGACACGCTTTCATTTCTTTTTGCCAAAATGGTTAAGACGAACATATGCGGTGCTGTTTCTTATTACGAAACAGCGTTTTTTTTTGTTAAAAAAATCATATCATCGAGCGAATATATTTTCAAGAATTTTCTAAAAATATTCTACTTTTTTCATTTCTTTTTTGACTTCAGCGCAGCGGCTCGGACTTGGAAACAGCTTTCCTGCATTTAATAGATTTTTAGGATTAAATACTTCTCGTATATTCGTTTGTGCTTGAATTTCATCTTCATTGAAAACAAATCGCATTTCTTCTTTTTTTTCAATGCCCACGCCATGTTCGCCGGTAATCGTTCCTCCTGCTTCTGCACAGACTTGTAAACATGCGCTTCCGGCGTCGAGTGCTTTTTCAGTTTCCCCCGGCTTTCTAGCATCAAATAATACAAGCGGATGCAAGTTTCCGTCTCCGGCGTGAAAAATATTGGCAATGCGAAGGCCAGATTCTTCGCTAATTTTGTTAATTCGCTTCAGCACTTGAGGCAGTTTACTTCTTGGAATAACGCCGTCTTGTACGAGATAGTCAGGGGATATAGCTCCCATCGCTCCAAATCCTGTTTTACGATTTGCCCACCACCTCGCGCGTTCTTCTTCACTTTCAGCTACTTTCACTTCCCGTACTTTTTGTTTTTTACATACGTCTAAAATACGAAGGATTTGCTCTTCGATACCGGCTGAAATGCCATCTACTTCAATTAATAAAAGAGCTTCAATATCTCTAGGGTGTCCGACTGGAAACGCAGCAGCTTCCACTCCTTCAATGGCGGTTTTATCCATCATTTCAAGCGCGGCAGGCACAATGCCGGCTGATATAATGTCTGATACCGCTTGGCTGCCGTCTTCTACGCGGTCGAAATAAGCAAGAACCGTTTGTTTTGCTTCGGGGTTTTTCAAAATGCGTACCGTAATTTTTGTAACGATTCCTAACGTCCCTTCTGATCCTGTTAAAAGCCCTAATAAATCATATCCCGGTTCATCTGGAATACCTTGCTTGCCAAGCTCAATCACATCTCCATTTGGAAGCACCACCTCTAGCCCTAAAATATGGTTGGTGGTTACTCCATATTTAAGACAGTGTGCCCCTCCTGCGTTTTCCGCTACATTTCCACCAATGGTGCAGCAATATTGACTCGAAGGATCCGGTGCATAATAATATCCTTTTTCAGAGATTGAATTGGTTAATTTAAGATTAATAAATCCCGGCTCTACAACGGCACGCCTGTTTTCATAGTCGACGCTAAGAAGGCGCTTCATTTTCACTAAACTAATAATCACTTCGTTATTAAGAGGAATCGCTCCCCCGCTCAGTCCTGTGCCTGCTCCTCTTGCAAGAAAAGGCAAATCATGTTCATTGCAGTATTTAACAATGCTAGAAACTTCTTTCGTATTTTGAGGAAATAACACCGCTTTAGGCAAATGTCTATGAATGGTAAACCCATCGCAGTCGTACGCAAGCAAATCTTCTTTATGATGCAAAATAGAATGAGCATCTACTAGTTGAGAAAGATTTTTTACGTGAAGATCTTTTATTCTATTTTTCTTCAACACGATGTGCTTCCTCCTCTTCTTTTTGATAGGCCCACTCCAAAAGCTGTACCGTGTGAACAATCTGCTGACTTCGTCCATATTTTTTCACTCCTACTGCCATCTGCAGCATGCATCCCGGGTTTCCCATTGAAATCATTTCTACGTCATGAGGCATATGTTCCATTTTACTTTGAAGCACAGCTCCCGCCATATCAGGATTTGTTAAATTATAAATTCCTGCACTTCCACAGCATCGGTCCGCATTAGCCATATGAACCATTTCCACTCCCGGAATAGAAAGTAAAATATCTCTTGGTTCTTCTCTAACTCCTTGACCATGAGCTAAATGGCAAGCGTCGTGATACGTAATACGCTTATGCAGCTTTGTCTGCGGGGGGCGATATCCCGTATCGTGAAGGTATTTTGAAATATCCTGGACTTTTTCAGCAAAGACTTCAGCTTTTTCAAGCCACTCTTGCTCTTCTTCTCTAAATAGTTCAGGATACTCTTTTAACATGCAGCCGCATCCCGCAGCGTTTACAATAATGGTATCGGCATGCTGAAACGCCTCTATATTTTTTTTTGCAAGCTGTCTTCCCATGTCTCGGTCTCCTGCATGAACGTGCAAAGCACCACAGCACGTTTGAGATGGAGGAATAACGACGTCGTTTCCATTTCTTCGTAATACATTAAGAGTCGCTTCATTAATATCACTGAACATGACGTCCATGATGCAGCCGGTTAAAAAAGCAACTTCTGCTTTTCTTTCGGCTTTTGCTTTTAGAACGCGTTTCTTTTTATATTTTTTTCGAACAGAACGGGTAATTTTAGGCATTACATGTTCCATGTCCGCTAGATGTGTCGGCATCATATTTAACAAGCCTGTTGTGCGCATCATTTTTTGCATTCCGCTTTTTTGATACAGCTTCAATAAGCTTCCTGCAGCTTCTAAGCGATGAGAGTGAGGAAAAAGTTCTTTTAGAAAAAACTTGCTGATCATGCCTTTCCATCCCGTCAAAGGCATTGCCTGGCGAATTTGGCCGCGAGCTTCTTCAATGAGTCCGCCAACATCTACATTTGCAGGGCAAGCAGTTGTACAGGCCCGGCAATCCAAACAGGCAAACACAGGGTCTGTAAACTGCTCATTCACGCTTATTTTTCCTTCTGCTACCGATTTGATAAGGTGCACGCGTCCTCTTGGTGAATGCTGTTCTTGCCCCGTTATTTCATAAGTAGGACAAGACTCCAAGCACATTCCGCAGTGTACACAATCCGCCCATTTTTTTTCGTCTGGCGCGTCTTTCCACAAATAATTGCTAACGCTTTGACATGGAGCATCTTTGATATCGGCTTTCGCTGAATTCACTTAGATTCCTCCTATAAATCGTTTATAGTTAAGCACGTTTTTAGCGTCCATCTTTGCTTTAATTCCTGCTAGTAACGGAAAATGAGAAGGTTCTTCTCCCCATACATTTACTTTTTGGCGCAGTATAAAAGGCAAATGGTTAACGACCACATATCCTCCGTACGTTTTGGCAGTTTCAGTAAATGAAGTAACAACGGAAAGAATGGCATCTTCTGAGCCTTTTATGTAGACCGAACAAAGACCATGTCCAACTCCTCCATGTGCTTTTATCAGCATTGGACGGGACGTTTTTAATGCGGTACTTTTGTTTATTACATCGAGTACATTCATATTTGGTACGCCAATTTTTAGCGCGGCTTCCGTTTCCTCTTCAGAAGAACAGCATGCACCATTTGGACTAATGTTACTAAAAAATCCCCAAAATACTTCGGCTTCTTTTTCATGCAGCACTTTTAAAATCGTATCAGACGGCTGAATACTTTTGATGTAATTCTCTTGATAATGAACGGAACTTTCCACATCTTCAAAGCTGATTACAAGTGTAAACAGATGCTGCCCTATTACATCTTCAGCTAGAGAAGGATTTAATAATTCCAAAGCAACGGGCTCTATCATGGAATCTAAGACTTTGCTAACAAACGCATGAATTTCTTCGATATTGCCTGTTGAAAAAGAAATAAAGACAATGCTTTGATACTTGGGCAGCGGACGCAGCTTTAACGTTATTTCGGATATAACGCCGAGCGTTCCCATTGAACCAATAAACAGCTTATTCATATCATAGCCAGCCACGTTCTTGACGACTTTTCCCCCTGAGCGAACAATGGTTCCATCTGAATATACGACTCTCATACCGATTACTGCATCTCGAGCCGATCCATAAGACAAGCGCTTTGGACCACTTCCATTCGCTGCAATAACTCCGCCGATTGTAGCGTAGTCTCCTAGAGCTGGATCAAGTGAAACTTGCTGATTGTGCGTTTTTAAATACGTTTGCAGCTCTCCAAACGGTGTACCAGCTTTTACAGTAACCGTCATATCACCTACTGTATGTTCAACAATTCCGCTGTATTCAGTCAGCGAAAGCAAAAGGTCTGCTGTATCTATAAGTCCCCCAAACCCTTTTTTTGTACCGTTCCCTTCAATGACGACTTTTTTTCCGTGTTCCGTCGCATACTTTAAAACGGCTGCTATTTCTTGTTCTGAAGTTGGCTTAATATGCAGGGACCCGTTATTTCCAAGGAAGTGATTCATATGCTGTTCTTCAAGTGTGGAAGGATGAGATAAAATGGATTTTAAATGACCTGGAAGCTTCAACGTACTCAATAAATTGACTCCTCTCGTTTTGTAATAGCAAACAACGTTTCACTAATAACATAAAGAAGTGCCATATATAATACGACTAAAAGTAGTAGATTAATAAGAAGGATAATTAGTAGAATAGATGAAAAGATATATTTTAAGCGCTTACAATCATTAAATCACCTATTCTTGGGATTTTCAACCAGTATTTTCTTCTTATCACCAAAAAAATGTCCATTCTTTTGAAAAAAAGTTTCTTTTAGTACTTGCCTATCCTAAAAGGATTAGAATATAATGTAAGCGAATTCATTTTTACATAAGTCATCAGATGACCTTATCATCGTAGTTTTAATGGTTTCGTTTTACTAAATTTATAGTTTACTAATTTGAAAATGAGGTGTTAGTTATGACATGGACACAGCAGTTCACTCCTGTAGGAAACAGCGTCATTTGGTCTTCATTAATCGCTTTGATTCCTATTCTTTACTTCTTTTGGGCTCTGGCTATTAAACGAATGAAAGGTTATATGGCTGGAGTTACAACTTTACTGGTCGCACTTGCCGTTGCAATATTTGCTTATAAAATGCCGGCTAGCATGGCTTTTATGTCAGCCAGTCAAGGAGCCGTATACGGTATACTGCCGATTGGATGGATTATCATTACGTCCGTTTTTCTTTACAAACTAACCGTAAAAACCGGTCAGTTTGATATTATTCGTACCTCTGTCGTATCTATTACAGAAGATCGCAGACTTCAAGCTTTGTTGGTTGCTTTTTCGTTTGGGGCTTTTCTTGAAGGGGCCGCTGGTTTCGGAGCACCTGTTGCTATTTCAGCAGCTCTGCTGGTAGGTTTAGGATTTAATCCGCTGTATGCCGCTGGCTTATGTTTATTAGCAAACACAGCACCCGTTGCTTTTGGTGCAATCGGTATTCCTATCACGGCTATGGAAGGTCCTACTGGAGTAGCGGCAATGGAAATCTCTAAAATGGTAGGCCGCCAGCTTCCTTTTATTTCTGTATTTATTCCCCTGTATTTGGTTTTTGTAATGGCAGGATTTAAGAAAACAGTAGAAGTACTCCCTGCTATTTTAGTATCCGGCATCTCTTTTGCCCTTACCCAGTTTGTCAGCTCTAACTTTTTAGGACCGGAACTTCCCGATATTTTATCGGCACTCGTTTCACTTTTTGCGCTCGCTATTTTCTTAAAATTCTGGAAACCGAAAACAACGTTTCGCTTTCAATCTGAAAAAGCAGCACATGAAGTAGCTTCCGCTTCGGCTGAGCCAAGAGAAACTCAAGATCAACCCGCATTCACGGGGGCTCAAATTGCAAAGGCGTGGTCACCTTTTTTAATTTTAACGATCTTTATTTCTATATGGGGAATTCCTCAAATTAAAACCGCTTTGACAGGACATTATGAAGGAGCTAACGCTTTTTTAAGCGCTATCAATTCCATCGGACATTATTTAACGTTTATGCCAGAAGTACCTTGGTTAAATAATTTAATTTTAAATGGAAATGGAGAACAGATTGCGGCAGTTTATAAGTTAGAATTACTAGGCGCTGCCGGCACAGCTATCCTGTTGTCTGCTGTTGTCACAAAATTTATCGTCAACATCTCTTGGAAAGACTGGTTCATTACGTTTAACGAGACGTGCAAAGAATTAGCGTTGCCGCTGCTTACCATTATGTCCGTTGTGGCATTTGCTTACGTGACAAATGCGTCTGGAATGAGTACAACCTTAGGACTGCTGTTAGCTAAAACAGGCGCGTTATTTCCCTTTTTCTCTCCTGTACTCGGCTGGCTCGGTGTTTTTATTACAGGATCAGATACTTCAGCCAACTTATTGTTTGGCAACTTGCAAAAAATCACGGCTACATCTATTGGAATGGATCCGCTTCTTGCGCTTGCAGCAAACTCTTCTGGTGGAGTAACCGGTAAAATGATTTCACCGCAGTCCATCGCCGTTGCCTGTGCTGCGGTCGGGTTGGCTGGAAAAGAGTCCGATTTGTTTCGTTTCACGGTGAAGCACAGCTTATTTTTACTGCTGATTGTCTGCGTATTAACATTTTTACAATCCAATGTATTATCGTGGATGATTCCTTAATCAAAAAAAGCTTCCGTATCTAGAGGTACCCCTCTGAACGGAAGCTTTTTTCTTTTAGTTAAGATCGATTAATGGCATATACAACAAATAAAACTATGTCTAGCAAAATCATTACAACACCGACAAGCAGCCAGATGTTTCCTTGAGTCTTTTTCTCACCTTCTTGCATTTCAAACGCCCGAATAGCAAATACAATTCCAAGGGTAAACACAAGAAAAAACAGCTGACGGTAATCGAAGAACGACAGTACAGCAAAAATTAAAGTGAAAAACACCATAATCATTTCTAAAATCCGATAAGGCTGCTTTTGACATGCTAATAATAGTTTCATTTCTTGACCTACTTTCATCCCGTTTTTAATAGCGTTATTTTACTATTAATTTTAAATGAGATGTTAGTGTTTCGAGCACTGTTCACTGTTTTGTAACAAAAAAGCGTACGTTAGTTAAACGCACGCTTCTTTTTTATTCATTTACATTTGGATTCATTGGATTATCCATCCCTGTTTTATCTTGAATTTTTTTATAGATAAAATACGTGTAGATAGCAATTAAAATGGAGAATGCCCACGTAACGGCCTGACGGAATACAATCATGTTCCCGTACCCTTCTACTCCGTACTTTTGAATCAATACGTATTTTACAATCGCTAAAAATACATAGCGTCCTGCGAATAGTACTGTAAGCCAGTTCATCATTTTGAATAAATCAGGCTGGTGGAAGAGTTTAAGAGAATCTTCTCGCTTATAGCCCATTAAGTAAGCCGTATCTACAAAAAAGTACAAACCAATTGGCTTTTTTATCACAATGGTAAAAAGGACAACTACAGCCAGTCCAATCATAAAGTATACTTGATTGTTTAACATCGTTGCTGCGTTTCCTGAAATTAAATCAATAATGGTACGTGCCAGCAGCGTAATGACAATAAACAATCCTGTTACGTTAAACTGGCGATCTTTAATAAATGTATAAATGGTATACACAAACGCTGGTGCTGTTGAAAGCAAAATGGCATAGTAATCACCAATAATGTCTTTTCCTTGATTCCATATTAGGTAAGGAATAGCGATATAAAAAAGTAAATCAAACCATACTCGTTTTGTATTGTTCATATATAACTCCTTTAAAAACGTTGTTCCTGCTATTATATGGGATACTACGCAAGAAAAAAAGGCTTTTACCTGGAATGTTATGAAATTTTAATCATTTGATGTTTAGATCCAGAGCGACAGGGAAAACGATTTCTAGAAAGACTTCAAGAATCATAAACATCCAAACACTTGAGCAGCAATACATGTGCCACAAGTGAAAAATGCTGAAAGGATTGATTCATTATCGCACTTCACCTAACGTACACGTCAGAAATGGAAAAGGCCATGCAGCTTTCTCACGGCGTGGGGTATGCTGAATATAGCCGTAAACTAGACAAACGTCTACAGGTGGAAAAAGAACGAGAAAAAGATTATCAGGCTAGCAAAGATATACTGCGTGATATTAACCAGCATCGATAATAAAAAGCCGCTCGCTACTTTTGGTAGCAAGCGGCTTTTTATTTACAAATGAACCAAAATTATACATAATAAGGAAGTGCGTGTGCCAAAGAAAGGAACTTGCTTATTATGATGGAAAAATTACTGATTATTTGTGTGTTTGTAGGCATTATCCATATGGTTGAAACACTAGCCTACTCTGTGAGACTTGCGGGCTTAAAAACTGGAAAACTAGTCGTGGCTTTATCTCTTTTTAATATTATTGTCATTGTGTCAAGAACAGCTAATATGGTGCAAGCTCCGCTGACCGGCAAATTAGGAGATGCGGTCCAGTCTAAAGAAGATTTGCCCGTTCTGCTTCATCAGCTTCAAACTATCTTGCTCGCGGCTTCTATTGGTACAATCGCAGGTGCTCTTTTAATTCCTAGCTTTGTATCAATTTTCTCCCGAATGATTTCACATTTAGAAGTAGCGGGATCTGTACCCAAAATGATGAAAAACATTACTTCCATACATACGCTGGAAAAAGCAAAAAAACACGTGAAGCGTCCTAGGTGGATTATGCTGTCTCAGCTGCGAATAGGCGGAGTGCCCAAGCGGTTGCTTCTTTTGAATTTAATGGCTACGACCATTTATACAGTAGGTGTTCTTTCCACTCTTTATGCTTCTACGCTGGAGCCTACTCTTTCTAAATCAATTCTGATGTCTTCTGGTCTTATTAACGGACTAGCGATGATTACCCTTGCTGTGTTTGTAGATCCGCAAGTAGCCATTTTAACTGAAAAGGTAATGAAAGGTGAATCCACTAAGCAATCTATGAATAAAATGGTTGGTACACTCGTCATCTCTCGTTTGTGCGGGACAGTATGTGCCCAAATTCTCTTAGTACCTGCTGCTCTTTATATTGCATGGATTTGCCAATTAATCCCTTAGAAAAAAGACTTCGTTAAAGAAGTCTTTTTATACGTATTCCACTTTTTTGTATCTATGAACAGCAGCGATTAAAAGAAAAAAACTGCTCATTAACGTAACAACTACGGTATAGGTGACACTTTGTGACCAGTGCAATTGTTCAAGCAGGCGAGCGGCGTATTGTGACAGCGCTGCAGGACTCCACTTTAATTGATTCGTAAACAAAGTACTCAAAAATGAAAGTAACGCAATGATCAAAATGCTTACTCCAGCAATTCCTCCGCTTTGTAAAAGGAATGTTCCAGCTGCCACTAAAACGGACAAGATAAAAATTAGCCACAGGCTGTATAAAAGAAAGCTAACTAGCATATGAGTCCAATCCACATATGAAAATAAAAGATTTGTATAATACCATGCTGCTATATAGCTTATAAACGTTGAGCCAATGACGAGTACGATTTGCGCAGCCCATTTACTCATAATGTATTGAAGGACGCTCACCGGTCTCATCACAACAAGAACAGCAGCATGATTTTGTCGTTCATTTGAAATTATATTCATGCTTGCTAGTACAATCAGTAAAGTTCCTATTGTGCTATATTGTGAAAGGACACCTTGCATTACTTCTTGACCGGTGGGCGTAGGAAGTTGAATAATTGCTCCTTTTGGTAAATTCCCTGCCATGTTAATGATTTGTGGCATATAATAATTCGTTAAAGGCTGTGTGATGCCTAGTAAAATTAGAGAGATTGGCAGCCAAATTCCTTTGCCGTTCGCAAATAATTCATGCAGTTCCTTTTTAAATAAGACTCCAAATGTGTTCATTTGTTCATCACCTCTAGATACACATCTTCGAGAGAATGCTGTTTTCGTTCAAATAAAACAAGGTTTGCTTGTTGATCAACAAGCAGTTGAAGCAGTTGCTGCTGCTGAGATGTATCTTTTACACCTACAGTGGCTTTATAAGGAGAATGAAACAGCACCTGTTCACTTGGCAGACTGCTAAGTGATCCAGGGAGCCTTTCTTCTGTTTCAATCGTAAAAGCAGGAGCCGTAAACTCTTGGCGCAGCGAACTCTTTGTTCCATTCCATTTCATACGTCCTTTTTTAATCATAATAATGTTATCGCATATTTGTTCTGCATCATGCAAAATGTGAGTTGAAAAAAGGATGGTCGTATCTTTTTTTAATGTTTCGATAATCAGTAGGACATCTTTTCTGCCTTCAGGATCCAAAGCCGAAACCGGTTCATCTAGAATTAGCAGTTCAGGTTTATGTAACAAGGCTTGCGCCAAGCCCAAACGTTGTTTCATTCCTCCAGAAAAGCCAGCAATTTTCTGCTTTTCCTTTCCTTTTAAACCTACAGTTTCAAGTACTTCATCTATTCGGTGGGAAAGCACATTTTTTGAAATGTTAGATAAAAGACCTAAAAAAGTTAAATACTGCTGAGGCGTCATCCAATTAAAAAACGTAGGATGCTGTGGCAGAAAGCCAATAAATGATCGTACGTCTTGATGCTGTTTATCTTCAAAAGAAATTTTCCCTTTATTAGGTGCAGTAAGACCTGCAATCATATGCAAAGTAGTCGTCTTACCTGCACCATTAGGGCCTAACAACGCTGCACATTTTCCTTTGTCGAGATTAAATGAAAGGTTATTCACAACAGTTGTATTACGATACGCTTTTGTCAGTCTTTCTACTTGCATAAACATCTTAGCTCCACCTCACTGTTTTTTACGTCCTAAAACAAAATATAAAACGGGCCCAACTGTACTTACACATAAAATGATGAGTCCCCATAACCATTTTGGCCCGTTTGTCTCTTCTTGCTTTATGCAGCTTATTAACGCTGGAATCATTAAAAGCAATTGTAAGAATAGAATTGGAGCAATTAACAACCAGTTAATGTCCTTCATTTACATCCCCCTTTTTCTTCGTGCTGGAAGCCAAATAATAAAAAACCAATAAAACAGCGTCGGCATTGGAATTTGAATCAGTCCCCATATTCCCCAAAACCATGGATGAGCGCCGCGTTTTTTTGCATTGATAAAAAGTAGAAAGCTTTGAAGAAGGAGAAATGGTGAAATAAACAGCACAAGAATCCATTTTTCATTCATTATAAAAACATCTCCTTTTTTCGTTTATAGTGAAAAACGATAAAAGAAATAGGAGCAACAATGATCCCAATTACTTCAATAGCAATAAACAAGGCGGGTATTTGTAAAATAGCAGTTGCCATTACCGTTAAAATAACAAGTGCTGTTAATGTAAATAAACATAACTCTTTCCGGAAAGCTTTTTTCTGCTTTTGTTTTTTAATGAGAAGCTGTTCTTGAATTGCATGAAGAGAAATACGTTCATGACTTGCTAAACTCTCTAGCTGCTCCCAATCTTTTTTTAAAGAATGTAAGGACTGATTGTTATTTTCTTCTCTCATTCTTTCCACTCCTTTCTCAGTATGTTTACTCCTTTATTTACTCTTGATTTGACCGTTCCTGCTCGCATATTCAGCATATGGGCAATCTCATCGTATGTGTATCCGTAATAATGTCGAAGCAAGACAGGAATTCGAAAGCGCGAATCGAGTTCATTAAAATCGGAAAACATCTCGCTCCATTCCACTCCTTTGTATTTAGCTTTCCACTGAAGCTGGTGCGATAAAGACTGCTTTATTCGCTGGAGACTGCTTTTTTCCCGTTTTTGCTTACGCAAATAATCCATGTACAGTCTTGAAGCAATGGATATCATCCAAGTCGAAAACTTTGCTTCATTTTTGTATGAAGAAAGATTCACGTAACACTTCATCATTGCTTCCTGACACAATTCACTGCATAAGTCCTCATCTAATGTCAGCTTTAAAAGGTATTTATATAAAAATGAATGATAGCGCTGAAATAATAATGAAAAGGCATCATCATCACCTTGTAATGCTTTTTGGACAAGGATGAAATCATCTTGTTCCAAAGCGGTCACCCCTCCTTTTTGTTTCATCACCTATATGACGCTTTAGCGATTGAAATCGTTCATTTTTTATATAAAAAAAACGCCCCGCAGGACGTTTTTATTTAGTACGAAGTATTTTTAATCCTTCTTCATCTTCTTCTAAGGGATAGACTTCGTCGTTTTTAGCGAATAAAACACCGTGGAAGATTTGAAGGTCATCATCACAGGCTTCACAAAATTCCTTTTCGCCTTCGTTCCAAAAGCTAAAAAGCGCTAGTTCATCGCTACGCACGCTTGCATATTTTTGATGAAATTCATAAATCATCATCGCATAGTAGCGAAGCGCTTCTTCTTTTTTTTCAAATTCAATAGTTTCAATAATATCTTTTTCCCAGCCTTCTAAAAATAGCCAAGGTTCACAATCACTTTTTATTTTATGAACTCTCCATTTATCTGTCATGCTAGAACATCTCCTTACTTACAGCTTACTTCTAAAATTTCTCTTTTCCTTATTATTCAGCAAAAATAACTTTGAATCAAGTAAAACGGAAAAAAACGCCTATTTTCAGGAAATAGACGCTAACAATGTGGCTTAATCTGAACTTCTTTTTTATATTAATAATAGCTCCTTAAACTATAAGGAACTAAACTGCCCGTATAATACTGGGTAATGGGAGGAAAAACGCCTGCTGAAGGCGTGATTTTTCCCCACCAAGATGGTTTTTTGCCCCACCAGTTGTCCATCGCTCCATCAGGTGAAACGACAAATCCAATTGGACGTGCAAAAGAAGGCATAAAATACGGATAGAACGAATACTGAAAAGGCGTATAGAAAGAAGAGTAAAACATCTCTTTCCTTATCCGTTTCCGAAGCCGTTTTGATCAGAACCATCGGGATCGAGCGTATTTGTATTAGAAAGTCCCGAATTTGTATTTACACAAATTCCTGTATTTGAAGAACCTGAACCTTGTGCAGTTTTACTGTTACTTTTTGGAGAAACATAGTACGTATCGCCAAACGTAACGACTCCTCCTGTAACGTTTGGAATCACTACATGATTAATAACAATCGGCATTATCCTCACCCTTTTTATTTTCATCGTGATGTAATATATGAACGATTTATCAAAAGGGTTATACATTAATGGATATAAATAAAAAATCCCCCTGCAGAGTGGGGTATTTTTACGCTTTTACCTCTTTTTTAGAATGACTTAATTCATCTCGCAGAATATCAAAATCTCGTTCTGCTACTTCTTCAATTTTAGTATACAATTCATTTTCTGTTAGAAGTCCTTTTTCTTCAAGTATTTCGACAAGAGCCTTAAACTTTATTCTAGATAAAAGCATTTCGTTTACCGTGCTCTCTGTTGGCTGTTCATTTTTTACTTGTTCTTTTGCTTTAACAGGTTCTTGCTGCAGCTTCACCCTGAAAACAATATTCGTATGATCTGTAATTTCAGGTGACTGATAAAATGTGCTATGCGAAATGTTTTTTAGTGTTAGCGTTTCTTTTGTCTCCATATTTGTTACTTCAAAATACGGATCCTCAAAAAATACATCATATTTATCATAAGCTGCTTTGCCTACAACCGAAAAAGAAAAGTTTAGCCTTTTCAACTCTTCACCTGTATTCGCATCAGTAATCATTTTTTCTTCAAACATATCAACGTGAAAATTTACGTTATTAATCATTAGTTGTGTCAATTTAATCGCCTCCTTCTTTATTAATACGACACGGAGTGACAAGTTCCCTGTTTTTTTATATAAAAAAACATCTCCCAAAAATGGGGATGTTTTTCAAGGAGCTAGAAAAATGCTCTTTTTTTAGCTCTACAATTCTTCTTCTGCTTTCTCATATTTGCGTTCATGCGCCGTATCTTCTTCGTTATCACGAATGGTTTTTTGAAGCACAAAAGCAGAACGATATAAATACGAAAAACATTGATAAATCGACTTCCGTTCATGTATTTAAGCATATCTTACCATTTATGTACGTTTTTTATCAAGCTTTATCGATAAAAATCCCGAAATTAGTACTTTTTATTTAAATCCTAGTAGATTACTTTGAAAAACTCTCCCTAGAATATATTCAATTTTATCTGAAGGTATCCCTCCTCTTTTAAGTAGCATTGCATATGTAATCCATTCCATTAAACTAATGCCACGTTGATCACCAACATTCCCCTCGTAATTGTTATGTACAATTTTATTTCTCATTTCAGGTATATGCCTTGAAAAATAATTAATCGCTTTTTGATCAATTCCGTATGTTTTAAGAGAAGAAGAAATACAGTCTTCAACATATGAGAAAGCAGTTAGTATTTTTTTTCTTGAACCATAGACTTTTCCGAGTTCCTTAGTTCTAGAAATTACTTGGTCTAAAAATTGCTTTTCTTCTTGATTATTTGCTTCGATTCCTGAAAGAGTACCTAATACTTGTTTTCTGAATGGTTCAACCGAAGTAGTATCACATGCTCTAACTTCTTCAGGTAACTTTCTATATTCACTCTCAAAAGCAGCAAATATATTAGCCAGCCTCGTTTCAGTTGAATTAAAATATTCAGTATCCGTGTTCTTTAAATGCGCTGGGTAAAGATTATTATCATTTGCAACTAATTCAAAGAACGATCCTAGATAATCTTTTAAGTAGTAATAGTTAGACTTAAAGCTTATTCCTTTGAAGTTAACATTACTTTTATGTTCAGGTAGTATAATACAACCACTCTTAGAGCGTTTTTCCGAATTACCTATTAGCTCGATGTTATTAAATGCAATTTCATCATTATACATAGCAAATTTAAAACATTTTTTTACCGCATCTTGAAGCCTTATAATAAATTCTCTGTCATTAGTCGGCTCAAAACTTAATTCTAACTTCGAGTTTAGTTTCATATCACTTGAAATGCCTCTATGCAATATACCTCCAATCATAAACCTTGCAACAATTTTAACTCCCTCAAAATTAAAATTAAATTCGTGGATGTCTTTAGATTGGTATAGTAAGTCTAATTCTTTATAGTTGCCTTGTATTTTCAAATCGTAAAAATACTCAGCAGGATTCACATAGAAATTTAATGCATCTGAGGTAACAACAATGCCTTTTACTTCCTCGTTAGAATAGTACTCAAAATACTTATCTACATCCAGAGAAAATCCGCCAACTACATAGTTGTATTCTGAGAAATAAAGGTAGTCACAAATTCCTTCATCATAACTACTAGGAAGCTCAATATATTTTATTTCGCCTTTCTGGAAAATTTGGTTTAGTTCTCTAATCCCTCTTTCCTCTATTGGAATTAAGAAAAATTTATTACCACTAAAATGATACTTACATTTTATGTTGGTGATTTCACAATTCCCTAAGAGCTGTCTCATGGTTCGTCCTCCTATATATCATCTACTCTTTTGTTATGATTGCGACTCATTTTTTAGATGGGTTTCACCTTTTTTGTCATTTCTCATCCAAGAGATTATAAATATCCTTAGATATACTTTCGATTTCTTTTGTCTTTTCTTCTTTTAGTTTTAATGCAATTGTTACTTCACGCTCTATCTCTGTAACTCCCTTAAGTATCTGAGATGTAACTTTTGCTAGTGAATCAATTGCATATAATCTTGTTTCAATAATCTTTTCGTTTACAATGGTTTCATATATGTAAGGGAGCTGTTTACATACAACCTTTATATCTATAAAATTACGTAAGGCATTATTTGAAAGATTTACTTCATTGCTGTTACATATATCTTCCACTAGAAAATTTATTTTTAACTTTAGTTCGTTTAAATAGTATTCATTATTTTGAGAGACACCCTTTATTAGATTCGAGGTTTCCTCAATCGTTCCCATAAGATGCTTTAGTTTTCTATTTATGTCAACAATAGCAACTGTCTTATTTTTTATATCCTTAATTTCAGCTGTCAACATTTCATATTTTAGTTGAAAACCTAGTGTCGAAACAGATTGTTTTCCCGCATTACGCCCCGATATGTATGCTCCTAACCATGCACCTAAAAACGTTGATAATATTGTTCCTATCCCTACACCTAACGTAATCCAATCAGATAACTTCATAAGTTTTTCTCCTTATCCAGTAATTAATAAAATATTTGATCACTTGTCAAATACCTGTGAAAAAATTCCGTATTATTATGCTTCTCTTCGGAAGCTCCTGTTGCTTTGGTCGCAACTTTTCATGTAATAAATCACTTATTTTCTGACTAGGTTTTACCGCATCTTTTCACTTCTCGTTTACAAGATTATGAATCTATTCCTCGGCCCCATTCTTAATAACAGTGGCTCGAGCTGTAACAGTAGCAGAAACCGATACTCCCTCGGCCAAATATCCTTCAAATGTTCTTCCTTTATCCCAGATGACTTCCTCTGATAAATCTATGCCTGTTAAATTACTAAACTGTTCCATGTGAAGTCTCCTTTTGGAGTTTAAAAGAGTCATTAAGTGCTCCATATTCCTTCTAATCTTACCGTCTGCATCTTGATATGATGTATCTTCAGGATAGTAGGTTAACCCTTGTTCCCTATTTCGTTTATAACCAGATATTTCTCTTTGCATTAAACTGACTCTTGCAGTAACTTCTCCATTACTTATTTCGTGAGTTAACCCTTCTAGTTCCATAAATGTATTATTCTCGTAATAGTTGTTAAGATTATCATAATGTGTCACAAGATAAAGCATCCTATCATATGCGGAAAGTATCTTTCCGAAATCTTTGATGAAAGTTTCTTTTTCCTCTCTTTCTCTTTGTTCATCTTCTGTTGTTTTGTTAACCTTCTTATCTTTGTTAAATAGATGCACTGAAACAACAATCCCAGCAGCCGTTGCTATGCCCTGAATAAGGGAACCAAACATATTTCCCCAAAAACCAATCCATTCGGTTTTAATACCTTTTGTATCATTATGAGAAAGCATTAGTTTAGCAATTTCATCATCAAAAATGGTAAAAAAGATGCCACAAAGAAAGAGCGCAATAATGGTACCAATCATCCAGTGAATAATCTTTTTGAACTTAAACATTTCATTGCCTCCTATCAACCAAAAATCCTCAAAAAAGCGTCTATTCTTTCTCACCTCATCTCCAGCTGCAATTTCTCCTTTGACCTCTTGGACCTCACGCATCGACTCGACGATCTTTCGATCTCTCCCCGAACTTATCCGATATGTAACGACTTTGTTCCTCGATTTTTTTCTCAAGTTCCTTATTTAAGCGCTTTCGCTCGAGTTGTTGCGCTTTTGACTCTTCAACCGACTTTCCTAGCTCAGTCATACGTTCCATAGTCGCCACGTCTGCATTAGTGTCATGAGAGCATCTCCATTTCCCGCTTGCCCCTCCTGTTCTTTTATCTTTCGAACTGTATTGACAGTTCCATTTGCACCCATAGACAAGCCCATGTTCGAGAGCTCTAACGCTATCTGCGTTTTATCATAACCTTGTTCCTACATTTGCTCCACGGCAAGAAGAACTTTGACCGCTTGCGGCTTATAATAAACCGTCTGGCCGTTTTTAACTTTTGGGAGGAACGCACTAAATTCTCGGAGCCATTCATAGACTGTATTCTTGGCCTTACTATTTCGGTCACATTTTTTTACGTCATAAATCACTCATTTTCCGGCCCTTCATATTACAATACCGCACTCATCCGACTTTAGCATCTATTATCTTTTAACAACGCCTTAATTTTACATTGAGTCGGGTATATAGTCGGATATACATACAGAAAAGACCGATTCTAATTTCGTTCTAAAGCTCCTTAGAAGCAAGGTGGCGACCACATAGTAGAAAAAACAAAAAAAGAGGAGCCCGCATTAGGCTCCCGTTAGATATAACTCCTTTTGTTTCGCTTTTCTCTTATGATATCTATTGAGTTTCTTTCTATTGCTGCATTTTTTACATTGAGCAGAGATTCCCAGTGATGTGCGGGAATCCTTGTTAAAATCGTGCAGTTCTTTGTATCGTAAGCAACACGAACACTTACGAACGATCGGGAATGATCTACGACTCATTTCTCGTCTCCTCCTTCTAGACTTTTAAGATATTTATCAGGATCATTCATGTATTTTGCAGCATCTAGTGATACCTCTTGAATAGCTCCTGTAATTAAAGGTGAAAATAATGAGCGTGATTCCATGCGACCTGTATACTCCAGAAGTTGCGATGCTTCTCGAGCTTCCTCTGTCATGGCTTTTTCCGCTAATCGCTTGTACATCTCACCTAATTCGTACTTAGTGCTCTGTAATTCATTGTCAGTTGCCGTTAGACTCATGACTTGTTGCGACAATTGCATGAGCTGGGACTTTGCTTCGACCGCTAATTCGGGCTCGTTTGCGATAGAAACGATCTCTTCTAGAGCCTTCTTCGCATCAGCTAAATTGAGTGAAAAGTTAACCTTCGCTTTTAATGCTTCTGTCTTTTGGTCGAATAATTTCCGATTATGGTCGGAAGCTTTCGGAACTTCTGCGATCATGACTTTTTCCGCCTGCTCCTTCGCATCCTTAACGTGCTTGTGGTACGTATCTGTCATAGCTTTAGCTAATTCTAAGAACTGACGCTCATATTTCTTTCTTATTGCCTTGTACTGTTCTTGCTTACCCTCTTGTGAAAGATTCCGATTATTAAATACCTTAGATCTTTCAGCATGATACTCCTCTAAATCCATAGTAACTAGCTCATTGATACTCGAATGGATACTACTTGCCATATCGATGTTTTCCTTTACTGCTTCGATAATATGTTTTGTCATATGTTTTAAGCCTCCGTAATTTATTGTTTGTTAGATTTGTCGTAATTGTTTAAACGTACTACGCAGCTTCTCTAAACGATAATCAGAGAGCCCGAGTCGTTCCCGAATTTGTTCCTCTGTATTTTTATATAGAACGATCTGATCCGATTCGATTTTCGATAGATATGGATAGCTGATTTCGAGCTTCGTCGATAGTTCATTTCTACTTAATCCCTGGGCCGTTCTATAACGCACGAGGTCCTTTCCAGTAAGCGATATTTTATATGTCATTGCTTTACCTCCTTTGATTGAATATGAAAAAGAAAAAGCCGCCGTTTAGGCGACTATTCATAAGAGAGTACGTGTGAGGAGAATGCCACATTATAGAGACTTTGAGATTCTAGGAGGAAATCTAATCCCCACGCTTTAGTACTATAGGAGAGAAGGCCCTCTCAATAATAGTAGGCGAGTTAGACCTTAAAATATGTATACCAGAAGATATTTTTTATCTTTTAAATCCGCATCCTAACTATGTTATACAGTTATAAATTCTATTCCTACCAGCCTAGCTTCTATAATGAATTTCTGCGTATATCTTTATAAATCCCTTAATGTTTATTATGCGATAGCACAAGCAGTTTACTGCGAGTGCAATATTTTAAGTCTAGATATGTAATTCTAGTTAATAAGTCTAGATATGGTAGGAAAATCCCACATAGCAAACAGAAAAAAGCTGCATGGTTTAAGAAAAGTCCCATACAGCATATTTTTTCGCATTAGAGGCGAAGGTCCTTTGAGTTTGTGATCGTCTCTACCTCTGCATATCGATCTTCCACTTTCTTTTCAGCTTGCTCGTATTTTTTAAGAGCTTTCGGATACTTGCGAAATAGCTCGTACTTATTTAAAGGCATCTGTGGAATATATCGATATCTATTATAGGTACGACTTCTTTTTTCTGTTTGAATCACAATCAGACCGCAGTCCAGCAGCTTTTTAATATGGTTCCCGACCGTGTCTCGACCCATTCCACTTTCTAGTGCTAATCTATCTTGCGACGGGTACGCATACCCTAAGTCCGAATTATAAAAATCGCAAATAATATCGTAAATCATCAGCGTTCCTGCGTTCACTCCTGAGAGATATAGATAGTATCTCGTATCCTTTGGACGTTTATAGAAAGTCATCTTTTCATATTTCTTTTTCTTATCGTATATAGTCATTTTATTTCCTCCTAAAAGATGGTTATCGTGACATGAAGCATGTCGTATCTTTTAGCGAATGGCTTTTATGATCTGATACACAATGAATGAACAACACCCTGAGTTCAAAAATAAATTATGCAATGTGTGCCCAGTAGTCCCAGCGTACGTGGGAGACCCCTCTGGGAGTCAGCAGTTTTTGCGGATTTAGTTTGCATACAATATACACAACGTTGCATACACAATGTAACAGAGGCATGAAGAGTTACATTTGTTGCTTTCTTTAATGCCTTTATTGTCAACGCTCGAACGATCTTGTCCGTTTACTCAAGGAATCAATGACTTTATGCATTCGATAAGTAAGCATTCTTCGGTTGTCTTTTCGCATCCATGAGTGAATAAGATCATGCATAAAAGAGCAACGACAAGAAGAGTCGATCCCTTCTCTTCCTCGATACAACGATTAATCGATAGCTATTCGAATACTTACAAACCTTCCAGTCGATGCGGATCGATAAGATAGACAAGTAGAATCAATGAGCAATCGATTAACACTCGAGTAAGCTGCTGCTTTATCTACAGGCGTATACCATACGATAGTTAGATGTATATTCACTTATTAGCCGACCTATATGCGATCTTACCCAACCATAAATACATAGCCATGAGAAGCCAGAGTTTTCCGTTTAAGTCTCTTTGACTATTAAACCCTTCAGTATGACATATTAGTGTAGTCGTCTGTACAGACGTATATAGCCCTATAGAAGTGTACCGTCCTATATCGGTGTATTAAAAAAGACGGTGGAGCCTATTAAGCCCTACCGCCCTATAAAACGAAATCTATACTCTCGTCCAGTTCTTCTTGAGTAATGCCGATATATCTTTTGGTGATAGACGGAGCTGAATGCGAGAAGATTTCTTGTAAAACTGCGATGTCCTTATTTCGTTTGTAATGATGGTAACCGAAAGTCTTTCGCATAGTATGAGTTCCAATATCCGACCGATCTAGCTGATCTCCCGCCTTAACAAGAGCCCTATATGCTTGCGTCTCACTTATTGGCTTATTACCTTTGCGAGAAGGAAAAAGATAGTCTTCATCGTTCATTCCTTTTGTATAGTTCTCTATCTCTGCCGAAAGATTCTTAATGAATACTCTTCGAGACTTACCATTTTTCTTTTGAACAATTGTAACGTGAGTTTTCCCTCTAATATCCCCGACCTTAAGTGGCAATATATCTGATACCCGCAAACCTGTGTTAATTCCGAACACAAAAAGGAAATAGTCTCGTTCGCTGCAATACCTACGAAGGCTCCATTTTAAATCATCGATTTCCTCTTTCGTGCGAAGCGGTTGAACGTCGTATGTAGTAGCTGCCATTTTTTCGATTCCTCCTATTTATTAATACATTGAATGTACGATTTCGTTATGTTAAAACGATTATAAACTAAAAAGCAAGTAAAATCAACGTTTCATATGTACGAAAATATACAAATTCATACATTCGTATAAACAAAAGAAAAAAGACCCTTCCTCCGTATAAGAGAAAAGGTCGTCCTTTTAAAGTACTACATGTTCGATTTCTATGCGTAGCGGCTCTGCTAAATCCTCAAATCCTCGATTTACGTTTACTTCCTCAAGTTTTAACTCATTCGGTAAAGGTTTCTTATCCTTCTCAGAGATATCTTTCATAATAACGAGAACATCCTTTGCTGCTGCGAGAGCTTCTCGCTTATTATCTCCTCCTGTAGACGCAGGAAAGCCCGCCTTAATTAAACTAGGGAATCTAACGTGAATCCGTCTGTTCTCTTCATAATAAAAAACTGCCACATAGTTCATATATAAAACCTCCGCAGGGTATTCGTACCTCGCCGACTTAGTCTAAACCTTTGACCTTATCGGCTAGATACTTTTTGCGATGGCTAAGAGTATTAATGACATTAAGTCTTCCCCCCCCCTGTTTTTCTATCCCCCTTCTCCTACAGTCTAGAAGTGGCTGAAAACCGATAAAATGTAAACGTATGTAATTCTAAAAAACTTGTGTAGAACATTGATATAGCTTAGTTTCGAGAGATAATTAAGGTTTATTTGTTGGTTTACATGGTACAACTACATACGATAGCTTATTTACTATACAGCGTTTCTGTTTTTTCCTACATTATCTTTATATTCTTTATAGTAATAGTGCAACTCGGTATCTAACTTCTCAATGAATTGATTTTGCAGCTTCCGTAACAATCCATGCATTAACTCTAATGAATTATAGTCTGCTTGGTAAAATTCATAATGCTGTTGTATGGTTGTCATTGGCTTAGTGAGAGCCTCATTATCATATAATCCCTCCCTTATTTCTCCAAATGTATTTGTTACTGCTAACATTGCTTCCCTGTCTATAAGAGAAGCGGTTTCTAAGGCGTCATAATATAGATTATCAAAACCATTTCTACATTCTTTAGATTTTGTCTTAAATGCACCAACTAATTCTTTAATATGCTCATGTAATAAGTTATTAGTAAAACCACTTTCATATTGTTCTTTAGAGGGAAATTTATTGAAAAATTTCTGATAATTATTGTTGACATCTTCAATTTCTCTTGAATTATCTTCTAAGATCCTGATTAATTTAAGAGTATCTTTTACTGAACTTCTAATGTCCTCCTCATCTTTGTCCTTTTTTGCTCTATCTAGAGTAAATTTAACGCCAAGGTAGGTCATTAGACCACCAATCCCCCCACTTAAAATTGACCCTGTAAAATCTAAATAATCTGTCCAAGATGCCATGAGTATAAGCTCCTTTTTTAAATGTAAAAAGAAAAGATAAAACACCTCTTCAATGAAAAGACTTATTATATAACCTAATATAGAGATAATTAGAAAACAAAAATACAACAATCCTCAGCTCCTCTGCTGAAAGATAAAATAGGATAATCGTATGTTGTGCGCTAGAAGTAACAAATGTAAAATATCGATATGCTTTCGGACTCTCTTCATAACAATCGGAGGCAATAAAAAATGGAGCTTTATACTAAAGCACAACTTGTAAGAAAATCGAACATACCTCATTCTACTTTGTATGGAAGACTAGATGAGTTTAATGATTTCTTCTCACCAGTACGTAATGGCAATCAGCTTTACTATACAAAATACGATTACTATAGATTAATGTTAATACACGGGATGCGCACGACTAAACCTGTAAACTCTAAAGCTCATATATGTAAAACATTAAAAGAGTTTAACCGTGATCTAGTTAGGTTACAACTTTTAGAACGGCTTTTAGAAACATTTAAATAAAATATTATCGATAGAGGGTCCGTTGCTACATCATGTATACTAAAATTTTTTCGGAAATGCTTATTAATATTACGATAATGTTAACATAACGTTGCATTAACGATGATGTGGCTTCGGACCTATAAATTTTCTAACGAATTAATTAACAGAACATTCTTCCGCATATAATCTGGCAGCTTTCTTTTTAACTATATAATTAAAATTATATTTTTTTTACGTCAAAGATGTCAGTTGCGGATACGTTTAAATCATCCTTAAGTCTAATTATATGGTTATCATAAGCATCCCATTGCTCTAGAAAACTCTTAGCTAAATAAAGTAAACAAGCCTTTAAAATATAAAATCTTTTCTGTTTATTATTAAATTTATAATACACATCATGGTCAATGATTATATCTTCAATTTTAGCCTTAAAACTTATAATATAAGGGGCTGATTTTTCTATCCACTCCTCAATTAGGTCTGTTCTTTTTAATACATTCAACATATTATCCAATATCTCAGGACAGCGTCGTATGTGTCTTACATCCCCATGTTTATGAATTTCGCCTCCAAACAGAAAACCGTTTACACATTTGTCAGTTACACCTTTACTGTTCCCTTCTAACCTATTCGATACCATTCTAGCTGCACCACTATTAAAAGTCTCAAAAAAGTGTGACCAGTCTATAATTTTCCCTCCATAAATAACTTTCAATTTGCTCTTTTCCTTTCGAAATGAAAATCCACGTTCATAAAAAAACTTACTTAAACAAGTATCCATAGTTAAGGCATCAAACAAATTATGAAGCGGCACTTTACTAATTTCATCTCTATTTAGGCGAGTTGTTAAATGAGAAAGCGTAATACCTTTCATATTCATATCCAAATCAATTTCCTTATCAGTGAATTTATGTACAAAGAAAAAAAAGTGTTGAAGATTAATTTCATCTTCATTGCATCTAACTATTTTCATACAATTACTCGTTATGTAATGTCGGATGTAAATAGGCTCGATTGAAAATAAACTCCCCATAGATTTGTATAGCATGTCATGATCGTGTGTTAAAAGAATCCCTTTTAAATTTTCCATATACTCATCCTTTTTAAATTCTTTAATACTCTGTAAGCACCTACTGTCCAATGGAATTAATCCTCAGCTGTCTTTAGTACCCCATAATTATTTTGTCTTGGAATCGAATTAAGAATATCCTAATAAATATAATCAAATTTATTCCATTATTATAGACTGATATACTTATTAAGTAGTACAAGATATAGTATTATATATATATATTATAAAACAAAGGAGAAATATATGGGACAAATTTTCATACAACACACGGCTACAAGTTTAAGTGAATTTGTAGAGGTAATTTCATCTATTAATAATTTAGAAAAATATCAGGGTGAGGAATTATGGTATAGAGGACATAGTGATTCGGAGTGGCGTTTGACACCTTCTGGCTTTCGCAATATGCGCCCTGATAAAAATGTTAGGGGTTATGATATTTCTACATCAAGTATTAGCGAGGGAGATATACATATTGGACCTAGTTTGGGGAATATGCTCCAAGAATTTAAACGAAAGGCTTTTCCTTATTTAAAACATGAACCTAAAAATGATTTTGAGTGGATGTTTTTAGCTCAACACCATGGTTTGCCTACAAGACTTTTAGATTGGTCATTAAATCCTTTAGTTGCTCTTTATTTTGCTCTGGAAAAAGCGCCTATAAAGTCTAATTTAAGCATTAAAGAGTGTCTTTCTGAGTTTGAGCATAATGAACTTGCAAGTGATGGAGCCGCAGTATTTGTAATGAATCCAGCAGAAATTAATCAGGAAACCCAAGGCATTTCTAGACCTATTGATATAGCATCAAATCCTGAAAAATGGCGTAATTATTCCGAAGCTTCAGATGAAAGAGAGTTATTACCTATTTGTGTATTAGGGAATTACATAGATGAACGCATTAGATTCCAGTCAGGTAATTTTACATTGCATGGGGATGTTATTTGGCCACTAGATTACTATACAGTGCTTGAACAGAAGTATCATAAAATTTTTATACCCTACAATTGCTGTGCACAGATATTTAAAGAGTTAAGAAACTTAGGTATAACAAAATCTTTCATCTACCCAGGTCTCGATACATTAACTGAAGATATCTCTCAAAATGAATTAGACAGATTCAATATTAGAATGCTCCAAAAAGGTTAATCATACTCTAAAAATTCAGAGGTTTATCTCCACTTAATACTCAAATAAAAAAAGACACATCACTAACAATGGTTTAACTATTAACGATAATAACTATATCAAACATATTCCTAATTTAAGGAGATTTATTAATGAAAAAGTTTTATTATTCATGTTTTTTTGTATTACTTATTTTAGTTTTATCAGCATGTAGTAGTGAAGACAAAACTTCTACTGATGAGACTGATACTAGTGTAGATGCAGACATCTCTACTGATGAGACTGATACTAGTGTAGATGCAGACATCTCTACTGATAATATTTCTTCGCCTAATACGGATATTTCTACAGCAGATGGTGACGATTGGGTCCAATTATCTACTGCTCAAAAATTAGTTATGACTCAAGAGATAATATCTAATTTAGAAATTAAAGGTTATACAATACTAGCCGAACCTCAATGGTTTATTGATGCTCTTGACGCTTACTATGGAGATCCATCAACAAACCCAACTAAAGTAGTAGAAATATTTGCGATGTCAGGTGTAGCAGCTGAAGTAGTAATTAGTAACGAATAATTGAAAACTCTAGATCAAATTAATTTAGTAATCCTTTATAGATAACCCTCATTGCAAGAGAGGGTTTTTCCTTTTGATTTAAATAATGTCAGTAATATCTCCACATAAAAAATCGCTTTCTATTATATAGTGCATATAGTAGAGAATACATTAAAAGAATTATTAGGATTACTTTTAACCGCATAGTCGAATAACATCTTACGCATTGTCCCGTAAAGGTATCCTCGCAATGAGTCTAACGAGCTTTCCTTACGTAATTTACGCAATTTAAAAGCTGCAATAGATTCACGAAAGGCTACGACTGCTACAGAAGTTAACTCCTCTAAAGGCTGATCGATTTTGCTATGAATATATGCAAGTCGAATCTTCCCCCATAGTTCAAATACCGTTTTAGTATCGTTGTAATATAGCGATGCTAGTTCAGCAAATTCGCTAGGAATAAATTTAGGCATCGGAATTGCTTTATTAGTTACGCTTTCTTTACGTATTGCTTTATTATTATTTGTTGTTTTATGTAGTGTTTTTTGGTGTTGCATTTCGGCTGCTTCTTGTGTTGCATTATCGATTTTTGTTTGTTCTTGTACTCGCTCTATAATCGGCTGAATAACGATTGCACAAGCCGTCTGCTGCATATCTGAGCTACGTTTCATATCGTATTGCTTAATAACTCCAAGCTCTTCTAGATGCTTACAGACTCGAATAATTGTCGCACGGCTTTTATCTACTAACTTACCAATGCTGGCTTTCGTAAGAAATGAAACACCTGTATACTTCGCCGAATGACACTTCAATACATCTAATACCAAAAGCTGCGTTTTATTTAGCTGATCGCAAAATTGTTCTCTATAATGACGTACTGCTTCGTTAAGCTGGTCAATCGTTTTAAAAGGCGACAGGTTCCTATATGTTTGTTCGCTTGCGATAATTGTGATACCTTTTTTCTTTTTCATATCGTATTCTCCCCTGTTAAACGGACAAATAGGCACATATGTTTGGTTTTATAGCCACACTTGAATAAGCGTTGACTTCCTACGCTTTTTTCGTTACCATTTAATTGCTGATTAGATGGGCGTCTGTTTTGTGCAGATGTCCTCTTTTTTATTTTTTTCTATTTTTATGGCGTTTTACAACCTTCTTCGTAGATTCATCTATTAAATTAATTGGCGAATATTTATCATGTTGATCTCTAATCGTTGAGTCAAGAACATGTGCATAAATTCTACTCGTTATGGTCAAATCTGCATGTCCCAAAATCTGTTGTAGAACTCGTATATTCCCCGACTGGCGAAGAAACATCTCACTGGCTGTATGACGCAATAGGTGCGGATGAAACTGCTTTTCTATATTATTTTCTTTTAAAATACGGTTCACGTGTGTTCTAAAAGTATCTGCGCACAATCTCTTACCGTGATTTGTAAGAAAAATATACTCGGATTCGAATGTCTCTTTATTCTCTACAATTAATTCTTGCAACAACTTTACCGTTTTTCTAGAGATAGGAACGATGCGAAACTTATTGCTTTTTGTATTTTGAAACGTAATAGAACGTCTTTCAAAGTCGATGTCTTCTTCTCTTAAATGTAAAACTTCGTTTACACGCCCCATGGAGTCCAACAACGTATGTAGAGCGACATACGAACGAAATTGACTATAGTAGTCTTTATTAAAAGAGTTTAATATTTGTTTTATCTCTTCTGCTGTTAATGTTTTCACCTTTTTCTGAGGAAACTTAATATTTTTTATCTCATGAAACACATTTTTAGTTAAGAACCCCTCTTTAATAAGCAAACTGAAAGCAGAACGTAACTTGATCAAATAAGTATTTGCGGAAGAAGGCTTCAATCCTTTGGTACTGATTTGACGTATATTACTATTTTCATGAAGAATTTTTTCATTTAACTGCCAACTTAAAAACTCTCTCGCCTCATTTACTTCTATGTCATGTAGCATTTTGTTTTCTCCGAAATAAAGCTTTAGATCATTAAAAACTAAATCGTATAAGTGGATAGTTATTTTAGACATTCCTTCTAGGGCTTTTATTTTAATAACGACTTGTTTAGCATCCTCAATAGTAATTAAAGAATTACGTATCTTATTTCTTTTTAATTTTCGTTTTTGGCGCAAAAGAAAAAGCAACCCCCTCACGTATCTTTTTAATACATGACGGAAGTTGCCTTGTTTTATGTCGTGTTTTTATCAACAAAGATTTAAAAGGATTAATTCCGCAGGTAAATAAAGTAAAACCTTATAATACCAACGCTCAGCTCTACAATTCTTCTTCTGCTTTGTCATATTTGCGTTCGTGCGCCGTATCTTCTTCGTTATCACGAATGGTTTTTTGGAGCACAAAAGCAGACATTGTTAAGTATAAAGTTCCAACGGCATAATAACCTTTTACCGGTAATGATGCATCTAAGGTATAAATTCCTATAAACATAGCTAATAGTGCTGTAATAAAAGCTGTCCATGCTAAAAATGTAAAAGCTGCTGTATTACGCTTTTTCATCGTATGACCTCCTCTTTTCCTTTTTCTGTTAAGCGTCGCTTTCATTTTACATTGTAAAATAATTGTTGTCATGGGTATTTATAGTCAGTTACCCTTTTAATCAGAACAAGAAACGGAAGATTTTAGGTCTTACATCCTATTTTTATCATAAAGCTTTTTTTCGAAATGATTAGATATATGGAATTTCTCTTTAAAAGTATGTTCATTCGTTTTCATTAAGAAAAGCTCCAAGTAATTATTGCAATAAAAAAATCATCGCCGAGACGATGATTTTTTGTTTAGCCTTCAAAGTATTCTTTATAAAAGCCGCCGACTTGGCCAGTGTTATCAACAACAAAATAAAACTCTTCTGTTTCATTTTTCACATCATATGTTTTTCCTGCTGTTAAGATATTTTCAACCACGAATTTTTTTGCATCTGTATGTATGCATTTTACTTGTTTAATGGTTGGACGATCGTTCCATTCTAAATGAATCATGTATGTACACTCCTTTGTTTTCATTCAAGATTCATTTTATCTTACTTGAAGTAAAAAAGAAACGGAGCGAATTTAAAAATTAAAAAATTCGCTCATGCACTTTTTTTTTGGCAACTGTTGCTTGTACAAACTGTGCCGTTTGTGCAACAATTGTGTCTTTATCAAAATCCATCGACGCAACATGGTAAGAGTTTCGAAGCATGTGCTGCCTTTTTTCTGCTGATTGAATATGGTTTAAGATATAAGCTGAATTCTCAGGCGGTACTACGTTATCAACTGTTGATGTTAGTACTAAAGCCGGGCACGTTACATAAGATAAGCGTTCTTTTGTTTCATCCATTAAAGAAAGCAGCTCACGCATAGAGCGCACGGGCACTTTATCGTACGTAATTTCATGTACGTTTGGATCTTTAATATCAGGATGCTCTTCTTTTAAATAACGAGGCGTATGACGAGAGCGATAAGGCTCCATTGAAGGAATGGACGTCATAGCCGGATTAATTGCAATAACTCCGTCAAGGTCTAATCCTTGGCTTGCTGTATGAAAGGTAAGAGTGCCTCCCATGGACTGACCCAAAATAAATACATGACGGCATTCTTGCTTCAAACGCTGATACCCAGTTAAAAAGTCTTGCTTCCATTCCTGATACGTTGTTTGTTCAATATCATAGTAGTGAGTACCATGTCCCGTTAGTCGCAAACCGTACACAGTAAAACCTTTTTTAGCTAATTCTTTTCCGATATATTCCATACTTTGAGGAGTCCCCATAAATCCATGAGAAACAAGTATACCAATGTCGTTGCCTTTATAATAAAAAGATTCTGCGCCTTGAATTACGTCATAACGTTCCATTTTCTTCACCCTTTACCACAAATTTTCTGACTAAATGAACTATCTTTATAGTACACCTATAATTCCTATAAGTCAACTGGGGTATTTATTTTTTTGCGATTTAAAAAAACGAAGCAAGAATTATCTCTTGCTTCGTTCTTTTTGAATATGTGGAAATACTAGCTCAGCAAACGTATATGCTTCTTCTAGATGCGGGTAGCCTGATAAAATAAACGTATCAATTCCTAGCTCTTTGTACTCTTTTAACCGATCCGCTACAATTTCAGGACTGCCAACAAGAGCAGTTCCAGCACCTTCTCGTGCTAAGCCAATTCCCGCCCATAGATTCGGAGCAATCTCCAGTGCACCTCTATCTTTTGTGCCACTGTGCAAACTTGACTGTGTTTTTTGGGCAGTGGAGTCAAATGAGGCAAACTTATCTTGAAACGCTTTGATCGTATCATCATTAACATGTTTAATTAATTTATCTGCAGATTCCCACGCTTCGTCTTCCGATTCTCTTACAATAACGTGCAGGCGAATACCAAAGCGAATGTCCCTGCCTTCGTTTGCAGCTTTTTCTTTCATCTCATCAATTTTTGTTTTAATCACCGCAGGCGGTTCTCCCCATAACAAATATACATCTGCATGCTTTGCTCCTACTTCTTTTCCTGCTGGAGAAGACCCGCCAAAGTACAGCGGAGGATACGGTTTTTGGACAGGAGGCGATGGAATATACGCACCTGTTACATCAACATGCTCTCCTTTATAATCCACTTTTTTTCCTTCCATTACATCTCGCCAAATCGTTAAAAATTCATCTGTTAACTCATAGCGTTTATCGTGGCTTAAATAGTTGCCGTATGTTGCTTGCTCCACGGGATCTCCTCCCGTCACAATATTTAACATAAGTCGGCCGTTTGACATTTGATCAAATGTCGAAGCCATCCGTGCTGAAAGTGTTGGAGACATTACACCCGGGCGAAGTGCAATTAAAAACTTCAGCCGATTCGTAACGGAAGCAAGTGCCGATGCAATCACCCATGAATCTTCACAATTTGAACCAGTAGGCAACAAAGCGCCGTCATATCCTAGATAATCCAGTCCATGTGCGATTTGCTTTAAGTAGTGAATGTCGCTTGTTCTGCTTCCTTCGGTTGTGCCTAGATAATGTCCGTCGCCTGCTGTAGGGAAAAACCATAAGATGTTCATTTCTATTTCCTCCTAAATATTCTCGTATTCTATATAAAACGTTTTCATATTGTTTGTTTAATTCTTGTCCGCTAATTATAGAGATGCATTTTTATATTAGCGTATGTAATACGACTCTTTTTATTTATTAAATTAGTAAAATCATAATACCTCTTTAACCTATATGTCAAGTATGAATTGGAATAAAAAAAACAAGAATTAAAAGTAATTCTTGTTTTCTTTATTTCCTCATACGTGAAGCCATCGCGTTAGCAAGGGTTGATTTTGTTGATATATTTTCAAACGATAAACCTAAATGAGAAGCGGTAATCGCGATTTCAGGACGTACCCCAGAGATAGTTGATTCTACACCTATTAATTTTAATGCATCAATCAGCTGGAAAATCTGATGAGCAACCATCGTATCAACAATAACTACTCCTGAAATGTCAATATAAAGGTGATTCACTTGCTGTTCAGCGCAGCGAGTTAACGTATTTTCTAAAATTCGGCGCGCTCTTGCTGTGTCGATATCCCCAACAAGCGGAAGAATCGCAATATGATCGCTTAATGGAATAACTGGCGAGCTCAGCTCATTGATCAGCTCTTTGTGTGCTTCAAGCAACCGCTTTGAATGCTGATGGTGCTCTTCTACAAATTTATAAACGGTGATATCAAATACGCGTACAATCAGTTCGTTCCATTCGTCTAGTTCTTCTTGCGTAATATCTTGCTCGTACTCTTCTACAAATTGATTTAAATACGTTAAATACTGTTTTCTAACTCGGAAAAATTCTCGAATAATATAATGAATAGGCGTTCTTACATGCTCTCCGTCTTCCGCAATCTTTAAAATCCACGTTTCAAATGAATCAAAAAATTCTTTTTCACTTTTTATAAATACATCGGCTATGTATAAATGGAATTCATTATTTTGATCTTTTAATACTGAAATGACTTCCGGATGAGTAGATGCATAAACCGATTCTGGGTCATTGTCTTCAATGCTTTCATACCATTCTTCCGTAAGTTGATCTGCATGTTTTAAAAAAAACATTCGAAGTGCTTCATTTTTATTCAAAACGATTCCCCTTTCCATACCAGCTACTACTATCATTATAATTCAACTTTTTCACCCTTACTAGTTTTATGAAAAGAGAAGAAAGAAAATTATTCTTTTAAATACGTGTAGTTTATGATTTTATGCTACATTGAAAATAGCTATAAAAACACAAAGGAGTTTTCAAATGATACGAACGTTAGCTCTTACGAACGATGACAAACTTGTGAAACATATACAATTAGATCAGATTCACGATCCCTCTATTCAGTACTATTGGATTGACTTTAACTGCCCTTCTGAAGAAGAAGCGCTGCTGCTTCAATCATCCTTTCACTTTCATCCGTTAGCGATTGAAGATTGCTTTCATTTTCTGCAGCGCCCAAAACTCGATTATTATGAAGGATACAGTTTTTTTGTCCTTCATTCGTTAAATCGTCAAACGTTAGAAGCTGAAGAAGTTGACCTTTTTATCGGCGAAAATTATATGGTTACTTTTCATTTTCACCCGTCAGCTGCAATTGATAAAGTATGGGAAAAGTTGCTTCATACACCTTTGATTCAAGAAAAAGGAATAAGCTATCTTGCTTATTCTGTGATGGATAAAGTGGTAGATGAATATTTCCCCACTGTATATCAGATTGAAGATGAGCTGAATGATATAGAAAACATAGATGCAAAAAAATCCATTTCTGTTTTAATGGAAGATGTATTCAAACTTCGAAGTGATTTGCTAAAAATCAGAAGAACTATTCTGCCTATGCGCGATTTGTTGTACCGTGTTATAAATTCTGAACGCCTAGATGTTCACCCTGAACAAAAAAGGTATTTTAAAGATGTCTATGACCACTTATTAAAATTAGCCGATATGATTGAATCAAATCGGGAAATGACGTCTGATATGCGCGATAATTATCTTTCTCTTAATTCAAACCGGATGAATTCAATCATGATGACACTGACTGTTATTTCATCTATCTTTATCCCCCTTACCTTTATCGTTGGCGTATACGGAATGAATTTTGAAAATATGCCTGAGCTAAAGTGGCACTATGGCTATTTCTTTGTGCTTGGCTTCATGGGACTGATAACGCTGGGGTTAATTTTATGGTTCAAGCGAAAAGGCTGGTTTAATACTGATAAAGAGTAGAAAGATTGAGACATAACGAAATCAATCCAATGCAAAGACGAACAAATTGGATAAGTAAGCTAGTGCTGTCAATTTCCGCACAAGACTTCGCTTTCCGTGGGCGGCCAATGAGCCTCCTCTTCGCTTAGCCTCCTGCGGGGTCTCACCTGTTCCGCTTTTCCCGCAGGAGGCTTTGCCTTGCCTTACAATTAACAGCTATTACATACGGTAAATCTACGTTCACCATCACAATGAAAAAATCTGAACGAGTTGAATTCTCCGTTAAGAATCTGGATTGATTGTTCGGATCTTCCCATAGAAAATACGTCTGTCCCAGTTTCTTTTCTATGGGAAGATAACTTGTTATTTTCCGAAAATATTCATAAAATAACATGCTTACGTTTCCTTTTTTGAAAAAGTTTCATAAGATAGTGAAAATAATGCTCAAAAAGGAGGCTGAAGTAGTGGATATTAAAGGCAAACACTTGCTAATGGATGCGTTCGAATGCGATGAAGTGATATTAAACGACCCTTCACTCTTAAGGAGAATTCTTGTTGAAGCTGCACTAGATGCAGAGATGGAAGTTTTGCACTGTTATTTTCACCAGTTTATGCCCCAAGGCATTACAGGCATTCTCGTATTAGCTACCTCTCACTTGTCTATTCATACGTGGCCGGAGGAAAACTACGCTTCATTAGATTTTTATACGTGCGGAGACAAAAAAATAATTGAAATCGGTTATGCGTTGCTGAAGCAATTAGCTTCAAAAAAAGCTGTTGTGTATTCGATTTCTCGCGGAATTCAATACGCCGAAACTCCAACAAAAAATCGTCAGCATGCTGAAAACACTCGTCTTCTCAATCGTGGAGATGACTCAGATCACATTAGTCTAAAGCAACTCTTATCAGGCCAGCATGACATTTTGTTTCATCAAAAAAACCGTATTCAAGATATTCAGCTGATTAAAGCATCGGATATTCGAATGTATTTGGATGAACAGCTGCAATTTAGTTCATTGGATGAACATGCGTACCATGAAGCTCTTGTACACCCTATCTTTGCAGCTTCCTTACGTCCTCACCGCATTCTTATTCTAGGCGGTGGAGATGGTTTAGCTTTACGAGAAGTCCTTAAATATAAAGAAGTTAAAGAAATAGACCTTGTGGAAATAGATGCTGACGTTGTAAATGCTGCGATGAATGTAGAAGAATTAAAGAAGTTAAATCAACGCTCATTTGAAGATTCTCGTGTCACCGTTCATATTCAAGATGCTGTTGACTACCTCTCTTTGAATTCAGCGTGTTATGACATCATCATTATTGACTTTCCTGATCCTACTAACGAAAAAATAAGTGCTCTTTATACAAAAGAATTTTACGCACTTCTCCACCGTTCACTATCGCGCAGCGGCTTGGTCGTATGTCAGTCAAATTCTCCTAGAGACACACCTATCGTTTTTTGGAGCATTAATAAGACGATGAAAGCTTCTCAGTTTTATACGTTGAGCTACCACACCATTATTCCTTCTTTTGGAGATTGGGGGTTTCACATCGGCTCGAAAACACCTTTGTCTGCCCCTATACTCTCTACTGATGTTTCATCTACTACGCTGCCGGCAGACTTTACTAAGTTAATGCGTTTTTCTCCCCATTCTCTTTCCAAAAAACAGTTTGCAGTTGTGAACTCTGCTGAGCACTTGGTTCTGCATAAAATATTTAAAAAAGAAGGCTTATATTTGTAAAAAAGAAAGCTTGGCTTATACATTCCTTTTCTTTTGACATACTAAAACAGTCTCGTCACCACTGTGCAACAGAAAGGATTGTTATGAGAAAAATTTCGGTTTTTGTTATCTTAGTGCTAACTGTTATTTTCCCTTCCCCCGCTTTTAGCCAAGTGAAAGTGCCTGTATTGATTTACCATTCTATTGATACCTACACAGGCCACGGGGAAAAAGAACTGTATGTGACGCCTGAAAATTTTGAGAAACAACTTCTTTATCTTAAAAAGCAAGGATATACGCCGCTAACATTTGAAAAATGGCAGGAACTAACGCGTGTGAAAAAACCTATATTTATTACATTTGACGATGGATATAAAAATAATCTTACTATCTTGCCCATTTTTCAAAGAGCAGCCAGCACTCAATTTCATCCAGCGGCTACAATTTTTGTGATTTCAGATTTTATCGGCCGTCCCAACCGTTTGTCGCCAGCGGATTTAAAAAAATTTGTTGATTCAGGATTTTTTTCTATTCAGTCTCATACTGCTACTCATCCGGATTTAACTAAGACGAAAAATTTATCCTATGAGCTAGGTAATTCAAAACGGAAAATTGAAGCCATTACGAGCCAGCCCGTTATTGCTCTTGCTTACCCTTACGGAAAGGTCAATAGCCGTGTAGTGGAAGAAACAAAAAAGAATTATACATTTGGTCTTTCAACAATTCCAAAATTTTTCACTGAAAGCGGACAAAAGAATGAAAACTATCTTATTCCCCGTCTGTATGTCACGTATTCTACAACGGTTGAAGATTTTGCTAAGCTATTAAAAGAAAGCTAAAAACCCTTTCCTTTTAAGGAAAGGGTTTTTAGAATTTTGTTATCTCTAGTCCTCGCTCTTGCTGCCATTCAGCATAAAAAACTTCGCTGTATTTTTTAATTTTCTTGATTGCAAGCTGTTTTTTTAACCATTTTTCGTCTACGTTTGCTTCTTTCAAATTATCAGGCACTACTTTTCCATCCATGATTAAAGCAATCGGTAAATTGGTTTGAGAATAAGGGATGTTTAAATCATTTTTCGTCGGAGGGCCGAATTCATGTTTAGGAGCGACGCTCACCTCTCCATTTGTTTCTAAAATGACGTATTCTGCTTCATACAGTGAAAAATACCCTTGCTGTCTCATTAGATGCTGAAGCTGATTCAAGTCCAAGTTGTTTTTCTTAAGCTCTTTATAAAGGATTTTCCCTTTATAAATAATCATTGAAGGCTTTCCTTCAAGAATCCCTCTAAATCCTGTAAAGGTTTGAGATAGCTTTGTCACTGCGTAGATCAGAAGCCCCCAAATCAAAACACTATAAAGAATTTCAGTTAGCTCTACTCCTTTTTCAAGAGCTGCGTCCCCCACAATATTTCCCAGGACGAGCGTGGTAATAAAGTCAAACGGAGTGATTTGAGCAAACTGCGTCTTACCTAAAAGCTTCAGCATAATAAATAGCGCTAAAAATCCACATATCAGTTCAATCGCAATATCTTTATACATCGATACCCTTCCTCTATAGCAAGCATGTTATAGTATCAGTTTGTATCATATGTGAGAGTGATAAACCTGACTTTTTATTTTTCTTTCCTCCTTTCTCCAGTTATAGAACTTTTGATTAAGCTTTTTTCTTACTTGCATAGGTTTCTAACGTTGCATATTGATTAAAAATGGATGCGGCTGCTTTTTTCCCTACATACCTAAGGTGCCATGGTTCGTATTTATAGCCGGTAACCTGTTCTTCACCTTCAGGGTATCGAATAATGAATCCGTAGTGATACGCATTTTTTGAAAGCCAATGAGCCTCTGATGTAGCACCGAAGCAGTCTGCGGCAGCACACATTCCACTTCCTCCCGTGACATCGATTGCTAGTCCCGTTTCGTGTTCACTTGTTCCAGGGTAGGCGCTATAGGTGCGTGCTTGTTCTTCTCCGTCTCGCTTTGCGTAAAATGCAAAAAGCTCTTTTTGACGCTCGTGAGATCGATAACCGGATACACCAAGTAAGCTGATTCCCTCTTTTTCAGCATCTCCGAAAAGTTCTTCAAGCGCTTGTGCTGCAGGCTTTCTAAGCATTCGTTTTTCTATTTTTTCGTTGAAGATAAACGGAACGTCGGCATAGACTAAATCGGAAGGCTGATAGGATTCAGGAAGCTGATGCTTTTTATTAACTAAAGCCGTAATCGATCCTGGATTGGCTATTACCACTGTTTCGTCTACATTAGGTTTCGTTAAAGTTGGAAAAGCTGATGAGCTTTCTAGTTTTTGAGCCTGTCCATTTTTTGTGAATTCTCTGGCAGGCTTTAATGAAGAATTGCTTGTTCCGCACCCTGCTATCATCAGCGTAAAAGCTAAAGAACAAATAAATAAAAAGTATTTCATGATGTCTTACTCCTTTCAAACGGCTTTTGATGCGCTACAAAAGCCTATACAGAAAGGATAAAATATAAATGTTTCTGTCTGTTATTCAGTTGTTTCAAACTTGTAAACACTCTTAAAAAAATTCAAGGTGTGAAAAAATAGAAATAGACTGCCTAAGCAGTCTATTTCAAAAAGATAATATACGTATGAACTTGATTTTGCGTAAAGCTCGATGCAACTAGTTTATTTCCTGATTGACTCCAAGCAAGCTGATCAGCGGCATAGTCTAAATTTACGTTTAAGTGTGTAACATCTCCAGTTAATCCATCTGCTATGAATATCCCTTTATCTCCCTCTTTTTCAGAAATAAAGTTATAGGCTAATTTCGAACCGTCGGGAGACCAGCTTACGCCAAAAATTTGAGTGGACAGAGCAAGCTGAAAGGCCTCTGATCCTTTTAAATCTGTGATAGACAGCGTTCTCGTTTGGGCATCTTTTTGCTGAACGAGCGCTAATTGTTTTCCGTTTGGAGACGGGATAATCGAAATCACATTATCTCGGATTTTTTCAGGGTCCGTCTGTTCGTTATGAAGAAAAAAAAGCTGGTTGTTTACACCAATATAATAAATACCACCTATTCCTTTAACTGCATCTAAGATTCGATCGTCTCTGTGCAACAGAGGTTCTGCTTCTCCTTTTATATTTGCTTTAGAAAGCTTTCCTTCCATTGTAATAAACATTACTTCTGAATTATTAAGCCACTCTCCGCTTGATGGATAGAGAAGAACATTCTTTATTTTAACCGTTTTTTTTGTTTGAAGGTTCATTATATAACCAAATGTATCTTCGCCTTTTGCTACTTTATAAAAAAGATATTCACCATTTGGAGAAAGCTTGGCCGCATGTTGAATTTCATTGCTTGGATGCAACACAAAAGTAGACTTGTTTTTTAGATTATAAGTAGCTAAATTCTGTGCATATACCTCTTTGGGACCGAAATCGTGCGAACGAAATTGTTTATTTTCTTTACTAACGATCATTGTGTTTTCGTTTAAAAATTGAAACGCCCTTACGCCGTTAATATCCTGAACATCTTTCACTTCTATTTTTCCATTTTTATCTACTTGGTCCAATACAGTAATTTTCTTGTCGGGTTTTTCAACGGTTTCTCTATGGCTTTCTTTTTGTCCGCATGATGTTAAAATAAGAAAAGTGCTTGCTATACATATCATTAATCTATACCGTTTCAATAACGGTTCACTCCTTTTAGCTAACTCATTTCTCTGTTTTCAAAGGAAACGACACTTTGAAAATCGTCCATTTAGAGTCAGAATGGTGCAGCTTGATAACGCCTTTTTGTTTTTCAGTTAAATCTTTGGCTAATGCTAAGCCAAGGCCTGTACCTCCGGATAAACGCGACCGATCTTTATTTACGGTGAAAAATGGTTGAAATAATTTCTCTTCTGCTTCGGGTGGAATCCCTATTCCGGTGTTAGCTACATCCACAATAATAGAATTCTCTAAAGTGTAAGACGTTACTTCCACTTTTCCGCCTGGTTCATTATATTTAATAGCATTGTCAATTAAATTGATAAAAATGTGTATTAAGCTTTCACGATCAGCCCAAACAACTGCTTCTTTGATATTTGTATGAAGAGTCAAATCAAATTTAGCTGCTTTTCCTTTCATACGATCGCATATGTCTTCTAGAAGCCGCTTCAATTCAACTTGCTCTGGTCGCTGCTCGAAATCATATTTTTCAAGCGCTGAAAGCTTTAAGATTTTATCTACCATTTCATGAAGGCGATTCGTTTCTTTACGAATATTCTGCACGCCGTCTTCCATAAGCTGAGGATCATCTCGATACATATCAAGTAAGTCAACATAAGCTTTGATCGATGTTAAAGGCGTCTTAAATTCGTGGCTGATGTTACCGATAAACTGCTTTTGCTGCTGTTCAAGAGACTGCAGTTTCGAAATAGCAAATTCAAGCTTTCTTTTTTCTTCATTCATTTGATCGATATTTTTTTCAATCGACGTACTCATAAAAAACAAGCCTTGACTAAGCTCTCCAAGTTCATCGCGTCGTTTAAACGGCACATCAGTCAAATAATGGCCTTTTCGAATCTGCTGTGAAGTTTTTTGAAGGGTAGCGATGAGCGAAGCAATGCGATAAAAATAAGCGTAGCCAATTAAAAAAGCTGCTGCTGCTGCAATCGTTCCTCCCATACGAAATAAGTGCCTAATATCAGCTATAAACTGCTGATTATTTTTTAGGGAATGGTCAAAACGGATGGCTCCAATAAATTGATTATCGATTGACACAGGTGCGAAGTAAATAAGGGAAGAACCCGAGATTTGATAGGCTATTTTTTCTTTCAAAGCATAGCTAAGCGTATCAGAAACATCCACATCTTTTTGGCCGATGGGAATAGAGCTTCCTGCTTCCTGTCCTTTTTGATTATATAGGACTGTTTGCATTCCGCTTTGTGATGCAATCGAAGATGCAAGGCGCTGTCCTTTTTGCTGAAGAAAAGAATCTGTATTCAGAGACGGGTCACCGGTTAAATAACTTTGATGAATCGTCTGCTCCGCTGCTTTGCTTTTTTGAATAAGTTCACTTTCTAGCTGATCACGCTGATTTGTCTCAATTCCTTTTAACACAAGTACGCTCAGTACGGTTACTGTTAAAATAATTAAAAAAGCAAGAACGAGTCCCATCTTAGCTTTTAGGCTGATTTTCATTCATTGATCCCTGCTGTCGCTTTATACCCAACCCCATATACCGTTTGAAGCAAATAAGGTTCTGCTTCTCCTACTTTTTTTCGAAGGCGCTGCATGTGAATGTCTACCGTACGTGTACCGCCTGCATAATCCATTCCCCAGACAAGATCTAGTAAATCTTCTCGTGTGTACACTCTCTCTAAATTGGCAAGTAATAAAGCAATAAGATCAAACTCCTTTGGTGTAAGCTTAACTAACTCATTGGCAACATGTAACGTGCGCTGAATTAAGTTCACCTTCACTTTTCCCACCGTGATTTCTCCCACAGCTTCAGGAGCTTCATTTTTTTCCATTCGCCGAACAAGTGCTTTAGCTCTAGCTACAAGTTCTCTTACGTCAAAAGGCTTGGTCATATAATCATCTGCGCCTAACTCTAAGCCTAGAACTTTATCGACGATATCATTTTTAACCGTTAACAAGATAATCCCCATTCCTCTTCGATTCTCAAGTTTTCGGCATACTTCATAGCCGGTTAATTTCGGCATCATCACATCCAATATCATCACGTCAGGTTGAAAGCTTTTTACTTTTTCAAGTGCTTCTTCACCGTCAGATGCGGTGTCTACAATATATCCTTCGCGCTTGAAAGCATAGGATACCGCTGTAGCAATACTTTTTTCATCATCAACTACTAAAATCTTTTTATTCAATGTATCACGTACTTTCATTTGATATTTCTATTCGTCTATCTTATCAAACAGCTTTCCCAAAAACATCTCCAAGTTGTTTCGAAATTGTAAACAAAAATAAAAACACCATATAAGATGGCGTTTTTTTAGATCTAATATTCATTTGTAAAAGGAAGGATTTTATGCGTATTCAAATATTGATGAAGCAGATCTATACGCTGCTCGCTGCTAATAAAACCAATGTATCCGTCCGGTCTAATAACGTACAGAGCATCTTTTTGAAGCCCTGCTTTCTTCAAGTAAGGGTTCCAAGAAAACTCGTGCAAGGAGAAGTCTTTTTCTTGCATGCTCTTTTTTAGCTTCTCTGCTGCTGTTCCATAGACATGTATTTGCCAGTTTAAAGACTGTAAAGATTCAAAATTCCCTTCTACATAAGGTAATCGATCACCACTTTGCACATTTGTCCCTTGCCCGCTGCTTAAGTCACTATTTCGATACTTAATGCGGATTTGAGATAAAATCGTAAATGCTTTGTGACGGGGATAAGGGAAACGAAATAAAAAGGATAGTACAGGCGGAAAGATATGCTTCCTAAAAAATTGACTCGTTTTATCTCGTGCCACCATTCGCTTAAAAGCGCGATCAGTTGTATTTACAAGCAGCTCTGCAAAAGGCAACCTTTCTTCTTCGTATGTATCTAATATGGAAAGTGCCGCTTTGTGTTGAAGGACAGCTGCTAATTTCCATGAAAGGTTGACTGCATCTCCAATTCCTGTGTTCATTCCTTGTCCCCCTGCAGGACTATGAATATGGGCTGCATCTCCACTTAGAAAAATACGCCCCTGTCGGAAACGACTTGCTACTCTGTGATGGATATGATATGTCGAGAACCAATTTATACCCTCAACCTGAGCACCAAATGTTCGTTGAATAAAAGCGTAAATGTTTTCAGCTTTTACATCGTTTTGCCCCCCAAAAGTTGAAGGAATAATGCCGATCATTCGATACGTTCCTTTACTTCTAACGGGCATACAAATCAAAAATTCTTCATTGCTAAATGAAATACTGATTTTTTGATCCTTCATCACTTCACCAGAGCCGTGAACATCCATCACATAAAAATGCTGTTTATATTTTTCTCCTTTAAACTCTATCTTCATTTGCTTGCGAACGGTACTGTGTGCTCCGTCACATCCACAAATATACTTAAAATAAGCGGTTTCCTCTTGTTGTGCTTTTAATAAAGTTTTTACCTCTTCTCCGTGTTCAGCTAGAGATAGTAACTCCGTCTTCCATTCTACTTCGATCCCAAAATTTTTTAATTTTTCAAGCAGAAACCGCTCGTGGTCGTCCTGTGGAAATGTAAGAACAAAAGGAAAAGGACTTAATCCTTCTCCTAAAGATCCTAAATGAACTTTTGCTTTTATTTTATTCTTCACTCGGACGTATACATCTTCCATCTTAATCCCGCTGTCTATGACTTCATCTGCAAAACCGAACTGCTGATAAAATTCAAGTGTTCGCGGTAAAATAGCCATTGCCCGGGAGGCTTGCCCAGGTCCGTCGCTTCTATCAATAATTCGAAAAGGAATGTTATGTCTGGCTAAATTATAGGCCATAACGAGGCCAGTAGGGCCGGCACCAACGATTAGGATTTGTGGATTCATCATCATCTCTCCTTTTCATTCAGTTACAGTATCTTTTATATTGAGCGAGACTCCTCTTTTTTTACAGAAGATGCAGGTAAAGCAGAAGCAAACAGAGCACACAAACTTATTAAAGAGATAAGAGCTAGAGCAGATACAGAAGGATTCCATGTCAGATGTTCTCCAAAGAAAAATAGTTCTCTTACGCCATCTACCATAAATCTCATCGGCAGCCATGGATAAATCCACTCTCTATAAAAATCAGGCATAATTTCTGGGGCCATTGAAAGCAAAGGTGCGCCAAAAAATAGAACAATAACGAAAATCGGGAGTCCCTTTAGTCCTAGCCATGAAAGTACGGCTGATATCAAGGTGAAAAAACTGAAGTAAGCAATAGCTAAGAATAGTGCTGTATCCAAAAATGAAGGAACGCTTATTCCAACTACTTCAGCTAGCCACACAAGCCCAAAACCAGCAGCTAAAGCAAGTATAACCCCGATGATTACGAATCCTACTTGGTTAACGATTTTCTCTTTACGAGAAGAAAACGTGATTTTTTGAAGGCTGAGGAAGACCATTGCAGCACCGGCTATACTTGCCATCCACAGCGGCTGAAATAATGAAACGGGGGCATTTCCGTTGACACTATGAGTCCCTGTTTCGTTTACGTTTATCACTGTCTTTTGAATCGGTGCAGCGAGTGCTAATGCTTGGTTTGCACTTAGTTGCGTTCCGTTTTGTTCAAATCTTTTCACTAGCTGCAAGCGCATATTTTCATTCATCTTATCAACTGCCCCGTTTAGCACCTGACTTGCTAGGATTGAAGCAGCTGTATTCATTCCTTGATTCACTAATAATTTAATAGCAGGTGCATCAGGCTTAGCCGTCTGAAGAGTCGACTGTTTTTTTGTGAAATCTTTTGGAATGATAAGCGCCCCGTAGTATTGTTGATTATTTAACCCTTTTTCAACTTCTTTAGTATTTGAGACAAAGATCCATTTAACCGAAGACTGTTCGGTACTTGCCCCTTTCGTATTTTGTTCGATTTGATTTCCTATATTTACATTACCCTTTGCTGGAACTGTCATTCCTTCGTCAGCATTTACGAATGCGATTGGCAAATTCTTAGGTGCTGAGCTTGCCGAAGGAATTAAGGTTAGAATAAAGATAAAAATAACAGCTACTACTATAATTGGTGAAAAATATATAAGCTTTTGATTACCTAATTTCATGTAGATCTCTCCTTTTTATTTTAAGGATATACACGTTAACGAAAAGATAATGTACATGATGTTGATTAGTGATCACTATGTAAATTATAATAAATTTACCTGTATTCTCAATATGCAATAATAGCGGGAATGTCGATTACTTAACACAAAGCATATAACTGTTCATTATTAAAGAAAAAAGTAGGTGTTTAAAAGCTGTGGGGAATTCAAAAACAGATCGCAGAATTATTCGAACGAAAAGATTTATCCGAGATGCTTTGACAGAATTAATGGAAGAGAAAGGGTTTGAAGGTGTAACGGTCAGGGATTTGACGAAAAAAGCGGATATTAATCGCGGAACTTTTTATTTACACTACCAAGATAAATACGATTTGCTTGAAAAAAGCGAAAATGAAGTTATTCAAGAGATAAAAGAATTTATCAAAAAAGCAAATCCCAATGAGATTGTGTCTGCTAATTTAAAAGAACAGCCTTTGCCGTTTATTATTACACTTTTTGAATATATTCAAGAAAATGCACCTTTTATGCAGGTTATGCTTGGTCCAAAAGGAAATCCTGGCTTTCATCTTAAAATTAAAGAAGTTATGAAAACCAATATGCTCGAAAAATTAGAACTTATGGATAATAAAACGCCTCCGCTTGTTCCACTTGAACATTTAATGTCTTACGTAACGTCAGCGCATCTTGGAGTTATTCAGCACTGGTTAGAACAAGGTATGAAGCAGTCACCGCGAGAAATGGCCCTGACACTCGCTAGCATGACTTTTTTGGGTCCTGCTTATGTTGCAGGCATTAAACGAACATAAAAGAACCTGCTATTCTCTAAGAAAATAGCAGGTTCTTTTTATTAACCTTCTAGTAATAAAGATTCTGGATCTTCTAATAGTTCTTTAACAGTAGCTAGGAAGCTTACGGCTTCTTTGCCGTCAACGATACGGTGATCGTAAGAAAGTGCAATGTACATCATCGGACGATTTTCGATACGCTCTTCATCAATTGCTACCGGACGAAGCTGAACTTTATGCATTCCTAAAATACCAACTTGAGGTCCATTTAAAATTGGTGTAGACATTAATGAACCGAATACGCCGCCGTTTGTAATTGTGAACGTTCCACCTTGTAAATCTTTTAATGCTAATTTGTTGTCGCGCGCTTTTTTCGCTAAATCAACGATAGATCCTTCGATACCAGCGAATGTTTTGCGGTCAGCATCACGTACAACTGGAACAACAAGACCGTCTGGAGCTGACACAGCAATACCGATATCATAGAATTTTTTAATTAATAACTCGTTTCCTTGAATTTCAGCATTTAATAATGGATACTTTTTAAGTGCTGCTACTACTGCTTTTGTAAAGAATGACATAAAGCCAAGTCTTACGTCGTGCTGTTCAAAGAATTTGTCTTTGCGTCGTTTGCGAAGAGCCATAACAGCAGTCATGTCTACTTCGTTAAACGTTGTTAGCATAGCCGCTGTTTGCTGAACTTCAACGAGACGTTTGGCAATTGTTTGACGACGACGTGACATACGTTCGCGTTCAACAGGTTTATCGCTATTTTCACTTGCCGCTGGAGACGGAGATACCGGGTTAGCTGGCTTACTTGCTTGTGCCTGCTGCTTTTGCTCATTTGATTTTTGGTCTGCATACGAATCAATATCATGTTTGCGCACACGGCCAAGAGGATCAGTAGTTGGCACTTGATCTAGCTTAATCCCGCGTTCTCTTGCTGCTTTGCGAGCTGCAGGAGAAGCAATTAGCCATTGTTTTTGATTTCCTTGCTGAGGCGCTTCAGCTGCTGGCGCTACTTCTTCAACAGTTTTTTGCTGAGCTGGAGCCGCTTCTTGCTTTGGTGCTTCCTCTGCTGGTTTTTCTTCAGCTTTTGGTGCTGCTGGTGCTGAAGCTCCTTCTTTCGCTTCAAGACGTGCAATTGTTTCACCAACTTGCACTGTGTCGCCTTCGCCAGCAAGAAGTTCCGTTAGTACACCAGAGTCTTCAGCAGTAATTTCAACGTTAACTTTATCTGTTTCAAGTTCAACGATATAATCGCCTTTTTCAACGAAATCTCCTACTTGTTTTAGCCATTGTGCAACTGTTCCTTCAGAAATTGATTCTGCTAATTCCGGTACTTTAATCTCTCCCATGGTTCATTCCCCTTCCTTATCGTGTAACAACGTCGTTAGCAATTTCATTTTTAGTTAATGCATCTTGTAAAATACGTTCTTGTTCTTGTCTGTGAACTGTTGGATCTCCTTCAGCTGGACTTGAGCGTCTTGTGCGTCCGATGTAGTCAACCGTAGCTCCTTCTGGTGCTACTTCACGCAGTCGATCTTCTACATAGTTCCATGCGCCCATGTTTTCCGGCTCTTCTTGTAACCAGACAATCTCTTTTAAATTTTTATAGCGAGCAAAGATTTCAGCAATTACGCGTCTTGGGAACGGATAAATTTGTTCTAGACGAAGGACGTGTAGCCAATCTTTATCATCTTCTGCTTTGTTTAGGCGTTCCGTTAATTCACTGCTGATTTTTCCGCTGCACAGAACGATTCGTTCAACTGTATCTTCTTTTTTGCCTAATCCAGGCTGTTCTACTACTAAGCGGAAAGAGCCTTTTGTAAACTCTTCAAGGTTTGACACACTAAAAGCATTACGAAGCAAACTTTTTGGTGTCATAACTACTAGCGGTCTTACTTCTTCGCGCTGTAAAATGGCAGCTTGTCGTCGAAGTAAGTGGAAGTATTGTGCAGCGCTTGTTACGTTTGCGATTGTCCAGTTGTTTTCACCAGCTAGCTGTAAATAACGTTCTAGACGAGCGCTTGAGTGTTCCGGTCCTTGACCTTCATGGCCGTGTGGCAGCAATAAGACCATTCCAGATTTTTGTCCCCACTTAGCACGGCCTGCTGCAATAAACTGGTCAATAATAACTTGACCTGCATTGGCAAAATCACCGAACTGTGCTTCCCAAAGAACAAGCGTTTCCGGAGCAAATACATTATAGCCGTATTCAAATCCAAGAACGGATCCTTCTGATAATGGACTGTTACGAATATCAAAGGAAGCGCTTACGTTCTTCATTGCGTGTAGTGGTGAGTAAACATCCCCTGTCTTATGATCATGAAGAACAAGATGTCTATGTGCAAACGTACCACGTTCAGAATCCTGGCCTGTAATACGAATTGGCGTGCCGTCTCTTAAAATCGTAGCAAATGCAAATGCCTCACCCAATGACCAATCTACGCTTTCATTTTCTTCAAACGCTTTGGCACGTTTAGATAAGATGCGATCAAGTTTTGGAAATACGTTAAATCCTTCAGGGTATTTCACCAGCTCTTGATTCACTTCAAACAGCTCTTCTTTTGTAACCGATGTATCAATATCTGAAATTCCTTTGAAGACTGCTTGTGGCATTTCCATAATTCTATGTTGCTTTTCAGCTTTTGGCGGTACTTTCTCATAAGCTGCTTTTAACTTCGCTTGTAATTCTTCATTAATTTGATCTGCTTGGCCGCTTTGAATTACGTTTTGTTCTTCAAGCTGCTTTGCATACATAGCACGAACCGTTGGACGTTTTGTCACAATTTCATACATCTTCGGCTGCGTTACAGACGGTTCATCCATTTCATTGTGGCCAAATCGACGGTATCCAATTAAATCAATCAAGAAATCTTTGTTAAAACGTCTGCGATACTCATAAGCAAAGTAAGCAGCAGCTAGACAGGCTTCCGGATCATCCGCATTTACGTGAACAATTGGAATTTCAAATCCTTTTGCTAAGTCACTTGCATATTTCGTTGAACGAGAATCGACGCTTTCTGTTGTAAATCCAATCATGTTGTTAGCAATAATGTGGATTGTTCCACCTGTTTGATAACCAGTCAATTGATTTAAGTTCAGCGTTTCTTGTACTATACCTTCACCAGGGAACGCAGCATCTCCGTGAATTAAAATCGCGAACGATTTTTTTACATCTTGTTTTGGGTATCCATTCACATCACGCTCATCTTGAGCTGCTCTTGTAAACCCTTCCACAACCGGATTAACAAACTCCAAGTGACTAGGGTTGCTAGCCAATGTCAAACGAGCTCGAACTGTGTTCTCTGCTTTAATTTGTTTGTCGGCACCCAGGTGATATTTTACGTCTCCCGTCCAGCCGTAGTTGATACCGATTGAACCTTCTGAAGGAACTAATTCCTTGTTAGGTGCATGCTGGAATTCTGCAAAAATCATTTCATACGGCTTGCCTAATACGTGTGCTAATACATTTAAGCGTCCACGGTGAGCCATCCCGATATTAACCGTTTTTGGGCTTGTTTCCACTGAGCGTGCAATCAGTTCATCTACAAGTGGAATTAACATATCTACGCCTTCAATAGAAAAGCGTTTTTGTCCGACAAATGTACGGTGCAAAAATTGTTCAAAGCCTTCTACTTCTGTTAAACGCTTTAATACAGAAGTTCTTTTCTCATTTGAAAGAGGTTGGAAAATAGCACCTGACTCGACCATATCAGTCAGCCACTTATTCTCTTCCATGTTATGTACGTGATGGAATTCAAACGCAATGGTTTTTGTGTAGACATCTGTTAAATAGTTAATTGCGTCTAAACCATTTTTGACGTGTGATGGCGCATTCGTACATAAAATATCAACCGGAATTGATTTCAAATCTTCTTGCGTTAAATTGTAATCTTCCAAGTGAAGCAAGACAGGATCTTTCTTCTCGCTTTCAAGAGGTTTAATTGATGCGTATAGATGACCATAAGCACGGATGTTTTCCGCTAGCTTAATAGCCGATGCAATTTTAGATGTGTTAGCTGAAGGTGCAGCCTGTGCGTATTCAGCTTGCTGAACCTGCTCGCTTTCGTTTAATGGAGGAGCACCCCAATAATCAAATAATTCTTTTAACTCTGGATCTACTAGATCTGACTGCTCTTCATATAACTCATACTGTTCTAATACATAGCCATAGTTCGGACCCAAAAATCCTTGCCAAGGCTCCCCTCTATTCGACGTTTCGTTACCCATGATAAAACCCCCAACGAGTTATAATAATTGTCGTACTCAACAATCTTTCCATTTTGAATGTCGATTACCTTATCGTCTGACATCTTTACAACGAGTGATAAACCTCACTGCGTGTGTATCTGATATCTGCTTATATTTTACCACTCTTTTACTCGTCAATCAAAATGAAATCGCTATATTTCTTTAATTTTTTTTACTTTTTTAATAGTCTTACTACTTTTTGAAAGCGTTTTATAAGTAAAGCTGATTAAAGGTCGAATCAGGTGTTAATTAATTGTTATTGACCTAGCTTTTGGCAAAATTAAATTGCTTGAAATATGTTTTATGACTATTAAAAAAAAGAAGCAGCGTTTTGCTTCTTTTTTAAAACTCATCTACGATTTTTTCAACGTCTTCAAAATAACCATCATCTACTTCTGTAAGCTTGTTGCTTTTCGCCGCTTCGAGTAAATGAGTGAACCAAGTTAGTTCTACTTTCAAATGCATAATCGTGCGCATAATGATCGACAGATTTGCAATGGAATGATCCACCTTTTTAACTTGGTACAAATTTTGCATTTTTTCTAAATAAGCTGCCGTTTCCTCAATCTTTTTTTCTAAAGCAGAAGCCACTTTTTCTTGATCGACGTAAGAAGTAAATGAAAGCGCAGCATAAACTGGTCTATGCATATGCTCTTTTTTTAATAGCTGTTCAAAATAAAGGCGCTCAAATTCTTCTCTTCCTGCATCCGTAATAGAATAAACGGTCTTTTCAGGTCTGTTCGTCTCTCGAATCACATCGACTACTTTCACCAGCTGATTTTTTTCAAGCGTATCAAAAGCATAATATAAAGAGCCGCTTGCCAGTTTAATATAGTGCTTCATTTGTCTTTCATTAATGGTTTGCTGAATTTCATAAGGGTGCTTGTTTCCTTCCATTAATAAACCCAATATGACTAATTTAACACTCATAACACCTTTCACCTCTTGACATGCATCTTATTTAGTAGAAAAAGCACGAACATCTTCGTGCTTTTTCTATTTTTGAGCTGCAGGTTCCTTAGCTTCTACCCGCTTTTTAGGGGGAACTTCTACTCGTTCATTTCCCATTAAAAAGACAGTAATGATAGCTACTGCAATTGGAATAAGAGCAAGCATAAATGCATACGTGATCGATGTAGACATAGCATCAACAATCTTATCTAATATTTGAGGCGGAATGCTGTTTCTTGCACTTGATTGAAAAACTGCACTCGGATCTCCTATTTGAGAAAATGCTCCTTGTGATCCATTTCCCATACCTTGAAAATTGCGCTGCAGCTCATTTGTAAATGTATTGCTTTGAATCGTTCCAAAAATCGTAACTCCCAGCGTCATTCCTAAAGAACGTGCAAATGAGTTCGTTGAGTTGGCAGAACCTCTAAACTGTGGATCCAGCTTATGCGTTGACGAAGTTGGTAAAAGAGAAAAGCTAAATCCTACGCCAAACCCAGTCAAAATCATGAATACCGTTAGCATCCAACGAGGTGTATCAGGTTCCATTGTTCCTAATAAAAACATTCCTACTGCAAATGAAAAAACGGACATAATCATTAAGTTTCGAAAGCTTGTTTTTGTGAGAAAAATCCCGCCGATAGCACTTCCTGCTACCGAGCCTAACATCATAGGAGTTAAAATTAAACCTGCATTTGTAGCAGAACCTCCATAAACAGCTTGAACGAAAATAGGAATAAATACCGTTAAAATAATAAACGTTGCTCCGTATAAGAAAGCGAGAATTTGTGATGTTGCAAATAAACGGCGCTTGAACATCCAAAATGAAATAATCGGCTCTTGCGCGCGTTTTTCCACAAAAAAGAAGAGTGATAGCGCCACAGCAAAGATAGCAAAAAGAGATAAAATTTGCGGAGAAGACCAATCGTACTCTTTCCCTCCAAGTTCAAGAGCAAACATTAAACTAACTACTGAAATTACAAGAGTGGCTGCACCAGCCCAGTCAATTTTTTGTTTTTTATGACTTTTTGATTCTTTATAAAAGCGCACAATAAAAAATAACGATAAAAGTCCAATCGGCACGTTCACATAAAACACCCAGTGCCAGCTGATGTATTCCGTAATGTATGCACCAAGAAGCGGACCAAATACGCTTGCTGAGCCAAAAACGGCACCTAATAATCCCGTCATTTTCCCGCGTTTTTCAGGAGGGAAAATATCAAATACAATAGTAAAAGCAATCGGAAGAAGCGCTCCTCCTCCAATTCCTTGAATCGCCCGGTAAATACTTAGCTGCACAATGCTTTGCGCTAGGCCACACAATGCAGATCCAAGTAAAAATACCGTCAATCCAAAAATAAAAAACCGTTTACGGCCGTACATATCAGACAGTTTACCAAATATCGGCATACCTGCCATCACGGCAACCATATAGGCGGACGTAACCCAAACAAACTTATCTAACCCACCTAGATCAGAAATGATTTTCCCCATAGCCGTCGCTACGATGGTATTATCCATGGCTGACATAAAAATACCGAGCAGCAATCCTGCTACGATAAAACGAATATTTTTTTCTGATGAAACCATTTCAGTTCCTCCTTTCACGTCATCTTTTTGATGAACAGAAATGATAGCTACTTAAATTATTATATTCAAATTTGAGTATTTTACAATCTTAAATGTGCTTTTTTTAGAAATAAACATAAGAAAAGCGTAATGAACTCATTACGCTTTTACTGTGAGCTGAGGCTCTAATTCAATCTCAACATTTCCTTGAATGGCTCTTGAAATCATACAGGATGTTTCTGCTTTTTTTATAAGTCGACTGATTTTTTCTTCTTGAGCCGTAAGTTCAGGTGTGATGATAACGTGAGGTTTGTGAATAATTTTTTCATATGTGAATACACCATTCGTTACGTCCACAATAGCTTCTGATTCCATCGTTAAAGCCTCCTGACGGATTCCGCTTCTTTCGAACATCGCTGCAAGCGTGATGATGTAGCACGTGGCTGCTGCCCCTAGCAGCATTTCATCTGGATTTGTTCCCACTCCTGGCCCGTCCATTTCTGGTGGAATGGAAATTTTTGTTTTTAATTGTCCTGATTCAATTGTACCTACTTCATTTCGGCCTCCTGGCCAATTTGCTTGCAAATGAAAGTGATGTTTTGCCATAGTTTATCCTTCTTCCTTCTATATAATGATGTGTACCTAGCGTACCCTTTTTATGTATAAAATAAAAATGTTCTGCTTGTCACAGCAAAAAGACTGCTAAACGGTGCAGTCTTTGTTTTTTCTTAACTTAAAGGTACTTTCTTTTCGCTTTCAACGAAAGCTTTGATTAATGAAGGCAGCCAGTCCTGCAGGTTTGTAAATGAATATCCCCAAAAGCTAGCCTTTTCATTACTCATCGTCCAAGAATGATCTACTCCGTAAGGAGAACTATTTTCATCTGTTAAACGAGAGGTTGTTTTTGCTGTTTTATTCGCTGCTTGTTCAATATATGAAAATAAATTTTTGAGTGAAATAGTACCATTTGAACAAGCGTTAATCGGCCCTTTTAGCTTCTGCTCTGCACACCAGACTAAAAATTCACCGGCTTCTTCCTGTGAAATAAAGTTCATTTCTGCTTCAATAGCCGGTACACCAATTTCTTCTTCATGCATAATTTTTTCTACGTGAAAACGTAAGCGATCCGTATAATCATCTTTTCCCATTACAATTGGAAAACGGACAGCCGTTACCGAAAACGGTGCTTTTTGAAAAAATACCGCTTCAGCTTGGCGTTTTCCTTCTTGGTAGGAAATATTTTCACGGCGTGTATATGAAATAGGATACTTGTATGGATCAAAATCTTCTTCATAACACGTTTTTTCTAAAGAACCGTATACTGAAAGAGTCGAGGTGAGTACATAATGACTCGTACTATGACGAAAAGCTTCAACAGCCACAGCTGCGCCGTGTGAAGAATAGCATATTTGATCGAAGATAACATCCCATTTTCTTCCTCGTGTTGTTTCGATTACAGAATCTTTTTCTACACGATCAAGAAAAATCCGTTCAACTCGGTCGCCGAAATCATCTGGGGTTTTACCTCGCGTTGCTAACGTAACCTTAACTCCTTTAGAGAGCAATGTCTGGACTAAATTTTTTCCGAAAAAACGAGTTCCACCTAACACAAGTGCTGTTTTCATCTTTTTCTCCACCTTTCGTATTTGATATGGATAACCATACCATTATTATCCAACTTTTTTGTTCATAAAGCTATGAATCTTTCCGCTTATTTTTTTATATTCCCACCTATTTTTTTGCCACTGTCGTGTTAAGATGTACATATCTAACAAAAAGGAGCGACAGTGATGAATCCTTCTCCACTTCCCCTTAACGAACGCCTTGTTGTTCTTGATATTATTCGGGGTATTGCTTTGCTAGGCATTTTCTTAGTAAATATCCCTGCTTTTGCTTATCCGATATTTATTTTTCAAATGTACGATATTCCTTATGAATATAAAGGAATCGATGCTTATATTGATTTATTCCTGCTGCTGTTTGTTCAAGGAAAGTTTTTTACGATTTTTTCTTTTTTATTTGGACTTGGATGCGGAATCTTTTTGCGTAGAGCTGAAGAAAAGCATTACTTTGCCGCTGCTTTATGGTCAAGAAGAATGGCTTCTTTGCTATTAATCGGGCTTTTTCATCTTGTCTTTTTCTGGTATGGAGACATTTTGCATGTGTATGCTATTGGCGGTTTTTTATTGTTGTTTTTTTATAATCAAAAAACCAAGACGATTTTGCTGTCGGCAATAGGCCTGCTATGCTTTTTTTATCTTTTGGCTTGCATGCAGTTTTTTATTCCAGCCCACGTCTTGCAGGAGGCTCAGTTGGAGTATAAGATTTTACATGAACATGCCTTAGTCCAATATTTATCTACCTACAGGCAAGCAGACTATTTATCTTGGCTGTTTTATCGTTTGAATGTTGAAGTGGTACCTATGCTATTAAATCTACCGTTTTCTATCTTTCCCGTATTTTCTATGTTTTTATTTGGCTTATATACTGCTAAAAAAGAATTAGTACATAGTATCGAACAAAATCGTTCTTTTTTTAAGAAAATTCAGTTAATAACAGGTGCGGCAGGTTTTACTTTAACTATCATTCTCGCTATCTTAAAACTAGAAATTTTAAAATATGGACTCTATCAGCAGGCGGCCATTCACCTTTTTACAAGTTTAAGCGGCATTTTTCTATGTTTTTTTTATCTTACCACCTTACTGTTATTCCTGCAATTTTCTCCTTACGCTTCGATGCTGGGTCTTTTTAAGTATAGTGGAACAATGGCATTAACAACTTACCTTAGCCAAACTTTAATTTGCCTGTGGATGGTTAGAGCCTTTGGTTTATACGGAACTCTTACCTTAACAGAAAGCACGATTATTTGTCTTATTATATATACACTCCAGCTTTTTTTTAATAAGTGGTGGCTTTATTATTTCTATTACGGTCCGTGTGAATGGTTATGGCGGAGCTTTACATACCGATCTTTCCCGCCTCTCAGACGGAATAGAAAAGCTTCAGCTTAACAGCAAATCGGCCTTCAAATTTGAAAGCCGATTTGTCTCCTTTACTGCAAAGGAGGTATGGTTATTCGTTTAATTCCATTTGTCTCAAACTCTCGTATATACTCCATTTCTCGATGAAAAATTTGCATAAAAACTTCATTTTTTATTTCTTTAATGGGTCCTATTTGTTCTATCACATCTCGTTTAGCCATGCGATAGGCTAGCGCTTCCCAAAACACTTCGTTATCGTATTCTCCAATAATATCTTGAAGAGAATCTTCATGTTCTTCTGTAAACCATAACCTCACTGTTTAGCGTGTGAAAAGGTCCTTTTTCAAGGAAAGGCTCTGCATGAGAAAACATTTGTTTTTCTACATCCGTATATTCTTGTGCATGCTCATCTTTACTCCAGAACATGCTGTGACCATCCAGTTACCTAAATAAATCAAATCAAGCAGTTGAAAAAAGTGCGTTTCAGATAGTTGAAGTTCAATTTCGTTTTTTACAGGGGCTTTTGACATAAGCGTGGATCTCTCCTTTAATTTTGAGGGTAGTTGCTACTAAATAAAATAGCTAAAAGGGTTAGTATGCAGGCTAGCAGGAAAACTGAAGAAATGACTTCACCTCTTTTCTGTAGTGTAAAAATAGAGGTACTGACATCCAAAGAAGTGAATACGAAGGATGTAAACTTATCATAATCGAAATAAAGACAAGATACAAGACTTTTTTACTAAATTTTCTGACTATTTTCGTCATAAATACCTATTTTTGTTTTGTTTATACTAGAAAGGCCCGAAAATTGCGTGCGGAGCTGCTCAAAATAAAAAAGCGCTGAACCAGGCGCTTTAACGGTGTAAAAAAATAGATAAACCAATAAAAAAAGCAGCTAAAATAAAATCAAAAATCCATTGCCACTTCTCACGTTTTAACAATACGTGCTCTACCCCTGATAACAGCGAACTTATACTAACCAAAACAAAAATAAAGCTTAATTGGTTAAACGAAAATTTAGTGACAAAATTTGATACAAGTATGACTGCTACGGTGATGAACAGTGCCATTTGACTTATAAGTACCCATTTAATTCTCTGTTTATATCCGTCTTTTAAAGCTTGTAATAAATCGTTGCTGATCACTCTCGCTAAACCCCTTTTTATTCCTATCGTTAAAAGTAAGAACGCAGCAAAAACGTTTCTCTGCATCTTAACTACTTAGCAAAAATAGCTATTAAATTGAAACATAAATATCAACTTGACTGTACTCAGGATCAATACAGCGTTCATCATATAATTCAAAATCTATTTTATAGGCACGATGATTTTTTTTAGCCCACTCCCGAATATAAGCCCAAGCCTCTACGACTACCTGTCTAGCTGGCCCAACAGCTGTTGTAAACACCATGTATTCACCTTCTGGAATGATGAACTCTCTCATATCATCTTTCAGTTCGCCGCCGGGTAAAACTTCATATCCGAGAGCAAATGTAAAATCCATTTTTTGATCATATTCAAATTCTGTATAAAGAGCAAATGTATTACCATTTACTTTATTGGCAATTTTATTAGCTAACTGTTGTTTATAAAAAGTCTGCCAGTGCTCGGGAATAAGACCTGTGCCCGTTTCTTCCACAGGTTCATCTGTTCGAATAGGCACTCCTACAACAGTAAATTCATTTACCTTGACTACTTTTTGACTTACAACTAAGTCAGTCAACATATTGAGCCCCCTTAATTCTTCTTTTTCTGTAGTTACAATGAGGGAAATACTTCTTAATATGCATTTTATTTGTATTCAAAGAAAACGTCAACCTTTTATACAAATCCCTTAACGAAGGGGCTGAAGATCATTCTTCTAAACTATAAAAAAACGATTCTATTTTCTTTGTCCACATCATACGTATAAGATACCCCTAATTTACAATAGAGTGAGGTAAAAAAATGAAGATCATTGAACTTGCCGAATTCATTAAAACAAGTAAAAAAACAACTAAACTTGCTCTTTCCTCTTCTACAGTACAGTATACATTAGAAACAGATGATTTGAAAATTGAATTAAAAACAGGCGGCACGAATAAGCGAATCGTGTTTTTTCGCATCTTCTTAAAAGGAACATACGAGGATTGGATTTGTTATCACCGGAACGAACATCATATTTACGAATTGTATCAAAATATTTCTTTATCCCCTCAACTGCAAAGGCAGCTTTTGTACGCTATTGCATCATAAAAAGAGCTGGCTTAGTTAGCCAGCTCTTTTTATTTATGCTGTAGCTTTGTAAATGAATGTTTGTGCGGCTTTACATGTAATTTTCCCTTTGTCCATTGAATTCCTCTATATAAATAGTACGAGCACCAAAAAACTGCTGGAACGATGAGTACGTAGGCAACGACACTATTCGTAAAGAAAGAAGAATCTATAGAACGAAGCAATCGATAGGTCTCATTTAATATACATATATGCACTACATAAATGCCAACTGAATTTTTCCCAACCTTTGAAAAAAATGAGTTTTTGCCAAGACTTGGACTGCTCAATACGAATAAAAACAATGATGCCGATAAAAAAATCGTAGAAATAAAGTAGTCTCCGGGCTTGCTATGCTGGATATTAACCAACCAGTAACGCTCGACGATCTCTAACGCTGAAAACACAAAAAAGCTGGCTAAATAAATCGTTGGCCTTGCGTTTAATACTGACAGAATTTGCTTACCATAAAGGGCAAACATAGCTCCTAATACTGTATAGAACAAACCAAAGAACAGGGCATCTCTCGTTTGAAAAGAAAGTTGAAAAAATAAAGAATAAGACTGCCCAAATAACCCAGTTACATATAATACGGTGCTGATAAACATTAATAAGCCAATCTTTTTCCATCGTTGAAATAAGAAAACGATGACAACAGCCCAAATTAATGCAATCAAGTACCAAAGCTGAAATCCGCTTGTGTCACTTCCATAATAAAAAATATCTTTGAATGTGATGGATGATGTTAAATAATCAGCTACTGCACCTTTTCGTTCTACTAATGTTCCGTGGTTTTGAAATAAGCGCAGAACTACACCAAACAATAAATAAAAGATGAACCAACATGCATAAAGCTTTGAAATATTCCACGTGTATTTTTTTAAGTATGCAGAAGGCTTTGGATGCTTTTGGATTTTATTCATAAACAAATAACCTGATACAATAAAGAAAAAAGGAACCGCGAATCGTGCAAATGTGTCAACAATGACATCTAGCACATTTTCCTGGTTCCCTAAAAAGAAATCGTCATGTGATGGATTAACATGAATACAAACCACAAACACTGTAGCAAAAAACTTAATAAAATCAATTGAATAATTACGTTCCATCTTGTTGTCAGCTCCTTAAAATAAACTCGAGCTCTATTTTAGCATAATTATCCAAACAGGAAAGAGATTTTGGTAAAATTAACCTTATAGTCATGGAAAAAATTTCTTAACTTCCAATATTCTAGTCTTGTTTACTTGTATGATGTCTTTCAATATTCCAAATGAATGATTCTAAAGAACTACAAAATAAAAAAAACAGATTACGCGTAACGCGTAACCTGTTTTTTAAATTAACATTTTCCATGCAAACTTATTATCTTGTTTAATATCGACTTCTTTTTCATGCAAAGCCTGCACATGCTGTTTAATCTGTTTCAGAAACAGCATTACTTCCCCGCTTGACACGGCAGCTGAGTTGAGAGATAACGAATGTTTTTTGGCAATTTTTAATTCCTCGGTTTCCACTGAGATACTCACGTGGCGAAATAAGTGCCAAGGGTAGTAAACTGTTTTAAAAGATTTTGAGAAATAAATTCCTTTAGAACAAACAGTAATCCCCTCGGTTTTTTGAAGAGGATATGTATTTAAATGAGCTACAATTTTTTCTTTAGCAGGTAAGTAGAGCCTGTTTCGCATCTCTTTTTCAACTTCTTCACATAGCTGTCCTTCTACCGACAACACATCTTTTGGATCAGGGGTTTGATGAATTTGAAAAGACGAACAAATAGAAGTTAATTCTTTTGAGGATACACACGGATATATATAGTCTTGACACATATATTCATGGGAATGAGTGCGAATAAATTTCTTGATTTTTTTTAATAGAGATACTAGCTTTCTAGCAGAGTAATCGTTTTGATTGACTTGAAATTTCTCCACGTCATTAAAACAAATCATTTCTTCTTTTCGAATGGTAATGGATTGAATGTTAGCGAACTCTTCCCATAACATTTTTCCTTTTTTCATCCCTCTGCTTTTCCAGTAAATCCCCTTATCTGTAAAGCAAATTCCCCTTTTATCTAGGCCTGCTATAAAAGAGCTGTGTAAATACGCGATAATTTTTTCTTGAGGCTGAAACTGAAAGTATTTGCTAGCCATTTTTTTGTAGAAACTAGGTATTTGCAGTACATAAAATTGACTTTCTCTATAGATTAAGCATAAGTCAGTCAAATAATTAGTTTTCAGCGTCGCCACGCTCTCACTTCCTTTTTGAGTGTAAATAACCGTACCCATTTTTTTCTATTACTTTATAAACGTTTTTTAATGAAAAAAGTTTCAACTTTTTTTGTTTTTTATAAAAAAGCTTTAAATTGAATCATTTCTTTCATCTAGGGGGTTGCCTAATTACTCACTTATTCAATAATCTTATTTTAAACGTTCCCTACTTAATTAAGAAACTAAACCAGATAATAGCAATGCTTACCTGCTTTATCCAAATCATCCCTTGTGAACAAAAACAAACCGCAGCGTTAAAACGCGATGCGGTTTGTTTTTTTAAGCTAAATAAGCTTCTTTTATTTTTTCATTATGAATTAATTCCGATCCTTTCCCTTGCAGAATAATTTCTCCCGTTTGAATCACATAGCCTCGGTGCGCGATTTGCAGCGCTTGATAAGCGTTTTGTTCAACGAGTAAAATCGTCATGCCGTTTTTATTTAACTCCATAATGATTTCGAATATTTGTTCTACAATGATAGGAGCAAGCCCCATAGAAGGTTCATCTAGCATAAGCATAGTAGGGTTCATCATAAGCGTTCGCCCAATGGCTAGTACATGGAACAAAAAGCATGTCACCCTACGAAAACATGCTTTGCACCTATTTAACCTAAAAAAGAGGCTGGGACATAACGAAATGAATCCAATCTAAAGGCTAACACATGAGATACGTGAGCTGACCTGCTTGTGACACCGCCATTGATTTCTGCGCAAGACTTCGCTTTGCGCGGGCAGTCGCTGATCCTCCTCGTCGCTTGCGCTCCTGTGGGGTCTCGTCTGTTCCGCTTTTCCTACAGGAGTCTTCGCCTTTCTTTCCAATCAGCTGCTAGAAGGAACGAAACAGATGTATGTTTAACATAACAAAGAAAACGAACCGTTAATCAAACATGTTGACTAACAGTTCGTTTTTCACTTTGGCTAACATACTTTTGTCCAAGCCTCTTTTATGTGACCCTTTGTTTTCTACTTCTCCCCGACTTTAACTATTATTTCGTAATGCCTGTGATCCCTCTTCCCCTGTTCGGATCTTAATCGCATTTTTTAATTCATAGATAAATATTTTCCCATCTCCAGGCTGACCTGTATTTAGTACTTTTCTTGCTTTATCAACAACGTCAGATACCGGAACTTCGCACACCACAATTTCTACTTTAATTCGTGCGTGCATGTTGTCTTGTTTTTTAACGCCTCTATAAAGCTCTGTAATACCTTTTTGCAACCCGCACCCCAGTGCATCCGTAACTGTAATACCGCTAACGCCGATTTTCGCCAGTTCTTGCTTAAGCTCTTCAAACTTTGAAGGGCGTGTAATAATTTCAATTTTCGTTAAAACATCACTCACTGTGCCCACCCCTTTTACATATTCGATTCGTGATACGCTCTTTCACCGTGCAGCGTAATATCAAGCCCAAGTGTTTCTTCTTCTTGTGTCGCACGCAGAGATACGATTAATCCAACCACTTTAACGATAATGAAGGTAGCAATACCGACAAATAGGTATGTTGCTACGATAGCAACCAGCTGTTTCCAAAGTAGACTTGGATCTCCGTAGAATAAACCATTCGCACCGGCGTCATTTACAGAAGTTGTGGCAAATAAACCTGTTGCAATACCTCCCCATGTTCCCCCAATACCGTGAAGACCAAATGCATCTAACGCATCGTCGTAACCGATTTTCTTTTTAAGTGAGAAGATACCCCAGAAACAAACTGCACCGCCGATAAAACCAATTACAATAGAGGCAAACGGTGTAACGAATCCACAAGCTGGTGTAATAGCTACAAGTCCAGCAATCGCTCCCGAAACGGCTCCAAGCAGCGTAGGTTTTTTATTGATAATCCACTCTACTACAAGCCAGCCGATAATTCCTGTTGCTGCCGCTGTATTCGTGTTAATAAAAGCCGTCATTGCAACGCTGTTAATAGTTAAAGAACTTCCAACGTTAAAACCAAACCACCCGAACCAAATCAGCATTCCGCCTAAAAGAGTTAACGGTAAATTGTGAGGTGCTGCGGCATCGGCATTTTTTCGTTTTCCAACAACAAGAGCTAGAATTAATCCTGCTACACCTGACGAAATGTGAACGACGTTTCCTCCGGCAAAGTCAATAGCTCCTAGTTCACGAAGCCATCCGCCAACTCCCCAAACCCAGTGTGCAACTGGTGCATATACAAATAATGACCATAGGATAGCAAATAAGATAAATGCTGAAAACTTCATGCGCTCTGCAAAAGCCCCAGAGATAATAGCTACTGTTAGTACAGCAAATGTCAGCTGAAACATCATAAACATATTATGCGGGATCGTAGCACTGTAGTCCCCGTTTGGAGTGAACCCGACTCCTTTTAATCCCACCCAGTCCAAGTTACCAATAAAAGCATTGCCACCGGTCGAAAAAGCTAACGAATAGCCTGCTACTATCCAAAGAACGGATATAACAGCTAAGGAACCTACGCTATACATCGCGGTACTTAACATGTTTTTACTTCGAACCATGCCCCCGTAAAACAATGCAATAGCTGGTGTCATAATCCAAACCAATAATGCTGAAAAAAACATAAATACTGAATCGCCCATTTGCATGATGATTTCCCCCTTAAGTACGAATAAATAACCCCTAAATTTAATGTTAGATTATATAACATCTTTTGTTATGTTTACTATCATATTTGATTTATATGTATTTAGCAACTACTTTTTGCAAATTTATTCAGAAAACTTTTGTTTTTTATACTGTTTTCTTTTTCTTATGTATTCTTCCACGTACACATAAGCTGAACTATTTTTTATTTGTGTTAGAGTTTCTGACATAAAAAAATCCTCTTCTTGAAGTAGAAGAGGATTTTTCTTTACAAATACATATATACACCAGGCCCCAGAGGAATACCGAATACAGCAAAAATAATCAACATAACAATCCAAATCCCTAAAAAAGCTAGAGTATAAGGAAGCATAAGTGAAATAATTGTGCCAAGTCCTGCCTTAGGCTCGTATTCTTTCATAAAGGCTAAAATAACAATCATATATGGATTTAAAGGAGTGATTACATTCGTGGAAGAATCCGCTATTCGGTATGCCGCTTGAATAAATCCAGGGTTGTAGCCTAACAGCATGAACAATGGAATAAAAATAGGTGCTTCTAGTGCCCATTGAGCGGAGCCGCTAAAAATAAGAAGGCTTAGAACAACAGTTAAAAATACAAAACCAACCACAACTGGAAGTCCAGTTAGATTTAGTGCTTTTAATGCATCCGCTCCTTCTACTGCAATCCACGTTCCAATATTAGTCCAATTAAAGTAAGCGATAAATTGAGCAGCTGCAAAAATAAGGACAATATAGCTAGCCATATCTTTCATCGACTCAGTCATATAAGCAGGTACATCTCTAGAACTTTTGATTTTTCCTACTGTTATTCCGTAAACAGAGCCAACTACCACAAAAAACAGCAGCGTGATCGGAATGATACCATCTAAAAAAGGAGATGGAACAATTCCACCGTCTTCATTTCGTAGAGGAGAGTTGGGCCAAAATAAGAAAACAGCTAGTACAGCGACATAAATACATGTAGCAACGATACTGTTTTTTAACCCTTTTGCTTCTACCTCACTAATTTCACCAAAATCATTGCGTTTTTTTCCTTTATAATTGCCCAGCCTAGGTTCTACAATCTTTTCGGTGACGATCGCCCCTATAACGGTCAAAACAAATACAGAAGCCGCCATGAAATACCAGTTTGCTGCAGGACTGACAGCAGCGCTTGGGTCAATTGTTTTAGCAGCTTCAGTAGAAATGCCTGATAACAATCCGTCGGTTCCGGATATAATAAGATTCGCTGTAAAGCCTGATCCCACCCCAGCAAATCCTGCTGCTAATCCAGCAAGCGGGTGCCTTCCTACTGTATAAAAAATCATTGCGGCAAGCGGAGGCACGATGACAAAAGCAGCATCTGCGGCTAAGTTGGCCATAATTCCTGTAAAAATGATGGCGTATGTAATAAGAGCTTTTGGAGCATTTAAAATCGTTTTCTTTATGGCCACTTCAAGCAGACCTACTTTTTCTGCAAGTCCGACCCCAAGCATCATAGCAAGTACAAGTCCTAGGGGCTTAAATTCAGTGAAATTGGTCAGCATCGATGTTAAGATATACTGAATGCCTTCGTGCGACAACAAACTTTTAATTGGAAGAGTCTTATTAGTACCGGGATGGACCACCGTTACTCCCATACTACTAATAGCAACAGATGCTACTACGATAATAAGCGCTAAGCATACAAACAAAATAAAGGGATCAGGTAGTTTGTTTCCGAATGCTTCTACTCTTCCTAATAGTTTATCTAGAAAGGTTGTTGGATGTGATTTTTGCTCTGTTTGCAAATTAGGTTGTGCCATACTTTCGCTCCTTTTTCGTTTAGATTCTTTTTAGATTTTTCCTTTTAATTACCAAAAAGACTATTAGTACATAATAATCTGAATATTTATATTATTCAAGTATTATTTTTGAGGAATCTTTATTTATCTATTAAAACTAATAGCATTTAGATAAATAGAAAGGCAGAAGATATCTTTTTAATCGACAATCAAAAATAACAAAAAGCTCTCCGTTTGAAGAGAGCTTTTTGTTATTTCGCTATACTAGACGGAGCGGACTCTTTTCCTGACTCATTAACAGCTGTTACATAGTAACGAGCTTGAGATGCGTCGGAGTCAGCAAAGCTTTTTCGCTCAAATTCCGAAACGCTGCCAATATGGACAAATGTTCCGCCTGGATTCTTTTTATAAATGCGATAGCCGATAATATTACCTTCTCGTACCGCGTACCACGTAAGCAAATCACCGCTCATCTTTACATGTGTAGGAGGTTGTGGTGCATTTGCTTCACGCTCCAATTCTTTTGCTTGGTCAGCTTTTAGTTCTGTATAGACAACTAACCTCTCTTGATGGGTTCCTTCCGCACGGTCAAACGTGCCTGTGCAGGTAATTAAATTTAAATTACGTTTGTTGCTGTACCCAAAAATTTCGTTTAGAGGTGCCTTATCTCGCGGATAGTTTTTTATACGTTTAACAACAAAAGTAAGCGTGGTCCCCTGTGCATCTCTGACGGTAATTTCATCGTCTTTTTTTAAGTTTTTTAGGTTGTAAAAGACGGCAGGTCCGGTTTTACTGTCTACGTGTCCTGCTAATACAGCATTTCCTTTTACGCCAGGTTTAGCTCCTGGTTCAAACCAAGCAACTCCATTTTCTGTAGATGGAGCTGCCATTTCACCGCTGTCTAATACTCCTACTTGTTCAATTGAAGCCTCCACATGAACAGCAGGAATGGACACTTTTTCAGGGATGATTCCTTTAAATTCTTTGTTTAACTGTTTGGCTTCTGTTTTATGCTTTTTTAGTACAGCAAATTCTTCTTCAAGCGTTACCCGGCTTTTTAGATCCTTTGATTGTGCTTCTTTTTCTTTGTGTTTAGCTGCAGCCTGTTGCTTTGTTTCTTTTGCTTCTACCATTTGTTCTTTAAAATATAGTCCCCCGCTAACAAGGAGGACTAAACTTAATATACAGTAGGCGAGAACAATCGCTTTTTTCACATCGTCACCTCATTTCACAGCTGTTTATAAAAAAGAAGAGAGAACAACCTCTCTTCTTTTTTTCAGGACTCTTGACTTGTAAATCATAAGGAAAAGGAGAAAAATATTATTTGCTTACTGGTTTCTTGCGTAAAATCACTCCAGCTGTTAACACAGCTAACGAACCTAGTGCAATATAGATCGCTGTTAGTGGGTTCATCGTTGATTCAGATGCCCCGCCCATACCTGTTTTCGGCATATCTGTTGGCATAGCTGTTTCAGCAAACTTATCGGGGTTTTGTTTTACGATTGCTTCACCTAAAGCTTGGCCAACACCAAACATTAATTTATACCCTTCGCGATACGTATCATAACTTCCAGCGTAGTCACCGGATGCATATTGTTCAAATGTTTTAATAACCGTATCCTCGTGTGCTTTTATAGCTGCCTGTGCGTCTGCAGTTGGAAGGTTTCCATCTGTTGCTGTTCCTAAGAATGTACCAAATTCTTGCGCGAATTTATGGAGCTTATCTTTTGCAGCTTTTTCTCCTGCTTCATCGCCTTTTACTTGTGCACTTACTAATTCAGCTTGGGCATTGATGTGATCTCCTTGCCAAATTTTTTCGAATTGTGCAGCTCCTTCATCCCCATATACTGAGCCGATTGCAGCTTTAAAATCTGCTGTGTTGGCATTTTCTAACCAGCTAACATAGTCGTAATCTTTTGAACCGTTAAACCCTTTTTCCATTCCCATTGTTGCTAGAGCAAAATGTTCTGCTGCTAAGCTGTTTAATGAAGAACGTAAATCTGCTGCTGGTGTATCTACTTTTGTATTGTCGAATTTATCGGGCATTTGCGTTACGATTGCATTTGATAACGCTTTACTAATTGCAAACATTTGCTGATATCCTTCGCGGTATGTCTTCGCGGCTGCCTCATAGTCACCTTCTACATAATCTTCAAACGTTTCTTTTACTTGATCTTCGTGCACACGAAGCGCTTCTTTTGCAGCATCTTCAGGTAGTTTACCTTCCGTAGCAGTGCTTAGAAACTTAGCAAATTCATTCACGAATTGATCTACTTCTTTATCTACTTCCGCCATGGCTTCTTTGTCGTTTTCTTTTGTTGCTTTTACAAAATCATCTGTGTAATTGTTGTGTTCTCTGAAAATTCGTTCAAATTCAGCCGCTCCTTTATCACCATAGATAGAAGCAATGGCTGGCTCCATGTCGACGGCGTTTTGATCCAATGCCTTGAACGCAGCGTCAGCATCTTTAGAACCGTCATAGGCTGTTGTCATAGCGGCAACGGCAAGCGTAAAGTGTTCAGATAATAGGTAGTCTAAGTTCGCTCGTAGATCTGAAGCTTTTGTTACTGCCGTTGGTTTTGCTTCCTCCGCATTTGCAATAGTCGGCATCAATAGTGAAGCTCCTAGTACAGGGATCATTAATTTTTTACTTAATTTCATCATTTTCCACTCTCCTCATTTTTAGTTGATGTACGCCACTTTTTTCATTCTTACTACATCTTAAACCATTAAATGGATTGAAGATTTTGAATATTCTATATATTAAACTTTCATGTTCCCTCGCATTTAATGATCCTTTTTAGGAAGTATTCTCTTTCTATTTACTAAACGATCGCTGAGTGATGTTGGATCACTCTTTTTAAAAATTTTTTTAATGTCATCTTCGTGAAGAATGCCTTCCCTTTCTACTTATCTAACGAACGCCTTCTTCAGCTAGATCACTTTTTTTGAAAAAAGTTTTTAAGCGCCTTTTCTTAAGAATTCCTTCCTTTTCTACTTACCTAACGAGCACCTTCTTCATTTGGATCACTTTTTGAATAAATATTTTAAATTTAACAGAAAAAGAAATTGAGACAGAACAAGATATATTCAATTTAAAGACGAACAAATGGGATAAATGAGTTAGTATGAATCACTTTTAACACCGCTGTTGATTTCCGTTCAAGACTTCGCTTTCTGCAGGCAGCCGCTGAGCCTTTTCGTCGCTTACGCTCCTGCGCCTCCTCCCTTCTGCTTTTCTCTCCAATCAACAGCTAGAAGCCACTATATACATGAAACCTGCGCAATAAAAAATCCGAACGAGTTGGATTCTCCATCAAGAATCTCAATTCATCGTTCGGATCTTCTTTCAACTAAACTACTTTTGTCTGAGCCTCTTTTTATCTTTACTTATTTAAAAAATTCCACATCACGTCGTTGACTTCTTGTGGCTTTTCATGCTGAGGAGCATGAGATGCTTCAGCTAATCGGTGAACAGATATGTTTGGTACATATTCTTCAATACCATCTAAGTTTTCAGGCATAAAAGTAGGATCTTGATTTCCCCAAATAATTTGTACCGGGATGTGTAACACTTCTTCTTCTAACGGAAACAAAGATTTTCTTTGAAGGTCTTCTTCTGTGAAAATCTTTAAGTTGCGGTAATAACTTAGCATGGACAGCACAGATCCATTTTCCCAAGAGTTCATGTATGCTTGAACATCATCAGCTGTTAGATATCCTTTTTTTACACCTGGGTCGATCACAAGCTTACGCAAACCTGAGAAATTATCTCGTTCCATATAGTCCTGTGCTTCTTGTTTTTGAAACCATTTCATATATTCACTTGCTTTTTGCTGATTTTTATTTGTTCTAAGCTCACGCATAAATGTATAAGGGTGCGGACCGTTAAAAGCAATTAATTTTTGTACATATTCAGGGTAGCGATAAGCAAATGTCCAGCCGATTCCTGCTCCCCAGTCGTGTACAACTAGCGTGCAGGAGCTATATCCTAAACCTTCAATCACTTGGCGGATATCTTCTACTAGCACATCAATTTCGTATGATTCCAGTCCGCTTGGCTTTTCAGATAGATTATATCCTCTTAAATCCAAAGCAACTGTGTGAAAATCATTAGAAAATTCATCTATCTGGTGTCGCCAAATATGCGAAAAGTCAGGAAACCCATGAAGAAATAGCATAAGATCTCCTTGTCCCTTGCTTATGTAGTGCAGTTTAACGCCATTTACGTTTATATACTGTTCACTCATTTTTCATTTCCTCCTTTTATGTAGCTGTAGAGCAGTATAACGTTGTAAAAAATGAACGTCAATTCATTTGCTTCGTTCACTTCTTTTTATTTCCTTTTATGAATATAGTTAATTATTTAGAGTGCACCTTTTTAAAGGAGTGGTTAACGATGGCTCATATGTATTCCAAGGGCTGGTTTGTTCAGCAGTTAAAAGCGGCCAATATCTCTAAAATTGATGGAAGAAAGCTAGAAAGTTATAAAACCTACATTCTTCGTAATTTATATGCTGAGCTTATAGAACAAGGTAAAATCAACGGCTAAAAGAGGTTGAGACATCACGGAATGAATCCCATCTAAAGATGAACAAATGGGATATATGAGCTGAACTGCTTGAGACACCGCAGTTGATTTCCGTGCAAGGCTTCGCTTTCCGCGGGCGGCCGTTGAGCCTCCTCGTCGCTTTCGCTGCGGGGTCTCACCTGTTCCGCTTTTCCCGCAGGAGTCTTCGTCTTGCCCTCCAATCAACTGCTAGAAAGATTTACACACATGAAATCTACGTTTGTCCCAACAAAAAAACGAACCACTGATCAAAAGTCTTGATCAATGGTTCGTTTTACATTTCGTCTAAAATATTTTTGTCCCAGCCTCTTTTTTTTAAAGCGATTGCTCAATAAAAGATAATACGCGCTTTACATATTCTTTTTTGTATACATGATAATTTTGCACGTGTTCTGCTTTATCAGTTTTCCAGAAGTGAAAAGCATCCGGGTGCGTTTTAGCCATTTTTTCACTTTCAGTGTAAGGAATTTTTGTATCTCCTGTGCTGTGTATAAATAAAATTGGTCGAGGGTAAATATGCTCGACTGCTTTTATAGGACTAGCTTCAGCAGGATTTGCATCTGCAATAACAGGAAGAATAGCAATTGTTAGCGGTGTAAACGGAAAGTTTGGTAAATGAGACCATACAGATAGATTTTCTTTTAAATAAGAGGTTAAATCACTAAAAGGACTATCGGCTACCACCGCTTTTACGTCGTCCTCTTGAGAAGCTGCTAATAAAGAAGTAGCTGCTCCCATTGAAATGCCGTAGAGCACAATTGGCTCTTTTGTTGTTTCTTTCATTTTCTGAATAACGCCTAATAAATCGAGCTGTTCTTTTACACCAATCGTCGTTTGATCTCCTTCTGAGTCTCCTGAATCTCTAAAGTCAAACATGACTACTCGATATCCCGCTTTTACAAATTCCTTACTCAGCGGCAGAAAGCCAGCTCCTTGTGCTTCACGGTTATTTCCGTATCCATGTGACATAATAATGGTCGCTTTTGGCTGTTCCGTTGGTTCAATCATCCATCCTTTTAAATGGGTTATTCCGTCTTTGCTCAAAAATACTTGATTGCTATAGTGCATGCCGTAATCACCAGGATTTTTCACAGCAGGATTTTTATCTAGTTTTGTCAGGCTTATGCCTACATAAAGAGAAATTGCCGTACAAAGTACAAAACAAAGAATAACAAAGGATATCAGGCTGATCCATATTGTTTTTTTCTTTTTTCCTGTATTTGGCTGTCGATTTAGAACTGGAGTCAAGCTCGTTCCTCCTTTTTATCTAAGATCATCTTTCCTATTTCTATTGCTGCTTCCCTTTCTCCATTTTAAAGCTAGCACGTCTATTTTATGAATAAAATTCGTTTTATTTTCCACATATTTTTCTGGTTCAAAGCGATAGCGATGCGCTAGTTCTATTTTCAACGTTTCGTATTCTTTTGCTGTATCAGGGTGAGTTCGCAGATAATCTCGAAACCATATATGCCGATTAATTTCTGGATGACCTTTTTCATAAATATGAACATGGTGCGTTCTTTGATTTCCGCCTTTTTGGAAGTATCGTCTTCCTTTTATGCCGTTTTCACCTTTCGCTTCGTAACCAAACTGTTCCATCCTCTGATTATATGTATCTACTTTCTTTATATCTTTCACTTCAATAAGTAAATCAATAATCGGTTTTGCGCTTAGGCCGGGAACAGCAGTGCTTCCGATATGATGAACCTCTAAAACTTGAGCTGACATTATAGTTGTTAAGGTGGCAGCTTCTTTTGAAAATTCCTTTTCCCACGCGATATTATAGGGTGTCAGCTGAATTTCTCTTACGGACTTCATCTTCAATTCCTCCTCTTGCAACGAAAAAACTGCTTATTATAGAATAGCCTATAATAAGCAGTTTTTCATCATTTAACATGTTATTAAGTTTTATCTAGCAAACGCCTGCTTCGCTAAATTAATAATCGTCATATCATCCATTGGAGGGTTGTGAAGCCCAGCACGTACGTCTCTATAATAGCGCTGCAGCGGATTACTGCGCTGCAAGCTTCTCGCCCCCACTATGCGCATTGCTTTGTCGACAACCGTACAGGCACTATTGGTCACTACGTGTTTGACAGCTGCTAACTCTCCCGCTAATGCTGATCGGTCGCCGGTTTCATCCCATTTACTTGCCACGCTGTACATAAAGTGACGCGCCTGCATAAGTTCAAGTTCCATCTCTCCTACTAAACGCTGCACATTTGGCAGCTCGCTAATCGTTCCTTCAATACTATTAGGCGAATATTCTGCAGCAAATGCGACAGCATAATCTCTTGCTGCGATGGCTGTACCCATGTAGCAAGCTGGTATATGAAGCAGCCAACCGCTTGGCTCATTCTTTTTAAAACCACTGAGGCGTTCAACAAGAAAGTCGTGTTTAATATCGACGTTTTCTAGCACAAGATCATGACTTCCTGTCCCGCGCATTGCAATCATATCCCATGTTTCTTCTATTGAAAGTCCGCTTGTTTCACGAGGAATTAAAAACAAGCCGATCTCTTCTTCACCTTCAATGCTTGCTTTTACCAAAAAGTAATTTAACACTGGAGACATCGTAGTGAATGTTTTTCGGCCATTGATTCGCCAGCCTTCTTTTGTTTTTACGGCTGTCGTTTCCGGTTTTCCTCCTCGAGTAGGACTTCCCGTCTTCGGTTCAGTAGCAGCGGTGTTAATAAGTGCACCTTTTTCTATTTCTTTAAAAATAAAATCGAGAATTTGCTGATTCCAAGGCTTTTTTTCACGCAAGTCCATTGTAATCCCCATATGCCATCCAATACTAAGAGCCGTAGAAGCATCTCCTTGAGCAATTAATTCTTGAAATAATAAAAAATCATAAAGGCGTAATTCATCTCCGCCATATTTGCTTTCGAGAGAAAGACGTGTATAGCCCGCTTCTTTTAACTCTTGAATATTTTCAAAGGGAAACGTACCTTCTTCATCTATTTTAAAAGCTCGTTTCTTAAATTTTTCGACTAGAGGCTGCAATTTTTCATACGTAGACTCTTGATTTTTATTTACAAATGAAACACTCATTTGCTTCATCTCCTTTTTATATGACAGAGTGTCCCTATCGGATTAATATATAGTTCTTATCATAGCATACCTCGCCTTTTCTGTGCATGTTTGGTGTGTTTATCTTTCTTGTTGAATCTATTCTTTTTCCAATTTAATGGTCTGTTTTACCTACGCATTCCATACATTTAATGGAATAAAAAGAAAGGAATGGTGTGAATGAATCAATGTCCAAAATGCGGGGCCAGTGCAAGCACAGACCAATTATTTTGCAATAACTGCGGCTTTTCTTTCACCGTGTCCCCAGCTGCAGCTAAGCATAAAAAGAGCTGGTATATTGGCGGGGGTATTGCGCTTATCCTTCTTTTAACTTTTGTATTTTATTTCTTTTTCGCTGGCTCAGAAGAAAAGACGGCTGACCGCTTTATTGAGGCATTAGAATCGAAAGATACAGCTGTGTTAAGAGAGTTATTAGACTCTTCGCAGTCTACTATAGTTATTAATGACACATCTATTCAAGCTCTGTTAGACGCAACTTCCGATGGTTCTATTTTACGAGACGTTGAAACTGATTTAAAAAATAAATCGAGTATCTACTTTACAATAAAAGAACAGAAACATTCACTACTCTTCAAAAAACAGTACGTGGTTGTGCCGTCATCATATTATATCTCCCTCACCACGCCAGAGGATACAACAGTTACAGTCAATGATACAAAACAATCGATATCCAAGAATCAAACGCAAAAAATAGGGCCTTTTATGATTGGGAATTACCCGCTTACGGCTTCTTATGAAAGCTCTTATGGAAAACTTACAGACCAAACCACTGTAAATTTTCACCGGCAAAAAGAAGAAAATATATCTGTGGTATTTAAAGGGGCTTACGTTACAATCTCATCGAATAGAGATGACGCTATTTTATTCGTAAATGGAAAAAGCACGGGACTGCAGGTGAATAGCTCATCACAAATAGGGCCTGTTGCCACGGATGGAAGCGTCACTGTTCATGCAGAAGTGCAAAAAGACGGCACAACGTTCAAAAGCAGTCCCTACACTATTCAAAGTGAAGAAAGTATTATGTTAAATATACAAACGCCGCCCGTCGAAAAGGAAAAAACCGTCATAAAAGAACGAGAAGTGATCGTGCCTGGGCCGCGCTCTTATGCTACTTCAAGCTCTTATATTCTTGCTGGTTCGGATTCTTACAAATTAAGCTATAGTGATATTAGCAGTTTGAGCTCGAGTGAACTAAGGCTAGCTCGAAATGAAATCTATGCGCGACATGGGTATGTATTTAAATCGAAAGATCTTCAAGCCTATTTTTATGAAAAGTCATGGTATACGCCTGATTCATCATTTAGAGATTCCTACTTATCAAGCGTTGAAAAATACAACGTTGATTTTATTAAATCATATGAGTAAGGTGCACTCCCCTTTTGCACAGGGGAGTTTTTTAATTGAATCGAGTGCTTACTCCAACGTTTTTTTACATACCATAATCCCTATACACGTTAATAAATTTCTTATAGCCTTCTTTATTCTTTTCACTGTAAAATATAAAGTAGATGTACATAAACTTAATACACACATAAGGAGAGATGGAGAATGAATGGAATTGGACGACTTCCACAAAAGCTTAATGGCCATTTGATTTTAGAAAATATTCAAGAAACCATGATCATTGCAGATAAAGACTATCGTGTGCAGTGGATGAATGCAAGAGCAATTGAAACACTCCAGCCAGTACTCCCAATCTACCAGTTATCTCATATCGAAGAGTTAATTGGAAAGCATATGGACTTCTTTCATTCCAATTCTGAAGAAGCGGAAAAATTACTCACCTCTCTTCATACAACCTACCGAACGCGTATAACGATTGGCAGTCAATACGTAGCAGAAGCTGTGATTCACCCTATTGATACAAAAGACGGCGAGCGTTATGGCTACTTGCTTATGCTATTAGACTTTACAGATCAAGCCGAAGCAGAGCTTGAAAAAGAACGGTTAATTGAGGATTTGTCCACACCTTTATTAAAAATATGGGACGAGGTTTTAGCTGTGCCCATTACCGGTAAGATGGATATAGAACGTGGTAAGAAGCTAACTGAAACGGTATTGGAGGCAGTTGTAAAAGAACAGGCGCGCTATTTGCTTATTGATTTATCTTCCCTTCATTCGTTAGATGAAGAACACGGTTATTATATTAACACGCTTCACGATGCTTTGCGTTTGATTGGTACCACTTGCCTTATTGTTGGTCTTTCTTCAAAAATGGCTCTTTCGCTTGTAGATTTTCAGTTTAATTGGCGAACATTTTCCACTGTCCAACAAAGCATCTCTTACATTTTAGAAAAAAAGAATTATCGTATTGCACCCATTTCATAAGCCCATCATATCATTAAGTAATCCTCTCTCAATCGCTTTTTCCTTCAATCGGAAAAGGCGATTTTAGTTATGAGGAATTGTGAACGTTTAGGCACTTATCATCATAGGATACATTAATCAACCATAGAAAAGGGTGAGAGCGTATGCCAAGTGTTATTAACATTTATAATTTAAAGATCAACAGTATCTCAAGCAACGGTTCTGTCAACATTGGCGAAGCACTCCATAACAGTCACACGGCTCATTCAAAATCCACTGGTACGAACTCTTCTTATGGCGATGTCTCACCTGCTTCCTCGAAAATGCGAAACATTTATATCGATCCTGATACAAATGACCAAACAGATATTGCAAACGTTGATCATGTCAATGGTTATCAGCAGTGATATAGGGCAATGCTTGTCAACAGCATGACGACAAACGGTGAATACATTCTCTCTGAACGCAATAGACCGTTGGAGTAGAATGAATAAAAACAGTAAGGAGTCTCTTTATGCCTCTTCAAATTAACGTTTTTAATATCGTAACAAACGGTGTCACGCAAAACGCAAATATTGATTTTGGTTCCACGATTCAAAACAGTCACACGGCGAACTCCAAGTTTAACGGAGCGAATTTCTCTTTAGGTAACTTCTCTCCTACTTGCTCTCAAATGAATACGGGCGTGTTAGATCCTGATGTAAGTGATCAAGATCAAATTGCAAACCCTTCAGCTCCAATTGGAAATCAAATTTAGCTTTAACAATTTTGTCGTTTTACTTGGCACATTACAAGGAGGTGTGTAAATATGTTTCCATTTGGAAAGTCTCCTTTTAAAGGAATGATGGAAAATATCCCAAAAGGAATGGCATCTAAAGACATGAATAAGTATATTCAGCAAATGATTTCTTCTACCATGTCCCATTCTTTTCCGGATTTTATGCAAGGAAATGAATTCTTTAAGCAAGCCCAAGACATGATGAAAGAACAGCAGGATATGGGAACTGAAGGTCATGGACAAAAGCCAAGAAGATTTGATTCAAACGTCATCAATACATTAGATGAATGCATTGTGCAGCTAAAAATCCCTAACCGCGATATTGTATCAAGCATTAAAGTCTATCATACGCCATATGTGTGTACGATTGAAGGAATAGATGGAGAAGAATCCTTCAAAGAAGAAATTCAGCTTCCTTGTTCGGTTCGTAAAAAAGGCACACGCGCCATCTATCGTTCCGGAGTGTTGGAAATCCGGATGCCTAAACATGTTAATATTCCTATGTCTCAAATAGACGTCCACGATTTAGATTAAAGTGGACGTTTTTTTCTGTTTTCATGCATACATATAAAATAGAAAGCTGCAAAAGGCCTTGTTTTATTTTTTTAAAGAAGGTGACAAATATGAATCACGGAAAATTTAAAAAGTGGGCAGAAACGTTACAAGAAGAAAACCATACGAAATTTTGGGAAAAGATTTTTGATGATGATCATGAAGAAAAGAATGATACGGAAGCAGATGCTTCTCCTCAAATTGTAAATGAGTACCGAGATTATCCTTTAATTGATGTATATGAATGGGCAAATCAACTGTTAGTTGTAATTGAAATACCCGGTGCTAAACGAACAGACGTCGAATTAACCATGCATGAAAATACTTTACACATATCCGGTTCATCTCTTTTAACCGTGAAGGATGCAAATGTTCTTCACAAAGAAAGACGTGAAGGAACGTTTCAACGATCAATTATCCTTCCGCCTGGTGTAGGGGAAGCGCCGTGTCACGCATCATTTAAAGATGGTCTTTTGCATGTGAAATTTGATTTGTAATTTATTGTGCAGAACTATACGTAGCATGAAAGGCAGGGAATTTCATGTTTTCTAAGTGGTTTAAACAATCGCCTAAAATTGAAACAGTCCGTAAAATAAACCCGTCTTCCCTTCCAACTCAAAAAAAAGCAGGTCCCATAGACCAACGTTCTAATCAAAAGCGGAAAGAATTACCGGAAAAGATGAAAGCTAAAAAACAGTCTAATCTAAAAAAAACCCCTCAACAGCCAAAGAAGTTGCCTAGCCAAATGGAGCCTAAGACCTCTGCTGAAGCTGAATCCACAAAGCCTGCTCTTTCGATAGATTCAGCGCTGAACCTGCAGGGAATTATTGATCAAGTGACGCGTTTAACCGACGCGATCCCTAAAATAGAAGAGCTTCATCAGCAATTAAATGAATCAGCTCACCTTATTCAATCACTGTCTCAACTGCACGAGCAAACAGCTCATTTACTCTCGGCTATGCAGTCAGCTCCTAATTTCGAAGCTATTCAAAAACAGCTCTCTGCGTTAAAGGAAGAATCGTCTAATACAGCCTTATATGAGATGGTGAAAACTCTTGACAAAAAGATTGATGAAGTAACTCAGCCAAAGCAGTCCATTGTTGTTGAAAAAATCATGGTCGAAAAAGTATTGTTAGACAAAATTGATCTTAGTAATAATTTCGGCCAGCTAGGCATTAAAGATTTGACCGGTCACTTAAACATCGGCACTACTTACAGCGCTGACTCTGATCAAGTAGATGAAGAAGTCAAAGACTTGTTTTCTGTTAAGCTAAAAGAAAAAAAGATTGATGAACATACAACTGAAACAACGATGAGTTCAGGAGGTGAAACAGAAAAATCTGATGATCACTCCGAAGAATAAAAAATGACCGCTACTGCTTATTTAAAGCAATTATCGGTCATTTTTGTTTCCATAAATAGTTGTAGCTCTTTTTGGAGGCGTTCCATCAAGAACTCTGAAATTTCTTCTTGATTTTCTTCTTTATGATGAGATGATGCTACAACAATACGTCCTGTTTTTCCTAAGAAAGCCCGGTACTCAATTACCTTCATCGCAGCATGAAGTAAGTTCCCGTCCGAAAACGGCGCATTTGTTAGTAGAACAATATTTACTTCGTTTTCTTTTTGTCTATGTGTCAGCACAGCCAGCCACGAGTAACCTTTATCGTCTTTTAAGCGAACTTCATAACTAGATAAAGACGCAGATTTCCACGCCGCGTTAGCACTGCTTTGCTGTTGAACAATTTCTTGACACCAGTCTAGACCTGTTTCATTGGAACCCAGCGAAAGAGTTCTCAAAGGACGAACAAAGGATAAACATAGCTTGCCCGGTTCCTTTTGCAACTTATACAACTCATGGAAGTCCGTCTCTGGATATTGATACGGCGGCACAAAAGCAATTTGTCGCTTATTCACAGCAGGATGGTGAAATACATGCAAATCAACGCCATATACTCTTTTTAACGTAGCTGCATCCTGAAAAATGGCATCCATCCCCGTTTCTTCTACTCTTCCATCTTTCAGTAACACGGCATTATCTGCAAACAGCGAGGCAATGTTGAGATCATGCAAAATGGCCAGAACCGTCAAGCTCATTTCCTGCTGTAAAGTTTTTAACAGCTGAAGCAGTTCCATTGTATGTTTTACATCTAAGTGATTCGTTGGTTCATCAAGAAGTAAGTAGTCAGGTTCTTGCGCTAGTGCTTTAGCCAGTAAAACCCGCTGTTTTTCTCCACCGCTTAGCGATTGAAAAGTATGATTTCTATAGTGCCAGACGTTTGTTAATTTCATCACGCTTTCCACCACTTCTTCATCCTGTGCTGATACAGTGCTAAACAATCCTTTTGCCTGATAAGGGTAACGTCCAAGTGAAACAATTTCTTGAACCGTAAATTCTAGCCCAATTTGATTTTCTTGCGTCATGACTGCAACTTTTTGCGCCAGTTGTTTTGGTGAATAAGCCTTCACTGACTTTCCTTCCACCTTCACTTCTCCTGATTGAATGGTCAATACATTCATAATTAAGCGAATAAGCGTTGTTTTCCCGCTTCCATTTGGTCCTAGTAAAGCGACAAAAGAACCTTTGTCTACGGTGAACGTGATGTCACGAACGGTCGGCTGCTGCTTATCGTATCCTCCTGTCACATTATATAGTTCAATCATGATATTCCTCTTTTCCGCATACGTTCTTTTACAAGGAGCAGGGTAAAAATCGGCGAACCAATTAAGGCGGTTACAACTCCAATCGGCAGTTCACGAGGTTCTAATATCGTTCGTGCCAATAAATCTGCTAAAACCAAATAACTTCCTCCAATTAAAATAGAAAGCGGCAGTACATGCTTATGATTAGCTCCCGCTACGAGACGAACTACGTGGGGGATAACTAAGCCAACAAATCCAATTGCCCCAGATACTGATACCGCAGCCCCTGTTAATACGGATGCACCTATTAAAATCATTCTTTTTTTCTTCTTTACGTCTATTCCCATAAACTGAGCGGATTGATCGCCAAATGCTAAGCCGTTCAGCTCTTTTACATGTAACAACAGCATAATTGTACCAAACAAAAAGAACGGCCCTAAAATTTGAATATGAGACCATCCTCTCATTGATACGCTTCCCATTAGCCAATATAAAACCTGCCTTACATCTTCTTCGGGAGAAAGAGCCACAATTAATGAAATAAGCGCGCTCATAAAGGATGATAAAATAATCCCCGCTAAGATGATGGTTTCATTGGCCAAATTGCCGCTTGCGAGTTTCGTAATACCAAAAACTAAAAGAAGAGTAATAAAACCAGATACAATGCCGACTACAGGCAGCGTGAAGATAGACAAACCAAAAATACTCCAATGAAAATAAATTGCCATGACAGAGCCAAGGGTTGCACCTGAGGAAACCCCAATCGTATAAGGATCGGCAAGCGAGTTTCTTAATAGCCCTTGAAAGGCAGCCCCTGCTATTGAAAGTGAAGCTCCTACTAAAAATGCCACCAGTACTCTTGGAAAACGAATTTGCCAAATGATTAAATCCATGTTTTCCGGACCGTGATATAAGGATAGCCCGGTAAGGTGGCCAATAATAATTTTGATTGTATCTCCTACGGTTAACGAAACTGTACCAATAAATACGCCCATAATTATCGAAGTACATACAATAAATAAACTGACTATGTATAAAATAGATGCTTTGTTTAAAAAAATACGTTTAAAAATCAATACGTTCAGCTCCTCTAGGAAACGAGGCGTGATGTTTTATATTACATTAACCATTCATTTTCCTGTCCATAAACCATGCTTCCACCATGCATTAAGTTGGAAACAATCATCTTTTATTTGTTACGAGTGCTAGACTGTTGAACTGGGCAACGTAGAATAGCGTACTAAAGTTCTCGGTAAAAAAACAAGCGAAAGCCTCTACAAGCTATACTTTTTGTGTTTGCTCCGGACTTTTATAGTTGTCTATTAACTGATACAGCTTTTCCATATCTACGGCTTCTCTCACATATGCTGCTGCTTTTGAAAAAGACTCCTCTTTTTGCAGGCGACTGTTGAATGTGTCCGTAATAGGCGGCAATTTTTTATGTTTACGAATTTGATTAAGCAAAGCTCTGCGCAAAGAATCGTTATGAAACACATCATGAACATACGTGCCAATAACGTTGTCTTTAACCGTTCCTTCTTTTTCATGCTCTACCACTGCAAAAGCTTTCGTGGTGCTCTTAGAAACCGTCTTTCCCATATGAATTTCGTAGCCTTCAATCGAAACTCTTTCATTTTCTAACTGGACATACCCAGAAACTCTTTCTGTTTTTTTGCTGGTTGTCATAACGGTTTCCACCGGAAGCAAGCCAAGCCCTTTAATGGATTCAATCCGAGATTCTACTGCATCAGGGTCTGTAATTGTCTCCCCTAGCATTTGATATCCTCCGCAGATGCCAATGACGTGAACGTTCGTTGTGTTCAAGACTTGATTAATGGCTAGATCCAGGCCGCTTTCTTGTAAAAACTGAGCATCTTCAATCGTATTTTTGCTTCCTGGCAAAACAATTAAATCAGGCGTACCTAATTGCGACGGCTTGGTTACAAGCCTCACGTGACAGTCTTCTTCTAAGCTTAAAGGATCGATGTCTGTAAAATTTGAGATGCGCGGGTACGAGATGACCGCAATATCAATTTCTTTTAAGGGATTCACAAGCGTTGAGTAATTTCTAAGTGATAACGAATCTTCCGCATCAATTTCCACGTTGTTCATATAAGGAATAACTCCTAGAACCGGAACACCCGTGTATTCTTCAAACCACTTCAACCCTGGTTTTAAAAGTTCTAAATCTCCTCGGAATTTATTAATTAACACTCCGATAACTCTAGACTTGTGTTCATCTGGAAGCAATTGAAGAGTACCCACTAGGCTCGCGAAAACGCCACCTTTATCAATATCTCCTACTAACACAACAGGCGCTTCTGCTATTTTTGCAACGCGCATATTTACGAGTTCCCGATCGTTCAAATTGACTTCGGCAGGACTTCCAGCGCCTTCAATCACAATTCGATCATAATGATTGGCAAGCTCTTTATAAGCTTCCGTGATAACGTTCAAACCTTCATTAAAAAATTCTTGCCGATACTGAAAAGCAAACATATTACGTAGCGGTTTTCCGTGAACAACTATTTGAGATTCATGATCACGAGTAGGTTTAATTAAAATAGGGTTCATATTGGTTGTTGCTTCTACTCCAGCCGCTTCTGCTTGAATTCCTTGCGCTCTGCCAATTTCTTTTCCATCCATTGTAATGTATGAATTAAGCGCCATATTTTGCGATTTAAACGGTGCAGTTTGATAGCCGTCTTCTTTAAAAATACGGCAAAATGCTGTAGCAATCATGCTTTTTCCAGCGTCTGAGTGCGTTCCTTGAATCATAAGCGGTTTTCCTTTTTTCACTTTTTCCACTCCCTACCACATAAAAAAACCTTAACTGTAGAAGTCAAGGTTTGGTCATGCGCTCATTAACACATTGTCTTGACTTATTTCTCCCACCGAAAAATAAGGGGTTTTTAAAAGCAGGTCTCCTGGCTTATGCTTCATTTTACTTCTGCACCCTTCCTAGCTTGACTAGTGGGTCTTTGCAGGTTCATCCACATTTACAGTAGCGGGGGCTGCACCGGATTTACACCGATTTCCCTATTATCCTCCTTAGAGGCACTTTTAAAATCATTTATTCTTTATTGTAACGAATTTTATACCCATTCACAATAACGATTTTCTTCTATTATTATATATTACTGTGTTTATACTTATTTGGGTCTCGTATGCTATAATAACAATTATTTTCCAAACATCTTATGGAATAGCTAGGAAGGTGCTCACAGTTGAAGAAAAAAATCATTTATGTCTTTATCAGCGTGTTTGTTCTTTATATAGCAATCATATCTTTTTGTATGTATCAAACTGCTCACAAGCCTGTTCCACAAAACGCAGATTATGTGCTCGTTTTAGGTTCTAAAGTAGATGGTGACCAAATGTCTCCTAGTTTAAAAGAACGAGTAAAGACGGCCTTATCTTATTTACAAGCCAATCAACAAACAAAAGTTATCGTAACGGGTGGAAAAGGATCCGATGAAGAAATTTCTGAAGCAGAGGCAGCCTATCGTTTTCTGCGGAAAGAAGGAATTAAGAAGAATCGAATTATAAAAGAAAATCAGTCAACTTCTACTTTTGAGAATTTTACTTTTACTAAACAGAAAGTTGATATTCAACACAAAAAAGTCGTGCTTGTTAGCAGTGATTTTCATTTATTTCGCGCCTCTATTATTGCCAAACGTCAAGGCTTTGACGTTTATCCTTTAGGTGCAAAAACACCAAATTCAATTAAACTTCAAGCCTACTTTCGTGAGTATGCTGCTATTTTAAAAACATGGCTGTTTGATAAATAAATAAATAGAGTAAGTAGCTCTACAAATAAAAAACACGGCATGAATTCATGCCGTGTTTTTTATTAATCATCTGTATCGATAACTGCTTTTGGTAAACCTGTGTATTTCGCCCAGTAGAAAATACCAAGTGAAACAAGGGCAATTAAAATTAAGTCAAGCGGGTTGCTTAGCACACCTTGTCCTCCACCAAATGAACCTAGATAAGAGATAACAAGCATAATAATATAATAAGCAACTAGCCACCAAGCAGATTTAAGCTGCTGTGCAAATTTTACAACGTCAGTTGGTACGTATTTCTTAAACGCTACGTAGATAACAACCATTAGAAGCTGTGATCCTAGCAGCCAAGAAATTGTCGTCCACCCTGACCAATATACGATGTATGAACAGAAAATAAATGAAACAGGAGCAATAACGCTCATGCCTTTTAATTTAAAAGGTTTTTTAAGGTCTTTTGCATTTACTCTGAATGCAGCAGCTGAAATTGGCGCAATCGCATAAGACAGAATAAGTGCCACTGAACATACGTTTACTAGCGCTTCCCAAGAAGGAAATGGCAGTGTCCAGAATACGGACATTCCAAATGATAGCCATAGTGACGCACGTGGAATTCCTGTTTTCTTATCTACTTTTGAGAAACGTTTAAATAATGTTCCATTACGAGACCACGCATAAACTAAACGAGAAGTTGTATTCATGAAGATGTTCCCGTTACCGCCTGGTGATAAAATAGCATCAAAAATAACAAGCGTTACTAACCAGCCAAGGCCTAAAATAAGTGCAATATCTTTAAATGGTAAAGAGAATTGCTCTTGAATTGTTCCCCATCCTCCTGATAGCATATCAGCCGGGATGTTACCAATGAACAATACTTGCAGTGCTGTGTAAATAATCGCTGAAAGTACAATACAGATAATGAGCGCGATTGGAATATTACGCTGCGGGTTTTTAACTTCACTGGCTACAGAAACAATAGGGTGAAGTCCTAGGTAAGCAAACATAACGCCACCTGTTGAAATGGCTGCTTGGATACCATTAAAACCAAACGGAGCAAAATCGCCAGTTGTAAAGTTAGCTGATTTAAAGTGATAAGCCAACACGACGATAATTGTAAGAGGAACCGCATATTTGAACACAGATATAATGACATTTGACTTAGCAAATGCTTTTACACTTACGTAGTTAATGATAAAAAATAGCGTTAATAACGCGAACTGAAATAACCAGCCGATTGTAGTAGGCGATTCAGAACCATGTTTAGTTAGACCAGGAAGCCAAAACGCAACATACTGACGTACAGCCGTTACCTCGATGGCAATCAAACTTGTGTAAGCAATAATGGTAATGAATGAAATTAAGTAACCCACTAAATGACCATGTGAGTAAACCGGATAACGGATAATTCCACCGGTACGCGGCAGCGCTGCTCCAAGTTCAGCATACACTAAACCGATAAGTAAAATAATGACTCCGCCAATCAGCCACGAAAAACTTCCGGCCGGACCAGCCTTTGACGCTACGTTACTAACCGCAAATAACCAGGCGGAACCAAAAATAGCTCCCATCCCAATTAACGTTAGGTCAAGTAACGATATTGATTTTTTAAATTTTCCTTGATTTCCTTGATCAGACATAAAATCCTCCTTTAAAATTCCCACTCCACATATCTACGCCCTTGCGTCCGATATGGGATTCTTTACATCATCCTCCTCTTACTAAGACCTCACAAGTGGATATGTTAACAAATATTCTCTAAAAAACCAAGTTAAAAACTTTATTTTTTTGTAAAACATCGTTGAATTGCTTATGTATAGCGCATAAATTCCACAGAAGATTTGAGGACTACTCCTCCTATTTAACCGCATTTTTCTTAGGTTAAACATAAAAGAATATTCAAACTATTTGTTGAAAAAAAAGAGGCTGAGACATAACGAAATCAACCGCTAGAAGCAGCTACATACGCAACAACTACGCTTGCCGTACCAATGAAAAAATCCGAACGATTCATCGTTCGGATTTTGCTTCAACTAAAATAATTTTGTCCGTACCTCTTATTTTGCTTATTTAAATACTTTTACACGTTCAGTTAGCGGTTGAAATTCTTTTTCTCCCGCAGGTGACACAGGATTACCAAATGGCATTTGGGCAATTAATTTCCATGAGCTTGGAATATTCCAAGCTGCTTTTACTTCATCGTCAATCAATGGATTGTAATGCTGTAATGTTGCTCCTAGGCCTTCGAGCTCAAGCGCTGTCCAAATCACATGCTGCAGCATGCCTGATGATTGGTTAGACCAAACCGGGAAATTTTCGCTGTAAGATGCGAACTGCTTTTGGAGCCCTTCCACTACTTCTTGATCTTCAAAGAAAAGAACTGTTCCATAGCCGCTTCCGAATAAGTTCATTTTTTGATCCGTATCTGAAAAATTTTCAGCTGGAACAATTTTACGAAGCGTTTCTCTCGTAATATCCCATACTTTATCATGCTGTTCGCCAAATAAAACGACTACGCGTGCGCTTTGGGAATTAAATGCTGAAGGAGTATGTTTCACCGCAAAGTTGATAATTTCTTCAATTTTTTCTTCTGATATTTTTACATTTTTATCAATTGCATAAATAGAACGTCGGTTTTTAATTGCTTCATAAAAATCTTTTCCAACCTGTTGTTGATCACTTGATTTATCAAATAATTTATCTAAAAAACCCATTTTCCACACTCCTAATTGTTTGTTTTTTTAAGCTTAAATTGCATGTTTATACCCTTCCCCCTGACAAAAGGAGATAAACAAGATATAATGAATTCTTATATCTCTAATTCGAGATATTAAACTAAAAAAATATTAATTGAAATTTAATTACTTTATGTAACTTACTTTACAATGATTATTTTGTTCTGTCAAGAAAAAATTATTATCTTTTTCTTTTCATGATTATATGAAAAAAGACTGCTAAATACGGCAGTCTTTTTTCGTAGATGCTTAATGCTTAATGTTCATAAATCATCTTTCGCGTCATTCCCCCGTCTACTACGAGGTTAGCTCCTGTTACAAAATCATTTTCAACGTTTGTTACATACATACACGCTCTTGAGATATCGGCTGGCGTTCCCACCCGATTAGACGGATGCTGCGTATGATCGATTTCACGAAGGCCATCGTAGTCAGATGTCTCAATCCATCCTGGAGAAATAGCATTTACTGTGATGTTGTCATCACCAAGTGAAATGGCAAGTGCATGAGTTAAAGCAACGATTCCTCCTTTTGTAGCCGCATAGGCTTCTGTGTGAGGTTCAGACATTGTAGCTCTCGTAGAAGCTAAGTTTACAATGGAGCCTCCGCTTTCGTTTTTTCTCATCACCTTAGCTGCTTCGCGAGAGCATAGAAACACGCTGCGCAGGTTCGTACTGATAATGTCATCCCATTCATCAATGGTTAGCTCATACGGTGATTTCCAGCGGGAAACGCCTGCATTATTAATCAAAATATGTATCGTTTCATACGTACTGACCGTTTTTTCAACGAGATTTAAAATGTCGCCTTCTTTTCGGACGTCTGTTTTCACAAAAATGGCTTCTCCGCCTTGTCTTTGAATAGCTTCTGCGTGACGCTCTCCTTCAGTTTCGTCCACATCTGCCAATACCACTTTTGCTCCTTGTTTCGCGTATGCGCGGGATACATCTTTACCTATTCCGTTCGCAGCTCCGGTGACAACAACAACTAAATCTTTAAACGACATATCATCTCCTCCTTATACGCTTTATTCACTTTTTTCTTCGTCTTTAAACAAGTGATCCGTGACGAAAAGAGCAAACGTTTCAGCCGTTAACTTGCATCCAGAAGCTTTTGGGTGACCTCCTCCTCCAAGATGCCCAACAATTTCTGCTAAGTTGATTTCGTCTTTTACTGCACGGAACCCAATCTTTTGGCGTCCCATGTCCACCATAACGGAAAAGTCGATATCTTCGTTTTCTAGACACAGTGCATTTCCTAGCTCAGACTGATATGTATCTGCGAATACAATCCCTGCGTTGTACGCTGTGTTATCAATTTCAACCCTTTCTTTTATGATTTGTTTTTGTTTATCATAAATGTATTTTTCAATCTTTTTTTCTTCTGCTTCTAGTAAAATTTCGTGTTTGTCCGTAAACGTAAATTCTTGATTTTCAGTATGGTATGATTCACGAAGCGTTTCTAGAATGGTTTCTTTAAATTCTTCATGCGGGATTAGATAATATAGGTGATTAAGACGCTTTGCTTTCAAGTTATTTTCATGGAACCAGTCCCACGTATCAAATAAGCGCACAAGTTCTACGTACTCATCAAGCAACGCCGTTTTTTGGAGCATGTTGTTGCGCACTAAGTAGTCGTAGAAAAGAGATGTAGCTGCCGTCTTTTTACCGTTTTCGTCTTCTGCAATAACATGAACCCAATCGTATTTCTTAGCTAGTGGAAGAGCAGAGATATGATGGTCAATAAGAGTGATTTTCTGGCCTTTTTTTACCAGCTCATTTAATTTTTCCGCTACTTCCTCATTTACGCTAATATCCGTTATGTATAAAGCTGTGTCTCCATCGTTTTCTTCTTCAATAAAATGTGTCACTGTGTCATTGATGCGGCCAATGCTTACCGTGCTGTAATCAAAGTTATCATCGCCAAACGCTAACCGACCCAATAGTGCTGGACTTACCCCGTCTAAATCGTTATGTGAAATTAATTTTATTTTTGTCATTAATCAAAACTCCTTTATTTTCAGTCGCCTTAGTATATGTACCGGCTTGTATATTATAGCAATTTCAGCATAAAAATGCTGTTATTTACTTTGAAGTGAAGTCAACGTTCAGACTTCGACTTACCTGTATCAAAAGAGAGTGAGACATAACTACATCGATTCAATCAACAGCTAGAAGCAACTACACACATGAAACCTACGCTCATCAATACCAATGAAAAAATCCGAACGAATGTGATTCTTTATGAAGAATCTCGATTCATCGTTCGGATTTTCTTTTAAATAACCTACTTTTGTTCTAGCCTCTTTCCTCTTATTCTAAATTGCTGTGCTGCTTAAATGCCTGTTCATGATCCGTGTGATTCAAATTCCCGTATTCTAAACAAATGGTATCAAATACAACGTGAGCACATTGATCAAATAACGAGCCAAGTGGCTGAATGGAAGCTGCTTCATTTTCGCTTCGGTATTTGGTTGCAGCGGGAATGTGCAGCAGCTCATCGGTATGAGCAGTTAACGGTGATTCTGTACTAGCTGAAATGCCGATAACTGAACATCCTACTTCTTTAGCTTTTTTCGCTACACTCACCACTTGCTGTGTTTTTCCTGAACCAGATACGGCCACCAACACGTCACCTGCTGCAATCGAAGGAGTAATGGTTTCCCCTACAACATATACTGTCGCACCTAAATGCATCAGTCTCATTGCAAATGATTTGCCCATTAGCCCAGAGCGGCCTTCGCCTATAACAAAAATTCGTTTCGCTTGGTAAAGTGAAAACGCTACTTCTTCTATTTGCGGCTCTTTTATGTGATTTATTACGGTCGTAATTTCATGTAAGATCGTTTGTGTTTTTGTCATTATACGTTCCCCCTGCTCATAAATAAGTCTTGAAATTCAGCAGATGCCTTTGTCACATCCGCACTTTTTGTAATCGCTGATCCAATAATCGCGACGTCCGCTTTCATGTGAAGTAAGGACGCTGCTGAGGCTGGATTAATTCCTCCTGCCACTGCCATTTGCGCCTCTGAATGAAAATACTGCCGCAAATTTATTTGACTCAGCGATTTTCCTTCTTTTTCTTGCTCGTCTTTGCTGATATGATGGCAAAAAATAGCGTTTCTATAAATACCTACTTGCTTTTGCGAGCTGCTTGATGTGTTTAGTAAATCAACCATCATTTTTTTATTCCATTTTTCGCTTACATTTGCACACGTCTCTATCGTGGGTAAAGGTGATACGCCCATTACTGTTGCTATATCTGCACCTGCTTGGTAGCACATTGTAAACTCATACTCTGCGTTATCAATCGTTTTGATATCTGCTACAATCGTTTTGTGCGGAAATGCCTGTTTGATTTTATAAATGCTTTCAATTCCATACTCTTTTATAAGAGATGTACCTACTTCAATCCAATCAACAGAGGGTTCTGCCAGCTTGGCAAGGATAATAGCTTCTTCAATTGTGACACGATCTAATGCTAATTGTATCTTCATATTTTTTCTCCTCACTTTCTACTAAACCGGTTTAGTAGCTGCGTAAAAAAAACCAATATTTTGATGAGCTAAAAAGAGCACGCCATAGGCGCTCTTTTTAGTTTAATGCGACAAAGTTGTTTCTCGAATAATTAATTCACACTCATACTGGTACTCTTCATAAGCTATCTTTTCCTTTAAAATTTGTTTAATAAGTAAATCTGCTGCTTTTGTTCCCATATCAAAAGCTGGCTGCGAAATCGTCGTAACAGCAGGCGTTGCTACATCTGCGTAAGGAATATTATCATAAACAATTAAAGATAAATCATTTGGGATATTAAATCCGTGTTGTTTAATAAATTTCTGCACTTCAATGAATACTAAATCGTTTCCAGCAAGCAGCGCTGTCGGCGAATTATCTGCTGCAAATAGCTTCTCAAGCGCTTTTTGCATGTCCGCTTTTTTGCAGTTGATAATCATGGATTCATTTACAGGCATATTGGCTGATGTTAACGCTTCTTTGTACCCTTCTACACGTTCAATCCGGGGTGTAATAGTTAATGGTTCTGTAATAATCGCTATATGCTTATGTCCAAGCTCGAGGAGATGCAAAATAGCCTGTTTTGTGGCTTCTTGGTTGTTCGCCACTACGGATGGAATTTTTCCTTTTACATCATGAATTTTGCGATCCATAATAACAACCGGATATTCTTCTTTGATCATCTGCTCATAAAGAGAAGTATTGGCTCCCGTTGGAAATAAAATAAGGCCATCTACTTGCTTTGCTTTTAACATATTAATATATTTCTTTTCTTTATCAGGGTCATCATCTGCGTTACAGATGATGGCATGTATATCTTGTGAATGGCAATAGTCTTCAATTGCACGAATGACTTCAGTAGAAAATCTGTGCATAATATTCGCGACAATAATCCCAATCATTGACGTTCGCTTTTGTTTTAAGCTCCTTGCTAGATAATTGGGCTGATAGCCGAGTGTATCAATCGCTTCTTTAATTTTCTTTCGTGTTTCTTCGCCCATATATTCATACCGTTTGTTAATGTATTGTGATACGGTGCTTTTGGAGACATTTGCTGCTTTTGCAACGTCCAGCATTGTAACTTTTTGCATCATAATCCGTCCTTTTCATTCAATCCCTAAAATTATGCTACTCCTAGTGTAAACGAAAAAAACGAAAAAGGAAAAGCCTTCTTGCTAGCAGAAGGCTTTATTTATTAAGCGTACGCAAGCCTAGCTTCTTGAATTTCATTAGTAAAACGCTTCGCTTCCTTTGTTACTTGAAGTAAGTATTCAGGAGTTGGAAGCTGCTTTCCATCCACTAATGTGCTTCCTGCCCCAATAGCAGCTGCTCCAGCTTTAATATAAGCTCCTGCATTTTCAGCCGTAACGCCCCCTGTTGGCATTAATGGAATATGAGGAAGCGGTCCTGCTATATTTTTAAAATAAGCGGGGCCTACTACGCTTGCCGGGAAGACTTTAATCATATCTGCACCGCATTCATAGGCTGTTAGTATTTCAGTTGGTGTAAAAGCGCCCGGAACGCTAATGACACCGTATCTTTTAGCCGTTTTAATTGTTCGTTCATTAACCGTAGGAGAAAAAATAAATGACGCTCCCGCCATAATAGCAATTCGTGCTGTTTCTTCATCTAGAACAGTTCCTGCTCCAATAAACATCGAGTCGTCAAATTCATTTTTCAACTCTTTAATAACCTCTACGGCAGCAGGGTTTTCCATTGTAATTTCTAGGTTTGTTACTCCGCCTTCTTTTAATGCGTAGGCAAGTGGAATAATTCGCTCAGCACTTGCTCCTCGAATGACCGCTACAATACCGCTACTTGTAATTTTCTCAATATGCATCTCAATTCTCCTTTTTTATCGTTACATTAAGCCGTTGTTTCGACTGGCTTTACACTTTGAACTTCTCTTGGCTTTTTCGTTGCAACAATGGTTAAAACTGCCGCAAGGAATAATGATCCTGCCATAAAGATATAGGAAGCGCCAAATCCTCCTGTTGATCCATTTAAAAATCCTACAATATAAGAACCGGCAAATGAACCAAGTGCGCCCATGCTATTAATTAAAGCCATTGCTCCTCCGGCAACATTACGCGGTAAAATTTCAGGAATAATCGCAAAGAACGGTCCGTACGGAGCGTACATCGTTCCTCCGGCGATAACGAGTAAAGCAAAGGAAAGCCAGAAGTTGCTTGTGCCAACTAAATAAGATCCGTAAAAAGCAAGCGCTCCTACTAATAAGAACGGCCATACAAATGCGCTTCGTTTTAAAAACTTATCTGATAGATATGAAACCGTTAACATTAATACAACTGCTAATACGTAAGGAACGGACGCTAACCAACCTGTTTTCACTATACTCATGTTAGGCGCTGCTTTAATAATAGACGGCAGCCACATAACAAATCCGTAGACGCCAATACTCCATAAAGCATATTGAATGCTTAATAAAATGACAGTACGATTTTTGAAAGCTTCTTTATAGCCTTTAACAGGTTTGATTCCTTCTTGTTCTTTTTGCAGCGCATCGTGTAAATCTGCTTTTTCTTTTTTCGACAGCCAGCCTGCATCTTTTGGCTCGTCGTTTACTAGTTTCCACCATAAAAATGCCCAAATAACAGCTGGAAAACCTTCTAAAATAAACATCCATCTCCAGCCAAACGATTCTAGCAAATACCCAGAAACAATAGACATCCAAAGAACAGTTGCCGGATTTCCTAAAATTAAAAACGTGTTGGCTCTAGAACGTTCTGCTTTTGTAAACCAGTGGCTTAAAAACACTAGCATAGCAGGCATAACGGCACTTTCGACCACTCCTAAAGCAAACCGAATAACAAACAAAAATCCGACGTGGCTTACCATACCCGTAGCTGTAGCAAGTGCTCCCCATAAAATCAGAGACCAAAAAATCAGCTTTTTGGCGCTTTTATTTTCAGCATAGTGAGCGCCTGGAATTTGGAAAAAGAAATAACCTAAGAAAAAGAGCGACCCTAATAAAGACGAAATACCTGGCGTAATATGAAGATCTTCTGCCAGTCCTGCCGCTGCTCCAAACCCATAGTTTGCACGGTCTAAATATGCAAGGCTATACGTAATAAATACGATAGGAATTAACCGAAGCCATCTTTTTTTTGCTAGCTGCTGTTTCATTATCACTTCACTCCTTGTTTTTGGGATTCCATATATCTTTGCAACTGCTGTTCAGTTGGATATCCGTCGTTATCTCCAGGGCTTTGTACAGCTAATGACCCAATAGCATTTGCTCTCCTTACAGACTGAGTAAGAGAATCATTTTGAAGAAGTCCGCTTAACAGTCCTACTGCAAAACCGTCTCCTGCTCCGACTGTATCCACTATTTGTTTCACTTTTATTCCTTCAACCATTCCTTGCTCTTTAGCCGTCTTAAAAAAGGCTCCTTGTTCACCTAGTTTAATAACGACAAGCTCTACGCCTGCATCTAAATAGTAAGAAGCAATGTCTTCTGGGTTTTCGTAGCCGGTTAAGATTTTTCCTTCTTCAATACCCGGCAGAACGTAGTTTGCTTGTTTAGCAGCTTCATTGATTGTAACAACCATTTCTTCTTTCGATGCCCAAAGAGTAGGTCTAAGGTTTGGATCAAAGGAAACTGTTCTTCCAGCTGCTTTCATCGATGTAAGTGCATGTAGAGCAAAATCGCGCATACTTGCTGACACAGCAAGCGGTATGCCTGTCATATGCATATGTTTTGCCGCTAAAAAATAGTTTTGATTAAAATCGCTGGAGTGCAAGTGACTGGCTGCTGAATTTTTTCGGAAGTAACAAACTTCCGGGTCTCCCACTTCCACTTTTGATTTAATTTGAAAGCCTGTTGCATGCTCGCTATCTACTAATACACAATCGGTGTTGACATATTCTTCTTGTAGCCGTTTCATAATAAACGTACCGAAAGGATCGTTGCCGACTTTGCTCACCCAGCCTGCGCGCAGACCGAGACGAGCGATACCAATTGCTACATTTGTTTCTGCTCCGGCCAGTTCTTTCGTATAATGCTTAATCTCATGCAGCGGTCCCGGCTGCTCTGCCATGAACATCGCCATTGCTTCTCCGAAGGTAATAACGTCTAATGAATTCATTGAACTTCCTCCTGTTCTGCTGCTTGCACCAATGAAATGAAGCCGGGGATTTGTTCCGGTTCATCGATTGGAAACTCTAAAGCTTTAAAAATCGAATGAGAAAACCCTTTCAAAATATCTTTCCACATTTCATTTGAATCGTTCGATATAGCGGTTGTCACTAGCTTTCCGCTGCTTTTTATGACGTGTTTAATATGAATATAGCCCACAAATGACCTTAGCATTTTGATTGCTTCCTGGGGTTGTTCATCTACGTAGAGCCAGTTACCAATATCAAACGTCATGGAAACAGGAACTTCGTAAGCGTTATCAAAAAATGCGTGGAGAGATGCTATGTTGCCTCCGTGACTGGTTTGATCGTTTTCTACAAATAGACGTAAAGCTGGAAATGCCTCTAATAGCTGCTGTAAATCTGCCATAGGCGATTGGGGCTGATAAAAACCAAGAGAAACTTTTACCCACTGAGCGCCAAGTGATACGGCTTCTTCAAGAATAACTTTTAATTCTTGTGTGTTTAACTCTCCATTTTCTCTCCACAGTTCAATTGGAGCCGAATATACTGTAAAAAGTGGACATGTTTTTAATTCTTCAGCAATAAGCGCAATCTCTTGATCTACTTTTTTCATTAACTCTCTTCTAATTTCCACTCCATGTACTTGCTGCTCATGTATTTTTCCAATCATGGCGTGCTGAAAGCCTGTTGTTTCAAATGCATTTAACGGGATAATGATACTGTTCATAAATCGACCTACCTTTCTTATTATACTAACTAACCACTTACTAAACCGGTTTAGTAAATCGATTTATCTAAATTATAAGACTATTGAAAGCGCTTTTCAAGCTTTTTTTATAAATTATAAAAAAAAGAAACAACACAGCTTTATGCCGTGTTGTTTCTTAGTGATCATCTGTGCTTTTTACTAGATTGCGATCTTGCTGGTAAATATCATAAATCAAAAAGCTAAAGCCATAGTACAAGATTATAATGACAACTGACTTCGTCATGATAAATAAAGCGCCTAGCCCGATACCAACTAACAGCGTCTGGACACTTAAACGGTCAAGCTGGAAAGCTAGCTGTGATAGGAAATAACCAATACCAATTAAAACGGCCAATACCCATGTGTTTTCAATGGCTAATATATAGTGACTATATAAATAAAAGCTAGGAAAATAAACGGTGCTTTCTACGAAGCTGGAGATACCGCTGTATGCTAGCCACCACTTTTGCTCTCTTTCCGTTTTAGGAACGGTTGCCTCAATTGACGTGGGCATTTCCTGTTCCACAAAAACCGTTTCTCCATGATCTTTCATCCATTGAAGCATAATGGACAGAATGATAAAGCCAGCAAAGATTAAAAGCAGCAAATATTCAATCCACGCTGGATACGGAGCCGTGCGATGAATCGTATCGAGATATACTCCCTGTAATCCTAACATAGAAATTGGAACCTTATGGTATACCATCACCGCAATATAAAATAGTAAAATTAGCACATAAAAAAAGAACTGTTCTTTGTAGTAGCGAATTTTTTTGCCTTCTGAAGCAATTCGCTTAACAGTCACGCTTTCCAAGTACGGACGGATAATGCTTATGATAATAATAAGACACGTAAATACAATCATATAGTTATGTAATCACCTTTTCAACTTCGTTATGTAACATGTTTTTTCATTTTTTCCATCCGTAAGAACAGCAGGTTAACAGCCTCTGCACTTTCTTATAGTACCAAAAAACTAAACTTTTTGACAATCCTGATTTATCAATTAGGAAGATGAAATAAGCATAGCTACATTGATGCCGCTAATCGTGACCATAGGAGACCCTCCTCCAGGGTGAGTCGTTCCTCCTACAAAATATAAGTTTTTAACATCTTTTGAGACGTTGCTTGGCCGAAGAAAACTATCCATTTTCCGGTTTGAACTCACGCCGTACAAAGCACCTTTAAATGCACCGAACGTTTGTTCAATTTCATATGGAGTAACAATTCGCTCATGTACAAGCGAAGACTCGATATCTAAACCAAACTGAGAAAGCTTGCGATAGACAACTTCTCTGTAAGCGTTCATTTCTTCTTGATTCTCTTCTTTCACAGCAGGAGCATTCACTAAAATAAATAAATTATCACCAGGAGCTACCGTGTTATCGGTATATGAAGAATTACAAATATAGATGGTGGGATCGGTTGGAAGCGTTTTTTGCTGAAATAGCTCATAGAATTCCTGTTTATAATCTTGAGAAAAATACACTTGATGATGAATCAGCTGAGAAAAGCGCTTCTTAACAGCTGCCATGATCACATAAGCTGATATAGAAGGCTCAAATTCAGCTGCTTTTTTGTTTTTAAAATGAGGTCTATCCTGTTCTTTTACGAGTGCCGGATAGGCCTTTAGCAAGTCGCCGTTCACAATAACAATATCCGCGTCTATCTTTTCTTCTCCATTTACTTCTACTCCGACAGCCCGTTTATTTTTTACGATTATTTCAGTAACGCTGCAGTTTGTATACAGCTTCCCTCCAGCTTTTTGGAACACATGTCCCAGCCCTTTTGCAATTCTAGGGTTTCCTCCTTTTACATAGTACACCCCATCATTCATTTCTAAATGTCCAATCAATGAAAACGTAGCGGGTGATGTATAAGGTGAAGATCCGATATAGGTTGCATATCGATTAAATGCATTTCGAATGTTTTCGTTTCGAAAAAAACGCTGATGAAACGTATCTACTGTTTCAAACGGCCTTACTTGCAGCAATGCTTTTAATAAAGAAGGGTTTGTGTAATCTTTCCACGATGAAAATGTCCGGTAGAAAAATTGGCTTTTTGCAATGTCGTATATTCTTTTTACTTCTTTCAAATAGGCAGGGTATTGCTCCGCAGCAAAGGGATCGAGACGTTCAAGCTGCTGAATCATTTTTCTTTCATCTATAGACATGGAAAATTGGGAGCCGTCGGTGAAGAAGTTATTCGTATGATGCGTTAGTTTGACAAGAGGCATATAGTCTTCTGGACGTTCACCCGCTTGCTCAAATAACCACTGAAAAACTTCGGGCATTGTAATGGTATTAGGCCCAAAATCAAAAGAATATTCTCCTAGCTGCACAGGCATCATTTTTCCGCCTACATGCTCGTTTTTTTCCACAATTGTGACATCGAACCCCTTTGTTTGAAGAAGAACTCCTGCAGCTAATCCGCCTAATCCTGCCCCAACTATTAGTACTTTTTTCATTGATAATGCCTTCCTTTCCATTCATATCCCTGCTTTTTTCGTTCACGCTTCATGGAATGATTCATCAGCAGCATCAGCACAATTGCCGACGCGGGCATCGTACAAAATAAAAGCCCTTTTTGCTGAGCCGACCGGTCAATTAAAAACCGCTGAAAAAGCATAATGCAAAAAGGCAGAATCCAAAGCATGTTGCCTGTGAATATTCCTGCTATAAAAAAAGGAAGCGGCAGCACGTAGTAACAGGCAAAAAAAACGCTTAGTATCCAAACTGCTTTAGCGGAGCGGCCCAGACCTACAAAGATGTTTTTAGCAAAACCGTTCCATACTTCTTCTGTTGTTTCATACATATAACAGCTAACATTAGAGGTAATATTCGCTAAAATGACGCGGTGTTTCTTTTGCTTAAAAAGCTGGGCTAGGTGGACATCTTCTACTAGTGAAGATTTGACGGCTTCATGTCCTCCTACGGCCTCGTAAGCTTCTTTTTTTATAAACATAAAAGCACCGTGAGCCGCGGAAGCTTTGCTCATCTTGTTACGATTAGCTACGACAACCGGTAAATAACTAAAAACAACCACATGCTGAAGCGGAACAACCAATGCTTCTAACCACGTTTTTACGGGAAAACGAGGGAAACCTGTTAAAAGAGCGGCTTTTGTCGCTTGTGCTGTGGCTAAAGTATGTTCTAGTGTACGTTCTTTTAGTTCTACATCTGCGTCTACAAACAATAAATAGTCTCCATTTGCAGCTTGCGACAGCTGGTGACAGGCATGAACTTTTCCGACCCAGCCCTCTCTCAGCTCTTTTCCTTCTATGATGGTAAACCTCGGATCGCCGTGAATTTCTTTCAACAGCTGTGGTCGTGTTTGATCTGTGGACTGATCGTCTAGTATGACACATTCTAGATTGCTGTACGTTAATCCTTTAATAGAGGAAATGATTCGCTTTACATTTCGTTCTTCATTTCGCATTGGAATCAAAATAGAAATGAGAGGCTGAGGTGTTTTGGAATCCAGCTCGTATCTTTTTAATTTAGGCATTGCTTGAATATTTACAATGGTTAAAAGCAGCATAAAAATAAATAAAAGCATATAGTAAATCATTCTTTCACCTTCGCTTTCCACCACGTTAACCATTCACTAAGCGTCTTTTTTCCTTTTAATAAAACCGTAAATTCCTCATCGTTTTCTTGAATTATTTTCTGTTTTTGATGATCAAGCTGAGCAGTGACTGTACCGCCTAGCGTGTTGGTTATCTCTTCTCTTGCCTTAGCCGAGTCGTAAAAAACAGCTTGCCCTATCCAGATAAAAAGCTCCGGTCGCTGATCATGGCGAAACGTATAATAATACGTAATGGGAATAACTTCAACGTCAGAATGCTTCTTTAGAAGAAAAGCAGGTCCTTCAGAAAAAGTTAACGGTCTTTTTTCAAGATGCTCTTCTTTTCCTTGGGGAAAAATAAGCACCGCTTTTTTCTCTTCTAACAGCTTACTGGCAAACCTTAACGATTCCACCGTATGCTTCGGGGACGCTGCATTTACTGAAAAAGCTCCGATTCGTTGAAAAAAAGGAAAATCCTTCATTCCTTGTTCGGACATCATAGCGTATAGATCTGTTTTTAATACCGCGTTATTTAAATAAAATGTCACTAAACCGTCCCACCAGCTGGAATGATTAGCAATTAATAAAATTTTTTTATCTTTTGGGAGTCCTTCTATATGTAAATGAATACGATAAAATTGCTTTTTAAGCTGATATGTGACAAACAGTTGAAAAAATCGCTCAAATATTGAGTTTTTCTTCGGGTAAATCATAAGCGAGTCTCCTTTTTATACACAATATAAAGAATAAGAAAAGGAATCATCGTCAGACATACGACAAGCCATAGGCCATTTGCTAACGCTACAATCACAAACATCATGACAACTGCACTATACAAAAATACCATTCTTTTTTCCCACACCGGATTTTCCTCTTTAGGAGACTTAGCTAAAAAGAAATATACGACCAGCTGAATGAAGAAAGACAATAAAAACCAGCCGGAGAAATTTGATAAAGGAATATTATAATAAAAGCTGTCCCCTTCCCACACCCAATATTGTTTAACAACATAGGCAACAGGATCAATAGCCAAATCCATAATAACAGCAAAAAGCGAACTAATGACTGCATAGGCAATTCCATGGACAATAAACGGCAGCTCCATACGTTTCATAATTCCTAAAGCTAGTATTCTGCTTGTAATCACAACCATAAACCAAGCCGAACCAATGGTCAGAGGAACACCTAAAATTTTGGCGCCAAAATCTCTTTCATAATCGTAGGATCCAAATAAAAATCCATACTTAACACCTAGACTTTCGATATAAATAGATGCGCCTGTCACAAATATCGCAACGAGCAGTGCCCGCCTTACTCCATAAGCTTTAGTTAGATAAATAAGAGCAAGAAGACTGCTCAAGTGTAAAAAGACCGCGTTTGCCCATTCTAACCATGAAGGCAGCAAATCGAAGGAAAGCAAGACGACTCCGCATACGTACCAGATAAGAAAAAAACGATAAATACCATTTGTGATCATCCTTTATCCACCTTCTCTCCAGCTTCTTTTTGTCAAAGTGCTATTATATAAGCTTGTACCCATTCTCTCCATTTTCAATGTGCTCTTTTTTATGAATAGTCCGCGCTCTCTTAAAATTATGTAAAAACAGCCACTGTTAGTACGTTCCCTAAATAAGAGACTTTATTACTTATTTATAAACAAAAATAAAATAAACGTCCATTAAAATCTACGGATGTATAGATTGTAATGACGTTTATTTTTTCTTATGTATATACACTTCTAATAGCTTTTTGACAATGAGTCCGACAACAAGTCCAGGTATAACAGACAGCATAGGAAGCCAAATTGGTCCTATAAAAACACCGTTGATGGTTGTTACTGAAGAATACATAATGCCTACTGTAACAAAATAAGCACAGGAGACAAAAGGAATAAATGTAAATCTCGATGCGCCGTTTTCTGCTTCTTTAACAGCATCCCAAATTGCAAAAAAATACAAACATGGATAAAACATTAACCACTGCATGTTCATTACTTCTAGGGACTGCCTTGTTTCTCCTAAAAAGCTTAAGCGAATGCCTTCATTAAAATTTGCGCCCATATTAATGAGAAATTCAAGTACAATAAACAAAATTCCTTTTATATGTTTTTTGTTTAGTAATTGTCCAAAGCCCGGCAACGCAATGCTCCATAAAAGAGCTTCTAGTCTAGTCACGTTCTGTCCTAACATTTTGACGTATAAAAGAACTCCACAGCATGATATCAGTAGAAATTTTGTCCATAGTTATCAACCTCACAATAATTTACTCATAGTTTTTGTAAATGTAAAATTTTTATACTACATCTCCTTTAATATTTGTAACTTATTGTAAATTGATAAATGGTTTAGCTATTCGACCAGACATTTTTGTTTAGAATTTTCTGTTTATTAAAACAAAATCGTACGATATACTAGTTTTATACGTACGAAAGGATGAGAAAGCTGACATGGAAACAAGTTTTTTTTCAATTTTAATACTAGGGTTTCTTTTAGGAATCAAGCATGCTCTAGAACCAGATCATATTATCGCTGTATCAACCATTGCTTCAAAAAGTAAAAAACTGTGGCGCTCTTCGCTTGCAGGAGTATACTGGGGGATTGGCCATACGCTTACGCTGTTTATTTTTGGCATGATTTTAATGGTGTTAAAAAGCAGTATTTCTGAACGTATGAGCATGTCACTTGAATTTTTAGTGGGAATTATGCTCGTTTACCTCGGTTTCACATCGTTTCTGTCTTACAAAAAACAAGTACATACGCATCACGAAAAAACGTCTTACTTAAAGTCATTGGGCATTGGCTTTGTTCATGGACTGGCGGGAAGCGCAGCTATGGTTGTATTAACGATGAGCACCGTTACTCACGTATGGCAAGGTGCTCTGTACATTATCATTTTTGGAATCGGCACTTGTCTTGGCATGCTGTTATTTACAACGGTTATTGGGATTCCATTCGTTACAACTAAAAAACAAGTGACGTTAAACCGCTGCTTGATGCAGGTAACAGGCGCTGTCAGCATTATATTTGGCCTTTATTATATGTATAATTTAGGTGTAAGCGACGGATTGTTTAGCCTGTGGTTCTAAAAGCGAATGAGACATAATGAAAACAATTCAATCTAAAGATGAACAAGTATGATAAATGATCTGGACTGCCTGTTCTACAGCTGTTTATTTCTGGGCAAGACGTCGCTTTGCCCTTTAATCAACGGCTAGAAGGAGCTACATACAGGAAACCTACGTTCACCCTACCAATAAAAAAATCCGAACGAATTTGATTCTCCATTAAGAATCCAGCTCGTTCGGATCTTCTTTCGACTAACATATTTTTGTCCCAGCCTCTTTAATACTTACGCAAAAGTGATACTTCAGCTTTTAGTAAATGCTGTCGGAACAATCCGTATACTTTAGCGATTATGTCTTCAACTTCTTGTGTACTAGCAGCTAATATTCGAATAGCACATCCAGGGATCGGAAGTGCGGAAGCTCCTACTTTACAGCCAACCTCTTCGCACAGCTGATGTACTTTCGCTATAAATGCGTCGTCGGCGTTTGGATGAACAATGATAATCGATCCAAAATGAGTATACCCTTCCATTTTCATCATGCCGCGCAAATGGCTTTCTGGCTTCAAGTATAAGTGATCGTATACCTTCAGCTGCTCGTTTACATACAGTTTAAGCTTGGAACGCATAGAGGTATATTGAAACAGCTGCCCATCCGGCGACCACCCCGGGGTGATGCTGTCACACATAAACAAAGCAGCGTTTTGTGCCATACGAACCGTTATTTCTTGGAAAAATGCAGCATTTTCATACAAAATAAGCGGGTCTGGTATATATTCCATGATGGCTTGTTCTTCAAGGGTTATACACGTTTCTTGTAAAACAGCTTCGTTCGGTGTTTTGTACACCTTTGTCGCAGATTGAGTAGTAGCCGTCAGCTGGGCATTTTTCTCTACCGTTATCATCGTTTTATATTTGTCTCCGCTTACGTATCCTCCACCTACGTGAAGCATATAAACAAAAGGGGATTCAGGAGTCATGTAAATAGGTCTGGCAACTTTAAAAGCACCGTAATGGTACGTATCTTTAATAATGGTTCGCTCGCTGTTTCTTTCTGCTCGAAGCTCTAAATAACCCGTGTAGCTCATGATTCAAGGCCGATTAAAAAGGCCTCTTTTTTAATCCACTCTATTACTTGGTCGAGCCCTTTATCTTCTTTTAAATTGGTGAAAACAAAAGGCTTGTGCCCTCTTGCTTGGATTGTATCTTTTTTCATTACTTCTAAACTGGCTCCTACATACGGGGCTAAATCTGTTTTGTTGATAATGAATAAATCAGATTTAATCATTCCTTGACCGCCTTTACGCGGGATTTTTTCCCCTTGTGCTACATCGATGATATAAATCGAAAAATCAACGAGCTCTGGGCTAAACGTTGCGGCTAAATTATCTCCTCCGCTTTCTACAAAAATAAGTTCAACATCGGGGTGACGTTCCACTAACTCATCGATCGCAGCAAAGTTCATAGATGCATCTTCTCGAATGGCCGTATGAGGACATCCTCCTGTTTCTACTCCTACGATACGATTTTCTGGCAAAACACTGTTTTTTACTAGAAATTGCGCGTCTTCTTTTGTATAAATATCGTTTGTAATGACTGCCATGCTTAGCTGTCCTTCTAGTGCACGCGTTAATCGTTCTACTAACATTGTTTTCCCTGCACCAACAGGTCCACCAATTCCAATTTTAATTGCATTCATTTTTACGCCTTCATTGTTAGAAGGCTTTCCCTCCTTTTTTATGACATGAACAATCGTACATGCAATTGTTCATGCTGCATTTGAGCAATTTCTAACCCTGGTGTCACCGCACCAAATTCCTCTTGATCTGCTTGTAAAATATGCTGAAGTGCGTGCTGCAGCAGCGGCTGAAAAAGAACGAGCGTTTTTTGCCCATCGGTTTGCCCGATCGGTATGCCCCGAACAGCATTTTGAATTAACGAAGAAATGCTAGCGTACAAGTGACTTAAAATTGCCTCTTCTTTTGTAATGTTCAACTGCAGGCTGGCTAATGCAAATACAACAGCAGGATGTCCATACGCCTTCTTTGCTTTTACCTCACTCATATATTTTTCTAAATAAGAGCCTTGAAATAACTCTAAGCAAAGTTTTAACATGCGCTGGCCCACGCGTCTTGTCCCTTCTCTTGTTTCTTTTGACAAAGCAAGAGCGTATAATTCATGATCCACTCTCATAATTTCGTTAAACTGGTCATGATTCGCATACTCATAAGCCAGTCTGCATGCTAAGCCGTCCGTATACGTCAGCTGAACATCAAGGTATGTACGAAGCGCTTCTTGAAAGGTTTCTGTGTTGCAAATTTGATCTTGCTGAATATACGTTTCAAAACCAAACGAATGTGAAAATGCACCGGATGGAAAATTTGAATCACATAGTTGAATCAGCGAAAGCAATGAATTAGTCATGACTGTGTCCGATATGCTTAAAAGCTTGTTTTACTTTTCTTTTTTCGCGCTTATAGGGAATATCAAGCTGCTGAAGCAATTCTTCGACTAAATAATCGTACTGTACGAGCATGTCTCCACCTTCAAACTGTGCTGGCAAATGTCGGTTGCCAAGCTGATGAGCAATTTCTCCCATTTGCTGAATATTAATCGGCTGAATGGTTAAAATATCGTCTGCCACCACCTGAACAACAATCATATTGCTTTCATCCATAAACAGCACGTCGCCATCAGTGAGCTCGCGATTTTCTTTTAGACGAATTCCTAGTTCCTTACCGTGATCTGTTACAACGCGTTGAACGCGTTTTACTAAGTGATCACTTTCGATATATACCTTTTCTATATGCGGAGCCCGTTTTTCTAATGTTGCCATATTTCCGATAATTTTTTCGATTACCATTTCTTTCACCTCAAAATAAAAAGTATCGCTGCGCCATAGGCACAACTTCTGCTGCTTCACATGTAATCATTTGTTCATCTACTTTTACTTCGTACGTTTGGGGATCAACTTCAATTTTAGGCATTTCCCCGTTTAACTTCATATCTGTTTTTTTTAATTGACGAATATTTTTGACCGGTTTAAGCAGCTTTTGCAACCCCAGTTTCTCGCCCACTTTGTTCTCGTACGCTGCTTTTGACACAAACGTAAGAGATGTTTTAGCTCTTGCTTTTCCATAAGAAGCAAACATCGGACGGTATAAAACCGGCTGTGGAGTTGGAATTGAAGCATTAGGATCTCCCATTAAGCTGTGTGCAATCAAACCGCCTTTTACAATCAAGTCAGGCTTTATTCCAAAAAAAGCTGGCTCCCATAGGACTAAGTCAGCCATTTTCCCTGTTTCTACTGATCCTACATATTCGGAAATTCCATGAGCAATAGCTGGATTAATCGTATATTTAGCTACATAGCGTTTGACACGTGCGTTATCGCCAACTTCGCTGTCACCATCAAGTTTCCCTCGTTGCTTTTTCATTTTGTCAGCTGTTTGCCACGTTCTTGTAATTACTTCGCCTACACGTCCCATTGCTTGAGAATCTGAAGAAATCATACTGAATACACCTAAATCGTGTAAAATATCTTCAGCTGCAATCGTTTCTTTGCGAATGCGAGAATCAGCAAAAGCGATGTCTTCTGGTACAGAGGGATCAAGATGATGACATACCATGAGCATATCTAAATGTTCTTCAAGCGTGTTGACAGTATAGGGCCTTGTTGGATTAGTTGATGATGGAAGCACGTTTGGAAAGCTTGCCATTTCCATAATATCAGGTGCATGTCCGCCTCCAGCTCCTTCAGTATGATAGGTATGAATGACTCGATCGCCAATCGCTGCAATCGTATCTTCGACAAAGCCGCCTTCATTTAAAGTATCTGTATGAATCGCAATTTGAACATCGTACTCGTCTGCTACCTGTAAGCTTGTATCAATGGCAGATGCTGTGGTTCCCCAGTCTTCATGAAGCTTTAGTCCAATCGCTCCAGCTTCAATTTGCTCAATTAAAGGCTCTTTGGCACTTGCATTCCCTTTTCCTAAAAAGCCAATATTCATTGGGAATGCTTCAGCAGCTTCAAGCATTCGTTCAATATGCCAAGCTCCGGGTGTACAAGTTGTCGCTTTTGTTCCTGTAGCCGGTCCCGTTCCTCCTCCAATCATTGTTGTCACGCCAGAGGCAAGAGCAGTTTCAATTTGCTGCGGACAAATGAAATGAATATGTGCATCAATACCGCCGGCGGTTACAATTTCCCCTTCTGCTGCAACCACTTCTGTACTCGCACCAATGATGATGTCTACTTCATCCATCAGCAGGGGATTGCCCGCTTTTCCGATAGTTTGAATGAGTCCATCTTTTATTCCAATATCTGCTTTATATATGCCTGTATAATCAAGAATAATTGCATTTGTCAACACTAAGTCCGCTGCTTCGTTTCGTGTTGCAAGAGGATGCTGCCCCATTCCGTCACGAATGACTTTTCCTCCGCCGAACTTTACTTCATCTCCGTACGTGGTGAAATCTTTTTCAATTTCAATAAATAGCTCTGTGTCTGCTAAACGAACAGCATCTCCAACGGTTGGTCCAAACATATCTGCATACTGACGTCGCGACATTTGAAAACTCATCTTATACATCTTCCTTTCTATCAGAAAGCGATCTGTTTGTTTTATTGTTAAGACCGTAGATTTCTCTTGTTCCGGAGAAAGCAACGAGATCCACTTCTTTTGCATCACCTGGTTCAAAACGAACGGCTGTGCCGGCCGGAATATTTAAATGATAGCCAAGCGAAGCTTCGCGTGGGAACTCGAGCGCAGCATTCACTTCAAAAAAATGAAAGTGTGACCCTACTTGAACAGGTCGATCGCCTCTGTTGATTACAGTCACGCTAATTGATTTCTTACCGTTATTACATGTGATTGGGTCTTTTTTTAAGAAATATTCTCCTGGAATCATATCTTCCCCTCCTCTTAACGAATTGGATCGTGCACAGTGACGAGCTTGGTTCCGTCTGGAAAGGTAGCTTCCACTTGAATATCATGAATCATTTCTGGAATACCTTCCATTACATCTTCTCGTTTTAAAATCTTGGTCCCTTCTCGCATTAGCTGTGCTACCGTCTTGCCATCACGAGCTCCTTCCATAATTTCATATGTAATAATAGCTACTGCTTCGGGATAATTAAGTTTTAATCCTCTTGTCTGACGGCGTCTTGCTAAGTCTGCAGCTACGACAATCATTAATTTTTCTTGTTCTCTCGACGTAAGTTTCAATGAAAGCTTCCTTTCTGCTAATCTATTTTCTAATTAACATCAAATGTGATATTTTCTAACACAAATACATAACTAATTATAGTAAATTTTCTGACAAAAAACAAAGAATTTATCTCTTCCGATAAAAAAAGATGAGCATGTTTGCTCACCTTTTACTCTTCTGAAATCGCTTGTGTTTTCCACTTCTGCAGGTGTTTCCAGCCCAAACCTTCAGCTAGCTGGCGTTTTGCATAGTCTACTCCTTTTTCAATAGAAGCTTCATAACCAAATAGATAATAGCGCAAGCCAGCGTTTAATACTACTTGATTATAGACGTAAGTCAGTTCGGAAGAAGATTCACCCTCCAGAATGCGCGTCACATATTCCGCTTGTTTTTCAACACTTATTTTCTTTTCAAAGTGCTCTTCTTCCACGAACAGTCCGTATTCTTTTGGATTGACAATAAACGACTCCATCTCTCCTTCTGAGATCGTAAAAACAAAGCTGCTTCTATGTACAGGTACATCTTCTGATCCTTCTATCCCTTGTACCACGTATACGTGTTTGAAATGCAGAGAAGCAAAAATAGGCACAATCTTATTAATGGCCGTACGGTGAAAAGCTCCCATCATTAAAGAAGAAGCATTCGATAAGTTTAGTAGTTTTTCAACCGTATTAATAAGTGTCCTTACACCAATTTCATGACGAACTTGTTTGATGCGGCTAAGAGGATAAGAGATTGTTTCGGCATTTACAAAGCCAATTTTTAACGTTTCAAACGCATGACCGATGTCTTCAATCGTTTGAGCTTGAGGGATCTGTAATGAATGAAGTACGTCTTCAATCGTTGTTCCAAACTTTGGAGGAAGCGCTTCTGTACAGTGTAAAAAAGCTGGCACACCTCTTTCAGCTAATAAAATTGATACAGGAATGGTCGCAAAAAATGAATTCCTCCCTGCATAAGGGCTTGCAAAATCAATTGATTTATCTTTTAACGGCTGAGACAGCGGTATTTCTTTTGTTTTTTCACGAAAAGCATGAACGAATCCCAATAGTTCATCTGCATTTTCAGTTTTAATACGTTCCGCGATAAAAAAAGCAGCGATCTGAGCATCCGTAGCTTGTCCAGAAGCGATTAAGCGAGCTGCTTCTTTTGCTTGTTCATACGTTAAGTCAGTTGATCCCCTTTTTCCGCGCGCTATTTCTTTGATAAATTGCTGCATATCGTACACTTCCTTTTTAACTGAATATTTGTACATTGTATCACATATTTTCTTTGTTCCTTAGATTATCTTCTATCAGGTACGCAAACTGCTAAAAAATATGAAATTAAAGGAAAAGTACTAGTTCTTTTATAACCTAATATAGTATAATCTATCTGCTATACTATTATTTGGATATTTGGGGGACTTTACAAATGAAAAAAGAGAAACTACTTGTACCATTTATAGCAGCATCCGTTTTAGTAGGAGCATCGGTGACAACGCCTGTTTTTAGTCACTCTGCTTATGCTGCTTCTTCTGTCAGCGTTTATCAAAAAGACGTTAATTCGCTAGCAGATTATTACGCACCATTTTATAAAACCGTAGAAAAAAAGCTAAAAGAAATTGAAGGAATAAAAGATGACGAAAAAGCGTTAGCTGCATATGATCAGCTTGCAGATCAAATTGACCAGTTTCTAACAAAGACTGATAAAAATTACGCGATGAATCATCTTAATTCGGAAGCTGATCAGCTTCAAGGGTATTTATACGACAGCTTAATTGCTCTTTATAATTACATTGTGGATCTTGAAGATTATGCGTACGGAGATGTAAGTGACGCGGAATTTAATAAGATCTCTGCAAATTTCGAAAAAGAAATCAACGCATACAATACGCAATTTCAGCAAAAAGCGAAGAGCTATAAAACGAAGCGAAAAGTAACGTTTAACGCAAATATGAGTTATTTGCTTGATGAAGATATTCAACCTTCACCAACAGCTCCATCTACACCGGCTGATAGCAATGGCACCTACACGGTGAAAAAAGGAGACACGCTGACAGCAGTTGCTAAAAAGTACGGCATGACGGTAGCTGAATTAAAAAAATTAAACAATTTAAAAACAGATGCGTTAAAAGTTGGACAAGTGCTGAAAGTGAAAAGTGCAAGCGCACCTTCGCCGGCTCCAGCACCTCAAACTTCTGTTAGTGCAAAACAGCAGCAAATTGTATCGTATGCTAAAACGCTAATTGGAAAGCCATATAAATATGGGGGTACGACACCAAAAGGTTTTGATGTATCAGGGTACACACAGTATGTATATAAAAACGCGGGTTCAAATATTTCTATCCCCCGTACAGTAGCAGATCAGTATAAAAGCGGCACGGACGTAAAGCAAAACAGCCTCCAGGCTGGAGATTTAGTTTTCTTTAAAAACGGCAAATCCGTTTCAGTCGTAGGAATTTACCTAGACAAACAAGAATTCATTTATGTCAGCAGCAACGGCGTTAAAACGCAATCACTTTCAACAGCGTACTGGAAAAACAGCTATGCGGGCGCAAAGCGTATTATAAAGTAAAAAGAGGTGCCATAAGGCACCTCTTTTGCTTTACTAGCTATGTATTTCTATACTAGACTAGCAATTTTATAAAGAACTTCTTAGTTCATAACCGTAATTTTAACAGATTTTCTTCCGAACTGTTGAGCATCACCTTCAGCAGGAACGAATACATCAATTCGATTGCCTTTAATTGCTCCACCTGTATCGGCAGCTACAGCTTCACCATAGCCTTCTACATAAACTTTCGAACCTAATGGAATAACACTAGGGTCAACAGCAATTACTTTTTGATTTGGATTTGCTTTTAAATCCACTCCTGTAGCAGTTGTACCGCTACATCCAGCACAATTAGCCGTATAGGCAGTTGCTTCAACTGTCATTGATTTGCCGCTGGCTTGTTGTGACGATTCAGCAGGTTGTTGTTGTTGTTGAGCTTGTTCAGCTTGAGCTTGCTGCTGCTCTTTTTGAGCCTGTTCAGCTTGAGCTTGCTGCTGTTCTTTTTGAGCCTGTTCAGCTTGAGCTTGCTGCTGCTCTTTTTGAGCTTGTTCAGCTTGAGCCTGCTGCTGCTCTTTTTGGGCTTGTTCAGCTTGAGCTTGCTGCTGTTCTTCTTGAGTTTGTTCAGCTTGAGCTTGCTGCTGTTCTTCTTGAGTTTGTTCAGCCGGCGCTTGAGCTTGCTGAGCTTCTGGAGCAGCTTGGGCTACTGAAGGACTTGATTGCTGAGCTTGGCCGTTTGGAGACTGAATTTTTAATTGTTCGCCAGGATAAATTAAATCTGACTTCAGTCCGTTCCATTCTTTAATTTGATCTACCGTCACGCCGTATTGCTGACTGATGGACCATAATGTGTTTCCTTGCTGAACTTTGTGCGTCATTTCTTTTATAGTAGCTACGTTTAATTCTTGATTTGGATAAATAATATTAGATGTTAAGTTATTTGCATCTTTTAGCTCGTCTACGCTCACGCTGTGCTTTTGAGCGACTTTCCATAACGTATCACCTTTTTCTACGTGATACGTTCCGCTTGTAGAAGCAGAAGCTGCACCTACAAATCCTGCTGAAAGGATTGCTGTTGTTCCTAGAGTAAATATAAATTTTTTCATTACGAATACCTCCTTATTTACTCAATGATTGAATGATATCATCCTCACATTTCACAGCCGTTACAGAGCCATGCTACTTTTATTACAAAACTTAACAAAACAGAACATTTAATCGTAATATTTCTGATAATTTGGCTATATGATGAAACGTTTCTACTTTTTACTGCTTTTTATTGTTGTTTTTACTAAAATAGTTAAATTTCTCTACCATTGCTGGCTATGCCTCTTCTTTTTTATTGATCATTTAACGGGTATATTCAGTTTTTTTATAACAAAAAAAAGCGAACCGCTAATCAAAAATTTTGATTAGCGGTTCGCTTTTCAATTCGGCTAAAATACTTTTGTCCCAGCTTTTTTTATTTCTTGTTAAATCCTTGCTTTTCAACAAATTCTTTCATATACATACGCTTAGGATTGGAAAGCATGTCGGCCATTTGACCAGTCCATGTGTCTTGGCGTTTGCCATTTGTTCTTTCGTTGTAATAAGCAGAAATTTCTTCGTTATACGATGTTAATTCTTTTTTCGTCTGCTCATCGTTCGGCTCATATGTTTCTTCATGATACACATGTTTAAATGGTAAGCGCGGCTTTTTATCCGTAATACCCGCTGGATGTCCAACCGTTAGACCAAATAACGGAATTACATGATGAGGCAGTTTTAACAATTTGCTTACTTCTTCTAATTCGTTACGCAAACCTCCGATGTAACAAGCTCCAAGTCCCATTGATTCAGCAGCAAGTGTTGCATTTTGCGCAGCAAGGGCAACGTCAATAATAGCTACCATAAACTGCTCTGTGCTTTCGAGCGCTGTCGATAAATCTTTTTTCTCCATTTCCGCAATGACATCATGACGATGAAAGTCAGCGCAAAATACAAAGAAGTGTCCATTTGTTTCTACGTAAGGCTGATTTCCTGCTAATTGAGCAAGCTTTCGCTTCGTTTCTTTATCTTTTACTCCAATAATGGAATACGCTTGAATATAGCTTGATGTGGAAGCTGCCTGTGCGCTTTCTACAATCGTCTGAATTTGCTCTTCTGACAATGGTTTGTCTTCATATTTGCGAATAGAACGATGATTTAAAATCGTTTCAATAACTGAGTTCATATTATAATCTCCTTTTACTTCATCTAACCTTCTACAGTTGTTATCTCTACAGTTAGTTTATCGAATGTAAAAAGAAATAACCAATGTTCTGCTTAAAATTGATTTTGACTTGTCTCATATCGATACAGCTTAAAGTGATCTGCAAGCACGCGATCTACTTTTACTTCTAAGCTGTCTACATATTCGTCCATCCGTTTTATCAACCGGTTTCGTTTCACATCATTTTCTAAAATGTTCTTAAGCTGCTGTTCAAAGGCTTCAGCCTCATTAAGCGGTATCAGCAGCTCTTTTTCTTTTAGATATTCAATGTTAATTTGTTCTTGACCTGGAAGAGATGAGTGAATAAAAATAGGTAGTCTTTTGTGAAGGGCTTCGCTAATTGTCACTCCCCCCGCTTTTGTGACAATGGCATCTGCTCCCTCATATAAATCATTCATTTTCTCTCTCGATTTTACATACGAGACCGCTTTAATTCTCGGGTGGTTTAATTTTATTAGTTCTTGATACAACTTTTTGTTTTTTCCGCACAGCACATAATACATATACGTACAGTTTTGCGGAAGCTGCTGAAGCATTTTGCGTACATTTCCAAGGCCGGAATTCCCTCCGGCAATCAGTATATGTTTCTGTGGCATAAGATGGTCAATCCTTCTTTTTAAAAACGCTTTATGAACAGGAATTCCCGTTACATAAATAGAAGACTCTTTTACACCGTGAACGTTTTGTAAAAACGCTTTTGTATCCTGATCAGGCACGCAGTGAAGCTCAATTCCATTTTTACCCCATACGTCGCTTACTAAGAAGTCTGTGTATACGTTTATAATAGGAAGATCAATGATTCCTTTTTCTTTTAACCCGCTTAATACACAGGAAGGAAAGCTGTGTGTACAAACAATGACATCCGGCTGCTCTGCATCAATTAATTTCTTCATATGGTATTCGATAATCGGCCATTTTTTCACAACAAAATCGTCCATCGTATGGTCGTTTTTTTTGTATACATGACCGTAATAAAATTTTTCAAACTGCTTTGGGAAAACAGAAATCCATTTCATGTATATCGATGAAATCATTTGTTCAAGCGGTTTGCTCCAATAGCTTAAACAATCAATTTTTTGACAAATAACGTGCGAAAAACGCTCCATAATGGCATCCATAACGGCGTCTGCTACTTGGTGATGACCAGATGGCATCTGAAAAAGCGGTAAGAATAAAACCTTCCTCATTGACCATCCCTCCTCTCAAGACGTTTTCGGTTTCTTGTTCTTTTTATAAGTAAATAAATGACAAAAAAAGCTACAGCGCCCATGATAATATACGAAATATGAATTCGATCTCCTACGTAGTAACCTAGAATCAGAAAAGAAAGGACCCATACTAGACTTCCTACTACCGATAACAATAAATAAAGCAAAAACGGATAGCGACTTATTCCCGCCATATATGGGCTAATTTGACGCAAACCTGGAATATATAAACCAAATAAAATGGTCCATATCCCATATTTATGATAGCTGCCGCTTGCCGCTTCAATTTTCTCTTTGGTTAACCCTACGTATTTTCCGTATTTATCAAAAAATGGGGTTCCCGCATACCTTCCTAGCCCGTAAGCAGTAAGCATTCCAGTAATAACACCTAAAAAAGCAAAAAGAGATGATTCGTATAAGTTCAGCTGATGCTTGGCAATAAACATGCCTAATAATATTAAAAATGATTCTTCAGGCGCTGGAATTCCAACAATCCCACAAAAAAGTACAAGTAAAATAACAATATAACCATAGGAATGTATATACTGAGAAATAATTGTTAAGTCCACTGCTCGCTCCTCTATTTACGATTGATTCATCAATTGCTGCATGGTTATACTTTCATACCCTTGCTGTTTTAAGTAAGGTAAAAATTCTTCTAACGCCGCAATCGTCATTTCAGGTGCTTTTTCATCTGCTCCCGGGGTATCTCCATTATCGTGTAACACAAAAATGGCTCCATCTTCTACTTTACGCATTAGTTTTTGAACTAATGCCGTTTTCGTTGTTTTTAGTGTCCAATCCTGAAAGATTCCTGTCCAGATCACAAGGTGATATGGCTTGGCCATTGATAAACTGCTCATATTTAAATGTCCCCACGGCGGACGATAAAAAAGCGGCTTTTGATTGGTTACTTTCTCTATAACCTGTGCACATTGATGAATTTGTCTTTTTAATTGCCAAGGTGTTTGCGTCCATGCACTCACATGACGATGATGATGTATAGCTACTTCATGTCCTTCATCGATCATTCTGTTTAAAATAGACGGGTGTTTCTCCCCTAGTTCTCCCACAATAAAAAAAGTAGCTTTCATTTCATACAGTTTGAACAAGTCCAAAATTTTTGGTGTATAAACAGGATGAGGACCGTCGTCAAATGTTATAGCTATTTTATGCTTTTTTTCCCCTTTTATTATGACTGATGAATGATAGCGACGATAAAGGGTTTGCGAAATAATGGTATATACACATATAACCATTAGAACGAAAAGTAAAACAATAAAAAAACGAGTCATATGCTTTTAACCATCCTTTTGAATTTAAATCCTGCATTTATTATAACGGTTTACTCAGACTTTGGTTTCATTTTTTTGTGATAGAAGCCAGGAATTTTAAAATAATTTGATACTTTACCTAAAAATAGCTGTTCTGCAAGGATATACCGGAAATAAAATGATATCATAAAATTTCCCTTCATTCAGTAAAAAAAGTACTTTTTACCAGTTATATCTATCTTTTGTACGATAACTGTCATTACTTTTTAAAAATAAAAAACTTCCCGCACGAGTGCGGAAAGTTTTTAAATTAAAATTTTGCTCGATACCATTTTTCAGCTGCTTCAATTTCTGTTCGTGTTAACTGATGCCCAAATGATTCCCAATGCACCTGTACTTCCGCTCCAGCTTTTTCTAAAAGCGCAGAAAGTTCTTCCGTTTCTGATGCTGGGCAAATAGGGTCGTTTGTACCTGCCCCAATAAAGATAGAAGCGTCGGTCTTAGGCACTTCAATTCCTCTTCTTGGAACCATCGGATGAAGAAGAGCCGCCCCTTTTAAAGAATTCTCATAATGAAATAGCAAACTTCCTGCAATATTGGCACCATTTGAGTAGCCTACAGCTACGATGTTGTGTCGATCGAATGAGTATGTTTCAGCCGCTTCATCTAAAAATTGATGAAGTTCTTTTGTGCGTTCAATTAAATCTTCTATATCAAATATTCCTTCTTGTAAACGTCTAAAGAAACGGGGCATTCCGTTTTCTAGTACATTTCCTCTTACAGATAATATGGAGCAAGAGGAATCAATCATATCCGCAACAGGGAGCAGATCTTGTTCTGTACCTCCTGTACCATGCAACAGCAATAAAGTCGGTTTCGTCTCGTCCGTTCCTTTTTTAAAAATATGTTTCACGTATATCCACTCCTTTTAAATATCTCGAATTAAAGATAATTTTATTATAAGAACTTTCGAAGCATTTGTAAAGGAACTACTGTCAAAGAAATACCTGTATGTTTTGCTGGCAGTATCACATAATACTGAATAACTTCATATGGCCATTGCTCATATGCAGCTAGGTATTTAATTCGTTTGACTTACAGGGTGGAAAGAAATATTCCACTTTTAGCTAAGTGCTCCCGTCAAAAGGTGGATAATGATTAAAACTCACCCGTCTTCCGTCATATAAAAAGTGCCCTAGTCTGATAAATTAGTTAATTTTTTCTTTATTTCGTTACTTTCAACAGATATCAGCATTTATACCCGAACGTACTGAATCTTATTTCGTATACGTGTTATAACAACTTTTTTCTATGAGAAACAGAACGTAAAATACCAGCTTGTTTTTTCATAAAGGGGAACAAAGCCCCGAATGGTGCTTTATACGACTTTATTTGACAAACACAAATTTATGGGTAAACTAAGTTCAGATGATTGTATTTCACTTCGTTTCAGTTTAATAAAAAAACGAAGCATCTGCGAGTAAGCAAAAAATAACTGCGTAAAGAGCTATTTATGTCAATCATCTTATACCCTAAAAACTTACCTGCACTTGAATAATAGCCTTTATTAAACTTAGCACGTCAGCTTGTGAACGTTAATACTTTATCACCCATCTCTCTGTTAAAAGATTGAATGGGCCAACAAACTTCAGCATTCTTTACATAACGACCTTGTAAAGACGAAGAATGTAGCTATGTGTGAACATGGAATTATTACTTAGTGGAGTGAACCAACATGAGGAAATTTATTTTAGCCTTTTTAGTCGTTGTTTTAATTGTAATGCTGGGAGTTACCTATGTATTAAAGCAATTTCAGCAAACGGCTGATTTATCTTACTCGAAACTGCAGTCGGTTCAAAGTACGGTAGTCTATGACAAAAATGACCGTAAGATTGACGAATTGTATAAAACCGTTCCCCGTCAAAATGTTTCGAGCAATGAAATTCCCGATTATGTAAAAATGGCGTTTGTTGCAACGGAAGACCGTCGCTTTTACAAGCATTTTGGGATTGATTTACAAGGTATTGGCCGCGCCCTTTTTAAGAACATTGTAACAATGAGTAAAGCTGAAGGCGCAAGTACCATTACACAGCAGTTAGCAAGAAACCTTTACTTATCTAGTGATAAGACCATTAAACGTAAAGTAGATGAAATGTTTCTATCACTAGGCTTAGAAAGACAATTTACAAAAGACCAAATTTTGGAATTATATTTAAATCAAATTTATTTCGGAAGCGGTGTATATGGTATTGGTGCAGCTTCTCAGCTTTATTTTAATAAGCCTGTATCAGATTTAACCGTAGGCGAAGCTGCGCTTTTAGCGGGACTGCCAAAAGCGCCGAGTACGTATTCACCAAGCAATAGTACAGAAAAAGCGACAGCCCGACGAAACGTTGTATTGAAACTGATGCATGACCAAAACGTTATTAGCGATACTCAGTATCAGCAAGCGTTAAACGAACGTGTAGTCAAGCCTAGTGTTCCTGTTAAAAAACCGAACTCAAATCAAGCATTTATTGATTATGTAATTAAAGAAGCTGCTCAACAGTATGGCGTATCTGCTGATGACCTTTATAAGGGTGGTTATGCCATTTATACAGATTTAGATCCTAATTTACAGGAATCGATTAATAACTCTGTAGCAAATCATACGTTCCGAGATGATGACATCAACAGCAAAGTAGAGGTTGGGATTTCAGCTGTTAACCCTAAAACAGGTGGAATCTCAGCGATGTATGGAGGACGCAGCTATGAGCGAAACGGCTTAAACCGTGCTACAAGCGGCTATCAGCTTGGTTCAGCTATTAAGCCGTTAGCCGTATACGGTCCAGCCTTAGAAACTGGAGATTATACGCCAACTTCACTCTTAAGTGACGAACGACAAGACTTTGGCGGTGGATATAGCCCTAAAAACGCAGAAGGTGAATATCAAAAGCATGTGACAATGCGTGAAGCACTTACCCGTTCACTTAACGTTCCAGCTGTTTGGCTTTTAAAACAAATTGGTATTGATACAAGCGCAAAATTCATGGAAAAAGCTGGACTTCCGCTTGAAGATGACGATAAGTCAAAATTAGGGCTTGCTCTTGGAGGAACGACCACAACGTTCTCTCCCCTTCAGTTAGCACAAGGATATACTACTTTTGCTAACAAAGGCGTCATGACTAAGCCGTACGCAATTCGAAAAATTGAGATGCGCGACGGTGAAGTGAAAAAGCCAGACATTCAAACAGCGCAAGTAATGAGTGAAGAAAATGCAGATACAATGACATCCATGTTGCAAGATGTGATTGAAAAAAGCTATGGAACAGGTGTTAACGCTCGTTCTTCACGAGATGCTGCAGGTAAAACCGGTACAACCAACGATGTCAAAGATGCTTGGTTTGTCGGGTATACCGATGATGCAGTCGTTTCTATCCACGCTGGCTTTGATAATGCTAATTCTACGCAAACAACGAAATACTTATCAGGCGGCGGCGGACAAGACCCTGCTACACTGTTTAGCTCTATTATGAATAACTGGTAACCAAAAAACCTCCAACTTCACTGTTGGAGGTTTTTTTAAGATAAATGCGTTTTATGCTTAAGTGAAAAAAAGGAAACGTTAATGACTTTGCAAATCGTTACATAATGCAGAACGGTCAGGACAACCACGCCACAGTTCATCCCGATAATAATTCCCTGCATGCCAATATTTGTTTGTGATCCTAAGAAAAACATCAGGGAAAAAGATACAATATGAGACCAAATCGTATGATAAAAAGCATCTTTTACATAGCCAAGGCCAATTAAATAAGCTTGAAGCGGGACGGCAAAGAAGTGAAAAAGAAAATACGGCCATAAAGCCTTTAGGTAGTACACGGCTTCTGTAGAATGAAAAAACAAGTTAGTAAGCGGCTCAGCAAAGAAATACATCGCCACTATAGACGGAATCCCATATAAAAATGTCATTTGCATACTTTGAGTCAAAAGTCTTTGAAGCTGTTCTTCCTGATTTTTCGCATGAGCTTCAGATACAGCAGGTATTAGTGCTACTAAAAGAGAATGAGCAAAGAAAGCCGGAAAAAAGCCAATCGACATCGCTACCCCTGTTAGCATACCAAAATGCTGCGTTGCCCCGGTTAAAGTCATACCCGATAAAACGAGCGCGTGTTTGATTAAAAACGGCTGAATAGCATTACATACCGCATTAAATAAACGCAGTCCCGTGGTCGGAAGTGAGACACCTAACAGCTTTTTCCGAATCTCACTTGGAGAAAGCAGAGGTCTGTGCCCTCTTGATAAAACACTTAACTGGGTAACATACGTGATAAAAAAATAAAGCAAAATAACAGCTTCGGTCCCAATTAGCGTACAAATCGCAATAAACAGCGACATTTTAACATCTGTGAAAGCAAACATTTGAAAAACAATAAATAAAATCGTTAGCTGAAAGGCTTTGCGGATAAAATTAGACACAGCGATAGTCGTCATGTTATTTTTACCCGTAAAATATCCACGAAGCACCGCTGAAAACGAAACAACCGGAATGAAACATAGTACAACCCATTTTAAATAAGGATGATAGTGACTAAAAAATGGAAAGGCTGCTAATACGGCCAGTGTAATAAAAAAGATTCCCAAGCTCACAGCAGTCGCAAAAATGGTGGCATGCTTCATCATATGCTGATGTTCTTTGCGATGATGTTCAGCCAAAAATTTAGAAATAGAAATAGGCAGTTCTAAGTTGGCTACGGTAGCAATAAGAAAAATGATAGGAAGAACCGTCATGTACATACCCATGCCTTCCCTTCCTAATTCTCTAGCAAGTACCATATTTACAAGAAATTCAATTAACTCTCCTGCAAAGGCAGCACCTGCTAGAATAAACGTTCCTTTCAAAAAAGTGTTCATCTCGTTATCTCCTCTATCTCCCGTCCTTTTTCATCACTACCTCTTCTCTCTATGTATATGACAAGCCCAATACGAATTATTTGTCTAATTGTATTTTTTCGGTGTACAAGTTCTTGTATAATGTTCAACCTATGTGAAAAAAAACCGTTATATACCTTTTTCATATAGGAAATTCATTCATTTCTTATACTTTGACTCTTGAGACTTACATAGGAAAACAGGAGACTGAATGAACCTGGCGATTGCTAACGGGAATAGAGCATGTGGTTTTAATATAACAAATTCACATATCAGTTAAGCGTCTTTATTCACTATTTTCTGTGGATGCACTTCTTTTTTTGACACCGAAGCGTTTTTGCCTAGTACAACCGAAAAGACAACAATTATTGCTGTAGCAAGAGTAAAAAGTGTAATTGTTTCACCTAGAAATAGAGCTGCAAACAAAATCATTAAAAATGGCTGTAAATATTGAACCTGGCTAACTCTGGCTATGCCACCCATAGCCATCCCGCTGTACCAAGCAACGTATGCTAAAAATTGACTCACTACTGAGAGATAAATCAAACTAACCCACGCTTGTAAAGGCGCATGGAGCATTTCAGCTGTAATGCTTAGTCCTACTGGAACCATAAAAAATGGTGCACCGATGATAATGGCCCAAGCAATTACTTGCCAGCTGCCTAATCCTCTTGCTAATACCCCTCCTTCTGCATAGCTCAGTCCAAGTATCAGCACCGCTGCTAGTAAAGCTGCATCAGCAAACTGCAGTTGACCGAATCCAAGGTGAAGAGCATACACGATAACAGCTGCCGAACCGATTATACTTGAGACCCAGAATTTTAAAGAAGGGCGTTCACCCCCTCTAAACATCGCAAAACCGGCTGTGGCTAATGGTAAAAGAGCGAGTTCAACCGCTCCGTGAGAAACAGGCAATGATTTCATTGCCCAGGAAGTGAGCAGAGGAAACCCTAAAACTGCGCCTAAAGCGACGATCAGCAGACTTTTAAATTGACGGAGAGAAGGGAATTTTTCTTTTCGTACAATCAATATCACAGCTACTAAAACAGCAGCTATAGCTGTTCTTCCTAAACCGGCGACTGTCGTGCCGAAATACTTGACTGCAATGCTTGTAGAAGGAAGGGTTAAGCTAAAACAGATAACGCCTATTAACCCCAACAATAAGCCCATTTTCTCTCTACTTTCTTTTTGCATCTTACCCTACCCCTGTCTTTTTATTTTTCAGAACTATACCATTTTTCTAAAAAAAGTTCTGATATAATTAAAAGGATAGCGCAGGACAACTAGTAAAATAAATCATTCTTTTACCTATCTGTACGGGTACAAATTAAAGGAGTATGACCTATGAGTTTGAAATATCTGAAAATCATGGAAGAAATTAAGCTTGGCCTAGCAAATGGATCGCTTATTGCAGGTGGTAAACTCCCTTCTGTTCGCCGACTCTCTCAACATTTTTCGTGCAGCAAGAATACCGTTATCAAAGCGTACAGTGAACTAGAAAAAGAGCATTTAATTTATTCTGTTCCTAAAAGCGGCTACTACGTTGTGGCAGAATTTCAACATAGGACGAATGAAAATGAAGTGATTGATTTCTTGTCTGCTGGTCCAGATAAAAACGTTATGCCTTATCTTGAATTTCAGCATTGTATAAACCAAGCGATTGAACACTACAAAGAAGAGCTTTTTACATACTCTGATCAACAAGGCTCTTACTCATTGCGGGTACAGTTAGTGAAACACTTGCAGAACCTACAGGTGTTCACTCAAGCTGAAAGGTTAGTTGTTGTATCCGGGTCTCAGCAAGCTCTTCACTTACTAGTTTCTATGCCCTTTCCAAATGGAAAAAATAATATCCTAATTGAACAGCCCACTTATTTCGGTTTTATCGAGTCTCTTACGCTGCACCAAGCTACTACTTTTGGGATCGAGCTATCGATGAAAGGTATTGATCTTGATCGTTTGGAGTACATTTTTCGAAATAATGATATAAAATTTTTCTACATTATTCCAAGATTTCACAACCCTCTTGGGCATTGTTATACAAATTTCGAAAAGAAAAAAATCGTGGAGCTAGCCGAAAAATACGATGTATATATAGTGGAAGATGACTTTTTGGGCGATCTTGATCCCGATGCAAAATCAGATCCTTTATTTTCTTTTAATCCTTATGGACGAGTTATTTACATTAAAAGCTTTTCGAAAATCTTTCTTCCTGGGTTACGTATTGCTGCTGTCGTGCTTCCTTCGTTAATGAATAGCAACTTTTTACGATATAAATTCAGTTCAGATTTTAATAGTTCAGCGCTTTCCCAAGGTGCTCTTGAAATTTATTTAAAAAGCGGCATGTTTACGAGTCATCTTAAAAAGATAAAAGAGGTATACCATACCAAAATGCAAACTCTTGTAGAAGCATGTGATTTACTGCTACCCCCTCATACACATTTTTCTAAACCAACTTCAGGATTCTATTTATCCATTAGTTTGCCTGAGCATGTGACAGCAAAGCAGATCGTTCATATGCTAAACGAGCAGCACATATATGTTGATGATGCTTCTAGATTTTTTTTACCAGAATACAAACTAGACACTCTTCTCCGATTAAGCATCTCACAAGTAAATACGAATACGATCAAACGAGGAATTGAACAGCTGGCTCAGTGCATTACTTTAATTGATGATAGAAAACATCATCCTATTCCAAATAACCTTTTCCCCTTGTAGAATGGGAATTCAATGGACATACTAAACGAAAAGAAGCCAAGGAATTAGCATCCTTGACTTTTTTTATTTAACCGTAACGGTTATAAGAGGCATGTTATGCGTCCCTTTTGCAGAAACATGTGATTGCACGGTATATGTGCCAGGCTCAGAAAAAGATGTTTGTATTTCATATACACCTTCTCCTATTTGTTTAGGCTTTAACATCTTCCCTTTCTCTTCGCCATCTTTTTTCTCTATTTCAAATTCAATCATTTCAACATCATCATTTTTTACTTTTTCGTCTCCATATGTAACTTCGACTTTGTAGATACCGCTTTCATTTTTCCGTAACGCCTCTGGGCCTTGAAGATTTACGTCCAACGGTTTTGGCTGCTCAGCATTTGTGCTTTGAGCAGGTTCCTGACCACAGGCCGTTAAAAGTAAACAAAGACTGATTATAAATATACTTATTCTTTTTTTCATGTATTCATCTCCTTTTTAAACCCTTTGTTTAACTATAACGCGTATTGCAAAGAAAAAAATGAATTTTTCTAAAAAAGAAGGATTTTTAAAGAATTTTTAAGAAAAAAAGTTCATACTGATACTAACTAGTTTTTTCCAAGGAGGAAGAAAATGAATTCAGCTAAATCTCCAGCTAAAAAATCATGGCTACAGACATTAATCAAAAATAAAAATGAGCGCAAAAAAGTGATCTTTATCTTTACTATCTCTTTTTTACTAGTTGTAGCAGGGCTTATTTACATCCCTATTTATAAACATTCCCTTCCAATCGATTCTAAAATATATGAAGGGAATTTTAAAGAGCTTGGTTCAATCGCACGAATTGGTTTTTTTGCAGCTTTAGCCATTTATCCTATTTTTTTATTATTAAAATGGAAACCGTTATCGGACATAAAAAAAGGAAATTTTGAGTTAAAACCGCTTATCCAATTTTTAGCCAAGTATGTTCGTCAGTGGCACGTTCCCATTGCTCTTATATCAACGGCCTTGATTATTTTACATGGTTATATGGCTTTAATAAAAGGATTTCAAGCAAATTTTACGTACTTTTCAGGAATTATTACAATGGCTGTTCTAGCTTGTTTACTCGTGATGGGCGTGAAGCGCTATAAGCGTACAGATAAAAAGTGGCATCTTAAATTTGCTATCTCTTTTTTGGTTTTGTTTATGATTCACGCTACCTTTTCATAACTTGCCATTGTTTAAAGTTTTTTTATATAGGGTACAGTTCACAATGAATACATGATATGTATCACTATACGTTTTACATCATTTAGGAGGTATAAACATGGCAAGAGTGTTAGCTGTATTATCAAGCGGATACGAAGAGAAAGATTATCACACAGGTTGGTGGGCAGAAGAATTATTTGCTCCGCTGCAAAAGCTTGAGGACGCAGGGCACACCGTTGATTTAGCCTCACCTTTTGGAGGTAAGCCGGAAGTAGACGTTCGAAGTATTTCAGAAGACTTTGATCCAGACGGAACGTATAAAAAATTATATGAATCAGGAAGAGCGGATCAGACAATGAAACTTGAAGAAGTAGATGCTGAGAACTATGACGTTATCTTAGTAGTAGGCGGCCACGGCGCTATGTTTGACTTAGCAAAAAATGTGGACTTGCATGCACTTATGAACAAAGTGTACGACAATGGAGGTATTTTAGCAGCTGAGTGTCACGGACCTTCTGTTTTTGCTTTCTTGAAAGGATCCGATGATGAACTGTTAATTAAAGGACTAGACGTAACCGGTTATCCTGATGAAATTGAACCGGAAGAAGTACTTCCCTTTTTACCATACAGTTTAGAACAAGAACTTCGTGAAGTGGCTAACTACATCCCTGAGATGGATAAAAAAGCATATGCTGTTTGGGCAAATGATCAAATTGTCACAAGCCGAGATCCTTTTTCTTCTGAGTTAATGGGTGATGAATTAGTTAAAAAGCTAAATAAATAAACTAAAAAAAGACTGCTTAAAAGCGGTCTTTTTTGTTTGTTCTATAGGGATGTTTGAAACTGCTGCTCTACCAAACGCCGGTAAAAAGAATGAGAGGCTAACAGCTCTTTATGCGTTCCGCTTCCTGTAACCTGCCCTTCTTCTATTATAACAATTTGGTCCGCATTGATGACCGTAGATAGACGATGTGCAATTACGAGTGATGTGCGTTCTTTCATTACCGTTTCCAATGACTCTTGCACAAGCTTTTCTGATTCGGAGTCTAAGCTAGCTGTCGCTTCGTCCAGTAGTAAAAACTGGGGATTGCGTAACAGCGCTCGGGCAATTGCAATACGCTGTCGCTGTCCTCCTGAGAGATTAATACCTCTTTCTCCAATCATTGTTTCATATTGATCTTCAAAGGACTGAATGAAATGATGAGCATTCGCTAACTTCGCTGCTTCTTCTATTTCTTCATCCGTCACATGCCGCTCTAATCCGTAAATGAGATTTTCTCGAATTGTTCCTGCTAAAATCGGAGAATCCTGCTGAACATAGCTAAACAGATGACGCCACGAACGTAAGTTGACGTTTTGACTGTCTGTTCCATCCAAGAATATGCGCCCCGATGAAGGCTCATAAAAGCGTTCGATAAGCGAAAAAACAGTAGATTTTCCAGCTCCGCTAGGTCCAACAAAAGCGGTAACTTCTCCTTTTTTAGCAGAAAATGAAACTTCCTGCAATACTGGTTTATCTTCATATTGAAAAGCAACTTTATCGAACCTTAAACTCCCTACCTGTTCAAGCACTTCTCCATTTTCATAGTTCTCTTCTTTCTCAGCTAATATATCAAAGATTCTTTCTGAAGCTCCTTTAGTTTGCTGAAAGCTAGTAACAAATCGGGTAAGTGAACCAACCGGAACCATAATTTGAAAAAGGTAAAGAACAAAAGCTACCAGCTCTCCTGCAGTGATAAATCCCTCACTCACACGGTATGCACCAAACCCGACGATGGCAATCATAACAGCGGTCATCACCGTGCTAATAATCGGGGTAATGATGGCTTCAATTTTAGCTCTCTTTACACCGAAGAGGTAGAGTGACTGAAACGATTGTAAGCCGGAATCAACTTCTTTTTTCTCTGAACCGGATACTTTAATCAAGCGGATTTCACTCAGCATTTGAGCTAAAAAAGCTGTAAGCTTAGACATTTTATCCTGCTGCTCACGTGAAATTTTATGTATTTTTCGCGCTAGGGGCATAACCAGTACAAACATAACGGGAATGACCGCTAATAAAATGAGCGTCATGGGTACATCAAGTGTAAATAAAATAACAATGGCAACGATAATAGATAAAATATTTTTAACAAAGTCAATCATTTCTGTTGACAATAAATTCATCACAATGGTTGTATCATTTGTAATGCGGCTTACCATTTCACCGGAACGGTTTTGGTCGTAAAATGAAACCGGAAGCTTTATGAGCTTGTTCCACACTTTATGTCTGAGTTCTTTTACAACACCTTGTCCTACTTGAGCAAGGAGATAAAGAGATACTGCGCTTGTTACCATTTGAGCAGCAAATAAACCAAGGAGTCCTGTTATAAGCTGCAGGGAGACGCCTACTGCAATTTTCTCCATCACTTCTTTAATGACAAGAGGGATAGAAAGCGACGCTCCGGTATTAATTAAGGCCAGTATGAACGAAATGAGTAGCTTTCCTGTCGGAGGGTTCGTTAGCAACCATAATTTTTTAAATGAAAAATGAATTCCTTTTTGCGTATTCATCTTAGTTCCTTTCTAATTCTTTTAATAGGTGGTATACACACTTTAGGCAGACACCACACACTTTACCTTCAAAGTTCTATCTTATTTTACACCATTTCCTTTCTCAACCTGAACTTCTAAGCTTCTACCTATTTTTCAAACTCGTCTATACGAAAATGACAAGCTGGTCATATACTATGGTACACTGAATTCTTTTACTAGATGAGAGGTTGAATAAGGATGTCTGTTTATATTAAATCTATTTCTATTGGAACAATTTCTGGCGGGATCGTTATTTTTGGAAACGTAGGAAATATATCGCCTCCAAGCGGCTCTACGTCCGGCTCTGGTTCTAGCTCTAGCTCTGGTTCTAATTCCCAAATGCCGATGCCTCCTTCTCCGGGAAAAGGCCCGAGAGATAATACAGCTTTTAATGGCTAATAAAAAAACAGTGAGATATTTCTCACTGTTTTTAGACTTGAATACTTGTCATCATCGCAATATAAAAAGCAAAAACAAACAAACCCGCACTTAATACGCTAAGCCATACTGTCTTTTTGTAAAAACAAATAAGTAAATACACAAAAAACAGCAGTGCGACAAATAAGAATAGGATTCCTACAATTGTTACGTGAAACGTTAGAGGAAGCGTCACTTGTTTCCCATAGATAAACGGAAGAATCGATGAATCCATTGCCATATGACTTATATTAGTTGGCGGCGATTGCGTTACCATGATAGCTGTAAATAAAAAAATGATAAGCAAAATAATGCTTTCTGCTCGAATCCACATCACGGGCTTATATTCTGGATGTTTTATCGTTTTTCTCATAAGAAAGCCATTGATGACGGCAAATGCAAGCAGCGGAATAATCGTAATATGCTTTAGCAAAAGAGACTGCCCGTAATCTGTAGCCCATGAATTTACATAGTTGGACAGACCCATGATAATGACCATCGAAATGAACCCACTTAATGAAAGAAGCACAAAACAAGCGATTGCAAAAGGAGTAAACCAGCTCAAGAAACTTTTCCAATTGGAGGTTTCTTTTGAAAAAGCGGCAACAATCAGAACCACCCCTCCCCACAATCCAACTGCTAAAATATGAAGAGAATGAGAAAGCATGCCGCTAAGCGCAGAAGCGGATGCTGCGTGACTTGCGTAGGCGATTCCTCCCACCAAGGCTACAGTCAGTAATGTATACATATGAGGGTGGCTCTCTATTGAAACAGCAACCATACATAAAATAGCAATTAGCACAACAAAGATCCAGGCGTGTCCCGTTCTTGTTTCCAATAATACAAGACGAACTGTTTCACCTAACCCTCTTATTTTTGAAAAAGATAAAATAATCTCAAGCGAATTTCCAACCGAAAAAATAGCGACAGCCGCTGCACTTGCAAGTAGCCATCGCTTTGATAATAAAATTGTTGGCTTTTTTGTAAGCGGTACATATTGCAGTACGGCAAATCCTAATAATAAGGAAAGACCTACGTATGTGAACCACTCAAAAACAGGCAACAAAATACTCATCTTTTTAAGCCTTTTTCTTTCTGAAGATTAAGAGTAATGCTCCAACCACCACTACAATAGCAATAATCATGATAACAAAAAACGATGAAGAATCATTGTTCTCTGTTTTTTCATCATTTGCTACTGCACTTTTTTGGTGCTGTTCGGATTGCGTGGCGTCTTGCTTTTTTTCACTATCTTTTCCGGCTGCTTGAGTATTCTCTTCTTTCGCTTCATCTTTCACATCTACTTTAAAAGCAATCGAATCTTTCATTACATGACCATCTTCCCCTACAATTTCCCAGTCCACTGTGTAAGATCCGTTTTCAAGAGGCTGATCGAGAGAAGCTATTAAATCATGACCCTCTACTTTTTGCGATGCAAGTGAAATTTTTTGTCCATCTTTTGTAACAGTTACAGTACTGATTTTCTCGATGTGTGTTTCAAAGGTTAATTTAATTTCTTTTAGAGGAGCTGTAACAGTTGCACCATTTTCCGGCACGGTTGTTTGCACATGTGTATGAGCAAAACTAACTGTCGGAACAGCTAGAAAGCATGCTAAAAGTAAACCTATTATTTTTTTCATATTTATGACTCCCTATCTCTTTTTTCTTTTTTCATCATATCCAAAAATGTTTTTATGTAGACGTTTCCAAACATGATCTATTTTCCTAGTAAGTGTACTCCTTTTTTACTCAGTCTCACAATAACTATTACCAATTCGTTATAAAATGTTCACAAATCCTAGGGAAGATGCCAATGTAATTTTTTTGAATATTCTTTCAGACTATCCTTGAATATAGTAAAATAGTTAAATAAGATGACTGACTTTTTTCTAGCTTAAAATCCCATACAGAAAGGATAGAAACAATGAAAAAGTATACATGCCCTTGCTGTGGTTATCAATCTTTAGACAGTGATGGTGACTATGATATTTGTGAGATATGTTTTTGGGAAGACGATCCGTACCAAAAGCTGAATGCCAACGAATTAGGAGCCAACTCTATTTCTTTAATAGAAGCTCAGGAAAATTTTATAGTTTATGGAGCGTGTAATAAAGAAAGCTTACAGCACGTGAGAAAGCCTTCTGTTCAAGATGTAAAAGATTTTAACTGGAAACCTATTATAAGTCACGAGTAGCAAAACTAGTTTATAAAAAAAGAATGCTTGCGAAAGCATTCTTTTTTTAATTCAGTAAGAAGTAGAAGCGAATGTAGAAAGCACATTTGTAAACCTATAAAAAGTTTGAGTTTTAGACGAAGCTCTTCCTTTTGCAGTGAATGAATGAAACATAGCACTTCGCAGCGGTTGGCTAATCTCTAATTGAATACTTTTCCCGGTACGATTTTTATTTGCAATATTTCCAGAGTTAATGCCTGCAATCTCATCGTGCCCTTTTGTAATCAGTTCGGCCGGAAATCCATTTTGATTTAATAACTGCGTTAATTTTTTTGCGCGCTCCCGATCAGTCCCGCCCACAAAAATATGTTTTTCGTTCCCAGAATACCCGTGAAGAGATAAAACATTATCATACTTGCTTACCATCTTACGCGCTGTGGGCTCATCAAAATGAGTGCTTGTGAGGTGCAGGTCTCGTGACCCTTTCGACTTTAACGATTCGAATAGATAAAGAGCATTTTGTTTGCCAAGCTCTTGGGCAATTTCGCTTGTCCCCCCTTCAATTCCTCCACCGTGTGGAGCAAAGATAAGGACAGAACTTTTCGTTTCTTTGGTCGTCACTTTATAGCTAGCTGAAGACTCATTCTGTGAGAGCTGCTTGAAATTTTGATATTTATCAGTTGACGCACTAGATGTATCTTGAAAAGGTGAAATGAATAAAACGAGTAGACAGATACATAAGGTAGAGAAACTTACTAAATGATAGCTTTTCAATTTGTACTCCTGCTTTCTTTTGTGTAATAAGACCTAAAACATTAGGAACCTAAAAAATCCAAAAATAATATTTAAAGTAGTCTTATTTACTTATCGTTACAAATTGTAATTTATTTAATAGTTCTTAATACCTATTTATGCTGTTTTAAAAAACTTCAGCGCATATTCACTGAAGTTTTTTTACTTTTTTTGTTTTTTATTTATTTAAAGCAAGCGCCAAACTAATTTTATCCAGCCAAAGAAGGCGATCCATAAAGGTATGCTCAAAGATGTTCCCCACGCTAAACCAATTAAGAAGTTTCCTCTTTCAATCATACAAACCACTCCTTATGAACATTGTAGGTGAACAAGTACCATTCTATACCTTCACTATAACAGAAAGCGCTTTCATTTGATAGTCACTTACACGTTTTTAGTGCTATATTCATACAGAAAACCGGATTCCAAGTAGATAAAGGGCGATATATAAGAAAATGAATAATTGCAAGGTGTAAAAGTATAATAATCTACTAAAAAAAAGAAACCTTCTTTGAAGGCTTCTTTTCTAGGTGTTTTTTATTGTTCGCCGCTGCGCTGCAAGCGATTCTCAATAAATAGGCGCTCAACAAATTTATTTAGCTGTGCTTGATACAAACGGCGCTCATCTAGCGATTTTGCGTCTTGTATTTGCTGCTTAAATCGTTTGATTTGCTGTCTTTGTTCAACCGTTACATGATGAGAAAGAAGCATAGGTCCCCCTCCATTTCACTAACGTTTAAATTAAGTAAACCAAGGTTTACCAAAACAAACAACAAACCTGTTAGCTTCTCTTACATACATTTTTTATCAGCCTCTTTAGCCCCAACTAATGCTAAACCTGGACCGTACGGCGTTGTATGAACATCTAACATTAATTCATTTGTATAAGGCACAATAGAAGCTTCCATTGCTACCTGTACTCCATCGACTTCATACATTTCATCATTTTCAAAAGGCTCCTCAAAAGCTAACCCAATATTAGGGATTTCACAGCTAATTCCTTTGAAATACAAACGAATTCCTGTTATCTCCTGTTCTTCAAGTATATTGTTAATTAATTGTTTTGCTTCTGGTGTAATATGCATGACTAACCCTTCTTCCTTTCAATACTCTTGCTCTATCCTATCATATCTTTAGAGTTTTTAAAGAGAATAACTATGATTTAAAAGCATTCTTATTATTATTTAATAATTATTATAAATAAGTATTGATTTTAATTTGATATTTGATATAATATAAACATAAGATAACAACAACTCATTAGGAGGCTATTAACTATGAATTTAGAAAACGTACTGAACCAACAAATTGCCGATTTTAACTTATTGTATACGAAGCTACATCGCTTTCACTGGTATGTAAAAGGGCCTCAATTTTTTACGCTTCATGAAAAATTTGAAGAATTCTATAATGAGACGGCGGACTATATAGATGAATATGCAGAACGATTACTAGCCATTGGAGGAAGCCCAATTGCTACAATGAAGCAATTTTTGCAAGCAGCTACTCTTTCTGAAGATGGAAACGAGCAAACGAGTGAAGAAATGGTAGAAACCTTAATTAATGACTATACGCTACTTGTTAAAAACCTAAAAAATGCAGTTGAAAACGCTGAAGCAGCACACGATCACGTAACAGCTGACTTATTCATTGGAACAATCGGCAACATTGAAAAACATATTTGGATGCTAAAAGCTGCTTTACCTGTAAAAACATCCGTAAACGCATAAAAAGAGCCTAAGCGGCTCTTTTTTACGTTTGTTGATTTACTTTTTTTTGTCTTTGCAGCCACATAAAAAAAGACATATCATCGTGAATGTCATCTTCTAGCACAGCCTTATAGACATGATCACTCGTATAATAGCGATTATATCCGCTTTGCTGCTTGAAAAATAAAATGCATTCTCGCTTCTTTTCAGTGAAAAGTGATTTTAATAACTCTTGTTTCTCAACTTTGCCTTTCACGATATTTTCTGGAAGCACGGAAATATCAAGCTTCCACTCTTCTCCCTTCTGAATCATATACAGACTCCACTGATACTTATCTTTTTCATTAGTAAATATCATCTTATAAGGGCTAAAACGCTTTGTAAGCTGATACCCCATGTGAAAAATAGATTGTTCATCCATTTCATCATTTCCTACGTAAAAATTAATGATGCGATTTGTCATGACATTTAACTCAAAACTCTCCCCTGAGAGAAGACAACCATATTCTCTTAACAGATCCAATAAATGACTGGATACCACCAGTTGATTTGCTTCGTGTTTTAATTCACTTGAGTATGACAGCAGCTCATTCATGTTTTTTGATTCCCCTATCTATAGATCGTGAATTGTTATTGATATTCGCTTTTTTTTCATAAAACCCTTTCACTTTTACCCTTTAATTAAATAACTAGTTGTAAATTAAGTTATGTAGAGCAACATTTTATGAATAAATCAAGTTTGAGTATAAAACCTGAAGAAGTTTAAAGACTATAGTCGATACCGATTTTAAGGAGGACTTAGTATGAATAATCACGAACTTCCTACAAACATGCAAACTGGAGCTGTACCCCCTCAATTGAACCATGGAGGGCATGAACTATTTGACGTTCATGAAACACTTGCCGGCTCGATTAATGTAATGGATCAGTTTATGATGTTTAGGCAATATGTAAAAGAACAAGAGCTGCTTGATATCATTGATCGGCAATATCAGTTTATTTTAAATGAATATAATTTAATCGTAGAAGCTTTTTCTACTGGTCAAAAGCCGGCCGATTCTACACATGTATACAACATGAAGCAGTCTCATACCTTTGTTTATGGCTTAAAGCCTTCACAGCCTAAAAAGCCGAATCAGTCCGTTGAGGAAATCAATGAAAAAGGCATATCAGGTCATATGCTAGGTCTAGTTAAGTCTCAAGCATCTCTTTTAACCATGACCGCTTTAGAAATAACAAATCCTGTTGTTCGCCGAATATTCGGAGACAGTGTTCCTAATTGGATTGAAATGGCTTATGAAATTTCTCTTTATCAAAATAAACACCATTATTATCAAGTGCCGCAGCTTGCAAAAGAAGATATGCAGCAAATGATCACAAGTTTTGCAAAAGCTACTGCCTCTCCTCAGATGCCTAATAACCATAAACTGCATTAATTAAAAAGAGGCTGGGGCAAACGTATTTTAGTTGAAGGAAGATCCGAACGTTTCACCGTTCGGATCTTTTCATTAGTACGGTGAATATAGGTTATGTTTAGAGTTGCTTCTAGCTGTTGATTGGAAGGAAAGGCGAAGACTGCCGCGAGAAAAGCGGAATAGATGAGACCCCACAGGAGCGCAAGCGACGAGGAGGCTCATCGGCCGCCTGCGGAAAGCGTAGCCTTGCACGGAAATCACCAGCAGTGTAACCAAACGACTCATACTAGATCATTTACTCAGTTTACTCGTCTTTAGATTGTATTGTATTGATTTTGTTATATCTCAATCTCGCTTTGTGCGTATATTTCAGAAAATGACAAAAAACTATGCATTTTGAATTATTTTCTGAATATTTGTAGTATTTTGATTAATTATGTATTATAATACAATTAACTAATAGAAAGGAGTGAGAGATGCATCATATATACTCGGATTACAGTTAAAGGAGGTGTCATAACACACTCGCAATACGTTTGCTAAAAGTCAGTTGAACTGTAGAACCGATATGTGATAGACCATGATGGTAAAGTTAAGATTAATTCCCCTAAATGAACATGTAACATAATAAACTGCTTCTTTTTCTTTTTAAAGATAGAAGCAGTTTTTTTATGTACGTTTTTCTTTTCTTGATTTAATACATGTTTTCTCCACTTTGGCTAACACTTAAGATATACATTTACATACAAGGTGGTGACTTTGATGATCGCCGTAAAATTACTATTAGTCGCAGTTTTAATTGCATTAACTGCTTTTTTTGTAGCGACAGAATTCGCTATTGTAAAAGTAAGAAGTTCAAAAATCAATCAGCTTCTAGAAGAAGGACATAAAAAAGCTGTATCTGCCAAACACGTTATTACGCATCTAGATGAATATCTATCCGCTTGTCAGCTTGGTATCACCATCACAGCTCTCGGGCTTGGTTGGCTTGGTGAACCGACGCTAGATCGGTTGCTTCACCCTCTTTTTACTACCTTCCATACCAATGAGCCGCTTGCTGGTATTTTATCTTTTGTCATTGCATTTGTTGTTATTACTTTTTTACATGTTGTCTTGGGGGAATTAGCTCCTAAAACATTTGCTATTCAAATGGCTGAACAAATTACGCTGAACTTTGCAAAACCGATTATCGTGTTTTACAAACTTATGTATCCGTTCATTAAAATATTAAATGGATCAGCTCGTATGTTGACTAAGATTTTTGGTATAACGATGATTTCAGAAAATGAAGCTGCTCATAGTGAAGAAGAGCTGCGTATTTTGTTATCTGAGAGCTTCGAAGGCGGTGAAATCAATCAATCCGAATATCGATATATGAGCAAAATCTTTGATTTTGACGATCGTTTAGCGAAAGAAGTAATGGTCCCTCGTACGGAAATTGTGAGTGCTTCCAAAGACGACGTCGTAGAGGTTTTTTTGCAAATCGCAAATGTCGAAAAATATACGCGCTATCCAATTGTTGAAGATGGGGATAAAGATAAAGTAATCGGTCTCGTTAATATCAAAGAAATTTATAATGATATTGTATTCAACGAAAAAGACGGCACCAATACGTTAGAGTCATACGTCAAGCCTATTTTTAAAGTAATTGAAACCGTACCCATTCATGACTTGCTTGTAAAGATGCAAAAAGAACGTATTCAAATGGCTATTCTTTTTGATGAGTATGGCGGAACCGCTGGGCTTGTTACAGTAGAAGATATTATTGAAGAAATTGTGGGAGAAATTCGAGATGAGTTTGATACGGACGAAATTCCTTATGTACAAAAAATTAAAGACGATCATTATATTCTTGACGGAAAAATGCTCATTAGCCAAGTAAATGATTTACTCGGTACGGATATTAGCGACGAAGAAGTAGATACCATTGCCGGGTGGGTGTTAACCGAAAAGTTTGATGTGACCAAAAATGATATCATTCAGCATGAGCAATTTTACTTTAAAGTTCTGATTATAGAGGATTTTCACATTAAGTATATAGAAGTGAAAAAAAGAAAGAAGAAAGAAAAAAAGGATGATCATCATTAATCATCCTTTTTATTTATTCAAAATCCCTTTTACCAATCGTCTCCTCCATCAAAAAAATCTCCATCCAACAGATCCTCCCCGGCTTCTTCAATATCTTCTCCAATTTCACCAAGCGCCGAGTCTTCAAACATATCATCCATCAAATTCTCAATGAGCAGTCCGCCTAACATACCGGCTGCAAAACCTCCCATTGCTCCTCCTAACCCACTCATACGTGGGTGGTGTGAATGCTGATCAGAGTGAGGAGACTTATAATATTCATAGTCTCGAGGATTCTCCATCATCTCTTCCATCGCTTCTTCCAGCAAACGAGCGATAGTAGATGGCTGGCTTAGTTCATCATTTGTAAAAAAGAGTTCATTTTTTATTTCCCTCTCTCGGCCGAAAGAAGGCAAATCTAGCTCCAACAGCACGCGGATCCCTTCTCGTTCAATGGCTACCTCAAACTCAACCTCATTTACATATCCCTTTAAGAAGTCTGTAGGAAAAAATGAAAATTCTTGTTTGTATCCGTTAAATTTTCCTGAATGATGTTTTTCTCTAAATCCAAGTGCTTCAAAGCCCTCTACTAGCTGATATAAGCTTTTTGGAGCTTTAATGCGCACAGGGTCCCGATCTGTTGAGTCTACTCCCCCTTCAATATCTAAGTGTGTCTTAAAGAAATAGCTAACGTTGCTCGCAGAGATTGGAAGGTCCAAAGGTAAATGGTATGTAAATGGAATTTCTTTTTTCTCGCCTTCATTAATTGTAAATGAAGAAGCTGCGCGCAGGCTTTCCACACGATGTGTATGCATTTGACCGCTTTTCAATTGAACTTCAAGCCAAAATTCAACATCAATTAAATTAATATGTTGCTGAACGCTTCCACCTTGGATGACAATAGCTCCTTCAATTACATGACCGAGCGTATAGGCCGTTTCATTTAATCGTAAATCCACTTTGGCAGCTCCAACTCCAATTTTAGCAAACATTTTTTTAAACATTTTTTTCCTCCTCCAAAATGCTCTTACTATATATACGAAGTATACCGTTTATAAGTTTCAACTTACAAAAAAAGAACTCAATTTCTTGAGTTCTTTCTGCTAAATCAACGCTTCATTTTAATTCAATTATTTATTAAATTAAAACACCCAGCCCCAACAGCAGCGACGTCTTTTACAACCGCCGTGGTTACCGCCATGACAACCGCCGTGACCTCCGCCGTGGTTACCGTCGTGACCTCCGCCGTGGTTACCGTCGTGACCTCCGCCGTGGTTGCCACCGTGACCTCCGCCGTGGTTGCCACCGTGACCTCCGCCATGACAACCTCCGTGACCTCCACCGTGGTTACCGCCGTGACCTCCGCCATGACTGCCCCCGTGATCTCCGCCATGGTTACCGTCGTGACCTCCGCCATGGTTGCTACCATGATGGCATTTTTTATGTCCAGAACGATGATCATCATCATGTTTAGGACAATGATCGTTATGCTTATAATCGTTATGACAGCATTTTCCTTCATGGCTACTTCTTGGATCATAGCCAGAAGTTTTGTAATAATACTGATTAGAACACCAGCAACACTTCTTTTTATTGTTGTAACTCACATAAACCATCCTTATCTATAAATAAGATTTATATAGGCAATTTTATACCTATATATAAATAGATTATGTAAACTAGTACAAGGAAGTGCATTGCTGTGGGCCATGACCTAAGCCTGTTTTTAGGAGTATGTACGGGGGAGATAAGACAAGAAAAAAAGCCATCTCTAGATGGCTTTTTTTATATTTGATTTTTCACTTTACTTGCGCTTTCTGCATAAAACTCTAGAATTTCTCTTCTTCTCACAATTCCAATAAATACACCTTGATCATCCGTTACAGGAACAAAATTTTGGTCAATTGCCTTTGAAAGGATGTTTTGAACTTCATCATATATAGCAACTGGGTTATAATCTTGATAGCGGTCAATCTCTGTTAATTTAATATTTTCCGTATCTTGAAAGCGATAGTCTCCTAGGCTTTTTAACTTCCAAAGAAGATCTCCTTCAGTAAGAACGCCCACATATTTACCATCATCGTCAACTAGCGGAACTGTAGAATAGCGATGATACTCCATTTTTTCAAGAGCCTGTCTTAATGTGGATTGAATATTTAGTGTTACAACATCACTTTTTGGTACTAAGAAAAATGCAATATTCATTTTTTAATCTCCTTTTCCTTACCCGCTCATCTTACAATTTCTATTTATTTTTTCAGTTTTCGGCTTATTTTAATGTTTTAATCATACAAAATGCAGCTCGCAGTTATCTTACATTTACAACTATAAGCTGTCAATCCTAAGCTATGTAATTTTGACTTCTTATTTTCTTTATTACAGTACCCGTTTTCTAAATAATCAAATCCTAATTTTTAGAAAAACACGTCTAGTTAAAATAATGTTTCCTGCAGCTGCTTCTTTATACTAATAAGGGCCGGAAGAGCTACTTTCAGCTCTTCTTCTCTGCGATAAGAACGCAACTGAACCTCATTATATGCTCTGTTTATACTTTTTGACTCATGAAAAAGTCCCACATGATTCGACTAGCATTGGGGCCTTTAGGGTCTGTATAGCTGCCCGCTGAATTCCCTCCTGACCATGCATGCCCCATTCCATTGATAATATATTTATCAATAGCCAATTCTCCCTTACTGCTTTCGTAGCGATATGTTGTATAATCCCGTCCAAAGAGAATTTTTTCTTCTCTCGTTTTAACCGGGCTATCTTGAATCCATCCATCTATTCTTCCGTTATAAGCAAGATTATTCGTTGTAATCCACTGGTGAACTACTTGATCTGCATTGGCTACATTTACCGTAGAATCAGCGTTACCATGAAATACAATGAGCGGCAGTGGCTTTGCCCGTTTTCCCATTTGCTGATAAGCAATTCTTCCTTGTTTAACGGGGGAAGGACCTTTACTGGCCATGACAGAATACGCATTAAATACGTTAAGAGCCGCCTGATATTCGATACCTGCTGACACACCTATTCCAGCAAACAGTTCTGGATACGTTACCCCCATAACGATGCTCATTGCTCCTCCTGCTGACAGACCGGCAATAAACACTTTATTTTTCTGAATAAAGTGCATGTTTTGGACTTTTTTTACAATTCCTGCAATAATAGCTGGCTCGCCAAACCCTCTAATTTGATGAAGAGGTTCAAACCAGTTCCAGCATTTATTCATATTTGAGTTAGAAGACTGCTGTGGGTATACGACAATAAATTCTTTTTCGTCGGCGAGCTCATTCATTTGCGTGCCTATTGCAAAATCATCTGCATTTTGTGTACATCCATGCAGCATAACCATTAGTGGGTAAGATTTTAAAATATGATAGGATTTAGGTAAATAGACCTTGAATTTTTTTCCTTTATGAGTATATGTTTTAAATGATTCAGATGACGCTTCTTGTTGTTCACTTGAAGACACAAGCGTTGACGTATTTATAACATTAGGTAGTGAACCCAACATGGTACCCCTCCTCTTTTTGTCAACGTTTTCATTTTTCTTCCCAATTACGTCCTGTATTACAATACTACATATTATTTCGTTTTTTTGCACGTTCTACATACTCTAAGAGTACCACTTGTTTTGGTTTTAAGGCGTTTTTTATCTTCTTGAAATTTGGGATTTTTTTGCTATATATATACTTTATTACTATATATGAAAATTGTCACTATAATCATGAAAAAAGGACAAACATGCCGTTTGCCCTTTTATTTGGACCTTGATGTTTAAATACCTTTTGCCGAATTAAGCCTCTATACTTTTATTATATGATGCTCCCTATCATTTATATGAATTTATTGCTCTTCATGTTTAAATCTGTAACCTTTACTATTTTATATTTTGCTTTTTATTCACCAATTCTTTCGCAGCAAATGGCAAGGTGCAGGTGCGGAAGCCACGTTGAAAAAGAAGAACCTTAAAGAGCAAATGTTTTTGGTTTAACCTCTTCTTCGTTCGCAACAATCATACAAAGGCTGGTTGCAATCACTCTTTTCCCTTCCTTTTGCTTAAATAGGTACAGCAAAGAGATGCTATTGGGGTAGATTCCTTTATTTTGTATACATTTTTTAGAAAACTATGGTAAAAATAAGACTTATCATATGGAGGTGAATAAATTGGCAAATATCCCAAAGGATACTGAGCCCTACTGGCGCGATCATTTAAAGTTTCCAACATACCCATCTCTTTCAGAAAATCGAAAAGTTGATGTTGTAGTAGTAGGAGGCGGTATTAGCGGTATTACAACAGCTTATTTATTACAAAAAGAAGGACTGAACGTGGCGTTAATTGAAGCTGATAATATTTTAAATGGTACAACCGGTCACACAACAGCAAAGATTACAGCTCAGCATGACGTTATCTACGATGAGCTGCTTTCACACATTGGCGAAGAAAAAACGCTGCTGTATTATAAAGCAAACGAACAAGCACTGCAGTTTATGAAAAACTTAATTCAAACGGAAAACATTGACTGTGATTTTTCGATACAAGATGCTTACTTGTACGGAGAAACGCTGGAGTTTGATCATCGAGTTCGTAAAGAATTTCGAGCCTATCAGCGATTACATATTCCATGTGAATTTGCAACAGAGATTCCTTTTAGTTTTGATATTAGGGCAGCAGCTATTATGAAAGATCAAGCTCAGTTTCACCCGTTAAAATACCTGCTTCATTTAGTAAAAAAATTCACAGAAAACGGCGGATCGATTTTTGAAAACACCGTAGCAACGGATGTAGAAGAAAGCACGTCGCCCACCGTTGTCACAAGAGACGGACATCGAATTTCTTGCAAATATGTAGTGGCGTGTTCACACTTTCCATTTTATGATGGAGCGGGCTTTTACTATACGCGTATGTATGCCAAACGTTCGTATGTGTTAGCAGCAAAAGTTGAACAAACTTACCCTGGAGGCATGTATTTAAGTGCTGATCAGCCTACTCATTCTCTGCGTTCAACAAAAGTTGACGGAGAAGAACTCATTTTAATTGGTGGAGAAGGCCACAAAGCTGGACAAGGAATTAATACTATGTTCCACTATGAGTCCCTTCAGAGGTTTGCCGAAGAAAATTTTACTGTTCAACATTTTCGTTATAAATGGTCTGCACAAGATTTATTTACGCTTGATAAAATTCCATATATCGGTCCCATTAAAGAAAGCAAGCCAAATATCTTTATTGCCACCGGATTTAAAAAATGGGGGATGACTCATAGCACCATTGCAGCACATATTATTCGAGATGCAATAACCGGAAAAGACAACCCATATGCAGAGTTGTATAATCCATCTCGTTTTTATGCGGACCCTAGCCTTAAGCATTTCTTTCGTCAAAATCTTGATGTGGCTGAACACTTTATTACCGGTAAGTTTTCAATGCCTGAAAAAGGACTGGATCAGCTCCAAAATGATGAAGGGTCGGTCGTATATGTAAACAGCAAACGTACGGGGGCTTATAAAGATCCTCAGGGGAACCTTCACTGCGTCGATACTACATGCACGCACTTAGGATGTGAAGTAAATTGGAACGCTGGTGACCGCACGTGGGACTGCCCTTGTCATGGCTCTCGTTTCTCTTACGACGGATCTGTGGTAGAAGGCCCTGCTAAAAAGCCGCTTACACCAGTGGATGTCAATTCAAGCGATAAAAAAAGCACGCCGTAGGGCATGCTTTTTTTATCATTATCAATGGATTCACATTTGAGTTTACTCTTTACATTCTTCTTTTCTAAAGTATCGATTATACACCAAAACCATTGCATAAATGACTAAAAAAGAAAATGTAAAGATAATTAACCTTCCAGATTCAGGGACATGATCAAGATAGTCTGTTTCAAAAAACATAACAAACATCAAAAATGGCAATAGGAATAAAAACCAAATAAAATCTCGATCCATAAACATTTTTATAAAAAATAAAATGGCCCCGATGTAGACAATCATCAAAAACATAATCATTCACCAAATTCTATTTAATACTAGAGGTGTTGTAATGATTATATCGGATTTCTCAGGCGAAATATAGAGTCATTGGTTTTAATTTTATAAATTCCTTATAACTTTCAAACTGCTATTTTAACATAATAAGGGAATTTACTGCTGTAAAGACTCTAAGTGAGCAAAAAACTGCGGGTAAGAGACGGATACCGCGTCACGATTTTCAATAATTGTTTCCCCTTCTGCAATACAAGAGGCAACAGCAAGCATCATACCGATACGGTGATCTCCGTGGCTGTTTACATTTGCTCCGTGAAGTTTTGCACCTCCGTGAATAATCATTCCATCTTCCGTTGCTTCAATGTTAGCGCCCATTTTGGTTAACTCATTCACTACCGTATCAATACGGTTTGTTTCTTTGACTTTTAACTCTGCAGCATCTTTAATAACTGTAATCCCTTCTGCCTGCGTGGCAGCTAGTGCAATAATTGGGATTTCGTCAATTAGGCGTGGAATTAAGTGTCCGCCTACTTCCGTACCTTTTAAGTGAGAAGCTTCTACAACTAAATCTGCATAGGGTTCCGCTGTTTCTTTTGTTTCTTTGATTGTTTCGATTGAAGCGCCCATATTTGAAAGCACATCTAAAATACCCGTTCGAGTCGGATTCATTCCAACTTTTTGGATTTCAATGCGGCTGTTTGCAATAATAGCCCCCGCTACTAAAAAGAATGCAGCTGACGAAATATCACCAGGGACTTCTACATGCGTTCCTCTTAACGTTTGACCGCCTTCAATTGAAACGGTTAAGCCTTCTTCTTCGACTTTAACACCAAATGCCTCTAGCATACGTTCTGTATGATCACGTGATTTCGCCGGTTCCGTTACAGAAGTTATTCCTTCCGCCTGCAGTCCAGCAAGTAAAATAGCTGATTTTACTTGTGCGCTTGCAACGGGCGATGTATAGTGTATACCTTTTGCTTTCCCACCTCGAATAACAAGCGGTGTAAAATTAGCATCTTTTCGACCGTCTAAATGAATATTCATATCACGAAGCGGACCGGTCACACGCTTCATAGGGCGTTTGGCAATAGATTCGTCTCCAATCAATGTTGAATGAAAGGGTGTATTTGCTAAAATCCCCATCATGAGGCGAATCGTGGTGCCCGAATTGCCAACATCTAAAATATCAGATGGCTCTTTTAGAGCTTGTATCCCTTTTCCTTTCACTACCACGCTTTGTTCATCAATCATTTGAATATCTACACCTAGTTTTTGAAAGCAGGAAATAGTGCTAAGACAATCGTCACCTGGCAAAAACCCGTTAATCGTTGTTGTTCCTTCTGCAATCGAACCAAACATAACGGAACGGTGAGAAATAGATTTATCTCCTGGAATTTGAATCGTTCCTCGTAAAGCTTTTACTGTCACAATATGTCTCTCCTTTTATGCGTGAAGCGAATCACGAAATTCTTTGGCATCTGAAAAGTAATCAAATAATTCGTGACCGTCACCTTTTTCTACTAATAGTTTTACTTGTTCCATTTCTTTCATCCAGTCATCAAGCAATGTTAAAAGCATAGAACGGTTTTGTTTTAGTATATCTCTCCACATATGAGGATTGCTTGAAGCAATTCTCGTAATATCTCGAAAACCGCCTGCTGCCATTTCCGTGACAAGATGATTCTGTGCTGAATATCCTTTTACTTGTCTTACAAGACTGGTCGCAATCACATGAGGTAAATGACTGACAACTCCAGTGATTTGGTCATGAGTAGCTGCATCAAGCGGTACAAATTGTGCACCTGTAGGCTCTAGCAAATGCATAAGCGCATCTATTTTTTCTTTTTGCTCATTTTCAAACGGCGTTAAAATATAGCGCGCCGAACAAAATAAATCCGCTCGTGCATTGACTGCACCGCTCGTATGAGAACCAGCCATCGGATGTCCGCCAATAAATGAAATACGTTTCTTATTCAGCGCTTCGGCTGCTTTCATAATTTCACCTTTGGTACTTCCGACATCCGTTACGATAACCGTTTCTTTAAGCTTCCAAGTAGAAAGGTCGTGTATCCATGCTGTCGTGTACTCTACTGGAGTAGCAAGCACGATATAATCTGCTTGGGCTGCTTCTGTTTTTATATCTTCAGCTACATAATCAACGATACCTAGCTGGTTGGCTACTTGTACTCCATTTGTATTGATATCAGCTCCAACGACTGTGACGTGACGATGCTTCTTCATAGCTAGCGCTAATGATCCTCCAATAAGGCCGACGCCAATAAGTAATACACGTGTTTTCACCTTTCATTCTCCTCTATTCATTAAAATTGCTTTGCGTATTCTTCATGTTTTTTTACGTTTTCTTGAATTAACTGAATTCGATCTGCCCCAAATTGATCGATAATAGCAGATGCTAGTTCCCAAGCAATCACTGATTCTGCTACAACCGCTGCCGCCGGTACTGCACAGCTGTCTGAGCGTTCAATACTTGCAGCAAATGGCTCTTTTGTATCAATATCTACACTTTGCAGCGGCTTGTATAAGGTAGGAATAGGTTTCATGACGCCTCGCACAACAATCGGCATCCCTGTTGTCATGCCTCCTTCTAGACCTCCCGCATTGTTCGTTTTACGCGTATAGCCGTTTTGTTCATCCCATAGAATTTCATCATGGACTTCACTTCCCGGTCTGCGAGCTGCTTCAAAGCCTACGCCGATTTCAACGCCTTTAAACGCGTTAATGCTCATAATAGCAGCAGCTAGCTTTGAGTCTAACTTACGATCATAGTGCACGTAACTTCCCACTGCAGTAGGCATTCCTTCTACTACTACTTCCACTACGCCACCAATGCTGTCTCCATTTTCTTTTGCATCATCGATTGCTTTCATCATTTTCTGTCCCGCTTCTTCATCTAAGCAGCGAACAGGCGACGCTTCTGTTTTTTCCTGAAGTTCTGTCAGTGATTCATATGCCATTTTTTCAGCTTTCACACCGCCGATTTCAAGCACGTGACATGCAATATTTACGCCTACAGCTTTTAGTACTTGTTTGGCAACTGCGCCTGTGGCTACTCGTACCGTCGTTTCACGAGCAGATGAACGTTCCAATACGTTTCGCATATCTCTGTGACCGTATTTAATCGCTCCATTTAAATCAGCATGACCTGGACGAGGTTTTGTAATTTGTCGCTTTACTTCTTCATCATGATCGACTGGATCAGCACCCATAATATTTCTCCAGTGAGTAAAATCTTTGTTTTCAACGACTAAAGCAATAGGTGAACCAAGCGTCTCACCGTGGCGAACCCCGCCTTTAATCTGAACTTGATCTTTTTCAATCTGCATGCGGCGTCCGCGCCCATGTCCCTTTTGTCTTCTTGCTAAATCTTCATTAATATGTTCAGCTGTCAATTCAAGCCCTGCCGGTACTCCTTCAATAATCGCTGTTAATTGAGGTCCGTGCGATTCTCCTGCTGTTAAATATCTCATATTATCGATTCCTTTCTGTTATAAAAATAAAAAAACTCGCCCCTACGCCATAGGGACGAGTTTTTCTCGCGATACCACCCTAGTTGCAAACATTGCTTGCCACCTCGAATTGTTAACGATCCGCTGACCGCTCTGTAAAAGAGTACTCAAAGAGTGTAATTCGCTCACATTTGTGTACTGACTTCCACCAACCGTCAGCTCTCTGAGACAGGGAAATGTTTGCTACTAGTTTCTTATCACTGTATCACTATGAAATTAAGATAATTTTACTGCTGCACCTTTTAATTCTTCCATGAATTTGTGGAATTCAGGAATGTTCATTTGCTGTGCTGAATCTGATAGTGCTACTGCTGGATCTGGATGAACTTCTGCCATTACAGCATCTGCGCCGATAGCAATCGCTGCTTTTGCACATGGTAATAATAAGTCTTTGCGTCCTGTTGAATGCGTTACGTCTACTACAACTGGTAAATGCGTTTCTTTTTTCAAGATTGGAACAGCTGAGATATCTAATGTATTGCGTGTTGCACGCTCGTATGTGCGGATACCGCGTTCACAAAGAATAATGTTTCCATTTCCGCGAGACATAATGTATTCAGCAGCGTTAATGAATTCTTCAATTGTTGCTGCCAATCCACGTTTTAAAAGAATCGGTTTGTCTACAGAACCTGCAGCTTTTAATAGCTCGAAGTTTTGCATATTACGTGCACCAATTTGAATCACATCTACGTAGTCGAGAGCCGTTTCAATATCTTGAGGAGAAACAATTTCACTGATAATTGATAGGCCTAGTTCATCGCCTACTTGACGTAAGATTTTTAAGCCTTCCACTCCAAGACCTTGGAAATCGTAAGGTGATGTACGTGGTTTGAACGCTCCGCCGCGCATTAACGTAATACCTTGTTCTTTAAGCGCTAAGCCCACTTCTTTTACTTGTTCGTAGCTTTCTACTGCACATGGTCCCATTACAAATTCTAAGTTTCCAGGTCCTACTTTTGTACCGTTGATGTCAACGATTGTATCTTCAGATTTCTTTTTACGAGATACAAGAAGTGCTTTGCGGTGATCGTCTTCTTGAAGCTCTAAGCTTGCTTTGAAAATTTCTTTGAAAATATGCTGAATTGTTGAAGCTTCGAATGGTCCATTATGGTTAGCTAAGATTTGATCTAACGATTTACGTTCACGAACTGGATCAAAGCGATTCACACCTTGTGTACCTTTTACTTTTCCGATTTCTTGTGCGATTTCACCGCGTTTATTTAATAATTCTAAAATTTCTAAATTTATTTCGTCGATTTGTCCTCGTAATTGTTCTAGTGATTTTGTCATTTTAAAAATCCTCCTTTGATTTTATAACCTTGAACGGATCTTCTCGTTTAGTTTGTATTGAAAAATCCGTTTTACACCTACACAGCCGCTTATGCGGATATACAAAAAGTCCCTACTGATTGTATCAGTAGGGACGAATTGATCGCGGTACCACCCTAATTGCAAGCATTGCTTGCCTCTTCATTAAGATAACGGCTATTGCCGCTTTTGACTATTGCCAAAAGAAAGCTCCAAGAATGTAATTCGCAATCTCTTTTGTACTGATTCGCACCAACCATCAGCTCTCTGAATACAGGGAAGATTTTGCTACTATGCTCTTTTCATCGCTTGTAATGGATATAAAATTATAATGGGCCGAAATACAAAAAGTCCCTACTCACCCTTAAGATTTTTCTTAAGAGTCAGTAGGGACGAAAATTCGCGGTACCACCCTAGTTGCAAGCATTTTGCTTGCCTCTTCATTAAAATAACGGCTAGGCCGTCTTTTCCTACTCGGAAAAGATGCTCAAGGAATGTACTTCGAAAAAATTTGTGTTCTGACTCGCAGCAACCGTCAGCTCTCTGTTACAGGGAAATTTTTTCTACTAGTGCTCCTATCAACGCTCAGTATTGACTATGTATGTGTACTTGGATAATCAGTTCCGATCGTTTGAAACTATTTGTCGCTTCCAAGTTGTGTGTAATGTTGTGTGATGTTGATTTGTATTATGAATGGTTTTTTTATCTTCGTCAACACTTTTTATTAATTTTTTTTATTTTTTAAAAACCATAGCTCCTTCAAACCCATATCTATCAAGAGTTTTGCTGCTCTAATTTTTTTCAAACTTATATTCCATTTCAGATTCATATTCAATAAATCCATGTTTTTGATACAAGCTTTTTCCAGCGGAAGAAGTATTTAACCATATTCGATTTACACCATTTTTTTGGCAGTACTGCATCAAATGCTTTAAAATAGCTGAAGAACAGCCGTGCTTTCGGTGATTAAAAGCTGTATACATGTTCATAACATATGCTTCTTTTCCTTGGAGGTTACTCGGTGAAGGCGGACGTATAAAAAAGACGATGCTTCCTGCTGATACAATTTCTCCATTCGCTTTTAAAATAGCCGTATAGCTATGTGGATTATTTATATTTGCAGTAAAATATTCTTCTGTAGCTTTTCGAAACAGCTCCTCATTCCCGTTTAATTCTCCCAGTTCTTTCATGAGCAACATTCGCAGTTTAACCAAATCCTGAACGTTTTCTAGCGCTGCTTTTTCAACCATGACTTCCCCTCTTTTCGTCTCTTTTACACAAAAAAACTCTCATCCTTCGAGGGCCTCATTTAAGCAAGAAAAACAGCTCCGTATACGAGTGCTCCGACAATAACGAACGCTGGATGCACGCGCAATTTTTCCAATAATAGAAAACTGGCTGCTACTAAAAATAAAGTTTGCCATATACCTGAATCACCGTATGAATTCATAAAAAATTCATATGCCATCAAGCCAAGTAAAATGGCGATAACGGGACGAATGTAGTTCGTCATTTTCTTAACATTTGGCGAATCTTTATACTTAAATAATATTCGAAGTAAAATAACTAAAAGTAAAACCGATGGAGCAATCGTTGCAAAAAGAGCAACCACCGAGCCTAAAATCCCTGCCTGCTGATATCCGATAAATCCCGCCATTTTTGTTGCAATCGGACCAGGCAGCGCATTTCCAATTGCCAGCATTTCACTAAACTCTTTGACCGTAAGCCAATGATAGTGATCCACGACTTCTTTTTGAATAAGCGGAATCGACGCAGGTCCGCCTCCATAGCCTAAAATATTTGAAACAAAAAACGCCATAAATAGCTGAATATAAATCATACCCATTCCCTCTTTTGCTTGTGTTCAGCACTTTCACCTTTTTTTCCTTTTCGTTTTAGCGGAATCCAAGCTGCTGCCATAAGAACAATAATAATGACCGCTGGATGGATATGGGCAAATTCCATTAGCCCTAAACTAATAATCAGTAAGATAATAGCTGGTGTCCACCCTAGACCAGACGTTGATTTTTTAAAAAAGTCCCACGTCATAACCGCGAGCATAACTCCTACTACAGGAACAACTGCTTTGGTCATGCCCATAACCCACGGCTGATCTTTAAATTGCGTTAAAGTTGTTAACAGCAATACCATTAAAAAAACGGTTGGAATAACGGCTGCAAATAAAGCTGTCCCGAGACCCAAAATACCGCCGACTCGATAGCCGATGTATCCAGCCAGCTTTGTAGCAATAGGCCCAGGCAGCGTATTGGCGATTGCTAATAAATCGCCAAATTCATCGTCATCCATCCATTTGTACGTATCGACCACTTCTTTTTTTACAAGTGGAATAGCTGAAGGGCCGCCTCCGTAGCCGAGCATACCTGAGCGAAAAAACGCTATAAAAATATCCAATTGTCGCATTTCTCGCACTCCTTTTTCTGTGATCTAATAAGCAACGACAGCTCCGTCTGTTCGCGCTTCTGTGCCGCCGTATAATACACCGGTTTGTTCATCTCTTAAAATGATCTGCCCTCTTCCAAACGTATGTCTGCTCGTAGCCACATGAATATCATGCCCTTTGCGTTCTAATGCTTCTACAATATGTGAAGGCATTTCTTTTTCCACAAGAACCTTTTTATGTTCAATCCACTGCCATCTTGGTGCATCTAAAGCTGCCTGAGGATTTAGATGGAAATCGATCATATTCATGACGACTTGCACATGTCCTTGAGGCTGCATGAATTTGCCCATTACACCGAATGGACCTACAGCACTTTTATTCTTTGTTAAAAATCCAGGAATAATGGTATGATAGGTTCGTTTTCCTGGCTCTAATCGGTTATGGTGCTGTGGATCTAACGAAAAATTATGCCCGCGGTTTTGCAGGCATATGCCCGTATTAGGTACGACAAGTCCTGAGCCAAAATCCATGTAATTACTTTGAATGAATGATACCATGTTTCCTTCTCCATCAGCTGTCGCTAAATAGATCGTGCCGCTATGAGACGGCTGTCCGGCTTCAGGAATAAGCGCTTTTTCACCAATCAGCCCTCTGCGCTTGTTTGCATAAGAATCATTCAACAAATCTTCAACAGCTACTGTCATTTTATCAGCATCCGTAATGAATTTTTGTCCATCTGCAAACGCTAGCTTCATGGCTTCAATTTGCTTATGATATGTATCGACAGAATCTTTGGCATCGAAAGAGAAGCCTTTTAGCGTATTTAAAGCTAAAAGTGCAATAAGGCCTTGGCCGTTAGGCGGAATTTCCCACACATCATATCCTCGGTAAGAAGTTGAAATTGGCTTCACCCACTCTGCTTTAAAAGCTGCTAAATCTTCTTTTGCTAAAAATCCGCCGTATTTTTTCGAAAAAGCTGCTATTTTATCAGCTAAATTCCCTCTGTAAAAAGATTCTCCATTCGTTTCGGCAATTTCAAGCAGCGTAGCAGCATGGTCCGGTGATCGCCACACTTCCCCTACTTTAGGAGCTGATCCATTGTTGGTAAACGTCTCAAACCAGTGCTTATATTCGTCACCTTTTAATGCGTGTGTAAATCGTTCAAACGCTCGTTCCCAATTGTACCCTAAAATCGGGGAGATTGGGAACCCTTCTTGTGCATACGAAATAGCAGGCTGCAGCACTTCTTTTAACGATAACCGGCCAAAGCGTTTTGACAGCTCCACCCACGCGCTGGGGGCACCTGGGACCGTAACAGGAACAAAACCGCGAGCCGGCATCTCTTTTATCCCCATGGCACGCAGAGCCTCAATAGAGATAGAAGTAGGAGCAGGACCGCTCGCGTTGAGTCCATATAGCTCTTCATTTATCCACACGAGAGCAAATGCGTCTCCGCCAATTCCATTTGACGTAGGCTCTACAACCGTTAAACAAGCTGCCGAGGCAATAGCAGCATCTACCGCATTTCCTCCTTTTTTCAACATTTCAAGACCCGCCTGAGCGGCAAGAGGCTGACTAGTTGCTACCATTCCGTTTTTTCCAAACGTACATGTACGCTGCGATGCATAGGGGTGTGTGAAAAAGTATTCGCTCATAGAAAATCTCCTCTTTTCTTTATATGATGAATAAAACGAATCTTTACAGACTAGACAGCGCTACTTCTTCCTCGTAAACTTCTAATGCTGCTTGTAAAGCAGAACCTGCATTCACGCTTGCCCCGTTTCGAATAAGCACTGCTTCAAGACCAGCCAATGTAAAGAGAACGTTGTCTTTTCGACAGCTGTATCCCATTGTACCGATACGCCATATTTTTCCGTGCATCGGCCCAAAAGAACTTGCAATTTCAATCCCAAATTGTTCAAGAAGCGTAGAACGAACTGCCTCTCCGTCAATACCTAGGGGAATTAAAACACAAGTAACGGTTGGAACTTTTGAATCCTCATCTCCGAATAAAGATAATCCCATTGCTTTAATACCGGCTACAAGTGCTTTTTCATGGAGGCGATGCCTTGCAAATCTTTCCTCTAATCCTTCTTCTAAAATAACGCGCAGCCCTTCTCTTAAAGCATAGAGCATGGACGTTGCTTCCGTGTGATGATTTAATCTACGCTCACTCCAATAGTCTTGAAGCTGACTCAAATCAAAATAGTTGCTGATAATATTCGGACGCAGACGAACAGTTTGAGCATCTGCTTTTGTCGCAATTCCTTTTTCAACTTTTTTACGTTCCATGATGATTTTTTCAATACGATCATTGTAAGTAATAGGTGCCATGCCGGACGGAACAGATAAACACTTTTGTGTGCCTGCAATCAATGCGTCAATGTTCCACTCATCTACTTTTACATCCGTACCGCCAATAGTGGCTACTGCGTCGACGATAAATAAAACATCTTGGTTGCGGCATGCAGCACCAATTTCTTTAAGCCGCTGCATTCTTCCTGTAGACGTTTCACCATGAACCATTGCAACAATTTTCGGATTTACTTTTTTTATTTCACGAATAACTGTTTCAGGGTCAAACACTTCTCCCCATTCGCATTCAATGTTGTGTACATCAGCTCCGTAGCGCTCGGCAATTTCCGTTAATAAATAGCCGAAGCGGCCGAAAATAGGGACGAACACTTTATCGCCAGGCTCAATTACACTTGCAAGAACGGCTTCAATCCCAGCTCTAGACGTTCCATCAACGGGAAAAGCCCATTTGTTTTTGGTTTGAAATAGTTCACGAAGCATTTCCATCGTCTCGTTCATAATGTGCGTAAATGCGGGGTCAAACTGACCTAAAATAGGTGTTCCTAATGCTCTTAATACGCGGGGATCTGCTTCTACGGGTCCGGGTGTCATAATCGTACGCGGCGGTGTATGAAGCTGTTTTGTTATAGTCATGTCAAATTCCTCCTAGTAGGCAAGTTTATATAATAGTTCTATTAAGACCTTTACTCCTTTTTCTAACTGTTCTCCTTTGGTGAATTCCTTTGGGGAATGACTGATTCCATCTTGGCTCGGTACGAATAACAAACATGTGGGAACTCTTCGTCCGAATACCTGCGAGTCGTGTCCTGCACCGCTTACTAATTCTCGGGAGGAGATATTCTTTTCCGAGGAAATAATTTTGGAAAGTTCAGATAATTCTTCGCTCATGGCGACAGGTTTTTCATCCATCCAGCAGTCGATATTCACTTCTAAATCCCCTGATGTTCGCTTTATAATTTCCTTCATTTCTCGTTCTACCTCTTGTAAAACCTCATATTCATGATGTCTTATATCAACCGTGAATTCTACATATCCTGGTATTACATTCGGTGCATTTGGAGAAAGTGTAATTTTGCCAACCGTTACGTATAAAGCGTTATGATATTTTTCACTCAATTCAATAAATGCTTTAGCAAGTTTGCAGCTCGCATAAAATGCATCTTTTCTGATGTTCATCGGGGTTGTGCCCGCATGGTTACTTTCACCTTTAACAGATACTGTAAATCGTTTCTGCCCGACGATACTAGAAACAATTCCGATATCGCAACGAGACATTTCAAGCTGCTTTCCTTGTTCGATATGTAGTTCAATAAAAGAAGCGATGTCCGTGCGGTATGGCTCGCTGTGGAGGCCTTTTCCGAAATTGAGCTGTTTCATTGCGTCATCCAGCTTAACCCCTTCTTTATTTATAACATGTTTTGCATCACTTTTGCTGTGTAATCCATTCATATTGCCTGATCCCCAATACGTAAGAGGAAATCTGCTGCCTTCTTCTTCACAAAGTGATACGACCTCTAAGGTTTTTGTAGGGGAGCCGTAATGTGCATAAAGGTACTGCAGAGCAATGATACCTGCCACAACACCAAACGCCCCGTCATACTTTCCTCCGTTTATCACGGTATCGATATGGGATCCTGTTAAAATAACTTGTTGTTCTGAACCCGTTCCTTGCAACCGTCCAAATAAATTTCCTACATCATCGTAATATGTTTTGAGGTGAAGTCCCTTCATTTTTTCTTCCAATGCCTTTTGAGCTGCATTCCACTGTTCCGTATATAAAAGCCTCGTGACCCCTTCTTTTTCATCTAACCCAAACTGTGACAACCAGCTAACGTTTTCTTCGATTTGCTGACAAAGCTTAGATTTTCCCGTCATATCTGCAACCATTGCTATCCCTCCTGCTATCTTCATTTTAAGAAAATGACTGATTGTTTTCATTAACACTTTCTACAATGATTTAGTGTTTTTTTAGCTATTATCACTAAATATACAAAGTTTTATATACGTCACTTTTTCTAACATTATATGTTATTTACTTTATCTTACAGGATTGAATATACTTCTTCATTAACAATTTATACATTTTTTTCTGAAAATTTTATTTATTTTAACTAAACTTTCTTATAAAATAAAAGATAGATAAAAATACGCGCAGGGAAATGTGAGAATTTTTAACAAAAGGAGTAATAAATAATGGAACTACAAACTCTTTTACGCATTCCAATTTATGAAAAAGCATCTGTAGTAGCCGGGCAAAAAGGAGTCACCCGCAAAGTACATAACGTCAATATGATGGATGCACCCGATATTTTATCTTTTTTAAAAGAAGGAGAGTTTTTAATTACAACGGGCTATCACTTCAAAGAACATGAAGAAAGCTTAGCAAAACTTGTAGAAGGAATGGCTAAAAAGAAATGTGCAGGATTGGCCATAAAAACGAAGCGCTTTTTCGAACACGTGCCTGCTTCTATTTGTCAGCTAGCTGATGAACTTCACTTTCCGATCATTGATTTCCAAACGGACGAAACGTTAGGCGCAGTTATTAACGAATCTCTCAGCTTTATTTTAGATAAAAAAACAGCCGAGCTTCAGCAAGCGATGGTCACACATCAGCTATTTTCCTCGTACATCTTACAAGGAAAAGGCATTGAGAAAATTATGCAATCTATTCAAACGTTATGCAATGCTCACGTTGCCCTTTTTGATACCCATGGCCATGAACTCTTTTATACAAACAAACGCGAACCCTTTTCACTCCCGATGGAAGAAGCGGTAGCGGGCGCTAAGCAGCTGTTTTTACGAACGGTAAAATATACAACCTTTTCCTTTTTACACACCAAAAAAACCGTTACGCTTTTTCCGATTGCTACTCATACAAGAAAATACAGTTATTTACTTATTGAACACCAAGTTTCTTTATCCGATTCAGCGCTCCTAACGATTGAACAAGCGACAAACGTTTTATCCTTCGAAATGATGAGACAGCAGGCTTTGTATGAAGCTGAACGGCGACGAAAAAACGATTTTTTCAATCAGCTTGTTAACAATTATTATAAAACGCTTGAAGATGCTTCCTTTCAAGCACAGATGATGGGCTTATCAGCAGGAAACAGCTATATTTGCGCCGTCGGGAAAATCCACTCTACATTCACGCCTTACAGCGATGATGATATGATCTATGAGCTCCTTCAATATGAGTTATCAACAGGTCATACAGAGGCCGTTTTGTTTTTCTATGACAATCTTTATATTCTTTTGTTTACACCTCATTCTCAACCTATGATTATAGAATGCTTGCATCGCTTGCAGGAAGCTGTTTACCGTCACTACGACAAGCGAATGTCATTTGGAGTTGGAAACCAAAGCCAATCCCTACTTACAATCGCTGACTCATATAAAGAAGCTGTTGAAGCTCTTGAAACCATCCATTTTAAAGATCAGTCGAAGCTTATTCAATTTTATCAGCCAAAACAGTTTAAAGAACTGCTGAGGTTGCTTCCAGCAAACGATTTACAGGATTACTATTCTCAAACATTAGAAGGTTTGCTGCAGTACGATAAGAAAGATCGCTCCATCTTACTTGACACGCTTGAAACATATCTAAATTCCAATTGCCAAATCTCAGAGACTGCTAAGCAGTTATTCGTTCATCGGAACACGGTGATCTATCGAATTGAAAAATGCGAAGAGTTATTAAAAAGACCTATTCACACGTCAGAGGAAACCCTTCGGCTGCGCGTAGCTTTTCAAATTTTTTCTCTTGTGCATGCTAATTAAGTATAAATACAATAAAAAACGCCTGAGTGGATACTCAAGCGTTTTTATTGTATTGCATATTCTTTATTTCGCTTTTAATTTAGACTGTACGGATTGTAATTTCCCAGCCATCGTATGATTTTCTTTATCACGGCGATCATCAATTCGTAAATTTGTACATACACGCTGAATACCATTTTCAAAAGGCACTTCATGCATCTCTTGAACAATGTTTAGCAGCGTGCTTAATTCCCCTTCAATCAATGTATTCATAGGGGTTAATTGATATGTAATTTCATCTTCATGCTTGGCCAATACTTTTTGAATATCAGCTACGTACTGACTCACGCTTGGCGTTTCCGTACCTACCGGAATAATGGTTACATCTACAATAGCCATGTTATACACTCCTTTTATTTGTTCCCTAGTTATCATACCAAATCGCGCAAAAATTTCCTACTTTTACGTTTATAGTGTATAGAAAAAAGGAATAGTTCTACAACTACTCCTTTTTGTTACACTCTTATAGGTAACGCTTTGCTCCTAAGTAACGTTTTGACCAGTAAGAGTTGCTTAGTGATGTGATTGTCACGCCTGTTGAAGAACCTGCATGCATGAATTGACCGTTTCCGATATAAATGCCAGCATGACTAGCTCCTGGTTGGTACGTTTCAAAGAAAACGATATCGCCAGGCTGAGGTGAACTTACACGCGTACCAGTTTGATAGATGCTAGCAACTGTACGAGGAAGACTTACACCTACTGCATTGCGATATACATAGTTAAGGTAACCACTGCAATCAAATCCTCCAGGCGCAGCTCCACCCCAAACATAAGGTGTTCCCATAAAACGTTTACCGTATGAAATAACTTTTGAAGCTGAGCTTGAGCTTGTGCTACTTCCTGTTGATGTTGAAGGTTTTGAGCTGCTAGAGCTGCTTGAATTTAATTTATTCAGCGTATCTGGACCCGCTTCTCCGTCTACTAATAAACCATTTGCACGTTGAAATGATTTTACTGCACTTGTTGTAATTGAGCCAAAGTAGCCTGTTACACCAGCTGAGAAGTAACCTTTATTTTTTAGTTTTTGCTGAAGGCTGCTTACTGCTGAACCTTTCATACCTTGACGTAAAATAGTTGAGTTGCTAGAGCTAGAACCACCAGTTGAAGCGCTAGAACCGCCATTTTTTAACTTGCTTAACGTAGCCGGACCCGCAATTCCGTCCACAGACAGTCCGTTTGCACGTTGAAATGCCATTACTGCATTTTTTGTAATTGAACCGAAGTATTGAGTCGTAGTTCCTTTAAAATAGCCTTTATTCTTTAGCTGCTGCTGTAAAGATTGTACATTTGGTCCAGTTGAACCAACGCGCAGCAATGAACTTGAGCTAATTGATGAACTTCCGCTTCCTAGCAACTTATTAAATGTAGATGGACCTGCAATGCCATCTGCAGATAAACCATTTGCACGCTGAAACGACTTTACTGCGCTAGTCGTGATTGAACCGTAATAGTTTGTTGTTGTACCGTATGTAAAATAACCTTTGTTTTTTAATTTTTGCTGTAATTCTTTCACATCCGAATTACTTGTTCCTGGGTGCAGCGTAGCATCTCCTAAAGCAGCTTCACTAATTGTAGGTACTACTGTTAAAGATCCACATAACGCTAACGAATATATCAACTTTTTCATAAAAAAAGGTTCCTCCAATGCCATAATCTACTAATCTATAAGACGTTTACATTGTAACAACACATTATTACAAAATAACATCACTAATATTACATTTATGTTACAGGAAACGACAACAGCGCAGCTGTATGGTGTATATTGTCGTAGTTTATTGTCGTTTAACACTTAATAAGTTCGACAAAAAAGCTAATATATTCCAATATTATTCCTTTTCCTACACTAATAATAGGTAAAAAATCACCCATAACATTATCTTTATATTTCAAAAAAAACAATTTATTTTTTTTTGAAATGTGAAACTTTTTTAAAATTTATTCGTTTAGCGGATTTGCTCCCCTCTCTAGTAAAACAGCTTTTCTTCTAAAAATTTATATTATTTCCATATTAATGAATAAAAAAGCGAGGGCTGAAAAAAATAGTCTTGTTATGTTTGAAACAAGGAGGATTATTTTATGAGCCACAATGGCATTCATGGTACAAATGTTAGCGGATCAGGTGACTCGGAAGACAAACGCTATGCAGCCGGAGAAAACGAGCAGACGCTTACGACGCGTCAAGGTCACCCCATTCGTGATAACCAAAATTCTCGAACGGTAGGCAACAGAGGCCCTGCTACTCTTGAAAATTACCAGCTGATTGAAAAACTTTCGCATTTTGATCGTGAACGTATACCGGAACGTGTTGTTCATGCCCGGGGAACGGGAGCTCACGGATATTTTGAAACGTACGGAAAGCTTGGTGACGAGCCCGTTGAAAAATACACCCGCGCAAAAGTTTTTTCAGGAGCAGGCAAACAGACGCCCGTTTTTGTCAGATTTTCTACCGTAACTCATGGAAAGGACTCTCCAGAAACAATGCGAGACCCAAGGGGATTTGCTGTAAAGTTCTACACAGAAGACGGAAACTGGGACTTAGTAGGAAATAACCTTAAAATATTTTTTATCCGCGATGCTATTAAATTCCCTGATTTGATTCATGCTTTTAAGCCCGATCCTGTGACAAACCGTCAAGATACCGAGCGTATTTTTGATTTTATTTCTCACACCCCTGAGGCTATGCATATGATTACTTTTTTATTTTCACCTTGGGGCATACCTGCTAACTATCGGCAAATGCAAGGTTCCGGTGTTAATACATATAAGTGGGTAAACAAAGATGGCGATGCGTTTCTTGTGAAATACCATTGGGAACCAAAACAAGGAATTAAAAATTTGACCCAAAAGCAAGCAGAAGAAATTCAAGCTAAAAATATTAGTCACGCCACTCAAGACTTGTATGAAGCGATTGAGAGCGGTAACTACCCCGAGTGGGAACTTTGTATACAAATCATGGAAGATGGAGAGCATCCCGAACTGGATTTTGATCCGCTTGATGACACGAAAATTTGGCCGGAAGACCAATTTCCATTTCTCCCAGTAGGTAAAATGGTCCTAGATAAAAATCCAAGCAACGTATTTGCTGAAACGGAGCAAGTCGCATTTGGTACGGGTGTACTTGTAGACGGGCTAGATTTTTCTGATGATAAAATGCTGCAAGGAAGAACGTTTTCTTATTCCGACACGCAGCGTCACCGGGTGGGAACAAACTACTTGCAGCTGCCTATTAACGCGCCGAAAAAACATGTAGCAACAAATCAACGCGATGGTCAAATGGCCTATCATGTAGATGCTGCTCCAGGTCAGAATCCGCATGTGAATTATGAGCCTTCTTCTCTTGGAGGTCTTCAAGAAGCGCATGACCATCCAAAACCTCATCAGCCTTATGTTGAAGGAAATATAAAAAAAGAAAAAATTGATCGTACAAATGACTTTAAGCAAGCTGGTGAACGCTATCATTTACTAGAGGACTGGGAACGTGATGAGCTTATTCAAAATTTAGTAGACGGCTTAAAATGTTGTCACCATACCGTTCAAACAAAGATGATTGAGCTTTTAACTCAATGTGATTTTGACTACGGCAATCGCGTAGCAAATGGCATTGGTCTTCTGATGCATGATGATGGTTCCCTAGAAATTGAAATGGGAGCAGAAATGACTCCTACATACGGGAAATTGCCAAAAGAAGGCGGTTCACCGTTAGGAAGTAACAAAGCTGCTGATGCGGTAGAAGAAGCTAATGAAAAAGGACACGATGCTCATCCTTATTAACAAAAAAACATCCTGCAGCGACAGCAGGATGTTTTTTGGGTTAAACGCTTATGACCAAGTAACGGCAAACACGTGGTAGTCATTTTTTAACTGTGGCGCATCAATGGGTGTCCCGTGCTGATATCCTTGTTTCACTCTTTTAGGATGTAAGGGTTGAACCCATTCTTTCACTTGCTGTTTTGTACCATTTGCTAAAATATATACACAATCAGAAAATGCCCCGTCATTGTTTGGACTATCAACTTTTAGTACTTCCACTAACACATCTTGGACACACGTTTTTCTCTGAATACACATAAGCGTATGGTAGATAATATCAGCGGACACATCGTTATTTAAACGAAAGCCCACCTTTTTTTGTTCAAAAAAAGACGAGAATGAGACGATTGGTAATGTCTTTTTTTGTTCATACGCTTGAGATAAAATCTTGACAAGAACTTCTCCACTCAAGATGATCCCTCTTTCTAAAAAACGCTTCATCACAACATATGTGAGCATTGATTATGCTCATAGGATAATATATTATCATAGTTTAATTCTGTGGTGTTAGTCTTTTTTGGGGTTTTTACACTGGGAATTATACCCGCCTATTTCTTGCGTTTCCCTGACTTTCTCGCTACTAGCAACAGAATTATTAATAAAATGAATACCCCTGCCCCTACAAACATATCATACAAGAAATCAAGCATCATACTCCTCCTCTTCCTTCAAAAAAACGCTGTTAAAACCAAGCGTTTTAACAGCGTTTTTTTGTTAGATAAAGCCTAGCATGTTAATAAATACAATGATAATTAAAACAGGTGCGATATATCGAATGGCAAGAAGCCATAAAGAGAACCAGCGCTTCACATTCGTTGAACCGTGCTTAAATTCTTCAATTAGCACATCTTTTTTCATTTTCCAAGGAACAAAGATAGCAATTAAAAGAGCTCCGAGTGGCATAAGGATATTACTTACAAGAAAATCGAAAGCGTCAAAGATACTTTTTCCAAAGATCGATACGTCACTTAATAAACCATATGATAGCGCTGAAGGTATTCCTACCACGAAGATTAGCAAGCCCGAAATCCAAGATAGCTTTATACGCTTATGCTGCTCTCCTTTGGCTAAAGAAGCAACAATAATTTCTAACATCGAAAACGCAGATGTCAAAGTGGCAAATAAAAACAGCGCCAAAAAGAAAGTTTGAAACACAATTCCGAACGGAAGCTGTTCAAAAATAGAAGGCAATACAATGAATAAAAGACCTGGTCCTTCCGTCGGTTTTACACCCATTGAAAAGACGGCAGGGAAAATTGCCAGTCCTGCTAGTAAAGAAATCAAAATATTTAACGCTGAAATTGAAATAGCCGATTTTGGCAAGTTTTGCTGCTTAGATAGATACGAACTGTACGTAACCATAACTGAAACGCCTACGCTAAGGGAAAAGAATGCTTGTCCCATCGCAAACAAAATGGTTTGGGATGTGAGCTTTGAAAAATCTGGATACAAAAAGAAAGATACGCCTTCCATTGCCCCTTCTAATGTTAAAGAACGAATAATGATAATAATAAATAAAATAAAGAGAGCAGGCATTAAAATTTTGTTTGCTTTTTCAATACCATTTTGAATGCCTCTTGCTACTACAACAATTGTTAAAAGAAGAAAAACAAATTGAGAGATAACAGCACGTGTTGGATTAGCAATGGTCGAGTTAAATAAACTCCCGTAGTCACTTACTCCATTCAGCTGACCCGTGACGCTTGCAAAAATATATTGCAAAATCCAGCCTCCTACTACACTATAGAAGGATAATAAAATAAAGCATGTAATCACGCCTAAATACCCGATTGCTTTCCATAGGGAACCGGGAGCAACTGCATCATATGCACGAATTGCTTCTTTTTGTGTATGTCTACCTAGTACAAATTCAGCAAGTAAAAGCGGCAAACCAATAATTGCTGTAAACAAGATAAACAGTAAAAAGAAGGCCCCTCCTCCGCTTGTTCCGGCTACATAAGGCAGTTTCCAAATGGCTCCGATTCCAATTGCAGAACCGGCAGATGCCAAGATAAAGCCGAGTTTTGATGTCCATTGTTCGTTTTGACTCATTTTTTCTCACCATTTTTCTTTATTTATTCTGATTTGTCATACTATAGCACACAACCCTTCTGTCGAAAAGGGTTTTTGTTGTTTTAACCCTCATCATGTGTTATGAATAGTATGTAGGTTTCATGATTTATTTTCGTAACTAAAAAAAGTTTGACAGTTAGAGGTACAAAAAATGACAAATCAGCAAGTAATACAGCAACAATTTTTAGATAAGTTCCTTGACTTTATCTTAGTAAAATGTCCAAACTGCGAACTATGTGCGCGAGTTGTAAAACTGGATAAAAAATTGAGCGGGTCAACGCACTCATGCACGTGTCCTCACTGCGGTTATCTAGACGTAACCAACGCTGATAGCCAAGGACCGTTAGAACTTTCTGAAGCAGTAGATCCTTTTTTTCAGCTTCCGCTTTACTTAGAAACGATATGCCCTGAACGTCGACTTTGGGCTTATAACTTAGATCACCTTCAGTATATTGAATCTTATATTGAAGTTAAAACATGCGGGGCTTGTTTCGACGAGCTGTCGGTTGAACATTCATTGCCAGATTGGGTAATTCATAAGCAAGAAGAAGCATTAAGCGAAATTCAACGTTTAAAAGATACCGTCTTTTGCACATTTAAATGAAGATAGAAAAGAAACGTTGCCGAAGAGGCAACGTTTCTTTTTTTACGAAGAACTTTCTTCGGTAAGTTTTCTTCGATAGTCTCCGGCCTTATCGAACTCTTTTGCGGTGCCGACGAAAAAGTAGGTTACCGTATGATTTTTATTACCTTGAGTCGTTCCATGAATCATCTTCCCCTGCTTCAATTGCTTTCGCTCTCCATTCTTATTTACATAGAAATATTTATTTCTTGCCCAGCCGCCGCCGCTTAAAAGCGTTTTGGTTTTCCCGACTCCCTGGTCATTTACTTTAAATACAGTGTAGTCTCCTTCTGTCTTGCTGGGGTTTCCGTTATCTTTATCATATTCGACCATAACCCATCCTTTGTACCCTTCTGGTATAAGGAAAATGCTCGGTTGAGACGTTTCGTCTGGGCGTCCACATCCAGCTGCGATTACAATCAATAAGCACAAAATGAGCCACCTTTTCACTTTTTCCAACTCCTTTCTTAATAAAAGACGTGCCTCTATACTGCTTTTAGTTTTTGTTGAAGGTGAGATTATATTCTTTTTGCATCCCTCAATTTTTTCCAGTTCACCCAGTCAAATATGCTATATTTACGTATTGTTTGTCACACACTATTAGCAGGCGTTTACAATTTACATGGGAGGATAACAAAAATGAGCTATGTTTTTTTATTTATTTTGCTCTTTGTCATTCCGCTTTACACACAGCAAAAAATTGTTCGTGCCGACCGTGAAAATACACGTACATTATTACTAAGTGAACACGAGCAATCTGGACATAAAAAAAGCGATTCCCCGTAAAACAGGAATCGCCTTCTTTTAATATGTTAAGCTTCCGGCTACAATAAGGCCGACGGCAACCGACGCTGCAAAAAGAGTTACTCCAACCGCTATATTTCCTTCTTCTACTTTTTTGGCTAGGCTCGTTTTAGGCGTCATGATAAATTCAATAATCCAATATGCCACTACTTGAGTAATGATACCTACTACTCCCCAAAGAGTTGCATCTACTAAATTTAAGCTGTTGCTCCATACAGTAAAAATGACAATAGCAAGCCCAATTCCTTTTCCCCATAACTTCAAAGCGACCGCCACATTGCCTTTTTTTATGAGTTCACGGTCATTAAATTTTGTTGTTAATTCAAATACCATAACTCCGATAAATAATAACCCTAACCCTACCGCTACGTGAGATAAAAAACTCCCTATACTAGCCCAATCAATCCATTGTGTCATTTTTATTCCCCTTTTCATTTTAATCCAATCGGCAAATAATACGATTCGTTATCCGTAATTTGATTTCCAGCTCGTATTCCTACTGCGCTTGCTTTTCCATTTAATAAAAAGCACCCGTACATGATATGAGCCTCTATTGTTTGCGTTTGAGTCTTCATCGTTGCAGTTGGCAAAGGAATAAACTGTTGATACACAGCCGTGTATTCTTGATATGTCTTATGCTGATCTTCGTCTATTTTGATTCCGTCTTCATTATAAATTTCAACGGTATCTCCCTCACGACCAAAGGATGGTTTCTTCACAAATGTTTGTTTTCTTCCAATAAATGTATCTTCTTCTAAATACGTTGGTAAAAAGTATGTTTCAATGATGTGATGCTCTTCTTTAGTGAAGAAAGGATGATGTTGTTCATGCAAAGCCCAAATGAGTGCTTGCACGGCTTTGGACTGCAGCAAAAATGCAGAAGGCGGATTGATTATGGCTACTTGTTTTTGCTGTGCTAATGTTAAAAGCATGTGTCCGACTTTTTCATGCGTACTCGGATCTTCATCTTCAATTAAATGTTCAAGCGGATAAGTTTGGCGATAGAGTACGTCTATTTTTTGTCCATATTGATCATACACGCCCGCTTCTATATGTTCACCTTCTTCCACTGTAGAGGAAGGGACAATTCGAAGCTGCGATAATGGAACGTATGTAGCATCTACATCGGCTAGCTTCATTAAATAAAGAGTCGTTAACTTATCTTCTTCATGCGTATCGTGTGAAGAAAAAACGACGTTTGGATAGTTCGTTCTATCGAGCTCGTTATGAGCTTCAAAAATGGCGTGTTTTAATGCTAAAGCAAGCTTTTTTTCTTCAAGCTTATTAGGGTTTTGTACTTGAAAATGCCGACAGACTAACTCATTTACATGAAATAATTCTTTAATGAACGTAGGCGTATCCGCATTTAGTTCTAAAAGCTTGATTTGATCAGTCGTAACAGCAAAATCAAGGCGCGAAATCACACTTTCTGTTTCCATCGTTTTCAGTCGTAGGTACGGGAGGGTGTCTTTTGGAAATCCTAAAGAAAAAAGCGTCTGATCATCTAACGAACGAAGTAAAGGTGCAGTTTTAAAAAATAATTCACCAATTTGATTTGCAGCTTCTTTAATAGAATCAATGATATGAGAAGACTCTGTATGTACGTCATAAAGAGCATACTCTGTTCCGTATAAATCGTGCCAAAAATCTTCAATTTCTTTATAAAACATTTCTCGCTTTTCTTTATGCATTACCCGCCAAAACCGCCTTTAGAGCCGCTCCCAATTCCAGATTTATACGAGCTGCTTGATTTAAATGATTTATAGGCCGATGATGAGGTCAACTGTTTTTTAGAGCCGTAGTAGCGGCCTCCGTGATAATATGAGCCGCTGTGCGAAGAAGAAGAATCTGAACAGTAGTACGTTTGGGTATCTTCATCCCACTTCCACTTGTCACACGATTTATCTTTCGGTTTAGCTGGTCTTGCCTGATCAGTTGAACCACAGGCAACGAGCGATGTCATTAAAGCTGTGGTCAAAACCCCGGCCATCATTTTTTTTGTTTTTGACATTACGCCTTCCCCCCCTCATACGTTACGCCTGTTTTTGTTACATATAAACTGTACACGCTGCGATCTTCATCAATTTCCGCAGAGTCTCTTTCCCATTCCCATCCATTGTAGTATGTATAAACTGTTCCGATATAGCTTAATACGTCCAAATGCGTATAAAATGAAGAGACGAATAAAATCGGATGTCCTCGAAGAGAATTCAGTTCGCGTACTTCTAACGTAATCTCTCTGTTATCGTCTTCTGCTTGCTCTTTCGGCCCATGTTCATGTTCTTTTACATAAATAATATGTATATCATCTTCGACTGCAGATGAAGTTTGTTTATACGTTACTCCTTCTTTAACAAAAAATTCGCATTCTCTTCTTGCTAAAATTTGTTCAAGTTCAATAGATTGATAGTGATAAATAGATACAAACGTATCATCAGGCTTTAGCAGTCGGTATTCTAACTTCCCCATTGTGCAACTCCTTTTGTGACTTTTTTGTGAACGTTCTTTAATAAATACGCACAGATTTTCAAAAAGTTTCAATTTTTCTCATATTAAAAGGCTTAGCTTTAAATAAGCTAAACCTTTATTTTTTTATCACATCTGTCACAACTTCATAACCGCCTGTGTATGGGTCGAATACATATTCAAGCATGCCGTTTCCACGATTGACTTTAAATAGATAACGGTATTTTTTAGGGCTGTCTTTTGCTGGATATACGTATTTTCCTTTTTGGAACTGACTTAGTAAGAGCTGTTCTCTTTGCGCAAGCATTTTTTTTGCTTCATTATAACCATACAGCGGGAGATTTTTGGCATAGAGAACCGGTACGAATACAAGCACAACGACTGAAATCGTAATAAGCCCTTGTTTGAACCACCGCATAAATCTCTTTGGATTTCGCGAAAGTAACATCGTGATGACAATTACTATTAACAAAGGAACAATATATACTTGAACATACGGAATGTTTGCAAATACAGGTCGATTAATCAATAAGACAATTACTTCGATAGCTGCTACTAATACTAAAATAAAATAGACCACTTACTCTTCACACCTCGACGATTCAATGAATTTTATATGTGTTAGAAAGTATTCCCACTCATGAATGAACTCGTCTATTGTATCATAAGACGCAAAAAAAATATCTACGCTTCTCTATTTTACGGAATTCAGATAATAAAAGAGATTGAGACATTAGGAAATCACCCCACTCTAAAGACGAACAAATGGGATAATGCGCTAATAGGGATCCCTTGTGACACCGCTGTTGATTTCCGTACAAGACTTCGCTTTTCGAGGGCGGTCGCTCCTGCCAGATCTCATCTGTTCCGCTTTTCACGCAGGAGTCCTCGCCTTGCCCTCCAGCCAACAGCTAGAGGCCACTACATACATGAAACTACCTTCACCCTAACCATAAAAAAATCTGAACGCATTTGATTCTCCATCAAGAATCAAACACGTTCAGATCTCCCTTTAACTAAGCTACTTTTATTCCATCCTCTTTATTATGAAACTTCTACGTTTCGATTTTGATTATATTTTTTCCCTTGTAACAGTGAGTAAATGATGGCTGCTGCCCACACAATAAGTATGAATACATATACAGCTATCTGAGTTGAGCTGCTGGATACCCATGTGTTTAAGAGTGTTCGAGCATTTGTTAAAATGATAAACCCACCAACAAGTGAACCAAGCAAGTGAGCCGGGATAATACGAACAAACCATGCAGCAATCGGAGCCGCGATAATTCCGCCAATCATAAGGGCGCCTACCCAGAACCAGTTTACCTGCTCCCAGCCAAGAGAAATTAAAAAGCCAAGTGTAGCCGAGACAGCAATAGCAAATTCACTTGTATCCACGGTTCCAACGACTTTCCGTGCTGTTGTGCCTTTTTTAGCTAGCAATACAGGCGTTGCTATCGGCCCCCAGCCGCCTCCTCCTGTAGCATCAGCAAATCCAGCAATTAATCCCAACGGAATGGACTGCTTCGTCGATAAAGGTTTGGTGCTCTTTTCTTCGTTTGTTTTAAACGTAAATAAAAAACGAAATAACACATAAACTCCTAGGAGCAATAAGAATGTTGAAACGTAAGGTCTTACTGCATCTCCGGGTAAATTACTTAGAAAGCAGGCTCCTACAAAAGCTCCGATGGAACCTGGGATAATTAGTTTTAACACCATCGATTTATCTACATTTCCAAATTTAATATGCGAAACACCCGAAGCTGCCGTTGTTACAACTTCTGCTAAGTGAACAGATGCGGAAGCCACAGCTGGTGCAATTCCAAACGTTAAAAGCAGCGTAGTTGATGTCACTCCGTATGCCATTCCGAGTGATCCATCAATTAACTGAGCTAAAAAGCCAATAAGTGCAAACGTAATTAACTTTTTCATGTTGTCCCTCCACTTTCATCTTCTGTTAGAAAGCACAAAAAGGCCTCCAACAGTTGTTTGCTAGAAGCCTTCGGTATGTCCGATCAGCTGTCCGTTTTATGAATAAGTTGTTTATATTGTAATCCTAACTATTCCTAGAAGTCAACTGTGTTTTTGGTTTTTCTTTTAGTCTATGTACGCTGCTTGGTTATAGTATCAGTAAAATAAAATTCTTCTTGTTAAGTCAACAACATAAAAACGACCGCTCACTTAATAAGGGCGGTCGTTTTTATGCGTATCTTGCCAGTGAGCTAGCACTTCAGGTGGCAAACTCACATCTTTATCTAATGACGTCACATCCATAGAAGCGGGCTCATCGCTATTTATCACTTTTTCTACCCAATCTGGCTGTACGACTAATGCTTGTTCAATCGTAATTAAAGCCAGACCTTGCTCAAAAGCTTCTGCTACTTCTGTTGCCGTAAGTCCTCCTGTACCCACAAGAGGGACCCGGTGATTGACGTGCTTAATAATCGAAGAAAGAAGTGAACGATTTTCTTCACTATTTAAGGTAGGTTCATGCAAAGCACTGATATGCAAATAATCAATTTCTGTATAAACAAGACGATCAATCCACTCAAATGTATCTTCCACTTTATTTCCTAAATAGCCTTTTTCTTTGGGCGCTAATGTATATCCCACAATAAATGGTTTGCCCGCATGTGCTGCTCGACGCGTCACTTCACGAATAACTTCAAGTGCAAAAGTGAAGCGGTTTTCTGCACTTCCACCATAAGAATCAATTCGTTCATTGGCTTGCCTTGACATAAACTGCTGCAGTAGACATTCATTTCCTCCGTCAATTTCTACTCCATCAAACCCTGCTTCCATAGCTCTGGTGGTAGCTTCGCCAAACGCTTGAACAATATAAGTTATATCGCGCTCGGTCATTTGAACAGGCTTTTTCCCTTTACGTTTATGAGGCTTTTCACTTGGGCTAATGGCTTCCCGTTTATTTTTCATTTCTACGCACTTTCTTCCCCCGTGCGATAGTTGAAGAATCGCTTTAGCTCCTCTCCTATGTATCATTTGAGTTAGTTGATGAAGCTTTCGTATGACCTGATCACGATGAATGCCGATTTGACCATGTGCTACTTGGCCATTTTCTGTGATAAACGCAGGGCCGACAATTACCGTACTGACGCCCCCTACTCGTTTTTCGTAAAAAGTCAGATCGATATCAGATATTTCTCCGTTTTCCCGTGAAGCGTATGTGAGGATAGGTCCCATTGCTAATCGGTTTTTCATCTCAAGAGCATCAACAAATTTAAAATGCTTAAATAATTTTTCATAGGCTGTCTTCAATTCATTCACACCTTTTTTCCTTAGCTTGCCCATCTAGAAGCCGAGTAGACATAGGCACAAAAAAAGAAATACCTTCGCCGGCATTTCTTTTTACGTTGTTTTTCTTATTTTTTTAATGGGGTAAAATACAAATTCGCTTTTTCCGACAATCCGTTTTTTATCGATGAGACCTAGACCGTTGCGGCTATCCATACTGTACAGACGGTTATCACCCATTACAAATACTTCGTTTTTAGGTATTTGAACGGGTTCAAAATCTCCCGTAAGCTCCATATCCATGTTATTGGCAATTTGACGATTCGTTTTTAAATAAGGTTCACTTACTTTTTTATCATCAATATAGAGCTGATCTTTTTTCATTTCGATTTTTTCACCTGGCAGACCGATTACTCTTTTTACATAATGCTTATTCTTAGCCTCATCTTTAATAATCACAATATCTCCGCGGCGAATATCATGGAGCGAATACGACAGTTTATTCACAAACAAACGCTCTCCGTTATGCAGCGTTGGGTTCATTGAAGCGCCTTCTACAATATACGGAGAAAATAAAAATGCGCGAATCATAAATACTAGAGCGATAGCGAAGATAATAGTTTTGAATATGCTGCGTAATTGATCGCTTTTTGTTTTTTCCGTAGTCAATATACTTTGTCTCCTTTGTACAGCTCACTTTTCTTATGTAAAAAAGCAAGAAACCTCTTACTTTAACACTTATTCTAACTTAACCATAGAAAGAACTGAAATCAAATGTTTTATGTTATGTAAAAAAAGAACCTCTAACAAATGTTAGAGGCTTACATTACGCAAGTTTCGTCTTTACATCTCTTATTATAACATTAATTATATAAAAAGAGACTACCTTTTATGTAAAAATTATGTTTTTTACGCAAACTTAACTAAATCTTCACATTTAGAGGCGTTTCTCCATGTATAAAAAGTTGAGAGATGCAATACTCTATAATCTCTCTTCGCCGCACGAGCCCAATAAAAATATTTTGATCATCTACAACCGGCACAAAATTTTGTTCAGACGCGCGTGACAAAATACTTTCCATTTCATCATTAATGGTGATAGCTTCGTAATCGCGATGCCTTGGAACTTCCTCAATTCGTAGGTGTTCTAACTCATGGAGTTCTATATGTTCTAGGCTTTTTAGCTTCCATAGCAAGTCTCCTTCTGCCAAAGTCCCTACATATTCTCCTTTTTGGTTAATGAGCGGTACAGAAGAGTAGCGATGATACTCCATTTTCTCCAATGCTTGACGGATCGTTGACTGCGTCGATAGTGTAACGACTTCTTTTTTAGGGAGTAAAAAGAACGCAATATTCACTAATATTCTCCTTTTATTGTTATTGCTTTGCTGAATCTGAAACAATATGAATGTCGATGTTATGAGTCTGTCTCATAATCGTATTCACAATAGACCCTTTTCGAATCTCTTCCCACCTTGTCCTTGCTGATTGCCCTAGTAAGATTTGAGTAACGCGATACTGCTTGGCTACGTTCACAATCACTGCAGCTGGTTTTTGCTTTTTAGCTTCTTCAACAATTAGCGATGCGTGAAAACGATCAGCGAATGCCTGCCACTGTTTGATTTGTGCTTTTTGCCTTTCAGTTTGCTCGCCTGTAAAAACATGAAGCAACAGTAAATCTGCTTTCAATCGGTTCGCCATTCTCCAGCCTCGCCGAATTAATTTTTCAGCTGTTTCACTGTATTGAATGCATACTAAAATACGTTCGCAAATACCTGTTACGCCAATTTCATGCGCATGAATCAGCTTACCGTCCACTTCATCCGCTATTTCTCTGAGCGTTAATTCACGAAGGGCATGGAGATTCGCAAGCTTAAAAAACGACTGCAGGCTTTGTTCAATTTTATGGAATTCGTATATTTTTCCTTCACGAAGCCGCTTTTGCAGCTGTTCTGGCGTAACATCGACAAGCTGAATTTCATCTGCTTGCTGAATAAATAAATCTGGCACTGTTTCACGAACTTTTACCTGGGTAACAGCATATACGAGATCATGTACGCTTTCCATATGCTGAATATTCATTGCTGACATGACTGAAATACCTTGGTTGAGCAGGTAAGAAACATCTTCAAATCGCTTTTGATTACGGCTTGTTGGAACATTTGTGTGAGCAAGTTCATCGATAATTACAACTTTTGGGCGCCTTCTTACAATCGCCAGCAAATCAAGCTCTTGCAATTCTTTTCCTTTATAAAAAACGGTTTCTCTTTGGATTACTTCTAGATTTCCGATCATCTCGTTAGTCTCATCCCTGCCGTGTGCTTCTACATATCCAACTACGACATCTACGCCTTCTTTGACTAAATCGTGCGCATCTTGAAGCATTTTATACGTCTTTCCTACTCCCGGCGCGGCGCCGATGTAGAGTTTAAGCTTTCCGCGCTTCTGATCATGAAGTTCACGCAATAGTTCTTCCGGAGTTTTTCTTCGAAAGTATGGATGAGCTTCTTTTTCTTTCATTGTTTGTGCCCCTTTATCACACGCGCTTCAATACATGAAGCGCGTGCATGTAATTAGCGCTCTCGTTGAACAGCTAAATTCAGCTCTACTACATTTACTCGTTTTTCACCAAAAACTCCTTGCTTAGTATGTTCTTTGATCAGCTCTTTTAACGTGTTGGTTTTAATACCGGCTGCTTTTGCCACGCGTTCTACTTGTGCATATGCAGCTTGTGGGGTAATATCCGGATCGAGTCCAGAAGCTGAATTTGTGACGGCATCAACTGGAATTCCTTCTTTTGGTACCTCGCTTTCTTTTTTCCACGCCGCTACTGATTTCGCGATACGGTTCGTAAGATCTTTATTTGAAGGTGCTAAATTCAACGAGCCAGACCCTGCCCCGTTATAATCAATACTAGAGACCCTGCCATGAAAAAATTCATTGCTCGTAAACTGCTGCCCAATCAGCTTAGAACCGATAACTTGATGCTTGTTTGAATAGATTAAGCTGCCGTTTGCTTTACTTGGAATAGCCGTCTGAGCAATACCTGTCATCACAACAGGATAAATAAGACCACAAAGAATGATCATCATAATTGTTAAGCGAATAATAATGCTTCCCGTTCGTTCTGCTTGTATCATCGTTTCTTCTCCTCTACATTACAAATGAAAGTAGTAAGTCAATCGCTTTAATCCCAATGAATGGAATCAATACCCCACCTAACCCGTAAATGAGCAAATTTTTTCGCAATAGGGCGTTAGAACTCATCGGCTTATACGCAATTCCCTTCATAGCTAAAGGAATTAACAGCGGGATAATGACCGCATTAAAAATGAGCGCTGACAATACGGCAGATAGAGGTGAATTCAGCTTCATTACGTTAAGAGCCTCCATTTGCGGAATCGCCAAGGTAAACATCGCTGGAATAATAGCGAAATACTTAGCAATATCGTTTGCGATACTGAATGTAGTTAAGGCACCCCTTGTCATTAATAGCTGTTTTCCAATCGAAACGACCTCAATGATTTTAGTAGGATCCGAATCTAAGTCCACCATATTTGCTGCTTCTTTAGCAGCTGAGGTTCCGCTGTTCATTGCTAAGCCAACATCAGCTTGAGCAAGTGCAGGGGCATCGTTTGTCCCGTCACCTGTCATAGCAACTAGCTTTCCTTGCTGCTGTTCGTATTTAATGACTTGAATTTTGTCTTCTGGCTTGCATTCCGCAATAAATTCATCTACTCCCGCTTCTTTTGCAATGGTTGCTGCGGTTAGCGGATTATCTCCTGTACACATGACTGTTTTAATGCCCATTTTACGAAGTTCATCAAAGCGTTCTTTCATTCCTGGTTTTACCGTGTCTTTTAAATAAATCAAGCCATAAATTTTGTCATCAGCGGCGACGGCAAGCGGCGTGCCACCAGCTCCTGCAATTTCGTTTGCTTTTTGCTGCAAATCAGAGGGAATCTTTCCGCCATTCGACTCTACCCATGCCGTGACGGCGTCCACTGCCCCTTTTCGTACAGATAGGTTCTGTAAGTCAATGCCGCTCATTCGCGTTTCAGCTTTGAATTCTACAAACGTTCCCTGCGTTTTTCTAAGGTCTTCTACTCCTATGCGAGTTTGAATAAAATCAACCACTGAGCGCCCTTCCGGTGTTTCGTCATAAAGAGAAGAAACAAACGCCCATTTGTAAAGTTCACGTTCGTCTATGCCTTCTACAGTCATTAATTCATGAGCCATTCGGTTTCCAAACGTAATTGTGCCGGTTTTATCTAAAATAATTGTGTTGATGTCACCAGCTGCTTCTACTGCTTTTCCTGACATAGCAATCACGTTAAACTGCGTGACTCGGTCCATCCCAGCAATTCCAATGGCCGATAATAATCCTCCAATTGTCGTAGGAATAAGGCAGACGAGCAGTGAAATTAAAATAGCCGTGTCGAGTTGAAAATGTAAGTAGTTTGTAAATACAGGAAGCGTCACAACAACTAGTAAGAAAATAACCGTCAGACTTGTTAAAACCGTATTTAGCGCAATTTCATTTGGCGTTTTTTGACGCTCTGCTCCTTCAACAAGCGAAATCATTTTATCTAAAAACGATTCACCTTGCTCACACGTAATTTTAATTGTAATTTCATCGCTGACAACTCTTGTACCTCCAGTTACAGAGTTAAAATCCCCGCCTGCTTCTTTCATAACAGGTGCCGATTCACCCGTAATGGCCGATTCATCAACAGATGCCAGCCCTTTAATGATTTCTCCATCTCCAGGAATCATTTCGCCTTGTGAAACGACGACGATATCGCCTTTTTTTAGCTGCGATGCGGAAACTTGTGTTATTTCCCCGTTTTGAAGTTTATTAGCTGTAATATCCCCTTTCGATTGCTTTAATGAATTGGCCTGTGCTTTTCCTCGTCCTTCTGCTAATGCTTCTGCAAAATTAGCAAAAACAATTGTAAAAAATAACACGAGAGATACGGAAACATTAAACCCTGTGCTTACTGTACTTTCTCCGAAAAGATCCGGAACAACGGCTAAAAAAAGCGTAATAATAAACCCGATTTCTACTACGAACATGATAGGATTTTTTATCATCGTTCTTGGGCTTAGCTTGATAAAAGCCTGTTTTACTGATTGAATAAAAATCGATGAAGCCTGTTTATCTACAGAACCTTGAATGTGACTGTTACGCTCTAATTCAAGATCATTCACAAAATTCCGTTTATTCATTATGATCCTCCGCTTTCTTTATTACAGTGTTAAATACTCAGCAACCGGCCCAAGTACAAGCACTGGGAAAAACGTAAGTGCCCCTACAATAACGGTAGTTCCAATTAAAATGCCGCTAAATAAAGACGTATCCGTTTTAAATGTCCCAGGTGTTTCAGGAACAAGCTGCTTAGCTGCTAGTGAGCTTGATACTGCCAGCATCGTAATTAGTCCGAAGTAGCGTCCAATATACATAACAATTCCCGTAGAAATGTTCCAAATCGGCGTTGCGTCACCCAGTCCTTCAAAACCAGATCCATTGTTTGCTGCTGACGACGTAAATTCATACAGTGCCTGGCTTAACCCGTGAAAGCCTGGGTTTGATATACCTTCTATTCCTAAATGAGTAGTGAGCGCCACGGCTGTTCCCCCTAAAATTAACAGCGGCTGTAGAATAAGCGTCACGGCGATGAGCTTCATTTCTTTTCCTTCAATTTTTTTACCTACGTATTCTGGTGTTCTTCCAACCATTAAACCTGATAAAAATACGGCGATGATGACGTACATCATGACATTCATAAATCCTGCTCCGACACCGCCGAATACGGTATTTAACATCATATTTCCAAGCGTCAATAACCCGGTAAGAGGCGTAAGGGTATCGTGCATCGCGTTAACCGCGCCTGTTTCACTCGCTGTCGTCACGATGGCGTACAGAGTTGACATGCCGACTCCAAAACGAACTTCTTTGCCTTCCATGTAACCGCTCGCCTCATTTAAATGAAAAGCATCAAGTCTTGGGTTGCCGCCCCACTCTGTTACAAACGCTGTACTTAAAATAACAATAAAGAGCATACTCATCGCTACAAACAAGATGCGACCTTGCTTACGCTGTCCGATCATTTTTCCGTACGTAAAAGGAAGTGCGGTTGGCAATAAAAGCATAAGGACAATTTGTAATACATTGCTCCACGCATTGGGATTTTCAAATGGATGAGCTGAATTGACACCAAAAAATCCTCCTCCGTTGTTGCCTAGCTCTTTGATTGAAAGAAAAGAAGCAACTGGTCCCCTTGCTATTTGCTGTGATGCCCCTTCTATTGTATGGGCAGTCACAGTCCCGCTTAGCGTTTGAGGGACACCTAAAAAAGCAAATAAAATGCCTGTTATAAAAGCGATAGGAAGTAAAACACGCGTAATTGATTTTACAAAATCAACAAAAAAGTTTCCCATTTCCTTCCCTGCCAACCCTCGAATAAAAGCGATTGCTGCTGCAAGTGCTGTTGCTGGTGCAGCAAACATCATAAATACAACGGCTGCCATCTGCGAGAAATAGGACAAGCCTGATTCACCGCTGTAATGCTGCAAGTTCGTATTTGTCATAAAACTAATAGCCGTGTTAAAAGCAAGAGCCGGATCCATTCCTTTAATATGGTTTGGATTAAGCGGCAGTACCCCTTGAAACCGGAAGATAAGATACACCACAAAAATCATAAACGTATTCGCCAAAACGAGAGCAAGTGCATATTGCTTCCACGTCTGATTATGCCCTTTAATTCCTGCCGCTTTAAACATCACCGATTCTATCTTCCCTATTAAGCTAGTGTTTTTATCGTTTGAAAACACATTCGCTATATAAATACCTACGGGCTTTGCAATAAGCGCTACAAAAACAAGCAGCAGCGCAACTGATAGTAGAAAAATCCCCACGTTTTATTCCTCCGCTTATTAAAATTGTTCTGGGTTTAACAGTACATATACTAAATAAATTAAAACGAGAACTGAAATACCTAACAAAATGAACGACATGTTCACTTCTCCTCTCTTTCGTCTACTACATGAGACGACCAGCAAATAATTCCGTACATAGCAGCTGTTAATATGGCAAGCATTCCAAGCATGATCATATCCAAGTTGCTCCCTCCTAACTGTTTCCTAACAAAAAAGATAGTTTCTAAGCTTATTGACTGTTACTGTGCGTAAAGTATCACGCCCAAGTGAGCTAGCTGCGAAAGGTTATCTTTGATTGTTTATTCCTCACGTATTGTTAATCTCGTTTTAAAAGCCCTACTATATCCTCTTTACGGTGCAGACATAGCCTGCTCTCCTATTTTCTCCATAAAAAAAACCGCAGAAGAGAGTTCCCTTCCGCGGTTTAATGCACGACAAATAAGCCGTGATTGACACGAATTTTTTACTCCCAAAACGCTTACGGAGTTAGCTGTCGGATTCGGGTTATGGAAGTAACCCTACTCAGTTAAGAGATTCACCCCTAGTACATACGTACAAAATATTGGGTCCCCCGCTCATAATTGATTAAGCGTATATTTGTTATTTAATTTTTAGACTTAATTATGGTTTTTACTGCTGCGTTTAAAACTTTGATTAGCTAACGTAGACAAATAGCGGTTTGCTAGATCAAAAGATTGCTGATCGCACATTGCCCGATATTCAATCATTTGAATCATTTGCTTAGATAAATGCATTTTGACGCTCCTTTCACCTGTATTTGGAAAGGAGCGTACTATCCGCTGTTATAGAAAACGACCACGATTACACCATCCTCTCTCTTAACGCTTACGAAGTTAGCTGACGGGTTCGGGTCAAGAAAGTAACCCTACTCAATTAAGAGATTCACCCCTGATAAGTGGGTCCTCCGCTCTTTCCTTCTCTTTCAGAAAAGACTCAGCGTTTCACTGTGGAACGTTTCATGAGAGTAATCTTACTCCTGTTAAAATTTACTGTCAACAACATTTTTTGAAATTTTAAAAGCTTTATTTTTCTATGTGTATTCATTATTTTAAAATAATAGATTCAAAGAAAAAAAGCGTTCTTATCTCCTCGATAAGAACGCTTTTTTTAGCTCATTTTCTCAATTTCATTTACAAGAATTGAAATGGCATCCGTTTTTGTTGCTTCACGCATTGTACGCTTCATCGTACTTGCCTGCTGCTGAAGTTCATTTACTTCACGCAAAAACACTTCTTTTGTTAACTGTTCTTCTTCCACAACCATACAGTAGCCTTTTTTCTTAAAGGACTGTGCATTTAAAATTTGATCTCCCCGGCTTTGTGCTTTTGACAAAGGAATAATCATCATCGGTTTATGAAGGGCTAAAAACTCAAAGATAGCATTTGATCCGCCGCGTGTAATCACATAATCAGTGGCCGCTAGAACATCCGGAAGCTGTTCATTTACATATTCTAACTGACGGTAGCCCGACTCTTTTTCAAGGCTTGTATCAACATTACCTTTTCCGCACAGGTGTACAATTTGAAATTTCTTTTGCAGTTCAGGCAAGGACTCTCGAACAATTTCATTGATGCGACGTGCTCCTAAACTTCCGCCCATAATGGTTAAAATTGGGCGCTTATCATAAAAGCGAAGCCAGCTTTCCCCGTTCGCTGCGCTTCCGCTAAATAATTCTTTTCGAATAGGTGAACCAACAACCTGCACTTTTTCTTTTGGAAAATAGTTTGCCGCTTCATCAAAAGAAGTGAAAATTTTAGTGGCAAATTTCTGCGCAATTTTATTTGCCAGTCCCGGTGTTAAATCACTTTCATGAATGAACACGGGAATGTTTAGCGATTTAGCAGCCATTACAACAGGAACTGTGACAAAACCGCCTTTTGAAAACACAAGAGAAGGCTTTAACTTTTTAAGCACGCGACGTGCATCGCCAACTCCTTTTGCTACTCGAAATACATCTTTTACATTTTCCATATCTACGTATCGACGCAGCTTCCCGCTTGAAATCGCATGATATGGAACGTTTAATTTTGTAATTAATTCTTTCTCAATACCATTGTGAGAACCGACATAATGGATATCCCATTTTTCACTGTCTAATTCTTTCATAATGGCAATGTTTGGTGTTACGTGTCCAGCTGTTCCGCCTCCGGTAAAAACGATAACTTGCTTACTCATTTTTTCTTCCTCTCTTTACTTCACTTAATCGATCTGTTTTGACATCAATTTTTATCTGATCTTTTTAGCATGCAATCTGACATGTAAAACGATGGTTTTATTATAGCATTTTTCTTTTTACATATGTATGATAAGGCGTATAAAAGCATGCTATACTTTTCATAGGGAGTGATGATAATGAACAGATCTGCACCTATAGTAAAAGGTGATACGGTGGATTCCGAAACGCGCTGTACACACTATCATACGGATAAAGATATTATTGCAATAAAATTTTATTGCTGTAATACATATTATCCATGCTATCAATGTCATAACGGATATGCTGATCATGATATTAAAAAGTGGCCAAAAGCTATGTTTAATGAAAAAGCTATTCTTTGTGGAGTATGTAAACATGAGCTATCAATTCATGAATATTTAACCTGTAACTCGACTTGCCCTCACTGTCGTTCTTCTTTTAATCCTGGATGCAGCCTGCATGGACACATTTATTTTGAACAAAAAAGCTGAACAAAACATTGTTCAGCTTTTAAAATAACTGCTCATCTATATTTATAATGGAAGGAAGCAAACCTGGGAACAATTCCTCAAGTTCTTCTAAACGCAAGGAATAATAGTGCTGCGTACCTTCTATACGTAGTTTGATAATTCCAGCTTCGCGAAGTACTTTAATATGATGTGATAGCGTTGATTTTGATACATTTAATTTTTGATAATACGAACAGGTCTGCTCCTTTCTTGTCGCTAAACACTGTACAATTCGCAGCCGGTTAGGATCACTCAACGCGTGTAAAATAGGCGTTAATTTAATTTCAGATTTCGGTGGTTGATAAGGTTTTCTCATGCTTAAAATATAACACAGCTTCTTTTGTGTATCAATGTTCGATAACTTTCGAACTAAATTCCTTGCACTGTTATTTAATCGATGTTATAGTTTCATTGTTCGATGATATTCGAACTTATCTTCATTTTAATCATAAATTGAATGAAAGATTAAAAACAAAACAAATAATATAAAGCACCATCATTATTAAAGGAGGAATCACCCATGATTCATTTACAAGCTTCAATGAAAGTTAACCCAGCAAAAAGAGAAGAATTTTTAGAAAACGTACAAGAACTAATTAAGCATTCTTTACAAGAAGAAGGAAACAGCAACTATCAACTATTTGAAGATGCTTTTACACCTAACACATTTATGATGATTGAAGAGTGGAAAAGCGAAGAAGCAATTCAAGCACACAATAAATCAGCTCACTTCCAAAGTTTTGTAGCATTTGCTCAAACTGGCGTACTTGTAGCACCTTTAGATGTAAAAACATTACAAGGTTAATCATAACTTCTTTGAAAGGATGACGCATCATGAATGAAGCAATTCGTACAATTCAAGATCATCGTTCTATCCGTCAGTATACAGACGAAGCAGTAAGTGACGAGCATTTAGATACGATTATTCAATCTGCTCAGTCAGCCGCTTCTTCTATTAATGGACAGCAAGTGACTATTATTAGCGTCCAAGATAAAGAAAAGAAGAAAAAACTTTCAGAGCTTGCCGGCAACCAAGCGTGGATTGACCAAGCTCCTCTATTTTTAATCTTTTGTGCAGATTTTAATCGTGCTAAGATTGCAGCTGAACTTAACGATGCCCCTCTTGGTGTAACCGATGGGCTTGAGTCAATTTTAGTCGGGGCAACTGATGCTGGAATTTCTTTAGAAGCCGCAACAGTTGCAGCAGAATCACTCGGTTTAGGTACAGTTCCAATCGGAGGAATTCGCAGAAAGCCGCTAGAAGTCATTGAACTGCTAGATTTACCGGAATACGTATTCCCAGTAAGCGGTCTTGTGGTTGGACATCCGGCAGATCATTCTGCGAAAAAACCTCGATTGCCACAAGCTGCTGTGCACCATCGTGAAAGCTATAATCACGACTTAAAGTCATTGATTCAAGACTATGATGCTGAAATGGCAGAGTATATGAAAAAGAGAACAAACGGTGCTGATGACCGCAACTGGTCACAAACTGTATCAGCTATTTATAAAACCATTTATTACCCAGAAGTGCGAGCGATGCTTGAAAAACAAGGATTTAAATTCGAATAACCAAAAGCTGCGATGAACATCGCAGCTTTTTTATCTACTTTAACAGCGTGCTGAATAGACTAAAAGTAATACTCGATAAATGAGGTGTTGATATGGAGTTTATTTTAATTTGTAATTTTCTTTTAAGCGCAACCGCAGCGTTTTTATTGGTGCCAGCTTTTACAAAAAAGCACACTCTTCACGTGACTTTACTTTCTCTCCTTTTCCTCCTTTCAATTGTTCCGACTTTTCTTCTTGCTAATCCACATATCGGCGTTTTACCTTGGGCTATTCGAGACGGTCTTCTATTGTTCGCTGCTTTCCTTTTCTTTTGTTTAACCTTCACGTCAAACAAATGGAAAACGCTTTTGTTTTTTCTTCTATTTTTACTGTCGATTGCTCCTCTTTCCTACGTCGTATATGATGACTTCACGCATACGTATATAGATGCCAATATTGGGCTTGGCCTAGGCTTTTTACTGACATGGCTCTTAACAGCTCTGTACAATATTTTGGCTATTCTTCGATTTTTTCGTCAGAAATCTCAGTAAACACATCAAAAGTTAACAAACAAACGAATAGTTGATTTTATTTAGTATACGCTAACAACTGCACAGTCCTTCTCTTTACATAAAGCTGTGTATACTAAAAAAGGAGTGATACTTGATGAAACGACTATTCGTAATGGCAGCAGTGATTGCCTTCTTGGCACTTAGCCGCATGTTAGTATTTGCCGCTGAAACACCTCCTGCTGCAGATGAGCGAACAGCTCAAAATGCAGAAGTTCGCATCGTTCATGCTTCACCGGATGCTCCGGCTGTAGACATTTTTGTGGATGACAAAGCTTTAGTAGAAGGAGCAAAGTTTAAAGATGTCGCCAACTCTTTGCCTTTGGCAGCCGGTTCTCATAAAGTAGAAGTATACGAAGCGAAGACAAAAGGGACAAAAGGGACAAAAGATTCCATCATCGAAGCTACCCTTGTTGTAGACGGCGGAAAATCGTATACAGTGGCCGCTGTAAATAAAGTAGAAAACCTTGAACTACAAGCTTTCACGAATAATAAGCAAGGAATGGATGGAAAAGCAAGCTTACGTGTTGCTCATTTATCTCCTGATGCTCCTGCGGTAAACGTAGGTCCTAAAGGTGCTGCTCCTTTATTTAAAGATCTGTCTTTTAAAAGCATTTCAGGTTATCAAGTAGTAAATCCGGGTTCGTATGATCTATCTGTTTCCACGGCAGATGGAAAAGAAATACTAAGTCTTCCTGGAACAAATCTTCAAAGCGGTAAAAACTATACGGTTCTCGCAGTAAATACTGCTGACAAGCTTGAGACCATTGTTTTACAAGATAATTAATTAAAAAAAACGTCATTTCAATTGAAATGACGTTTTTTATAGACTGCGCTGAATGAATTCCTCTTTTTTGTACTCATAGGTAGAAATATCGTTCCACAGTCGTTTTGAAAGCTCGTATTTCATACCTTCATATTTTTTTCTAGCACGTTCGTTCGAGCGTAACTGCTCCCTGAAATTAATTCGTTCGTTCCAGTAAGGTGATTCACTGACCGTTACGTACACATGACTTCTTCTCGCATCATGTGGAATGAGTTTACGGGCATTTTTAGCTGTCATAATTGGAGGGTAGTGTGCAGCTGGAACGCCTTCTTTTAATAAGACAAACATCTCTTTTTCCGATACATATACGTGAGATTTATTTTTTAATATAGCGCGCACTTCATTTATATCTTCTTCGCGTTTGACTCCGATTAAAATATCAACGATTGGTGAACCAGCCAATCCTGGAACGGACGTGCTTCCAATATGTTCGATGTCTACTGAAAAATCTTTTAGTGTATTAAGCAACGCTTCTTTTTCCATTTGATACAAAAGCGACCACTTTGTTTCATACTGAACAATCTTTCGCATATCAGTTTCCACCCTTTCACTTTTTTATACTGTACCATGTTTCAAAGTAAAAAGAAAGAATTTTCTAACTATTTACTTTTAGTTTATGCTACGAGCTTTATACCCCTCCAGACAGGCTTTGTATTATTTTATATATTTTTGTTATTTTTATTCTACATGTTTCATAATTGTGGATGTTTCCTCCTCCAAAAGATAGATACGCTTTTATTTTCTATCTCTCCTCTATCATATTCACACTCAGCTGTTTTATACTATTTTACGTTCTTACTAGTAGAAGACATATCCTCAAAATGTAGATGAACAAAGGATTAAAGGTCTTTAATATCGCTAAATTCCACCTTTAATATAATTATATTTTACATTAATGTAAAATTTTATCGTTAAGGATGGCAGATAGTTCAAATTCATTATACAATTGAATTTCGACATATAGTATGATGGATAATATCGGTATTATGAGATAATAGTAGATTTAACTCAAAATTTTGGACTATTTGCCGATATATGCTTTGTATACCAATAACCTTATGTTGAAATTTGTAATTTGCAAGGAGGAAAAAATGAATAAAAAACATGTCATGTACACAGCCGTTTCTTCTGTTCTTTTAAGCTCTTCATTGCTTTTGCATTCAATTGATGCAGATGCAGCTGAATCGGCCAAAGTAACTGCTACATCGTTAAATGTACGTGCAACGCCTAGTACAAGCGGTGCTATCGTTGGAAAAATAACGAAGGGAAACACCGTTGATATAGTAGATGAAAGCAAAGGATGGGCTAAAATTACCTATAACGGTAAAGAAGCTTGGATCTCATCTCAATACATAAATAAAACGCAAATAAACAGTACGTCTACCGCAAATTCGACATCGAAGTCAGCGGTGGTTAATACCAGCTCATTAAACGTTCGCTCTTCTGCAAGCACAAGCGCATCCCTCGTGACAAACTTACCGCGAAATGCAAAAGTAACGGTGGTAAAAGAAAGCGGGTCTTGGTCACAGATTAAAACGGCAAGCGGTCAAACGGGCTGGGTGGCAAGTCAGTACTTAAAAGCAGACTCCGGTTCTTCTGCGCCAGCTAAAGATTCTGGGTCTACAACATCGAAGTCAGCGGTCGTTAATGCCAGCTCATTAAACGTTCGCTCTTCTGCAAGCACAAGCGCATCCCTCGTGACGAACTTACCGCGCAATTCGAAAGTAACGGTGGTAAAAGAAAGCGGGTCTTGGTCACAGGTTAAAACGGCAAGCGGTCAAACGGGCTGGGTAGCAAGTCAGTACCTACAAGCAAGCTCCGGTTCTTCTACGCCGACTAATGACTCTGGTTCTACGGCAACCAAGCCAGCGGTCGTTAACGCCAGTTCATTAAACGTTCGTTCTTCTGCGAGCACAAGCGCGTCCATTGTGACGAACTTACCGCGAAATGCAAAAGTAACCGTGTTAAAAGAAAGCGGATCCTGGTCCCAGATTAAAACAGCAAGCGGCAAAACAGGCTGGGTGGCAAGTCAATACTTACAAACAGGTTCTGGACAGTCTTCACAAACAGCCCAGTCGATTCAAATTACAAAAGCTTCAAATTTACGCACTCAGCCGAGTTTAAGTGCTGGAATTATCCGTGTAGCAAAAGCAGGTGAAAGATTCAAAAAAGTAAACGAAACGAATGACTGGGTGCAAATTCAGTACTCTGCCAGTCAAACAGCATGGGTATCAAAAGGGTTAACAGCTGCGGCTGATTCTACAACTTCAGCTAGCTTGCCTTCCTCATCTGCTGCTTTAAAAGATAAAATTATTGTAGTAGACGCTGGGCACGGCGGATATGATCCTGGCACTTCAGGCAAGTCATCGATTGAGAAAAATTTAGCGTTAACAACAGCAAAACTTGTGGCAAGCCGCTTAGCTAATGCTGGAGCAAATGTATTTATGACGCGTTCAAACGATACTTTTATTTCACTGAGCGGACGGGTGAATGTTAGTGAAGCAAAGCATGCAGATGCATTTATCAGCATTCACTATAACGCGTCTACTTCATCTTCTGCAAACGGCATCGCATCATTTTATTACAGTGAATCTAAAGATAAAGAATTAGCAAAATACATTCAAGAAAGCATGGCTGAAAACGCGCCTTCTATGAAGGATATGGGGGTTCGTTTTGGAGATTATTATGTTACTCGAGAAAACAACCAGCGGGCTGTACTTCTTGAATTAGGCTTTTTATCAAATGTTCACGATGAGCAAGTTGTTTCTTCTAACGCGTATCAGCAGCAAATATCTACAGGTATTTACCAAGGGATTGCTCGATATTTTGCAGCTAATAAATAATAAAAGCCCTCATAATGAGGGCTTTTATACTACCAGCTTGCTTTTTTAACCCCTGGAATTTGTCCTTTGTAGGCCAATTCCCTAAACGCGATGCGTGACATTTCAAATTTTCTAAGATAGCCTCGCGGACGACCGGTAACGCGGCAGCGATTATTTAAACGCGTTGGTGAAGAATCTCGAGGCAATTTTTTTAACGCTTCGTAATCTCCTTTTTCCTTCAGCTCCTGGCGTAATTGCGCATACTTCGCTACCATCTCTTGACGTTTTTGTTCTTTTACCACTTTTGATTTTTTAGCCAAACTCTTTGTCATCCTTTCGTTTTAATAATTTTTATTTGAAATACGTAATCATTACGATTTAATTATTTTGAGCAAGTTACTTTTTAAATTTAATCATATTTGCTTCATTTTTTCAACTTGTTTGCTTTCACGCTTAGATGTACTCTACCCCCACGCTGCTGTATAAACATAAAAAAAATTGTATGTCAAATGTAATTAATTACTGCATCTCCTATATCATACAAAGAGCCCTACATATTCCATATTGTAGGAGGATTTGTATTTACAGATAATATTTCAATAATATTACAGTTCATTTACATATTAATAACTTCGACAAATTTAGCGGTTATCTAGTATATAATCATCTTAGAAATTCCAAAAATAATATTTTGCGTACTCAATAAAATATAAAAGTAAAGGTGATTAAAAAATGAAATCGACTGGTATTGTAAGAAAAGTAGATGATTTAGGTCGTATCGTAATTCCTAAAGAGTTAAGACGTGTTCTTGAAATAGATGTAAAAGATCCTGTTGAAATTTTTGTCGAAACAGATCGAATTATTTTAAAGAAATATGAGCCGAACGGTGCTTGTGCGATTACTGGCGAAGTATCTTCTGACAACGTAACAATCGCAGATGGCAAATTAACTTTAAGCCGCGAAGGTATGGAGTTATTGCTTGAAGAATTAAAACAACGTAATTTCTAATAAAAAGAAAAGCAGCTGCTCACATGCAGCTGTTTTTCTTTTTGTTAAAGTTTTTTCTTCGCTTTCTGATTTCCAGATGCTATACTCAGAAGCGAATACATAATAAAGGAGCCTTTTATCATGACAGTTGAACAAATGACTCATCACTTTTTAGCGCATCGAAACGTAACTAATGAATTAATCAACAAAATTGAAGCAGGTCACTACGAATACAAGCCTGCCCCGACATCTATGTCCGCTTTTGACTTATCTACGCATATTTTAACATCCTTTTATGCATTTGCATCAGTGGTAAAATCCGGTGATTTATCGCCACTTGGTCAAAAAGCTGATTTTAGCGGTAAGTCATTATCGGACCTTGCAGCTGAATATACCCAAAAAACAGTAGACGTATTACGTTCACTTAGCGAAGATGATTTAAACAAAACAATTGACGCCACTGCAGCGTTTGGAAGAAAGCTTCCTGGAAGTCAACTTTTACAAATGGCCATTGACCATGAAATTCATCATAAAGGAAATTTATACGTCTACGTACGTGAGATGGGTCATACGGATCTTCCCCTATTTGTTCAGTTTGGTTAAGTTAATGGTTATAAAATAGTTCGTGCTTGTAAGCGCCCAAGCTAGAAGTTTGGTGCGCTTTTTCTTTGCAGTTTTCGGCATAATAAGTAAGATATATGGTATAATTCTATCAATAACTTCATATCTACTATTCAAAGCTTGTTTCTTCTTATAAAACGATAGTCATCATCTTTTACAAAGGAGGAATCACTTCATGAGTCAAACTGTTAACCAACAAAAAATTGCTCAAGTGTATCATCTTCCGTTTGTTTCTTCATTTGGAGGAAGTGCTATGAACCTTCTTTCTCCTCAAGCTGGCGAACATATTTTAGATATTGGCTGCGGCACTGGCGAATTTATTTCGCAGCTCCATAAGCTTCATGTCCGTGCAACGGGCATCGATTGCTCTGAAAATATGATTGAACAAGCTCGTCATCAGTACCCGACTCTATCCTTTGAACAGTTAAATGCCCTTAACCTTCCTTATTACGAACAATTTGACGCAGTTTTTTCAAATGCAACTTTACACGACATCCGTCCCCCTCACCTTGTCATTAAAAACATTTACAATGCTTTAAAACCAAACGGCCGATTTGTAGCAGAATTTTGGGGAAAAGGAAACATGGACGAAATTTTCACAGAAATCATTCGTCAATTTAAAACGTTTGATATCCCTTATAACGATGTAGATTTCCCATGGTACTTTCCTTCTGTAGCTGAATATTCTTCTCTTTTGGAATCACAGAATTTTCAAGTCACCACGGCTATTCACTACAGCCGTCCCTTCTTGTTAAAAGGGGAAAACGGCTTGCGTAATTGGCTGGAAACAAATGCAGCCCCTCTTTTTGCTCACGTGACGACAGAAACTAAAAATGTTCTCATTACGCGCTTAGAAAATCGAATGCAAGACAAACTATTTCAAAATGGATCTTGGCTAGCAGAAGCTAAACATATACGTGTACATGCTGTAAAACGAGATTAAAAAATGGACGTGATTCTATTCACGTCCATTTTCGTTAAAGTGCAGCCAATACCCTTTTCCTCGAATCACTTCGATTTCTAAATATGTTCCTATTTTTTTGCGAACCCGGTAAATCAGCGCATTCAGCTCTTCTGCTGCTACTAGAATTTCTCCATTTGACTCTACTCGTTCAGGCCAAACGCTTTTTTTTAATGCTTCTTTTGAAACAAATTGATTGTTGTATTCTAGAAGATAAGCTAAGCACGAGTATTCTTTATCTGACAGAATATACGTTTCCTCTTTTACTTTTACTTTCTGCAAAATTGGATCTAATGTGTAAAATGGCTTATTTATTTGTTTTAGCAAAGGTCCTAAATCGAGGGTTGCATCCATATCATCATTTCTAAATACTAAAGCTGCCTCCTCATTTGCTAAGGTAATGACATCCTGCTCTTTCAATAAACGAGGGGTTCCAGGCTGTAACTCTTCTCCGTTTACTTTTGTCCCGTGTTTACTAAACAAGTCTGTAATGAAAAAGGCATTGCTTTCGTACGTTACTTCAAAATGCTTGCGTGAAATGTAAGCACTTTGGAAGGCCAGATAAGGCTCCCATTCTTCACTGCTTCGTCCGATAATACAGGCTTTATCTTTTGGAATAGGCACGGAAGCTCCTTCATAAAAAGGAGCACCGTTCCGAATAATCAACATACCGTTCATTGTTTGCTCACACTCTTTTTTAAAATTTTCTGACTCTTATCATGTAATTATAACACTCACATTTATTGAGATTTCTTCCAACTTTGGATAACATCATAGTATAGTCAGTTATATGATAAAGGTTGTTGCAATGTAAGTAAACCTTTAGAGCAGTCCTTTTCTAACTGAAAAAATACGTATTCTTTGCCCTGCTGTAACGGGGATACAATTTTTTTGTAAAATAATTTGATTTTTAGTAACTTTGACATATGTTCTCTCTTTTTAAAGCGAAGTAAAATAGGAAAATACGTGAAATATTTACATAATGGAGGAAGACCAATGGGACGTTTGCCAAAAGATAGAGAAATTCAAGCGATTAAACGACGCGTTGCACTGGTATTGTTAATTATTGGATCATTTATTTTAACAGGTGCTAGCTTTAGCATTTATTGGTTTATGATGTTAAAAATATAAGATTTTTTTATAAAATAAAGAAAAAAGACATGGTTTTGTTCCCATGTCTTTTTTAGGTTTATTCTTTCTCAGACACTCCCGCAGATTGAAATGTGGCCATATTGGCAATCATCAGTGAAGCTGAGTGCAGCAGTGGAAATGTAACAGCAGCTCCACTTCCCTCACCTAAACGAAGATTGAGGTTGAGGAGCGGTTTCTTGCCAAGAAGCTTCATTGCACACGCATGACCTTGTTCAACAGATTCGTGACTAGCAAACATATAGTCTCTTGCTTGTGTATTGATTTCTGTCGCTAGAAGGGCTGCAACTGTACATATAAAACCATCTACTAAAATAGGAATACGGTGAGCAGCTGCCGCCAGCATAGCACCTGTCATCCCGGCAATTTCAAGCCCCCCTATTTTACTAATAATATCAATCGGATCCTGAGGGTTGATGTGCCTGTTTTGCAGCGCTTCTTCAATCACATTCACTTTGTGGCGCAGTTGTTCGTCAGAAATCCCTGTGCCCATTCCTGCAAGCTTAGAGACTTTTTCTCCTGTCAATACAGCTAAAATAGCCGTGCTTGATGTAGTATTTCCGATGCCCATTTCTCCTACAATCAAACATTTAATTCCTTGGGCAATAAGCTCTTCAGCTTCTTCATATCCGACTTGAACAGCCAGTTCTGCCTCACTGCGCGTCATCGCATCTTCTTTATAAAAACTTGCTGTGCCCAGCTTCACTTTGCGTTGTACAAGGTCCGTATGGGAAAGGTCAGAAGCAATTCCGATGTCAATCAGTTTGAACTGGGCATCTATTTGCTGACTAAACACGTTAATAGCTGCTCCTCCCTGCAAAAAATTCAGCGCCATTTGTGCCGTTACGTCTTGCGGATAAGCTGAAACTCCTTCTTTTACAATTCCATGATCGCCTGCAAAAACGAGGACTCCTGGCGGCGTGACTGTCGGAAAAACTTCCCCGGTCATGGCCGCTAATTCCACTGCTATTTCTTCGAGTCTTCCAAGGCTTCCTATCGGTTTGGTTAATGTATCAATATAGCGTGCCGCTTTTTCGCCAGCGCTTGTTTCAAGCGCTGGAATATAAACGTTTATCATATGTACAGCTCCTTTATTTCAGCAAATGTCTACCGTTTAATTTAACAGGATTTTGTTTATTCTGGCTAGTCTTTTTTAAAGTAGATAATTGGATAGAGTTCCCAAGACTTAGTTATACTAGTAAGAGTTGCGTATAGGCAGTATTTTGAAAGGAAAGATTTTATGACAACGAAACAGCACAAAAAGGAAAAGGCAGGTCGGCTCATTTATCGCTACATTATGATGTTAATTGGGGCTTCCTTGGCTGCCGTTTCTATCGAATTATTTTTAGTCCCAAATTCTGTAATTGATGGCGGTATTATCGGTATTTCTCTAATTTTAGTTTACTTAACGAAATTGCCGTTCAGCCTTCTTATCATCATCTTTAATCTCCCTTTTTTATATAGTGGATACAAACAAATTGGTCGTAACTTCTGCTTTTCATCTATGTTTGCAGTTGTTGCTTTATCCATTGTAGAATCTCAGTTGCACCATGTTCCAGCTGTGACATCTGAACCGCTTCTTGCTACTGTATTTGGCGGGCTGCTGTTAGGAGCAGGTGTAGGAACGGTCATCCGTCACGGCGGAGCGTTAGACGGAACTGAGATTTTAGGTATTTTATTAACCAAAAAAATCCCGTTTTCTGTGGGCGAATTTGTGATGTTTTTAAATATCTTCATTTTTGCTTGGGCAGGTTTTGTGCTAGGTTGGGAACAGGCCATGTACTCGATCCTTACGTACTATATTGCTTCTAAAACAATCGATGCGATTATTCAAGGACTTGATGAAACAAAAGCAGCCTTTATTGTTTCAAATCACTATGAAGAGCTATCAGATGCTATTACGCATCGTCTAGGCCGTGGCGTGACGAAACTGTATGGTAAAGGCGGATTTGAAGGTACGGAAAAAGAAGTCATATACGTAGTGGTGACGCGTTTAGAAATTACCAAGCTTAAAACCATTATTTCCGAAATAGATCCGCATGCCTTTACAACCATTATGGATACCCAAGAAGCGCATGGCGGCAAATTCAAATCAGCCATCCACTAACTTATACATAAGCGTGGATTTCTCTGAGCATGCTAATAGCTGACTACCGGTAAAGGAGATCACCACTATGAAAGAACAAATGTCCAACTTATTTCACCAATTAAAACAGTCGGTTTCCGATGTATCTGATAAGTTATATGACAAAGTACATACGCTGCAATCATCACCAGGAGTGAGTGTGTTTGAACTGTATGAATGGATTAAAGAAAATCCAAGCACAAGCGTACAAAAGCAAACGCTGCTCGGGATTTCGTACTCTTTTTATACACTGCGCGCAGACGGGGTTTTTTTCTATATGGAAACGAAATATGATTATTTACTTTACATGACTATTTATAGTCCAACACGTCATTATTTCACCTATCATTCTTACAGAGATTCTTTATCAACAGTGACTCCCTTGACGTTTCCTATTACTAAATAATAAAAAGCTCCTCAATCGAGGAGCTTTCTTTATATGGTTATCTTCCTTTTCGGACTTTAAAGATAAACAGCGCAAGTAAAAAACCGCCCGTCGCAGTTACTATTTTCCACGCGTTTAAGATTGGATTTTTTTTCAAGGTCCTGCTCCTTCCTTGCGGCTATACTAAAAATAGGATGGCCGCCTTTCAAACAGCTAGTCCAACTTCCCCCTACTATTGATACGATCATCTAACAATATAGCCCACCGACATTTTCATCAATTTCACTTTTCATACTATAACATATTTTTGCCATTTAGTAGAAGTCTTAAAAGTAAAAGCTGCACTTCTCTTAAAAAAAACGATATTGAACCCCTGCATTTTCTTTACCGTTCATCTTTTGATAAAGGTTTTGAGCCACTTTATTTTCACTGCTGCACTCAGCGGTCATCCCTGCAAACTCATACTTTTGAGAATAGGCCAGGCAGATCTTAAACAAACGTTCACCAATTTTATTTCCTCTGTTTAAAGGAGATACGTACAAGTCTTTTAAGACGGCTGTTTCTTTAAAATAATAGGTGCTCCACGATAGGTACACCGTCGCAAAACCTACTAGTTTCCCTTCCAATTCAGCAACAAACTGGATACCATAGGAAGGATTATTCAATAAGCGCTTAATATGTAAAGTTAAAGCTTTCCTGGAAGGGGCAGGCCGCTCACAGAATTTCACTATATATTCTTGCATTAACGTAGCCAGTCGCTCTCGATCAGTTTCAACCGCCTGTCGAATGACAACCATTTAATCACTCCTTTTAGCTCAACGCTCTTAACATAATTCGATAGCCATACTCTTTTTCCTTTCGTTTTCGTGAAAAGCTCTCTACTTTTACACAAGGGGTATTTAAAGCAAACAACCTTATACGGCTTATGGTTGATGAGAGAAAATACGATGTTTAAAAAAAGGTTGCAAATAGCAACCTTTTTTAGTTAGCAAGCGCATAATTTCGCAAGAATAAACCTACACAGCCGCTGATTACAATCAGTCCTCCTGCTGTTAGAAACGCCGCCGTTACATTTAGCGAAGCAACAGCTCCAAGCAGCAGCACCGAAAGCCCAAACGTCACATATGAAACGCTAAGCGTAGCGGAAAGTACCTTCGAAAGCTTTTCTAAAGGAACGGCCGTTTGTGTAAGCGTGTAAGAACATGTAGCGCTTATTTGAAGGGCAATGCCAATAGCAAAACTAAGTAAAAGTGAAAGAAAAGGAGCAGGCAACACTCCGAACAATAATGTAAAGAAACCTGATAAAAGACTGCCTAGTGTTCCGATATGATAAAGACTTTTCTCTTGTTCAACTGAAATCTTCAACAAAACGAAACCTCCAAGAACCGTTCCAACAAAAAAACTGCTGTTGATATATCCCCACCAAGCTTCATTTTTATTTAATATCTCTTTCACAAACACGTAGACAATTGCTGATGCCCAAACGCCGGCAGCCATCCCTTCTAAAACCTCCATGACTAATAAAACCCGCAGGCGCGGATAATGCCAAATTAGCTTCCATCCCTCTTTTAACCCTTGTTGTTTTTGCTTCATTTTAGAAGAATGAGCGTTAATGCGAATAGCCTGCATAAATACGATTGACAAACTGAATAACGAAAATGACAGCCATAAAAGGCCAGTAGCTTCCCAGCTAATGATCAGAAAGCTTCCAAGCGGATAGGCTGCAATTTGAATCGTTTGATCAGTGACGTTAAACATACTGTTCCATTTCAACAGCTTCTCTTTATCTACTAAATGAGGAAGCATAGAGCTTTGAACCGGAGCTGCCCACCCATCGAAAAAAGCAATAAGCGCCACGCAGCACAGCATGCTGATAAGCGACATATGCCACAAGAAAAACATAGATAAAACACTGGTTTTTAACAGCTGAGACACAACAAGAATACGCTTAGCCCTGTAGCGATCTATAAGAAAAGGCACAATAAAACTGCTCAAAAACTTAGCAGTCGTAATGGTAAATGGAATGCATGAAAGCAGCACAGGAGAACTATTTTGAGCATAAAGAATGCTGATTAACGCAACAATATATAATACATCTGCTAAATTGGCTTGACTTTGACCAAACCATAAAAAAAGTACGGAACGATTTTTCACGACAATCCCTCTTTCTTTTTAGTATGACTGAAAAGAAAGAGAATCCTACACGTAATCAACCCCTTTTATATAGCGGCTTGCTTTTATCGACTTATTACAATCGTATGCTTTTTGCAGAACGAACCTTTTTTATATAGTAAAAATACAAACAGTTAAACAGTATCGTAAAAAATCAAGAAATTGTCGTGAAAACGAAGTTAGATTAACTATAGAATATCGGAGTTATAGAATCAATACTTTTTACATAATTTTCTTTTTCTTCTTCTTCACTTCTAAATAACCTAAGCTCGCCATATACATAGAGGGACGAGTACTCCTATTAAAATTTAACGTATAGGGTGAGGAATATTTTTTCGAGAGTGGTTTCGATTTGCTGTGGCAGCTTATTAATTGGACTAGGGCTAAACGGATTTATTGCTCCGTATCACTTACTAGACGGTGGACTTATAGGATTTGGACTTATCGTATATTATGTGTTTGGAACTCCTATCGGACTGTCCATTTTCTTTTTGAACGTACCTGTCTATTTATATGCTTTTTTTCGTCATCGTCAAAACTTTTTTTACGGAAGTATAGGTTTATTTGTTTCTTTTTTTATGACAGAATGGCTGTCTATTCTCGAAGGCACGCTAGAGCTTCCTTTGCTCTTTAGCTCATTGCTTGGAGGCGCACTCGTAGGAATGGGAATAGGACTGATGCTTCGCTACGGCATCAGTTCGGATGGGCTTGATTTAATTGCCATTATTGTATCGAAAAAATGGAAAATCAATATAGGAATAACCATTTTTATCTTAGACAGTACGATTATGATAGTGGGCTTACATATTATCGGATTTACTGCTTTTTGCTACTCCATGCTTGTTATTACGATGAGCAGCATAATGATTATGCTCTTTACTTCTCCGCGATGGCTGTCTTCATAAAAAAAACGCTGGAACTTCCAGCGTTTTTTTATCTGTTTCCGACTATCATATTGATGTGACTATGGAGAACCGTAATCGTTGAAGGTGTCGTCGTTTCTTTTTCTCCATCACAATCTACCGTTTTTTCAGGAGTAGTTTCAATATGAACTTCTTTTGCACGAAAATGCATAAGGTTGCTTTCAGGGTTAAGCTGTTCCTCATCAGGGCTTGTTTGTAACCATGCCATAACCGGCTCGATTCCCATTTCTTTAATAACGAATACATCTAATAATCCGTCTTGAAATGAGCTGTTTCCTAGCATAGCGCGGGTTCCTCCTAAAAAAGGGCCGTTTCCAATTAACACCATAACAGCTTCTCCTTCATAGGAAGCTTTTTCGCTCGTCATTTTTAATTGAAAAGGCTCTGCTTGATTTAAAGTTCTGCCTACGCTCATGTAGTAAGAGAGCTTACCAAATTTCTCTTTATTTTCTTCCAAAATATTTTCAGATACATCAGCTACGAGGCCGATTCCCCAAAAGTTTAAAAAATAATCTTCGCCATGTTTTCCAACATCCACTGCCTCCGTCTGCTTTTCTATAATTTGCTCCACTGCTTTTAAAGGATTTTGATTCATTCCAATTGCACGCGAAAAGTCGTTGCACGTTCCACCAGGTAAAATAGCAAATACAGGACGTTGCTGCAGCGGAGCAAGAGCGTTGATGAGCTCATAAATTGTCCCGTCTCCTCCTGCTCCAATAATGACATCCGCTTTGCCTTCCAATTTCCTTACCAGATCGGCACCATCTCCAGGTTGCTCTGTTTTATATAAAGTAACCGTCTCAAATGCAGTGTTTAACCGATCACATATAAAGTCAATTTCATTTACTAATTTTTTGTTTCCTGCGTTTGGATTCAAAATCACTGCTGCCTTCATCTTTCTCTCTCCTCTATTCATATCTTCCGTTTCACTTTTTTTCCCTTTCTTTTAAAAAAACAAACCTTTTCAAATATGAACGTTTTATGAAACCATTCCAATAGTACTTTTTTTACTTTCAAAACCTGCTATAATAATTTTCGGACTTGTATTAACAAAAGATGGTTATTGAGAGGAGCTTTCTATACGTGTCAATAAAATGCATGACGCAGCTATTTGCAAGTTGTTTTGTTTTTTTACTTTCCTCAGTCGCTACTTGGTATAACGGCTCTTCGATGCTTGAAGGACCTTTATCAGCTAGTTTGACCGGAGGGCTAACAAAGTCCTCGGCGGTTCATCACTATTCTCACATCGATTATTTGTTGTATACAATTAAATTCCACCCTCAGTTTCCAATTATGATGATGGTGAGCGGAATTTATTTGATTGTATTACTATCTATTATTGGCTTCAAAAAGCGGTATGGATTGATTAGCTCCTGCTGTTTATGTATCACAGCTCTCTTATGCTACAGCAGCTATAAACTTTCACATACCCCTACCGAAGGTGAGCACGCCATGATTACCTCTAGCTTAGCTGCAGCAAGTTTATGCTTAGCAGTCGGATTATTCTATTTATTAAAGCAATTTTATTCTCAAAAAGAATATATTTAACCATATGAAAAAAACGTCGGATCTACCGACGTTTTTTATGTGAAAGCGAGTTTATTTATTGATTTTGTTCAACTGGCGTATAACCTATATACGCAGACTGAGGTCGGTAAATACGATTATTTTCTGACTGCTCTACGACATGAGCTGTCCAGCCAACTACACGGCTTGCTGTGAAGGTTGGTGTGAATAGTTCAGACGGAAGCTCAACCGCTTTCATAACCGCTGCAGCGAAATATTCTACATTGGTATAAATGCCTCGACCCGGCTTGTATTCATTGAGTAATTCAATGGTTTTATCTTCAATTTTAACAATTAAATCAAATAGCCCGTTGTCTCCTGAGATTTGTTTCGATACTTCTTTTAATGCTTCTGCTCTTGGATCATGTGTACGATAAACGCGATGACCAAATCCCATGATTTTCTCTTTATTATCTAATTTTTTACGAACCCAAGGCTCGATATTCTCTTCACTTCCAATTTCATCAAACATGGTAATAACACCAGAAGGAGCTCCTCCGTGAAGCGGACCTTTCATCGCGCCAATTGCTCCGCAAATAGCTGAAACCATGTCAGATTCGGTAGATGAAATAACGCGTGATGAGAAGGTTGAGGCGTTCATCCCATGCTCAATTGTCAAAACAAAATATGCGTTCAGTGCAGTAACCAAACTTTGATCTGGAATTTCTCCGTTAATCATATATAAATAGTTTGCTACATGATCCAAATGCTCGTTAGGCTCTACTACTTCTAAATCATTCATTTTACGATACCAATAGGCAATAATGGTAGGTGTGACGGCTGTAATCGCAAGTGCCTGCTCTTTTGTCGGAGGCCAGCTGTATGAAGGGTCTCCTAAAGCTGAGATACATGTGCGAAGCGCGCTCATCACTTCTGTATCTTTTGGCAAACAGTCCATTAATGCAACAATATTAGCCGGAAGCGTACGATGAGTCACCATTTTTTGTTTAAATACTTTTAACTCATCATGATTTGGCAGCGTGCCGTTCCAAATTAAATAAGAAACTTCTTCAAAAGAATAATTGATCGCCAAATCTTTTGCCCAATATCCGCGATAAATCAGCTGACCTTTCTCTCCATCAACATGCCCTACTTTTGTTTCAGCTGCAACGATTCCTTCTAATCCTTTAACGTATGTCATCTCAACCACTCCCCCAATTATTTTTAACAAACAGGCCTTTTTTCTATGTACGGCTCGTTTGCAGAATGAATAGACTCACCTTAGTGGTGCACTATACCATTTTATTCCTCTTTCTTAATTGTCAGAACAGTATACAAAATGAACATTTCAACACGCGTTATTTCTGCGCTCGCGGCTTTGTTTTACGGGAGAAAAAATATTTTTCTAGGATTTTCTTCGAGGGTGCTTTTTTTGTTAGCGCTTACAAACATGCGGGTTTCTAACGTATTTAGAGGAATTTGATGTACTATTTTTAGATGAATCACTATTCACTTCCTTATGTAAGAGTTTACATTTATTTGAATCATAAGTAAAATAGATAAATAGAATAAATAGTATGAAAACTAAGAATACTAGTGAGGAGAATTTATGGATATTCGAGAACTGCAACATTTCATGGAAGTAGTTAATCAAAAAAGTTTCACAAAAGCAGCAGCCGCAATTCACTTGTCTCAGCCAGCATTAAGTAAAATTGTAAAAAAACTAGAAGAAGAACTCGGCGTAGATCTTTTTGATCGCTCTACTCGAAAGCTGACGTTAACCGATGCAGGACAGATTGTGTATGGGCAAAGCCAAAAGCTGGTATCCACTCTTCACGAGCTGCATGCTCTGTTAGATGATTTACGAAATCTCCCTACAGGAGATATTAAAGTAGGAATTCCTCCTTTAGTAGGGACTGTTGTTTTCCCGATGATTGCAAAAAACTTTACATCAAAACATCCTCAGGTGAAATTAGAGCTTGTGGAGCTTGGCGCAAAGCGAATTGTCGAACTTGTAGAAAACGAACAAGTAGATCTTGGCATTATCGTGTTGCCTATTCAAAACCCTCTTTTTCACGTCTATCCGTTTATTGAAGAAGAGTTTAATTTATACATTCATCATGAGCATCCGCTGGCAGCTAAATCAATCGTTGCTTTGAGCGAGCTTAGAGAAGAACCTTTTGTCCTATTCAGCAAAGATTTCTCTCTTCATGATCGCATTATTCATGAGTGCATTCAAGCGGGTTTTCATCCAAAAATAGCGTACGAAAGTTCTCAATGGGACCTAATTATTGAACTAGTCGCTTCTGAATTAGGTATTGCAATTTTACCAAAGTCCGTGTTTCCAAAGATCAATAACCCTTTTATTAAAAGTATTCCAATTGCCGCACCTACTCCAATGTGGGAGCTCGGCATCATTTTGAAAAAAGATCGCTATATGTCATATGCTACACGGGAACTTTTATCCTTTCTCGTCGACCAAGATATCATTTTACCGTCTCATACGATGTCAGCAAACTCTTAACAAAAAAGCCTCTTCTTTCATTAGGAAGAGGCTTTTAGTCATCTTTTATATCTTTCTTCAATCTTTTTTGTCTTGCGATCAACTAAAAACAAGTCAGCAAATGGCGACTTGTTTTACAGCTGCTTTTTGAATAGCACACCTTTTTTTAAATGTACTCCCAAAGCTTCACGATTGGCCATAAACACTCCTATTAAAATAAGAAGGCCTCCGCCAATAATAGAAGGCGTAATAGCTTCATTTAAGACTACATAGCCGATTAACACCGCGATTAAAGGAGATACATACAACCAAGTAGATGGAAAAACCGGATTTGTTTGGGCGATGAGCCAATAATATAAGCCGTGTCCAGCAATTGAACCAACAAAAATTAAATATACAATAGACCATACTGCGTTTCGAGGCATAATAGTTGAAACATGGATCTGCTCTGTACATAAAGATAGCACCAGCAGAAATATTCCCCCGTAAAACATTTGAATACCGTTAATTAAAAATGGTGACACTTCTTTTAGTTCATTTAACAAGGCTTTCGAATAATTGCTGCCTATGCCGTAAAATACCTCTCCTACTATGATAATGATACACCCTAACGTCCACGAATAAGACATAGTGGCTGTCACATTTGGAAGTGAAATGCAAATAACACCGGTAAAAGCCAGAAGCAAAGCCAATAACTGCTCTTTTTTTAATTCCATTTTTCTTTGCATCACTTGAATAAGCAATATTATCATTGGGCCAGTAGCAGATAAAACAGCTGCAAGACCCGATGTCACATGTTGTTCTGCCCAATAGAGCGTTGAAAATGTCATAAAGGTCAAACAAAACCCTACCATCATCACTTTTTTTGAAAATAATAACGAGCGTCGAACGTCTTTTTTATATGCAAAGTACGAGATTACTAAGATTCCTGCTAAAAGAAAGCGAGTTCCGGCTGAGAAAAGTGGAGGCATTCCTGCTTCAATCCCTAATTTAATAGTTAAAAATGTCGTGCCGAAAATAAAACAGATAAGTACGTAATTAATAATAATCATATATCTTCCTCCTTTAAATATGCCACGAGTATAAAAGAAAGGAAGTATAACAGTAAAACCTTGACTATAACAGTTGCTGTTTTTCCAGTTGCGCCCATGCTTATTTTGAGGTTAACTAAAGAAAAAGAATAGTTAGGTGACACAATGAGATTTAATGTACATAAAAAATCTTCTACCCCCATTTATCAGCAAATCTATGAGCAGATTCGTTATCGCATCCAAACGAGCATGATAAAACCTGGTGATCAGCTCCCTTCTTTACGCAAGCTATCACAAGAGTTAGAAATAAGCTTATTAACGGTACGAAAAGCGTATCAGCTCTTACAAAAATCAGGATTAATCGTAATACAGTCAGGAAGAGGAGCTTTTGTTAAAGGGGTTACTAAAGGTTCTTCCAAGGTATTAAATAATTTTTCATGGCAAGATGAATTAAACGTAAATATCACGCGCTCTCAGTATAGCTTAAATCGTGATCGTAAATATTATGATTTCTCTCAGGCTATTCTTTTCCCTCGTCTCCTTCCTAATCAGTTTTTAGCGCAAGAAATGCAAAGTCTGTTACGTACCAATGAGCTTGTTTTAGCCACATACGGTCCAATTCAGGGAGATCGTGAGCTTCGCATAGAGCTTTCTTCTTATTTACAGAGAGAGCAAGGAATAAAAGCTGATCCTCATGAAATTATGATTACAAGTGGCGCTCAGCAAGGTATTGATTTAATTGCTCAAACGCTTTTAAAGCCAGGGGATACGGTTATAGTAGAGAGTCCATGCTACGGAGCTGCAATTGATGTCTTCACCAATAAAGGTGTTAACGTCATTTCAATTGAACTAGATGAAGAAGGAATACAATCTGATTTAGTAGAAGAAGTCTGCCAAAAAATAAAGCCTTCGCTTTTGTACGTGAACCCTTCTTTTCAAAACCCTACAGGTATACTAATGAGCAGACAGCGTCGCAAAGAACTAGTTGATTTGGCCGAATTGTATCACTTTTTTATTATTGAAGATGATTCGTTTGGAGAGATTTATTTCGATGATATATCGGTGCCTCCACCGATCAAAACGTTTGATAAAAATGGGCATGTTTTGTTCTTGAAGGGGTTTAGTAAAACCTTGGCTCCAGGACTTCGAATAGGATTACTTTATGCACAGGGTTCTGTATTTGATTGGCTATATGCGGTTAAAGCACTGATGGATATTGGTAGTCCCTTACTAACTCAAAAAGCCGTGCTAGCTTTTTTACGCACTGAGCGAATGAAACATCACATGGAAAAACTGAGGACCGCTTTGCAACTGAGAAGAGATCATGCAAGCGATCTGCTTTCGTCTCTTTCCGAGTCCGTTCAATTCCAAGTTCCTAAAGGAGGATTCAACTTATGGTTAAAACTGCCTCAAAAAGTAAACACATTTGAGTTATTAAAAAAAGCCCAGGAGCACAATATCTGCTTTTTACCTGGTGAAGCTTGTTTTGTTCATAGACCGCTTCATGCTTACATTCGAATAAGCTATTCCCTCCTTAGTGATACTGATTTGAACACAGGACTTCAACGTCTTAACGCCATTCTTTCAGCTGAAATATAAAAAGATTCTTTAATAGATGTTTAATTATAAGAAGAGAAGTGTATACAGAAAGAGGAGAAGAATAACTTTCTTCTCCTCCACTCTTTTAACTCACATTTTTATTCACAGCAATAATTTCACTCAGGTTATTCATATAAATAATTTGATCACCAAACGTTCTATTTTTCAAAGCAGCCGTATGGTGCGGCTTCATGCCAATAATATAGCATGTGATACCCATGAGATAGAAGGACTGCATAAAGCCTGCAAAAGCTTGAATTCCTTCGGTCGTTAATATATCTAGTCCTCCAAAGTCAAATAGAAGCGTGGTGTAATTTCCTTCATGCGCAAAGTTTTGCAAAATGGACGTATTTTCAGCTACAAGATCTGTATCTAAGTCTCCAAAAAGAGGTATAAGTCCTACTTTAGAGGATAACTTAATAAAAGAAGCGGACAATTGCTTGATTTTCTGTAATGATTTTTCAAGACGTTCTTTTTGTTCAAGCAGTTCAAAATCTGTATCTGCTAATCGTTTCCGATGGTCTTGAACAAGACTCGTTAACTCTTGTATACGTTCATCTTGGCGAATACAAACTAAATGACCTATATCGCTATCCCATTGAATTAAGCATTCAAACAGTGAATAAGGCGAATCATTGGTTTGCATCACGAGCTCTACTTTCTGAATAGCCTGGCCTCGGCTTTGGACAAGCGTTTGCTCATCATGGGGTTCGTCTACAGACAATTCTCGAGAATCTTTTTGGCGCAAGCTTAAAAACTTTCTTGCCTTTTCTTGACTAAATACGTCTACAAGATCTAAAAAATTAGCTGAAGGCTTAAATGAATGACCTGATTGTTGCGACCATTCCAAAATATTAAATTCAGTATCCACTAAAAAGTAAGGAATTGGAACATATTCAAGCATCGACATTAACTTCCACTCCTTTGTGATAACTGAGTAACCAGTTATTTAGTTGGTAAAGATCCGGAATTAGGCGTGTATGCTCAGAACAGTAAGAATGGAAATCAATTTGAGAAACTAAGCGCCCTCCTACCATTACCGTTGGTCTTGGTTCTAATTTGTCCAAAGTTTTGGTGTATTCAGCAAGCCTCTCAATATGATAAGGGATGCTGACAGATAATCCTACCATGTGCGGCTTCCATTCTATAGCCATTTTCTCAGCGTATTCCAGAGGGAGATTGGCCCCTAAAAAGCGAGTATTCCAACCATGTTCCTCAAACAATAAAGCCACCATCTTTAAACCAATGAAGTGCTGTTCTTGTTCCAAGCATAGAAGCAGTGCCCTTGGAGCGGTGTCTGAAGCGTGTCCCTGAATTTTTTTATAAAAGCGATAGCGAGTTAGCACATAATCACATGTCGTAGTTGCAACATGCTCATCAGCTACAGAAATGATATTTTCTTCCCACATATCTCCAGTTACTCGCATTGCGGTTGTAATTAAATTTTCATAAATATCTAGGCTGTTCTTTCCCTGTTGGATTTCTTCCAGCACAATTTCCCAAGCGCTGTCTTGATCACCAGCTAATAAATAGCCTACAAATTTTTGTACTTGAGATTTCATTGTTTCACCTCAGTAAACGTAAAGCTTTTAAGAAACTTGAATAAAAGCTTCTCGTCTCTCTTTTTCAAGATCGCCTAAAATGTATACCACTTTTAGACTAACACATGTTGCCAATAGCAACAACCTAAAAATAGAATAATAACTTTTTATTTTACTACACTCAGTAAAATATGACTAGTATTTCTCTAAATATTCTCCTTTCCCTTTTATTTATGAAAAACACCTCGGCATTTTGTACCGAGGTGTTTTTCAAGTTGTTATCATTTCGTCGGCTAAAAGAATGTAAGTGTGTCTCTTTTTCTTTTATGCATCTTTCCTTTTTTCCACTTTCAATAGACTTTCAAACATATGTATTTATGACTCTTCTGCTCCGACCATAATACTGATAAGATAGAGCGCTGTCATAACTGAGCCGATTGTATTGCATATCAAATGAATATATTGGCTGGTCGCCATAAACAAGTATAAGCTTAGCGACAGCAGCACCGTTCCGAACAAAAAAGACCATTTAAATAATGACAGTGGCCGGTTAAACTTTAGACGCAAACAAAAAATAAGAATAAAGCCTACTAGCGCCATCACAAAGAAACTAACATTAAATAAATTGATGGTTATCACGTTTGTTCACACTCCCTTTGCCCCTGAAACTATTATAACATATTTTTCCTTATCTTCATTCTTTCTCTAGGAGCACACGCGTCGAAAATTGTTTTTTTAATGTGTTTATGTCACAATATTTTTATAAAAATTCCAAGGAATGAGGGAATGCATTGACTACACCTGAAGCTCAAGATTCAAAATGGTCCATTTTAAATAAAGCCCTTCATAGCTCACAATCTGGCATTATCGTGACAGACCCTTCTTTGCCTGATAACCCAATTATTTACCTCAATCAAGGGTTTTCCCTTATGACCGGCTATAAGGAAGAAGAAGTATTAGGAGAAAATTGCCGTTTTCTGCAAGGGCCTCTAACAAACCCGCACCACATTGATGAAATTCGCAGCGCTATTAGCCGCAATCAATCAGTCTCTGTTACGCTCGTTAATTATCGAAAAGACGGCTCTTTCTTTCATAATCAGCTAACGATTGACCCGACATATATAGAAGAAGAAGATAAATACTACTTTATTGGTGTTCAAAAAGATGTAACAATAGAGATTACAGCCCAGGAACAGTTACAGCAAGCTTTGGAAGAAGTTGAAAGGCTATCCACCCCTATCGTGCCAATAGAGGAAGGAATCTCTGTTCTTCCATTAATCGGAACGTTAAACGAACGGCGTATAGAAATGCTATTTAATAGCTTCACCTCGCGTAACACAAGCAGCAAAGATCGTTATTTAATCCTAGACGTCTCAGGGTTAGCGCGATTTAATGATTCATTCGGCCGTGATATTCTTAATATTTACAATTGGCTGAAGCTCATGGGAACTCAGCTTGTTTTAACAGGAATTTCTCCTGACATGGCCATACATATGAGCACTATGGAAGATGATATGTCCTTTATTTTAGTCTATCAAAGCATTAAAGATGCCTTACCCAAGCTAAAGCTATAAGCACAAGAAGTGGTTCTTTATGAAAAATAGGTAAAATGCATGAATATGGTAGTCAAAAAATGTTTATTTTTTAATAAATTGGGTTTGAGAGTATACAGTTAGGGAAAACAAGGCGTATAGGAAAATAAATGCGCTTCATAATGGATTTATTTATAAGCATCCTCACTCTAGATCAGGGGATGCTTTTATGCCTTTATTTATTAAATCAATTAGACTATACATATATAAGGAGAGTCTTCATGCATAAAAATCAGGACTTATATCATTTTTTCAAAAAACATTCTCTTCAATTAACCGAAGACTGGTACAATCAGCTCGACGATGAAAATGAGTTCTCTGTCTATTCGAGTAAAAATCCAGCAATTGTTAAAGAACTGAAGCAGCAAAATCAAGATTATTTTCAGCATTTATTTGACGTATTTATAAGAGATGAGGAGTATTTTTTTTCAGATTTTCAGCAGTGGTCGATAGAACTAGCGCGTGATCCAAAGCATTTAAGTACGCCTCTTCACTTTATTATTCGAGAATATTTTAATTCACAAAAAATTGCCGTTAATTACTTAAAGAAGTTTATCTCTTTGCATTCGAATGAGGTAAGCGTAGATAAGATATTTATGTGGTATGACATTATTGTTAAAGCTTTTGATCTATCTATTTATATCTTTATTCAAGAATATCATAAAAATACGCAAGAGCAGCTGAACGCTCAGAAAGAGTTAATTAATGAATTAAGTTCTCCTGTTATCATGCTTCAAAATAAAGTTGCACTTCTGCCTCTTGTGGGGGATATTGGAACGGTCAAAAGTCAGTTTATTTTAGAAAACACGCTTCAGCAATGCTCGGAAAAAGGCGTTGAACATTTATGTATTGACCTGCTCGGGGTAGCTACGATTGATACGATGATGGCACAAGAGATTTTTAATTTGGTAAAAGCTCTTCGTTTAATTGGTGTGCAAACAATTTTATCTGGAATTCGACCGGAAATTTCTCAAACTGCCATTCGTTTAGGGCTTTCATTTGAACATGTTAAAACTACTTCTTCTCTTGCACAAGCACTTAATTCTATTGGTTAAGCATATGGCTCTCTATTACAGCATAGAGAGCCATATCTATGGTGTTTCAAATTTTACTGGGGTGTAGTAGACACGCCCAATTAACTTTTTTCCTTTGCTATCTTTCCAATCTGCTACGAGTATATACCGATCACTGTCACTGTGAGAGGCAGAATCTACTGTAATAGCAGATGTTTTTTTTATGTCCTTTTTTTCTACTATGTTTTCATAAATAGACTGATTACGAATTTGTTTGTAATAAAGGGCATTAGGTTTTTTACCATCTATTTTAATGGACACTTGACCACCTTCAGAGACAGGAATACTATTTTTCATCACAATTTGTCGAAAATTTTTTCGTTCGCCAAAATCAGCTTCACATTCGGTCCAGCAAAAGAATAAGGGCTTGATGATGGCTTCTTTGCCTTCCGCTATTATTTTTATAGCGGGTGGATAAGAATCTTCAAGCGTTTCAGCTGTAGGAACCTGACATGCGGCTAATGAAAACAAACTAAATAGGATAATCACCACTTTCTTCATACTATGTCCTCCCTTTTTTGTAAACGTGGTGCACGTAAGCGAGTGGGTGCATAATATACTCTTTCGCCTGCAACCAAAAGATTCCTTTTATAATCAACAAAAAAACAGCTGCCTATTTGTTTAGACAGCTGTTTTGTTCTATTTACTTAGCATGCTTATTTCTTTTTTCATATCTTTTTCTACATATTCCATTAAATCAGATACGTAGGTTTGAAGCGGTTTTGTTGCGTCTTTGTGATCATTCATCGTTAATTCATAGATGCTATCAATATTATCAATCATCAGTTCCATATCATCGATGACGCCCGTATGCTTATACATCGTTTTCATCGTAGGATCAAGGGAAGCTAATTCATTATATTCATAGTTTATAGTATTTGAAATATCATCGAGTTCATTGATAAATTGCTTTTTGGTTTTTTTTTCGGCCATAAGCTGATTATACTCTTTAAAAGCAGTTTGAAGGTTTTTCTGAGAGGCAGTCAATACTTTCAGCTGTTCTCGTCCTAAATAATAATCATAAATACTAGTAACAGTAAAATATCCCCCAAATGTGAGCGCGATTCCGACAACCAAACCTATCCAAAACGTGCTCGTTTTAAAAAAATGTTTCATAATGACTCCTTTTATCTGTGTTCTATGTACAACACTAGCTCATGCTGCTACTTTTTCCTAGGATACACCAAAAACGAAGTGGAAGCTACACTTTTTTAAAAATTTGTCGAAATTTGTCTCTTTTCTCACAAACTGCAGCACATTACGTTCCATCTCTATTTCTCCATCTGTATACATCAAATTCGTTAACCGCTGTAAAACCAATTTTTTCATAGGCTGGCTTTCCTGCACTTGTAGCATGCAAAATACACGTATCCGCATGTTTTTTTGCTTCAGTAAGAACTTCCTTCAAATATGCGGTGGCCAGGCCTTTTCTCCTCATATGTCTAGCTGTAGTGATACAATACAAGCCCGCTGTACCGTCATAAAAAAAGAGAGACCCAGCTACAGCTGGCTGGTTGTGATAAAGGCCCAGATATAACTGATATTGGTCAGCGTGTTGCATAAGCTCCCTAAACCTTTTAAGAAAGTCAGCTTGATATTCTTTTGGTTTTTGATAGCCGTCTATGTATACCGTTATCCATTCTTTCAATTCAGCTTCTGTGTGCACTCGCTTACATTGAAACCCTTCTACTCCTGTATGTATGTATTTTTTTTCTTGAATGAGCTGAATCATTCCGATCCATTTTTCATAAGGAACAAATCCATTTTTATGAAGAACTGGCCCAAGGTTATCATATGAAGATGGACCGACGATCCATAGAGGTTCCTCCCCTTCCGAAGAGCATATCCCTAACGCAGGCTCAATATGACGGGTTCCTGCATATATGCCGCGATTGTAAGGAGATGCAGAAATCCATTTAATTTCTGACGTATCCACCTTCACAGATTTCTTCGTATGCTGAAAATACATCCAGTGCTGAATCAAGTGCTGTTCTACTATATCGCTTTGATTTTTTATTTTCACTTCATGTCTCCTTTCTCTTCTAAACTATGTTCCGTTTTCTATTATATACTAGTTAGTCTATTTTCTATGACTCTATCGTAGTTCTTAAATCCTTTTACAAGTTTTTTTTATTTTTTTTGCTATTCTATGAATAGTTTTCTTTTAAGTGGGGTACTAACCTATATAAGCAATACATCATTAAAAAGGAGGATGATATTTATGTCATTTTTATGGGCACTTATTGTAGGTGGTATTATTGGGTGGCTTGCCGGATTAATTACGGGAAGAGACGTTCCAGGAGGTATTATTGGTAACATTATTGCCGGTTTTATCGGTTCTTGGTTAGGTTCAGCTATCTTTGGAAGCTTCGGACCAGTTGTAGGTGGATTTGCTATTATTCCTGCTATTATCGGATCAATCATCTTAGTGTTAATCGTAAGTTTCATTATGAGAAAAATGCGTGGCAGTCATAAACATGCCTAATAAATTATTATATTAGAAAAAGAACCTCTGTTGAAAAAGAGGTTCTTTTTTTATATGAAAAATTCTTAAAATTTACTATTTTTAATTTCATAATATTGAAAAATAAACCTATTAATGTTAATTTAACCATAATCACTATAGAAAAAAGAGGAATTAACATGCTGCTTTCAACCCACTCAAAAGACAAATCCATGTACCAAATACTAATAGAAGAAATCGAACAGACACGAACGTTAATGATTCAAACGGCTGTCCGTGAAGGAATGACAAGTCCTAACACACTTCAAGTTAGTCAATCATTAGATGCTTTATTAAATAAGCTTCAAATTTTTTTCTACCAATAAAAGCCCATGATATGGTTACATAATCATGGGCTTTTATGTTGTATTAGTCCGCTTGATTAACGTGTTCCACTGCTTGGTGAAGGCTACTGAAAGTCGTAATGTCAGCCAAATCTAACCCTAAGTTTACCATCGTCTGAGCAATTTCAGCCCGAATCCCGCTTAAAACCACTTGAATTCCTAATAATCTTAGAGCACCGATTACTTTAAAAATTTGGTCCGCTACCATCGTATCAATAATTGGAACTGCGTATAAATCAATAATCAACCAATTTAGCTTGTAGTCGCTGCCGTGTTGAAGTGCATTTTCCATTAGAATTTGAGCGCGATTTGTATCTAAATCGCCAACAAGAGGAATCACGCCAATTTCTTTCGTAATGCGTACCACAGGAATTGAAAGTTCATCAATTGCATAGCGAGCCGATTGGATTTTGTTTGCAAAGTCGGTCATATATGATTTACTAACCCAATGTACGGCCTTATCTACTACTACGTTAAAACGAGAAATAACTTGATAGAAGGCATCAAACGTAAACGTTTCAGTTTTTGCTTCTTCTTTAATAATTTCCCCGATAAGATTTCGGTAATAGCTGATTTCTTCTAATGCTACATCCAAAGGAAGCTGAAGGACAACGAGTAAATTCGCTACTTCTCTTCCCCACTCCTCAAGCACTTCAAAGTTTTTTGTATCATTTGTTGAGACAGAATCAGCATATATTTGAATTAAATGAACGCGCCACGGTTCTAACTGTTGTTGAATATCTTTTTCTTCATATCTTTTTTGTTTTGAGAACTCTTCTTTTTTTTCTAGAATTAAATTCGTAATGTGTTTAAGCTTTTTATCTAATAATAATGACTCCATATTGTTCTCCCGTTAAGAATTTGTTTACTTAAAATGATATCACAAATACCGTTAAAAAAAGTAAAACTAAGGGAAAAAGCTTTAAAAAATGAACCGGATGTCCCTTTTTGCGAATAGAATGAGCTAAATTGAATCTAAAACGTACATAAGCTGAACTTCTCTCCTTCCTTTTATCGTTACTTTCACAGTGAATTCTCATACATAACTCTTCAGTTTAATGTTGCGCTATCTTGGCATATATGGTAAATGGATGAAAAAATGTAAAAGGGTTTGCAGCAAGCATGTCGCATGACAGGATGTGTTTTAGGAAAGAATGAAAAGGAATTCCCTATAAAAAGGAGGTTAGGTATATGTCATTTATTTGGATGCTTATTGTTGGAGGACTTATCGGCTGGCTTGCTGGTGTGTTAACGGGACGAGATGTTCCAGGTGGAATTATCGGAAACATCATCGCTGGTTTCATTGGAGCATGGTTAGGCTCTCTAATTTTTGGAGATTTCGGTCCAGAGATCGGCGGATTCGCAATTGTTCCTGCTATTATTGGTGCTGTTATTTTAGTCTTAATTGTGAGTTTTGTTTTACGCAAAATGCGCGGAAATAATAATCATCGACATGCCTGAATAAAAAAGAGAAATCAGCGTCTTGATTTCTCTTTTTTCCTTACTTCTTGTAGCAAAATGTTTTAACAATGACGTACCTGTAAGTGTAATTCTTTATTGCTACATTTAATAATTGCCGCTTGTCACCTCGCACATTTAATACTTCTACACCCTCATATCAAGCGCGTTAGTAATGAGCAGCTCTGGACCTTCGAGATCATCAAGCATATCGGTGAAGATAGCTTCGATATGAACAAGTGAAGTTTTAGCTTTCATTGGACATTGTTGTATAGCTGCTTTCTATTTCGGCTCTACTAATTCAATAAATGATCTTGCTTGTTTGCCCTTTAACTGTGCGTAGTGTGTATCTGTAGCTAATTCAACGGTTTCGTTTTCTAAGTTGACCCACATGCGATAAGATTGTACCTTTATATCCTTTTTTGTTTCCACCGGTTCAAAGTGAAGAATGTAGTTAGGTTTTCGAATCATTTCAGCTTTTTCTTCTCTCCATGATACATCTTTTAACCACTGCTGCACTTTCTGCACTTGATTTTGGTCTTTCATTTTAACCGCATGGCCATATTGATTATCGGCTATGTATTTTTCGATTACGAGCTTTTGTTCAACAGTACCGCTTGAAGCACTGCTTTGCTGACATCCTGTTATCACCCAACAAATAGCAATGAGAACAACTAATCCAGACCATACTTTTTTCATTTACATCTACCTTTCTTTGTGTAATTGAAATGAGATGTTCTTGCTGAATGATGCTACCAGCTGCTCGTTTTTAAATCTCTTTTTGCATTCTCCTTTCTTCATCTAAATCCCTGCTTCATTTGCTCAAAAAAACTGAATCCCCGAAAGGATCCAGTTTTTCGTTACAATTCGACATCTTCTATGACATGAACAGCGCGAATAGCAGCGTTTACTTTTGTATGTTGAATGCGCTCTTTTGCTTCTTGTATAGTCATTGCCTCTACTTCTTGATAAAAAATCACGTTCGCCCATTCATATTCTACTGAATAACGATTTATTTTTTCCACACGGCATCCTCCTTATTGATGAACTAAAATTTGATCAATCATGCCATATTCTTTTGCTTCATCCGCTGTAAAGAATGTATCTCGATCAGTGTCTTTTTTAATTGTTGAAAGCGACTGTCCTGTTCGTTCAGACAGCAGTTCATTTAAGTGGTCTTTTAACCGCAAAATACGCTTTGCTCGAATCTCAATTTCAGCTGCTTGTCCTTTTGCTCCTCCTAGCGGCTGATGAATCATCACTTCGCTATTAGGAAGAGCAAAACGTTTCCCTTTTTGACCACCCGCTAGTAAAAATGAACCCATAGATGCCGCTAGCCCTATACACAATGTGCTTACGTCTGCACGTATAAGCTGCATCGTATCAAAAATAGCCATGCCCGCTGTAATAGATCCTCCCGGTGAATTAATATAAATGCTGATATCTTTTTCTGGGTTTTCGGCATCTAAAAATAGAAGCTGAGCGATAATGGTAGTAGCCACCTCGTCCGTAACTTCACCTGTAAGCATAATCACTCGGTCGAGCAACAGCCTTGAATAAATATCATAGGCACGCTCTCCTTTGCTTGTTTGTTCCACTACATATGGAGTTAAGTTCATGTGACCGCCTCTTTCCCCTGAATTAGTACGAGCAAATTTTTTCACTTTTGCACTGATTTCATGATTTAAAAATGAATCCCCTATCAAATCTTCATCCGTAAATTTAATCATTAGAGAATGCCTTTTTTGCTGTATATGCAAGCTTTCATCGTGGTAATTCACAGCAACTGCAATTTCTGCCTGTGGATATAAAACGGCCTCTTCCGTGTAGAGCTCTATTAATAGAGGTTCATCGTCGATATGTTTTACTTCGATTTGCCCCTGTTCGTTTTCCCAGTATCCATTTAAGTTTGTCGTTTTAAACAGGCCTTCGGGCAGCTGAATATCAATCGTGATGTTTGTTACTTTTACTTGCGAACGTTCAAATGTAATACAAAGGTGGTTCATTCCTTCTTCTTTTTCCATCACTGATTTTGCCACAGCTAATTTAATCATGCGATGAATGATCCTTTAAAATTTGAGTAACAGACTCAATTACTTTTTGCCGTACGTCCGCTGATAAATTTCGGTTCATAGCGACAAACACATCTTCGTTCACTTGATGCATTTCTTGATTCTGAATTTGTTTGCTTTGGTAAAGAGGGAACTGCGCACCGATGTTTTTTACTTCTTCATCACTCATTGAACGCAGCATTTCTTGAATCGAAGCTAGTGACTCACCTGCTTTTGATAATGTTAAAACGGCTCGAAAGTAGTGAACATGCTGATCTGTATACACGCGTTTGTTCCCTGCTAGCACTAGCGGAGGAACGATTTCTATTTGCGTGTAATACCGTACCGTACGCAGGTTCAAGTCCGCACCTTCATTATTTAATAACTCCGTAATTTGCTTTCCTGTATACGTATTCAAACAATCCCCCCTTATTAGTTACAGTTAACTGTTACACTATCATTATACTGTAAAGGTTTTGTTTTTACAATTAAAACCATGGTAAATTTTAGATAAATATATGAAGAGAACGAAACAAAGAGCCTAGGTCATATATCCGGGCTCTCTTTACTAAGCGAAAAAACACCTGTGTATATTTCAAACTATTTCTCCTGATACTTCTCGTGCTACACTTTAGTTATCTTAAAAAAGGAGAGAAAATATGATGGGGAATCCACGTATAGATTGCTTAGGGTGTCGATTAGCAAATAGCCAAGAGAAATCACATATAATATTTGAAGATTCGTTTGTGACGTGCCTATTAGATCACAAGCCGTTTAACGAAGGACACGTCTTAATTCTTCCTAAAACACATATAGTGGAAATTGACGAATTTGATACTGAACACATACTGGCCGTAATGAATGCAGCGAAGCTAATGACAAAAACAGTAAAGACGCTCTTTTTTCCAGACGGAGTTACTCTCTCTCAAAACGGGGGAATGTTTAACGAGTTAACTCATTTTCACATGCACGTCGTTCCGAGATATAAAGAGGAGTGTTTCGGAGATTTTTATACGCAAATTCCCCAGTTTGCTGAAAAAAATGACGCTTTGGCTGCAACAGCTCAGAAAATGCGCCGCGTCATTCAGCAAATGTCTTTATAAAAAAGAACGGCTTCCTTATGGAAGCCGTTCTTTTTACTGACGATCAAACAATGAACTTCCTGCAATACCAGGGTTCGTCATTTCAAATGGATTTAAAATAAGATCTAATTCCTCTTCTGTTAACACATCGTATTGAAGGCAAAGCTCACGAATTGGTTTTCCTGTTAAAATCGCTTCACGCGCAATACGCGATACGACTTCATAGCCTAAGTGAGGGTTAACAGCTGTAATAATCCCTACGCTTTTTTCTACATATTCTTTCATGCGCGTTTCGTTTGCTTCAATTCCTGCTAAACAGTGATCTGTAAAGCTTCTGAAACCGTTGTTCATGATGCTGATTGATTGAAGCAAGTTAAATACAAGCACAGGTTCCATGACGTTAAGCTCCATCTGACCTGCTTCTGAAGCAAGAGAGATTGTTTGGTCATTTCCCATTACTTGAAACGCAATTTGATTGATTAATTCAGCCATAACCGGGTTTACTTTTCCTGGCATGATTGAAGAACCAGGCTGACGAGCAGGAAGGCTGATTTCTCCTAGACCTGCACGAGGTCCAGAGGCCATTAAACGCAGGTCATTTGCAATTTTAGACATATTCGTCATACAGATTTTAAGCGCTGCAGATACTTCTGTATAAGCATCTGTATTTTGAGTAGCATCTACTAAATGCTCTGCATGCACAAGCGGCAGACCACTGATATCCGCTAAGTGTTTGACTACATTTTCAATATAGCGAGGATCTGCATTTAAGCCTGTTCCAACAGCTGTCGCCCCCATATTTACTTCATGCAAGTGGTCACGCGTTGCGCTGATACGCTTAATGTCGCGCGCTAACACGCGGCTGTATGCTTCAAACTCTTGACCAAGACGAACGGGTACAGCATCTTGAAGGTGCGTACGGCCCATTTTAATTACATGATCAAATTCTTGCGCTTTTCGTTTAAACACATCATGCATGTCATTCATTGTAACAAGAAGTTTATTTAATAAGTTCAGCGTTGAAATATGGATAGCCGTTGGAAATACATCATTTGTTGACTGAGACATATTCACATGGCTGTTAGGACTTAATTTACCATATTCCCCTTTATTATTTCCCATAATTTCAAGAGCACGGTTCGCAATAACTTCATTGGCATTCATATTCATTGATGTTCCTGCTCCGCCTTGAATAGGATCAACAATAAAGTATTCATGCCACTGACCTGCTAAAATCTCATCAGCAGCTTGAACAATTGCATTTCCAATACCTTCATATAAGCGCTTTGTATCCATATTTGCAAGCGCTGCCGCTTTTTTCACAATAGCAAGCGCTTTAATCATTTCTTCATGTACTTTATAACCCGTAATCGGAAAATTTTCTACGGCACGTGCGGTTTGTACACCGTAGTATACGTCTGCTGGGATTTGTTTTTCTCCTAGAAAATCAGCTTCTGTACGATATCCTGCTGTTTCTTGTTTCATAGCTGTACCTGCTTTCTTTTTTAATTAATATCTTCTGCAATCGATGTTTCCATTATCTTTTTAACTTGGTGAGGATCTTTGGTTTGTCCGAGCACCCACATTAATTTAGGAACAATGGCTTCTGTGTTCATGTTTTTTGAGCGAACGACGCTGTCATGATTAATCATTCGGCCTACTTCATAAATGCCCATGTCTTCTCCTTCTTCAAGACACTGAGTCGTAATGACAACGGATACACCGTGGTTTGTTAACTCAACAAGCTTGGCTAAAATGTTACGAACTTGAAATGGAATGCCTCCACTTCCATAGCTTTCAACAACAACGCCTTGATATACATCCTTTAATCCATCGAAAAATTCGGGTTTAATGCCGGGAAACAGTTTAACAACCGCTACATCCGTACAAAGAGATGTATTAACCACCAACTCTTCTTTACTAGAGCGAACGGATTTTGTATATTCCACCGTATTATCATGGATAGACGCCACGTATGGATAATTAATGCTTTCAAATGCATCATAGCTTTTTGTACGAAGCTTAATTGCTCTTGTACCTTGAATCACACGACCGTCAAAGACTACATAAACTCCGCCTGTTTCTTCACATGCAAAGCGAATCGCATCTGCAATGTTGCGCTTCGCGTCCGTTTTACTAAATGAAATAGGAATTTGAGATCCGGTAATCGCAATTGGTTTTTTAGAATGCTGAAGCATGTAAGAAAGAGCTGCCGATGTGTAGGCCATTGTATCAGTTCCATGGGTAATAACAAAACCATCGTATTCATTATAATGCTCTTCAATCGCTTTTGCCATCTCTATCCAACATTCTGGCTGCATATTTGTACTGTCAAGATTCATAAGAGATTTGCTGTCAATTTGACAGTGTTCATTTAAATCAGGTATGTAGCTTAGTAATTGATCTGGCTCCATTCCAGGAACAAGTCCATTTTCACCTTCAAGTGAAGCGACCGTTCCACCAGTTGATAACAATAATAGTTTTTTCAAAACCGACATCCCCTTTGCTTAATTTTTGTAAAAAAACCTGACAATCTATCAAATAAATTATATTCATTTCGCGTACTTCACCTGTAATTATAGTAACCAAAAATCAATAAATCAAGAGAAAAATTATTCGTTTCGCGTACACTTTTCTCTGCAGCAATGATATAATGAATAAAAATGTAAAATAGCTCACGGTTTGATTACAAAGATCTGCACGCGAGCTGAATGCCTCGGTTTTTTACATACTACACCTACAAAGGAGCGTCATGAATGTTAAGCAGATTAGCTCAACTCAGGAAAGAAAAAAAATGGTCTCTTCAATATACAGCTGACCAGCTTGAAATTGCTAAAAGCACCTACGCAGGATACGAATCTGGCTATCGTCGTCCTTCTCTTGAAGCACTCGTTACAATCGCAGAACTATTTGATACATCAACAGACTACTTGCTAGGTAAGGAAAAAGAACCTCACTCTCTTTCAGATGCACCCATCGAATTAACATCGCCTCAAACCCATACGATTACGGTCGACGGTGCGGAACTATCTCAAGAAGAAATTCAGCAGCTGACGGCTTTTATTCGTGCTAAAAGACAAATTGAAAAAGAAACTGCACCTTCTTCAATTTAAAGAAGATTAGAAGCAGGGTGCTTCTAATCTTCTAGCTGCATTTCTAAATACCCTACTACTTCTTTTGTTATTTCCTCTTCTGTTTCTTCCAGCAGCTCTCCGGTTATCTTGCTGCCTGGGAGCTTCCTCGAAGAACGGATGCCCCAAAACGTGCGTACACAGTGCCAGATAGGAATAAAAAGACTGTCTAAAAACTCATCTTTTTCCAAAATACCCACTTGAATAGTGGTGTGGTAACCGGGCTGAAAAGGATTTTCCCCTTCACGGATCACACCTACAGAAATCTCTATCCCTTTTTTTTCAAAAGCTTCTTTATATTGTGCATATATTGATTTGAGAAGTTCTTGCATAGATCTTTCAACTGTATGTATATGTTGTTCTAACTGCGGCGTAAATTGTTTTGCGGTGTATTCCATCTATCTCCCTCTTCTTTCGGTTCCCTATCCCTTATTTTAGCGACTTTCATTTTATTGTATCATAAGAAAAGCTTTTATCTGTCTAGCAGAAAACCCCGCTTTTTTATAGAAAAGCGGGGTTCATACGTACCTTTACGAGCAATAGCTTACATTGCTTTGTCTTGTTTAGAAGATGATTTTAATTTTTTATTTTTAGTTGGATCTGGCTCATTAGAAGACATGATGATGTTTCCTTCGCCGTTGCACACTTTGCACTTTATAAATCCAAATTTCTTACCGGCTCCTTGGCATTGTGGACAAACATATCGAATTGGCATAAACTGTACCTTCCTTCTTTCTAATTTATACCTGCGCCTTGAAAGCGCCTGTGGCTAGTTTATAATTTTATTATAAGTTGTACAATCCACCCTATCAAGACGTGCCAAATTGCACATCTTTAATGGCAAGAAATCCTTCCTTTCTAAAATTCACCTGAAAAATGAGTCGATAGACAGGAAAATTTCTTTTCTTGTCAAAAGGCAATACGTCAGAGGAAGTTTCTTATTGGATATAATTAGCGATTGTTTGCGCTGAAAATTTTGCTTTTTTTCGCGAAGTTATAGGTTAAACAACCGTTTTATCTCGGATTTCTTTTGAAATGGTTACGTCTTTCCAAAGCTGTTCGTATTTATAACCCGTTAAACTTTCACAAACCGCTTTCGCTTCAGGAGTAACGTCTTTCGCTCGGCCTCCCTTTTTTCTTCTTTGAATTTCAGTTAATAAGATTTTGTGATTTTCCGGACTTATTTTAAACCATATAGTTGCGATAATTCCAGCGAGAATCAAAATAGCAGGTACAATCATGAACAGCTTTTGCAAGCCGGCTAGCGTAGACGCTGACTGCTCGGCGTTTGGTACATAGCCAATATTCTTTAAGGCAACACCAACCAGAAAAATCGCAAGCGCCTGAGAAGATTTTCGAATAAACGACATCAGCCCTGCATACACGCCTTCTCTTCTTTTTGTCGTAATCATTTCATCTACATCTGATACGAACGGCAGTATATTCCATGGAATCATAATCGCTCCAGAATGACCGATTCCTAAGAAAAATGCTGCTAAGTAAATAAGAACTAAAGAGCTGTCTGTTGTTAGGAAACTGAATAAAACAATGCCCGTTCCCCAGATGATCATGCTGAAGTTATAGGTTAATTTATTTCCTAACTTAATGGCTATGTATGTAACAAGAGGAATAAATAGCACCTGTGTAATTTGCACAAAGCTTAGGGTGTCTGCATAAATAGCTTCGCGCAGCATGTAATAGGCAATAAAATAAAAGAAAAGAGCATTAAATACATCCATTGCAATGTAAGATGCTAAGTACATGGCAAGGTACACGTTAAACGACTTATTTTTAAATGCACTTCCAAAACTGATAAAAAGCTGCTTAAATTCTAACCAAAATCCGTTTTTCTTTTTTCGTTCCACTACTTCTCCGCTATCCCAAGTTCCTTTATAGACAAAAATCCATGGAAGAGCAAAAAGAAGACCAAAGATAATGCCCATGATTAAATATCCTTGTCCACCTGGAAACGCATCAATGATTCGTTTTGGAAAGAAAGCGCCTAAAAATGAAGCGCCTTGTGAAAAGACCATGCGTATTCCCGTCATTTTCGAACGAATGCTATAATCTGTCGTCATCTCTGCTGCTAGCGTATTGTAAGGAACCATGACCATACCAAACGCCGTGTTAAATAAAAGATAGGCTAAGATAAAATAGGTGTATTTGAACATATGCGAGCCTTCAATAGGAATCCACAGCATAGTGAATGTGATGGCAACTGGAATGATTCCAAAAAGAAAAAAGACTCTTCTTCGTCCTTTTTTTGTCTGAAGATGATCAGATATGTACCCAATGGTTGGATCTAACAAAGCATCCCACACTTTTCCAAGAGCTACAATCGTTCCTGCTTCTACAGGAGAAAGCCCGACTACATCCGTTAAAAAAACCATAAATAATGTGCCGATAATAAAAAAGGATCCTCCGCCAAACAAATCCCCAAATCCATACGCTACCATATTACGAAAGCGCACTTGTTTTGTTTTCCCTTGCATATGCAGCCCTCCCCCTGAGTAAATAGACTAGCTTCCTTTGTTATTCACTTTTTTCTATTTTACTAAACTACCCCTTGAAAAATAAGGAATATGTCACCTTTTCTACTCAAAAGAATAAGATACTTCTTGGTCATATAAATAGAAAAAGGGCTGGGTAAACCGTTCTTTTTTATCCTCTATTATAAGTTGCCTTTTTTTTCACAGCTGTTATAATTCAACCCATCTCTTGTTATTCAACTATAAAAGGCAAACTTGAACATTTGACATCTGAGCTGTGACGAATAAAATAATAAGTATGAAACCTATTGATATCTTTAAAGCATTATCTAATGAAACTCGATTAAATATATTGGAGTGGTTAAAAGAACCTGAAAAGCATTTTAAAGACAAACAAGCACATTTGCCTAAGGAGGTCAGCAGCAGAGGCGGTGTTTGCGTGGGAGATATTCAGGAAAAAGCTCAGCTGTCTCAGTCCACAGTGTCCAGTTATCTTTCCATGATGCAAAAAGCAGGTTTGTTAGAGTCAATTCGGCACGGTCAATGGACATACTATCGCCGAAACGAAGAAACGCTTCAAGAGCTTTCTTCATTCTTACGAAAAAAACTTTAACGAGTTTTTTTCACTTATTATATCTATTTTTCTAGATATATAAATATAAAGAAATATTGGAGTGATAAACGTGAAGTTGTTGGTTTATTTGATTGCGGTTCTAGGCGGCGCTGCTTTAAGTATGGAAGGCGCTATTGCCGGAGAACTTGGAAAAACAGTGGGGAAACTTGAAAGCAGTTATTATATTTTTATCATGGGAACACTCATTTTAGGTCTGACTACTTTATTTGCTGGAAAAGGAGATTTACCTTACGTCTTAAAAGCACCTAAGTGGAATTTAACCGGCGGTTTATTAGGTACGGTGTATTTAACAATTCTAGTGATTAGTATCCCCTTTATCGGAATTGGCGTTTCAATGGTTGCTGTTATTGTGGGCCAAATGATTACAAGTATGATCATTGAGCATTTTGGTTGGCTTGGCAGCAGCAAAATTAAAATTAACAAAGAACGCGTAATGGCTATTGTATGTATGGGAATTGCGCTTGTACTTATTTTCTAGGAGGGTTTTACGATGAGTTTATTGATGGTGATACTTACCTTAATAGGAGGATTAACGCTAAGCGCTCAGTCTTCTATTAACGGCACACTAAGTAAAAAAACAGGTACGTTTGAAACAGCTTTTTTAACCTTTGCAACAGGTGCCATGATTTTAACAATTGTCGTCGTATTCTTTGGTCAAGGAAACATTCTCTCGGTTTTCGATGTCCCTAAATGGCAGCTTACCTGCGCTTTATTCGGAGCATCCTATTTATTTCTAACGGTTTTAGCTGTACCTAAAATTGGTGTAACAGCAGCTAATATCTCAACTGTTATCGGTCAGTTATTTGCAAGTATGATTATCGACCATTTTGGCTGGTTTGGAAGCAAGAAAGTACCCTTTGATCTATCTCGCTGGATTGGTGTAGCATTTATGTTATTAGCTCTTTATTTTATTTTTAAAGGCAATAAGAAAACAGCAGCATAAAATATTCATGAAAATAGCCAAGTGCCCCTATGTAAAGGCGCACTTGGCTATTTTTTGTACGTAAACCGCATTTGAATTTTCAATCAATTATTTAGAACATATTTTATTTAAACTAAATTGATTTTAAATAAGGTAAATTCCACAAAAAAAATTGTGCATACCTTCCTGCCTTTGTTCAAAAGATAAAGAGGCAGATCTAGAAAATCAGCTACATAAACGAACAGGTAAGGTGGGTTTTTTCGTGGGAAAATTTTTATTTTTAGCAGCATTTGTCTTTTTTTGTTTTACGCTTTCCATTTCCGCAGAAGAAAATATACCAGAAGAAAATATAGAATCACACGTAAGTCAGCCTGTTGTAAAAGATTTTATTTATCAATCTCTTGAACCTTGGGTACATCAAGATATTACTTCTCATTATGAGAAGGTTTACGGTAAACAGCATAAAAAAGTAAAAGTTCGCCCTATTAAAAAAGATGATATCGGGATACAAATGGGTGAAATACAGCCCGGTAAAGGCGGTAAGTTCACTCATATTGTGCGGGTGAAAATTTTAAACTTAAAAGTAAAACCTGAAGGAGAAGATGAATTTTTTGCAACGGATACGCTTATTTATAAAGTGAATATCAACAAACTTTCTGCTGAAAATGATGTAGAAAACGTCGTAAAACTACTCGAGTATAAACATCAAGAAAGATAAAATTCCAACTCTCCCCCCTTTTGAAGGTATTTATTCCTCTATTCAAAAGGGGCTTTATTATGAAGTGTGTTTTCTCTTCACATATTTAGGGAATATAATTATCACTTATCCCCTAATTTTTTCATATTGCTAGTGCATAAGGTATGAACTTGATAACTTTTTGTCGGTTTTTATCTATTTCTGTAGGGTTTCCTGTAGGATGAAAAAGAAAGTAAAGCGCTTTAATTATCGTGACAGAAAGGTTGAGGATAGCTGTCCTGCGTAACTGGAAATCAATAGGTATTAAGAACTGCATACAACGACAAAAGTTGACAACCAAAGATTTCAGAATAATAATAATAAAGCAACAATGTTTACAACAGTGTTTAAATGAAAGATTTATTTTAAATGAAAGGTGTTAGTCAGATGAACAATTTACATCGAAGAATGGGAACATTCGCGTTAACCATGACGGGACTTGGATCAATTATTGGTTCCGGCTGGTTATTTGGAGCGTGGCGAGCAGCTCAAATTGCAGGGCCGGCTGCTATTTTATCATGGGTCATTGGAATGGTCGTTATTTTATTTATTGCACTTTCTTACAGTGAATTAGGATCCATGTTTCCCGAAGCCGGCGGGATGGTCAAGTATACGCAGTACTCACACGGTTCGTTTATTGGTTTTATCGCTGCTTGGGCAAACTGGATTGCGATTGTATCCGTTATTCCAGTCGAAGCAGTAGCTTCTGTACAGTATATGAGTTCGTGGCCTTGGAAGTGGGCACAGTGGACAAGCCACCTCGTAGAAAAAGGAACGTTAACTGGCGAAGGATTAGCTATCGCTACTGTGCTATTGATTATTTACTTTTTACTGAATTATTGGACAGTTGGACTATTTTCCAAGGCCAACTCGTTAATCACTATTTTTAAAATTGTTATACCGGGACTTACAATTGGAGCACTTTTATTTGTCGGCTTTCACGGCGAGAACTTCACTTCTGGAAGCAGCATCGCACCAAACGGCTGGGCTAGTGTGCTAACAGCTGTTGCTACATCTGGAATTGTATTCGCTTTTAACGGCTTTCAAAGCCCTATTAATATGGCTGGAGAAGCAAAGAATCCTGGAAGATCTATTCCAATTGCGGTTGTAGGCTCAATTTTAGTGGCTACAGTCATTTATTTGCTTCTTCAAATTGCTTTTATCGGTGCGGTAAACCCTTCTGATATTGCGAAGGGATGGAGTCATTTAAATTTCAACTCTCCATTTGCAGATTTAGCCATTGCCCTTAACATTAACTGGCTTGTCATTGTACTGTATGCAGATGCGTTTGTTTCACCATCTGGAACAGGTATTACGTATACGGCTACTACTGCTCGAATGATTTATGGTATGGAACAAAATAAATATTTGCCAAGTGTTCTAGGACGCCTTCATCCTATTTATGGTGTTCCGCGTCAAGCCATGTTTTTTAACTTAGCTGTTGCTCTTGTCTTTTTGTTTTTATTTCGGGGCTGGGGCGTGCTTGCTGAAATTATTTCAGTCGCTACGCTTATTTCTTACATTACAGGTCCTGTTACAGTTATGACGCTAAGACGAACTGGAAGCGATTTATATCGTCCCCTTCGTTTAAAAGGATTAAGCATTATTGCGCCGCTCGGCTTTATTTTTGCTTCATTAACGCTATATTGGGCGCGCTGGCCGCTAACTGGACAAGTTTTGTTTATTATTTTAATCGGCCTGCCTATTTATTTTTATTATCAAGCAAAGGCTAAATGGAAGGGATTCCGCCAGAACTTCAAAGGCGGCGTATGGATGGTTGTATACTTACTTTGTATGATGACTATTTCATGGCTTGGAAGCGAAAAGTTTGGGGGCCTTAATGTCATTAAATATGGATGGGATATGGGAATTATTGTTGTTGTTTCTCTTCTCTTCTACACATGGGCTTTAAAAAGCGGCTTTAAAACGGAGTATTTAGAGAATGGAAGAAAAGTAAATGACGACTTAAAAGCAGCAGCGGCTGAAACAGCCGCTTCCAAAGAGTCATAACAAAAGCACCTTGCTCATGCAAGGTGCTTTTTAGTGAGCAGTTCTAACTTTTTTCAGCACGTCTTCGATCGTAATTTGATCTAAATGCCTGATTACGCTTTGCTCACTCTCTGTAAAAATGTCGTCCATCACTGTTTGAATGTTTGATTTGACAATACAGTCAGCGTCAGGGTCGCCGCTGCACCAGTGAGGCTTCAGCGTTCCTGTCGATATAACCCGGTAAATCAATCCAAGACTTATTTCAGCAGGGCTGCAGCCTAAAGTATAACCGCCGCCTAGCCCTTCTTTTGTCCGAACCAAGTTGTTTTTTCTGAGTGTACTCATTATTTTCCGAACCCGTGCAGGATTGGTACAGATGTTATAAGCAATCGATTCACTGCTTGCTCGGTGATCTGGTAAATTTGCTAGGAACACTAAGCTGTGCACGGCAATGGTAAATTCACTGTTCATCTTCCATAAACCACCTTTTTTCTTTCTCTACTGTAACGTTAAGTGACACAGTTGGAAAAGTCAAGAGAGCAAGGAGGGAAAGAAGAACTGTAGCTTTATTTATTCACGGTCTTCTTTTTCTATACTTTCTACTTCATTAGCTGAGTTGATTTCAAGGTATACCGTCTTTTCTTTTAAACTGCCCTTTTCTTCTTTTTCAAAGTCTGTGCTTTTTTGATACGTTTTTTTGCCGTTTGGAACTTTTACCGTTATATGTTTGTTACTTTCTTCTATAAAAACACCTACAATTTTACGCTCGTCTCCATCTTGTTCATAAACGCCATTTTTATCTGCTTTTGCTTTTGGAGTTAATTCAATACTAGTTGCTTCTTGTTTAGCTGCGTCAATTTCAGCTTCTACTTCTTTATTAATCATATCTTTTAGCTGTGAGCCTTCCACTTCCATCCCAGAGCTTTTTGGTACTTTAACGAGTTGATCATCGATATTCAGCGTTATTTCTTTTTCAGCGTCTTTTTTTAACGTACCGATCAAGTCAAAATCTTCATCTTTCCCTTTTTTAATGTCTGGGTCACTCGAATACTGCTGTAGCTTTGTCAATTCTTGACGGTCTTCAATTGGTTTTTCCTCTGCTTTATGATTATCAGATTTTGTTTTATTAGCTGGTTCACCTGAACAAGCTGCCGCACTTCCAATCATACATATAGCGATTAAAGACAGGGTTCCTTTTGTTAGCTGTTTTTGCATAGGTATTCTCCTTTTTCTTTTTTATTTCCACCTTTATACATATGTAAAACAAAAAAAGTGAGACATAACTACATACAGGAAACCTACGTTCATTCTACTCGTGAAAAAATCCGAACAGATTAAATTCTCTTTCAAGAATCAAACCCGTTCGGATTTTCTTTTAACTAAAACACTTTTGTCCTAGCCTCTTTTTTAAAGCTGCTGTTGCTTCAGTATATGATTTGCTTCTTCTAAGTAAGTCACATACGCCTGTACTTGTTTATCACCGTAATTATCTAATTCAAACAGCGCTTCTTGTATAAAATTAAAATTATCAATAATATGCTGTGTTTTCATGCCTCGGCTTGTGAGTAAATTGTTTAACCATAAGGCGTAGTCCGTAAAAATTTGCAGGTTGTCTAACTTATATGTTGTCTCAAGATACTTCATATGATAATGATTATCTTCATGGCATCTTTCTTTGCCGCGCTCTCCGAATTTTTCGAGCAAAGAAGGTTCTAACTCGTAGATTTTATCCGTTACTCTTTCGACGATCTTATTAACGGGAAGTGAACTCATCGTGCCACCACTTTGTACTGGGAAACTTTTGGGATGACGGCTGCCAGTTCTTGATCAGGGTATTTTTTCTCTAAATCATGAATACGCTTGAAATCTTCGCTTCGTACCCAGGTTAAATAATTCTCTTTCGTATCAAATGTAAGCTGAACGGTGAGCTCCCCTGCTCGCTTATCGTTTTGAAGAAGTAGAAAGTCTACAAATCCTGGAGCCTCGTCGACTGATTTTGAACGATTTTTATAAATTCCAATCACTTCTTCAGCTTTTTCATCCGGTACATTAAATGTTGAAAATACGGTGTACATCTTTGTTCCTCCCTTTATGATACAAAACCTGGGTTCTTTTCTCTTTATTGTACATCATATGGGAGATGAAATGGTGTTACGTTTAGATTTCACAGCGGTTACAGCAGATTTTTAAAACAAAAAGCCCTTTGAAACAGCGTTTCAAAGGGCTTTTTTACCGTTATTAGTTTTCGATTTTTGTTAATTGTTCTGTATGTGTTTTTACACGTGCTGGATCAATTGTAATACGGGCAACGCCTGAATCCATTGCCGCTTTTGCTACAGATTCTGCTACAGCTGGCGCTACGCGAGGATCAAATGGTCCAGGGATAACGTAATCTGCGTTTAGCTCTTCTTCTGTAATAAGGGCTGCAATTGCTTCAACAGCAGCTTTTTTCATTTCTTCATTGATATGAGTAGCGCGAACGTCTAACGCACCGCGGAAAATTCCAGGGAATGCAAGAACGTTATTTACTTGGTTAGGGAAGTCTGAACGACCTGTTCCAATAACAGCCGCTCCTGCTTCTTTTGCCGCGTCTGGCTTGATTTCTGGATTAGGATTTGCCATCGCAAAGATAATTGCATCTTCATTCATTGATTTAACCATCTCTTGAGATAATGCATCTGCTGCAGATACGCCGATAAATACATCTGCGCCTTTAATTACATCGCTTAGCGTACCGCTTTCTTTGTTTACATTTGTATAAGAAGCCACTTCCGCTTTCACTTTGTTCATACCTTGAGGGCGTCCTTCATAAATAGCACCTCTTGTATCACACATAATCATGTCACGTACGCCGTAAGAATAAAGAAGTTTTGTAATGGCAATGCCGGCAGCTCCTGCTCCGTTTAAGACGATTTTTAAGTCTTCCATTGATTTGTTTACAATTTTTAATGCATTTACAAGTCCTGCTACCGTTACGATTGCTGTACCGTGCTGATCATCATGGAATACAGGAATATCTACTTCTTTTTTCAAGCGCTCTTCAATTTCAAAGCACTGTGGAGCTGCGATATCTTCTAAGTTAATGCCTCCGAATGTGTGAGCCATTAATTTTACAGTTTCAACAATTTTATCTGTATCTGTTGTATCAAGTGCAATTGGGAATGCGTCTACGCCTGCAAAGCTTTTAAATAAAATTGCCTTTCCTTCCATAACAGGAAGTGAAGCTGCAGGTCCGATGTTTCCAAGGCCAAGAACAGCCGTACCATTTGTCACAACGCCGACCATGTTTCCTTTCATTGTGTAATCATACACCGTTTCTGGATGTTCATGAATTTCTTTACAAGGTTCTGCTACTCCTGGAGAGTAAGCTAAGCTTAAATCTTGAGCGTTTTGAACTTCAACTTTTGATTTAACTTCTAACTTACCTTGTTTTTCTTGATGCATATGTAGTGCTTGATCACGTAGTGACATAATTGTATTCTCTCCTTTTTTTCTATACATTTAAATTTTTTGATGAATTTATTTAACACTTGCTTTTTATCTCCATAATTGTAAGACAACCTGACCGAATAAATTCACTGACAAGTGCCATTATGAAACAAGGAATATAAAAAGTAAACTATCTTGCTTAAACCACTTCTGCGCTTTGTTATTATAAAGTCTAGACGCAGCGGCAACTCATGTTTGTCTCACTTTAAGTTGTCTGATATACAGACAACTTAGAAAGCATACAACCGCTCACTATAGCGCTTTCAAATACGTTTCAGCAAAATCGACGGCTTTAGGCATTGAAAAGAAGTATGCACGTGCTGAACCGATTTTTTCAGCTTTTATTCCTTTTGCTTCAATAAACGCTTCACCTATCTTTTCAAACAGCTCTTCTCTAAACTCTAATTCTTTATACGTCTTCCATACTCGCTTTCCTCCATCCATAACTGGAGATCCTTTTTGAATCACGTTTCGATATGGAATACGATATTCTGCTAGATGAAAAGAAGTATTGTTCCCAAACCCGACACCTAATAATAAAACAAAGGCATGTTTTTTGTAAAGCCTTTCAAGAGGAGAATTTTCGCCTAAACTGAATTCAAGGGGATGATCTCTTAAGAGGTCTTCGCTGTCCTTTCCCCAAGCGGCGAATGAATACATTGGATGGCTGCTTCTTCTTACGCCAGAGTACGTTCGAAAAGTTTCCACGATTTGTCCCATCCCGCTTGTTGGCGTGTGGGCCGGATCATATGCAGGCATCGTTTCCCGAATAGTTTCCCACCACTCTTTTGGCACAGCCGGATTGCCCCATTCTGATGGATCCGAAAGATCGACCGACTGTGACGGCATCACGATCGTTCCTTCCTCTGTCACTGTCTCCATTAAAGCTTGAACAACGGCTACTGAACCTCCGTTTACCCACCCTAATGAAGATAGCGAAGAATGAACGATGATAGTCATCCCTTGTGTTATGCCTAACCTGCGTAAATCTTCTTTTAATGTGTCTTTCGTTCTAGGATGATCTGTTGCTTGGACAATGTGCTTCATCGTAAGCTCCTTACTTATAGTGCTGCGAGAATGTGTTGCTGAACTCTAGCAATATATGTAAAACTTATGTTTCCATAATAGTAAGAATAACATCAATTGTCAAATTATTTAAAGTAATAGAAAAACTTAGTTTTATTCATATCAGTTATCATACAACTGACTTGTTGGTAAGCTTTATTTCCTTCAATTATCTTACTATAATAACGGCTAATGAAGCTTTTCAATAAATTAAAAAGAAGAATATTCCTATAAATAAAAGAAATACTAATGAAGCTATAAATATTTACCTATCACTATTTTCAGGAGGAATGTGTACAATGAGCACATCAAAACTTCCGCCGCTCACGTCCTCGGAGCTTGCTAACTTATGGATGACTTATCAGGAAAAAACGATGATTTTGAGGTTTCTAGAATATTTTCTGGAAGATAAACAAGATTACAAAGAACTTTTTGAGCTATATTATAGCCGATCTTTAAAACGTGTAGCTCGAATTAAAGAAATATTTGAGAACGAAGGCGCTGTTATCCCAATTGGTTTTACGAAAGATGACGTGAATATAGGAGTTCCTAAACTATATGACCACATGTTCGAAGTCATGTATATACGCTTAATGTCTCAAATTGAAACAGGACTGTTTGCTTTGCATTCGACCATGTCTTACCGAGAAGATGTCCGAAATTTCTTCGTAGAGGCAACAGCAGAAGCACAGGACATATACAATCAATCCACACAAGTATTGTTAGAAACGGGTGTCATCGCAAAACCCCCATACGTTTCTATGCCTAAGGAAGTCCATTTTGTCCATGAACAAAATTATATAGGCGGATTGAGCTGGTTTAGCGAAAAAAGATCGCTGAATACCATTGAAGTGTCACTTATTCAACATGCTGTTGATACAAATCTTGTAGGAATGCAGCTGATGATTGGTTTTGCTCAAGTGGCCAACAACAAAGAAGCACAGCAGCATTTTGTCAGGGGTATGAAGCTTTCGAAGAAAATTGAAACAGAACTAGGTGATATTTTACGCCATAGCTACATAGAACCCCCGGCTACTCATGCCGGAAAAGCGACGAATTCAACCGTTCCTCCTTTTTCAGATAAGCTGATGATGTACAATACGAGTCTTTTGAGTACGTTCGGTCTGGGGAGTAATGCTTTAGGAGGAGCCTTTAGTTTAAGAAGTGATTTGCCATTAAAGATGCTCCAGCTTGCAAAAGACATTTACAGTTTGGCGAAAGAAGGCGGCAAAATTATGATTCAAAACGGATGGCTTGAAGAGCCTCCTCAAATTGAAGATCGCAATCAGTTAACTAAAAAATAGGTTCTTTCTTATAGGAAAGCTAGCTGCTCTACGTGCAGCTAGCTCTATTTGTTTTTTTAGTATACTGTTTTTAGGGCTAGTACGTAACAACTGTTTGCGTTATTTAGAAGTTTTTCCGTCTTTTTCTCAGTCGTTTAGCTCGTATTTCCACTTAATTTATAACAAAAAAATAAAATAAAAGGTATTTTCTCTGAGCTGACGAAATCTTTCTATATAAAATAGAAAGGAGAAAAGTATGTTTCCTATTCTTCTTACACCTCGCACTACACTGCGTGAAATAACAGAAGTCGATGTAGATACTATCTTTGACTGCTTCTCTCAGAAAGAAGTTATTAGATATTACGGGCAAGAAAAATTCACAACAATTCAAGAGGCTCTGGTTCTGATTGATATTTTTGCTGAAAATTACAGAAAGCAAAAAGGCATGCGCTGGGGAATTGAACGGCTCGATACGGGGGAATTAATCGGGACAGTTGGATTTAATCAGTGGAACCAAAAGCATAAGCGCGCGGAAATTGGCTATGACCTACTCCCTCAGCACTGGGGTCACGGCTATGCTTCAGAAGCTGCTTCGGCTGTTATGGCTTATGGCTTTGATACCCTTCAGCTAGTGAGGATTGGAGCTGTTGTGTTTCTTGAAAACAAAGCATCACAGCATGTGCTTGAAAAGCTCGGGTTTCAAAAAGAAGGAGTGTTAAAAAACTATATGTATCAAAACGGAAAAGCTCACGATACGTTTGTTTATAGTTCCCTGCCTGCTACATAATAAAAAAGGATTCTTTTCTTAAGAAGAATCCTTTTTCCTTTTATTTAAATGCCGCATACCCATCATCAGCCATGATGACGCTGCCGTTTACAGCTCCCGCTTCTTCTAAGGAAAGCAAATAAACCATATCTGCAATTTGTTTTGGTGTAGTAAGCTTTCTGCTCATCGTTTTCGCTTTCATTCCTTCAATCATACCGTTGTCTTTATAGCCTTGAATAATGGGTGTATCAACAAATCCTGGCGCAATGGCGACGACGCGAATACCGTATTTAGCGAGATCTAGCGCAGCTGATTTCGTCATCATCACAACAGCTCCTTTCGTTGCGTGATAGGCATAGGTACCGGGTGAGGCTAAGAAGCTAAAAATAGATGCCGTATTGATAATGACGCCTTTAATACCTAACTCTCTCATTTTCCTGCCCGCTGCCATAATCCCATATGTAACGCCGTGCTGATTCACATTAATAATACGGTGATATTCTTCTAAGTCTTGATCCAAAATAGACGTAGGGCGTCCAATACCTGCATTGTTAAACATCACATCAATTCGCCCAAAGCGGTTCACGGTTTCTTCAATCAGTGCTTCCACTTCTTCAAACTTTGTGACGTCCGTTTGCACAAATAAAGCGCTCCCTCCAGCTTCTTCAATTTTTTGAAGGGTATCTTTTCCTTTCCCTTTATCATAATCAGCAATGACCACCGCGTCTCCTTTTTGCGCAAACTTTAAGGCAGTTTCTTTGCCAATTCCGCTTGCTCCCCCTGTAATAACCGCTACTCGTTTTTGCTGCATGTTTCTCCCTCCTTGATAAAAGTTCCTTTCTTTTACATTATAGCATTCTTTTTTATACCATCCGCTTCTATTAGTCACCTCATTGCTATGAAATTAGCCGAGTTAGGCATAGGTGAACGCTTTTTTAATAAAAATCAGCGTGTGTACAAGCAGTTTGTCATTTTTTGCATTTACTATAGTGTAAGGAGGTGATGGCTATGCATGAACACACAGGTAATGTATCTATCCCACGTCCTCCGGATGTGGTGACAATTCTGTGGGAGCGAAATCCTTTGGATAGACAAACTCCTCGTACTGTCGTAGAAGCAACAATAATCGGCAGCGCAAAGCCTTGTGGACGCTTGTTAGCTCAAGGTCAGCGCTACCGAAGTGCAGCACATTGTTTGCTTGATAACGGCTTTGAACAAATTACTGCTGAAAGATTAGGAGTATTTGGAGTAGCTGTATTTGTTAGAGAGTATTAAAATAGAAAAAAGGGACCTTTCTGTAAGTTTAGAAAGGTCCCTTGATACGTATTATGCGTGGAAATTCGTGCCGTCTGTTACAGCTTCGATTACACCAGCGCGAATGACAAAGTCACCAAAGTGCTCGCCTTCTTCTCTCTCTTTTGCATAGCGAGGAAGCAAGACGCGCAGTTCGTTTAAAATTTCTTCTTCACTGATATTTTCACGGTACATTTTACTTAAGCGGCTGCCATCAAATGCTGCTCCAAGATACATATTGTATTTACCCGGCGCTTTACCGATAAAAGCAATTTCACCTAAAGCAGGACGTGCACAGCCGTTAGGACAGCCCGTCATACGAATGGTAATTTCTTTATCGCGAAGGCCGTTTTCATCTACAATTGCTTCAATTTTCTCAAGAAGAACTGGGAGATAACGCTCAGCTTCTGCCATCGCAAGCCCGCATGTTGGAAGCGATACACAAGCTAATGAGCTGCGGCGAAGAGCCGAATAATGCTTGCCGTCAGTTAATCCATATTGTTCGATGAGATCACTAATTTGTTTTTTCTTTTCAGTTGATACGTTCGCGATAATTAAATTTTGATTGGCCGTTAAACGGAAATCACCGCTATGAACTTTTGCAATTTCACGAAGACCCGTCATAAGCTTATAGTCTTCAAAGTCAGCAATACGTCCGCCTTGAACAAAAAGAGTAAAGTGCCATTTTCCTTTTACACCTTTTTCCCAGCCGTAGCGGTCGCCGTTATGATCAAAGTGATAAGATTTTGCTTCGTCTAAGCTCCAGCCCAGACGATTTTCAAGCTCTTCTTTTACCGTTTCTAATCCAAGACGATCAACCGTGTATTTAAAACGCGCGTTTTTACGTACAGAGCGGTTTCCATAATCACGTTGAATCGTAATGATTTTTTCAGCTACTTCTAGAATTTGATCAGGTCGACAGAACCCAATCACTTTTGCAAGCTGAGGGTAAGTTGCTTTATCTCCGTGCGTCATACCCATACCGCCGCCGATTGCTACGTTAAAACCAACAAGTTTCTCGTCTTCTAAAATGGCAATAAAGCCAAGGTCTTGTGAATACACGTCAATATCGTTAGACGGTGGAACAGCTACGCCAATTTTGAACTTTCTTGGCAAATAGAGCGGACCATACATTGGTTCCACTTCTTCTTCCACTTCTTCTTCCACTTCCGGTGTGCTGATCACTTTCTCTTCATCTAGCCAAAGTTCGTGGTACGCTCTTGTACGAGGCAATAAGTAATCACTTAATTTTTTTGACCATTCGAATACTTCAGCGTGCACTTCTGACTGATACGGATTCGGATTGCACATTACGTTACGGTTTACATCTCCGCAAGCTGCAATTGTATCTAATAAAGAAGCATGAATTTCTTGAATCGTTTTCTTCATGTTCCACTTTAAAATTCCGTGCATTTGGAATGCCTGACGAGTTGTCAGCTTTAACGTTCCATTTCCGTATTTTTGTGCTAAATCATCCATCACTAGCCACTGTTCTGGTGTTGAAACACCGCCTGGCGTACGGACGCGAAGCATGAATTGGTAAGCTGGCTCTAGCTTTTGTTTTTGACGTTCATTACGAAGATCTCGGTCATCTTGCAAGTAGCTTCCGTGGAACTTCATCAAACGATTATCGTCTTCAGAAATACCTGAGCTGATGCGGTCGAGCATTGTTTCTCCTAATGTACCGCGCAAATAATTACTTTCATCTTTTATGCGCTCAACGTCACTTGGAGGACCTTCGGGCGCTTTTAAAATTTTGTTTACCATGTTGAAAATCTCCTTTCAATCCTCAGTATACATCACGCTGATAACGTTTTTGTTTCTTCATTTCAGCAAGGTAACCTTCCGCCTGTTCACGGCTCATCTTGCCTTCTGTTTCGATAATTTCAACTAGCATGTTGTGCACGTCGCGTGCCATATTTGTTTTATCTCCGCACACATAAAAAGATGCGCCTTCTTCTAACCATTGGAATAATTCTTTACTATGTTCGAGCATACGGTTTTGTACGTATACTTTTTCTTCAGTATCGCGTGAAAACGCCACGTCCATTTTTGTCAGTACGCCATCTTTTAACCACTTTTGCCATTCTGTTTGGTAAAGGAAGTCTGTTACGAAGTGCTGATCTCCAAAGAACATCCATGACTTGCCTTTTGCCCCTGTTTCTTCACGCTCTTGCATAAATGAGCGGAACGGAGCCACACCTGTACCAGGTCCTACCATAATAATTGGCGTTTCTTGATCTTGAGGAAGCTTAAAGTTTTTATTGCTTTGAAGATATACAGGAATCGTATCGCCTGGCTGCAAACGTTCTGAACATAGGACGGAACAAACACCTTTACGCTCGCGTCCATGCGCTTCGTAGCGTACCGCTCCGATTGTTAGATGAACTTCATCAGGGTTTGCTGATAAGCTGCTTGCAATCGAGTAAAGGCGCGCTGGCATTTTACGTAAAATGGCTACAAACTCTTGTGCCGATACGTTCCATGGGCCGAAGTCACGAACTAAGTCAATCACATCACGGCCTTGTGTGTATGCTTTCAATTCCTCGCGATTTTCTACAAGCGCTTTTAACTTATCGTTTCCAGTAAGCTCAGCTGCTTGCTTTAAAAGCGGCTTTGTTAAAACGGTAATTTCAAAATTAGAGATTAGCGCTTCTCTAAGAGGACGCGTTTCTCCTTCTTTATTAACCGTTACATTTTCACTTGCATCCCACTTGAATTCGTTAAGAAGAAGATCAACAAGCTCCGGGTCATTTTCAGGATAAATACCTAAACTGTCTCCTGGTTCATACGTCAAACCTGAACCTTCTAGAGATAGTTCTAAGTGTCGCGTTTCTTTATTTGATCCGCGGCCGTTTAAGTTTAAGTTCTCAAGCACTTCTGCTTTAAAAGGATTTGTTCTTGAATATGGTGAAGTTCCTGCAGGAGCTTCCGCTGGAACAGCTGCCGAAGCGCTGTGTCCTTTCGCTTCGCTTAATCCATCAATAACACCTTTAAGCCATTTATTTGCGGGCTCTTCAAAATCTAAATCACAGTCAACGCGCGGATACAGTCTTTCACCGCCAAGTTCTGCTAAGCGCACATCAAATTCTTTTCCTGTTTGACAGAAAAATTCGTATGAGCTGTCTCCAAGCGATAAAACAGAGAAACGGAAGTTCTCAAGTTTTGGCGCTCGACGGCCGTGAAGAAATTCATGGAAAGATAGCGCATTATCAGGCGGCTCTCCTTCTCCATGTGTACTTACGACAATTAATAAATTTTCAAGTTTCTTTAAATTATTTGGTTTGAAATCATTCATAGAAGATACGGTTACATTAAAGCCTTTTGCTTCAAGCGTTTTGCCTGTATTTTCAGCAAGTCCTTGAGCATTTCCTGTTTGTGATCCATAAAGAATCGTTACGTCTTTTGAAACTGTCTGGTTCGTTTGAGCAGGCGCTGCTGTAGAAACGTCTGGCGTTCCTTCGGCAGACGTAGATTGAGATGCTGTTAAATAACCGCTCAACCACATTTTTTGTGCTTCTGTTAATGTCGGCAGAAGGCGATTAAGCAAATCTGCTTGTTCTTGATTAAAAGGGCTGTTTACTACCTTAAGTTGCAACACTGTCCACCTCACAAAAATATATAATTTAAATATGTATGCTTTTACGAATCATCTTCAACAACATTTAATACCTGTGTCTAATTAATCAATGATGTTTCCCTTCATACATTATTATTCCTATAGATTATATCAAATTTAATTATATAAATCATTAGAAAATTCTTATCAAATTCGTCTACCTGCATTTTATCGGAGAAGAATAAATTAGTAAAATACATATAATTGATAACTAGTATTAAGATCATTAATAATTGAAGCTGTAGTTACGTTTTTTATAAACACAGTTACTTCTATATTTGTTCATTCTACATCCTTCACATGAATATGAATATTTTGTAATTTTTAGAGAAGTTTTGTAGAAACGGTTTTCTTTCTCATCAGAATGTTACATAATAAATGTAACATTAATCCTTTTAAAAAACACTATACGGAAAAGACAGTATATTCTGAAATTTAGGACAGTTTATAGGTGGGCTAGCAACCTTTTATTCGATCTATTCATACACGTTGGAGAATATAAAGGGAAGCTTGCAGTACATAAAATTCCCTTTTGCTCATCTCAAATGAAAGGACTGGCTTTTAAATCAGGTAATCTTTTTTAAGGAGGCTTCTCGAATGTTTTTACGAGAATTAACGAAAAGTGGGACGATAACTGTTTCTTACTATAAAGATGGAACGTTGCAAACGTGCAAAGGCCGCGTGCACAACTTAAATCTCCATCAGCAAATTCTATCCGTAAAAGACGAAAATGAAGCCGTTGTTTCCCTTCAGCTTTCTGATATTAAATCCATTCATTAGTATGTAAAATTAAGGAGGAATTCTCATGTGGAAAGATAATAAGCAAGCGCTTACAGATTTTGTGTCGGAAGATCGGTTTGAACTGAACTTATATTTAACGTATTTGCTTGATCAAATTTCGTATGACACGTCTAAACAATCCCCTTTTCTTCGTAAGCCTAATGAAACAACTAGTTAATATAGAAAAAAGCGCACAAATTTGTGCGCTTTTTTTAACGTGATGGCTCTACTTCAGCAATGCCTTCTTCTGGTTTTTCTTCGGCTTTTTTATTTGAAAGCTTGATCTGCCTTAAGAACAATGTGCATACCGCTCCTAAAATAATAAAAGCTAAGCCCATGAAAAAGACGCTGTGCAATGCGCTCATTAGCGAGGTCTTCAAAATTGGCACAATGCTGTCTGAAAGCGCAGCTGGAATACTCTTTAGCGCCTCAGGGCTAAACAGCATCTGCAGCACACTTTCAGGATTCGTATCAATCGCTTTTTTAAACCCGTCCGCAAAAGCACTTGCTTGAGCAGGCAATGTGTTTAAATATGGAACGAGTTTGTCAGTAAGAAGCGTACCTGATTTTGCATTCATCACCGCTCCTAAAATGGTAATACCGAACGTTCCTCCAATTGAACGGAAAAATTGACTTGATGATGTAACCACACCGAGCTCTTCTTTTGAAAAGCTCTCTTGAAGAGCAAGTGTTAAAATTGGCATCACAAGACCCATTCCTAAACCGATTATGGCCATATAAGAAGTGGCAACAAGTTTGCTAGTATGAAGGTCTAATGTTGTTAACAAGAAGAACCCTCCTGCCATAATGAGCATACCCGTAACAATTTGAGGCTTGATTCCAACTTTATAAACAAGCTGCCCTCCAATAATACTTGTTACAATCATTGAAATCATCATCGGTGTCATAATGGTACCGGATTCCGAGGCGCTGACTCCAACGATTCCTTGCATAAAGAACGGAACAAACGTAATGGCTCCGAACATGCCGATGCTCATAAAAAAGCCAATGATATTTAAAAGCGTAAACGTTCGGTTCTTAAATAAATACATCGGAAGAATCGGCTCTTTCGCTTTCTTTTCCACAATAATAAAGCTTATGATTCCCACAACAGCAAGTGTAAATAGACTAATAATTTGCCAAGAGTTCCAGTCGTAGTCTTTTCCTCCAAAGCTCAGGGCCAAAAGCAAGCTCACTACTCCGATAACCATTGTGAACATACCGGCTACATCGAATTTCACAGGTCCCGTATGTTTCTTTCCTTGAAGTCCCAGGGCAATAAAAACGGTAGCGAGTATCCCTACCGGCAAGTTGATGTAAAACACCCATTTCCAGTTCAGTGAATCAACAATCCATCCGCCAATTTGTGGACCGATGACAGAAGCAAGACCGTAAATTCCTCCGAATACTCCTTGAAATTTTGCTCGTGCTTTTCCTGTAAATAAATCACCGATTACAATCATTGCCATCGGCATCATAACGCCGCCGCCAATTCCTTGTAATGCACGGAATAAAATAAGCTCTGTCATATTATTTGCCATTCCACATAGAGCAGAAGCAACCATAAAAATAATAAGTCCTGTAACATAAATTACTCTGCGTCCTACTAAATCAGCGAGCTTTCCTGCAATCGGAACAACTGTTGTCGACGTTAATAAATAGGCTGTTGTCAGCCATGTCATCATGCTCAATCCACCAAGATCTCCTACGATTCTTGGCATAGCTGTTCCGACAATGGTTCCATCAAGTGCAGAAAAGAACATCGCAATAATTAACCCAATTAATAAGAGCGTGCGCTTTGAATTTTTTTGATTTTCCATCGTGTGTCTCTCCTCTTTTTTGTTACTGCTGCTTATCTTTATAAGAAGCAGCTGACGTTGCAAGCTTTTTCGTAATAGAAGCCATCATAGAAAGCTCTTCTTCTGTTAAATGCAAAAGATAGCGGTCCATAATGGCTTTTCGACCATTCAGCACATCTTCAAGCTTGCGATACCCAAATTCCGTTAAGGTAATATCAACGACTCGTCTGTCCTCTTTATTATGTTCTCTTACAACAAAATTGTGCTGTTCGAGACGATCCACTAAAAGAGTCACGGCGCTCGGTTTGACATCCATGAGTTCTGCAATTTGAGAAACCTTACTGCTCCCTACTTTCTTTAAATAAGAAAGAACAAATAATTGCGTAGGAGTCATCTCATGCTCATTTAGGCTCTCCATCATTTCGGGCTGCATTTTTTCAAATAGCACTTGAAGCGATGAACGAATCTCTCCAAGATACTGATTGCTTTTTGTCACATCTATTCCTCCAGGCTTGCTTATTTATTTCATGTCATAAATAGTTAATGCTAATTAAATATAAATGCATATAAACTAAAAGTCAATTATTTCTTTTTTAGTATTGACCCTTACGCTGCGTTATATTTTATAGTAGATTTCAGAAGGGAGATGAAAGAATGAACAGAAAAACAAAAGAAGTTGCTGACTTAGTAGGAATCAGCGTCCGCACGCTGCATCACTATGACGAAATCGGGCTATTAAAACCTGATGCCGTTAGTGAATCCGGCTATCGGCTTTATTCAGCGGCTAATCTCGATATGCTTCAACAAATATTATTTTTTAAAGAACTTGGCTTCCCTTTAAAACAAATTCACGAGATTATAACAGACCCGACGTTTAATCGCACAGAAGCATTGATACTGCAAAAAAACATGCTGATTGAAAAACGCAGTCGGCTCGATCAAATGATTGTAACCATTAATAAAACGATTCAATATGAAGAAGGAGCGATTGAAATGAACGAAAAAGAGCGGTTTAAAGGACTGGATTTTTCTCATAACCCATACGAAGAAGAAGCACGGAAGCGCTGGGGAAACCAGCGGGTAGATGAAGCGAATGAAAAAGTACAAAGCTTCTCACAAGAAGAACAGCAGCACATGTCAAACGAATGGGAAAGTATCTACACTCACCTAGCTTCGCTTCGTGATCTGTCACCATCCTCTACAGAAGCTCAAAAAGCTATTGGGAAATGGTATAAATTTTTAAATGAGAACTTTGGAACGTATTCATTAGAAGCCTTTAAAGGTCTCGGAGAAATGTATGTGCAAGATGAGCGATTTACAACTACCATTGACCGCTACGGAAAAGGATTAGCCAAATTTATGAACGAGGCGATGAGTGTATTTGCAGACGCTAAAAACAATAAACAAAAAGACAATGAGATATAACTAAATCAATTCAATCTAAAGACGAACAACTGGCATATATGATCTGACCTGCTTGTTCCGCCGCTGTTGATTTCCGTCCAAGGCTTCGCGTTCCGCGGGCGCCGCTGAGCCTCCAAAACCGCTAGAAGCACCTGCCTATATGAAGCTTATGTTCATCACCACAATGAAAAAATCCGAACGATTCATCGTTCGGATTTTCATTCACTTAATATACTTTTGCCCAGCCTCTTTTTATAAGTGAAGACCCATAAGCATTGTATTATAGTACACGCCATTTATATAGGTGTCTTTTTCTTTTAATCCTTCTGTTTGAAACCCTAGCTCCCTGTATAAAGAAATAGCTCTTTGGTTATCTTCTCGCGTCACAAGTTCGATTTTTTTTGTTTGTTTATTCGTACGTGCCCATTCAATCAGCTCAATCATTAGCTGTCTGCCTAACCCTAGCCCGCTATAAGATTTCTCTACTACAATACCGAGGGTTCCCACATGCTTATTACGCGGGTTTTGAGACGAGGTGATGGATGCGATACTAATGATTTTCTCTTCTTTTTCAGCCACAATTATAAGAGCATTTTGCTCTTGTTTTACAGAAGCTAAAAACAGTTCGTACTCTGAAAGGGGTGTAAGAAACTCACCTTCTCCAAATGAAAGAAAATCACTTTCTCCTCCTACCCGGTTGTAAAAAGCAATCATTTTCTCTGCGTCTTTTGGTGCTGCTTCTCGAATGCTGACGCCTATACCGTTCTTTAATGTACGTAAACTCATATACCTATCTTCCTTTTGGTTATTCTTGTTTGCTTAGCCGAGTTTTATCGCTGTTTTTCTCTCCACTGATCTAACCACATGCGATTTCCTAAAGCTGTAAAATCATTTTCATCGGCGTAGCGTTCAATGACGGAAAGCGCATTGTCCTCAAGCATTGGTGAATAGCTCATGATTTCTAAAATATGATGTGCAGCCCATAAATCAATTCGATAAGTAGGATTCGTCAGCAGTGTTGCAAATTCAAACAGCATGCCTGGATAGTATAAATGAATGAGCTGCGCAATTTTTTTCATATCTTCTGCAGCTCGATTGCCTTTTTTTACAGATTTTTTATCTCGATAATCGATTTCATAATGAATTTTGGCGCTTTTTTGATAAAGATCAACTAGCGTTTCATACGTACGGTGTTTCCGCATTTCTCATCTTCCTTTGCTTCTAGATTTCCTCGTTTGAAGATGCTATAGTTCATTTTTAGGTTTCATATATTCAAATAAATGCAGCAAAAATATGATACTTCCGCCAATACACATCACAAAACTTAACGTAGCAGGATACTGAATAAAGAAACCGACAACACCAAAAATCAGCATAGCAAGCGCTCCTATCATCATAAACAGATGATAAGCCGGTGTATTTTCTTCATTATTCATACATAACTCCTTTTCACTATTTTTTAAGTTATTAAAAAGATATGACACTTCTTTTGGACTATGATCTTTTATTTTGCTGACGCTTTATTTCTTTAGTTTAGCACGAAGTAACGTGAGAAGGCCTCCTCCAAACATGACGCCACCCACAATTTGATACAGGTGTATGTAGCTTTTTATCGTTTCAAGATACAGATCCGTGTCTGCGTTCCCTTGACTTTCGAGCCATTTTTGACCCATGGCCTGCCCTGTTGCAACACTTTTTAACAAAACGACCAGGCCTCCAAGCATGACAACAGCGGCGATAATAAGCTGCACCTTTTCTTTGTCATCTAGCATTTTTTTGAGCTCATCTGCCATATATCTCTCTCCCATCCTTACCTTGTTATGTATCTACTTGTTTGTAATCATGATGTTTTTTCTATTATAACGCTCAACTTGGTCATTATAACACGGTTTTGCCCTGCCTTTAGTCTTACTTTTCATAAATGAAACCTTTTTGGATCATACTATCTTTGAAACACAGGCGTCTTTAACATCCCTTCATCATTTTTAAAGGGTTACTAATTGAGGTTGATACATGCTTATATTTTTAGGGATTTTTTTACTTTGTGCAGCTGTTTGTTTAGTAGAAATACCTTATTTAAAAAAAGTGAACAGTAAAAAAGAAAAGCGAATGTTTTGGAGTTTGTTCACAGTAAGTATTTTGATTGTTAGTTTAAAATACGGCGGTGTTGAAATCCCCAACCCCGGGGACGGCATTGCTTTTTTATTAAAACCTTTTAGTGATTTTTTGTTCAGTCTGTTGAAGTAAAAGGAAGTGAACAACTTGCATCGTCAGATGAAATTATCCGCAGCACAGTTTCGAATACTCGTCATTTTTTATAGTTTAGGCGATACTATTTTAGTCGTGCCTGGAAGCTTAACCGCTGATTCTAAACAAGAGGCATGGATTCCAGCTATTTTAGGCGTAGGTGTAGGCGTTTTACTGGTATGGATGTATATCAAACTCTCTAGCCTTTATCCGAATAAAACCCTGATAGAACTAAACGAAGCCATTTTAGGAAAGTGGCTAGGAAAGTTTGTCTCTCTTTTATTTGTCGCTTCTACTCTTCTTTTTTGCAGTCAAGTTTTGTTTTACGTGGGCTCGTTTCTAACAACTCGCATTATTATTCAAACACCTATGCTTGCTGTTCATATTTTGTTTATGGGAATTGTGATTGTCGGCGTTCGGCTTGGCATTGAAACGATTGCCCGCTGTGCTGAAATTCTCTTTCCTTGGTTTGTTATTCCGTTCTTAATCTTAGTTTTTTCGATCTTCCCTCAAATTCATTATGAGAATTTGCAGCCTTTGTTAGAGGTAGGCGTTAAGCCTATTATCAGATCTATTCTGGTATTTACAAGCATTACGTCTCTCACTTTTATTGTATTGCTAACCGTTTTCCCTGCTCACGTAGCGGAACCAGACCAGCGGAACCGGGCTTTTTTTACGGGAAGCTTAATCGGCGGAGGCATTATGATTATTATTTTATTGCTTGGCATTCTTGTACTTGGAAATACGTATACACGTATTGCTTTATATCCAAGTTATGAGCTTGCAAGACGGATCGAAGTTGCGGATTTTCTAAAAAACATTGAAGTAATTATGGCTATTATGTGGTTTTTATCTCTTTATTTTAAAACATCTCTCTACTATTATGCGACCGTTTCTGGACTCGCTCAAATTCTTGAATTAAAAAACTACCGAGTTTTAACTCTTCCGCTAGGCATTATTGCCGTTACATTTTCACTTATCGTGTATCCAAGCATTCCATATGAACAAACGTGGGACAGAGATACGTGGATTCCGTACAGTCTGCTATTTGGACTATTTTACCCTCTTGGATTATTAATAGTTGGGAAAATTCGCGTAAAGCATTCTGCGTCTTTATCCAAATAAAAAAGCCGCTTAAGCGGCTTTTAAAAGAACACAGTTATGCTCACTAATCCATTCCACAGCATATGTAAAATCATAGATGGGAAAATAGATTTTGTTCGATAATAAATAATGGCAAAGACAAGTCCCATGACGGTAGCTGTAATCGGAAAGCCAATATGTAAAAGGCCGAATACAAGAGCGGAAACGAAAACGCCCACAAGCACGTGATGGCGTTTGGTTAAGAAACCACATAAAACACCTCTGTAAAGCAGTTCTTCTTTAATAGGCGTGATAACTGCTACACTTATAAAAAATATCCAGCTCGAAAGCAGCGTTTGATTAAAACTGCCTTGATTTAAATCCTTTTGCTGCTGATCTGCGCTTTCTACGTTTAAAAATGAAAGCATCACGTACTGCACCGCGGCTACAATTAAAAAGCCTACTACAATATATACATACGTTTTTCTTTCTTTTAATACTGAGAAGTTCCACATAGGCTTTAAAAATCTGCGCACAGGCCTGTACAGCACGGCAACACCTAGAAAAAACGCCGCGTCTACCAGCAGAGCATATGGTCCTTCTAATAAAATTCCCGTCATATTTGACCCCGTAACTTTATCGTAAATAGCTACTCCAATTCCAGCTATAATCTGCAGACCAAAGCCCAACACGATAAATAGAAGCAGCGTGAAGTAAGTAAACTCTTTTTTCTTTTTAAGCTTTAAAACCGGTTCTGAATTTGTTGATAACGTACTCAAAATAGTAACCTCCAAAAATGATTCTTTCTCTCTAGTGCTCTCAAAATTCTACCATAATCTCCGCTTAATGATGTTATTTTTTAGGAAAAAAGTTATATTTTTTCACATTTTACACACAAAGATAGGGTTTGAAAAGATAAATGAGCTAGCCAAATTAGTTGTCAACTTCCTTATATTTGATTACGCTTGAAGAAATCTTACCGAAAGTGAAGTGAAAAAATGGCAAACATTTTAATGATCAATTTTCCCGCTGAAGGTCACGTAAACCCAACGCTTGGAATGGTAAAAGCTTTTTCAGACCGAGGTGATACCGTTCATTACATTACGACCGAGCGTTTTAAAGAGCGTCTTGAAAACGCCGGAGCTATCGTACACACTCACCGGGACTTCTTAAGCGGTGTATCCATCAAGCCTGAAACTCCTCAAGGAATCAACGCTTTTTTAAATATCCACATCCAAACGTCTTTAGATACGCTGAAGCTTGTTCATACGTTATCAAAAAAAATTGACTTTGACTTTGTGTTTTACGACAAGTTTGGAGCAGGCGAATTAGTCCGTGATTATTTGCGGATTCCCGGGATTGTATCATCCGCTTCTTTTTTAATGCCAAAAGAACGCTTAGCAATGATGCCTCTGCATCCCGATTCAGACGTTCCATTTAAACCTGACGAAAAAGCTCAGTACGGGCTCAGCTTGCTAAAAAACCAGTTTGGGGTAGAACCTAAAAATCTGCTTCAATTTATGAACAATGAAGGCGAATTAACGGTCGTATATACAAGCCGCTTTTTTCAGCCGCTTCATGAACATTTTGACGACTCGTGTTTATTTATTGGGCCAAGCTTTCCAAAGCGTCACGGCTCTCACGATTTTCCGCTAGAAAAGCTAAAGAACGAAAAAGTTCTTTATATTTCAATGGGAACGGTGCTTCATGATGTAGAAGGCTTTTTCAACCTTTGCATCGACGCATTTAGCGACTTTGAAGGAAAAGTTGTGATTGCAGCAGGAGACCGAGCTGATTTAAAAAAAATAAAAAAAGCACCAGAGCATTTTCTTATTTCGCCCTATGTTCCCCAGCTTGACGTGTTAAAAGAAGCTGATGTTTTTATCACGCACGGAGGTATGAACAGCGTAAATGAAAGTATTCATTTTAACGTACCGTTAGTCGTTTTACCTCATGGGAAAGATCAGCCTCTCGTCGCTCAAAGGCTCGTGGAACTAAACGCCGGGTATCGCTTAGCAAAAGAAACGGTAAATGCTTCTCTTTTAAGGAGTGCAGTTGAAGAAGTTGTCCGCGACGATCGCTATAAAAAAGGAATTAAAGAAATCAACGCAAGTTTCCAGCAGGCATCTGGACCGGCTGCAGCAGCTAAAAAAATTGTCAATTACTTAATAAAACAGCATTCATAAAGAAAAGGTGCACAGATGTGCACCTTTTCTTTATAAAAACAGCCATGTACAAACTGTATATATGCCAATGATTAGCAAACTGACGACTGTAAGGAAAATCAATGTACATCCAACTACAATAAGTTTATCAGCCCATTTGGATACGTAATGAGCAAAGCTTGCAGGCGGTCTCTCACTTTCCCCAAGATATCTCGTTGAATATTTTGCCTTGTTTTTTTGATACTACGTAGCTCATAAGCCTCTCCTTTTTAGGTGTTTATACTCATCTTAACAAGGGTACAATGAACTATAATTGATTTTCGAAGGGGCTCGGTTATGAACAATGATCTTTTACTCATTCAAGAGATAAAAATCCGAAAGAAAGAAGCACTTCATCAGCTTTACAATCGATATGAATCGCTTTTGTATCGTCTTGTCTATTCAGCAGTAAAAGATCCACATGCTTGCGAAAGCATCTTAACAGAGCTATTCAAAGAAATTTGGCATTCCCCTGATCTTTTGGTCAAAGAACGTACTCTTTCTCTTTCCTTGTGCAAGCAGTGTGTAAAAAATATAAAAAAGCACAGCCAGAACTCAGAGAGGATTTCGTCGTAAATCATTTTTTTTGCTATACATACTATGAATACAAATCCATATGACTGAAATAATCGAAAATATGATTTAAATCTGTAATCTTTATGCTATGAGTGCTGTAAGCAACGATTATTTCAGCCAGCATAAGAACGAATAAAATGGCCAATAGCACCTTAACAAGCGGAAATTGTCGGAACTGAGGAGAAAAAAGCAGCTTACTGACTGTATACAAAAACAGCAGGATAAAGTAGATCATCATGGCATTTGTCGCCTGAAGGGGCACATTCCAGACAAATATGTACACGCTGAATGTCAAAATTAAAATAAACGACATTTCTTTCCCGCTAAAAAAATCACTCATTGCGTAACACCTTTTCTTGTTCATGAATGAATAAGAAATTATAAACTCACGAAACATTAACATTATTTTTACAACAGTATACACGATTTTCCTATTAATTTCTATATACCGGTGTATATATGGAGCGGCTTTTAGCGGATTGGCGTCATGTTTTTGAGTGCAATGGGTTATAGTAACAGGGAAAGCTCATAAAGGAGGTTTAGATAATATGGAAAACACAAATGAATTTGTTCAAAAGCTGAACGATAATCAAGAAAAGCAGCGCAAAAATAAGCAGGGTCAAGCTACTGGGCATCCTGAGAAAAAACTTCCTAACAAACAGCATTAATGTTGTAAAAGTTGGCTGTAAAGACAGCCGGCTTTTTTTTTGAACTTTTTTCGGAAGTCGAAATGTTTGAAGATAAAACAAATCCCCTGTTACAATAAACTGAACCCGCTGCAAAACGTTCGCAGCTATACTTTCCTCTTAAGGAGCTGAATATAAAATGAGTAAATTTGAAAAACTATTCCAACCAACAAACATTGAAGCATTTGATTTACACACTCGTACAGCAATGGCACCGATGACAAGATGCTTTGCTGATCCAGAGACAGGCGTAGTCGGTCAAGACGTTGTAGACTATTACCGCCGCCGCGCAAAGGATGGTATTGGCTTAATTATTAGTGAAGGAATTGTTATCAGCGAACGCGCAAAAGGAAATCCTGGCGTTCCGGGTATCTATACCCAAGAACAAATTGATTCATGGAAGCCTGTCACAGAAGCTGTTCATGAAGAAGGCGGCACGATTATTGCTCAAATTTGGCACGTTGGCCGCTTGAGTCATTCCGGGTTAATCAATGGGCATAAGCCTCAGGCCCCTTCCGCTATTGCAGCACAAGGCCAAGTGCCTCGTTTCCGCAAGCCCTATGAAGAGCCTGAAGAAATGTCGAAAGAAGATATTAAAGAAGTTGTGGGACAGTATGCCCAAGCCGCTAAAAATGCCATTGAAGCAGGATTTGACGGCGTTGAAATTCACGGTGCTCACGGCTATTTGATCGATCAGTTTAATTCAGACTGGTCTAATAAACGCACTGATGAATACGGAGGCGACCTTGCACAGCGATTAACGTTTATGAAAGAAGTGATTTCCGCTGTTATCGACGCCATTGGAAAAGAGCGCGTTGTGATTCGCTTCTCTCCTCATAAGCTTGATAAACCAGACTACCGCTGGGATGATACTGAAAAAGCTATTCAAACGTATACAGAAGCATTTAAAGAAACAGGAATTGAGATCATCCATCCGTCTATGCTGGATTTTTATGAAGATGTTCAAAACGGTCAAAATCTTTATGAAATTACGCGTAAGTACTGGGATGGACCGATTATCGGTGTAGGTGACTTAACGCCTGAATCAGCTGAAAAAGCGCTTCAAGCCGGCTGGATCGACGTAGCTGCTATTGGCCGCCCGCTGATTTCAAATCCTGATTATTTACAGCGCATTAAAAACGGCGAGTCTCTTGTCGAATACGATGCTAAAAAACATTTACCAGAGCTTATCTAAAAAAAGCGCTCCTTCCGGAGCGCTTTTTTTATTGGTTTACGTATGCCTGAACCTCTTGTTTCCAAATAGCATAGCCTTGGCCTTTTAAATGAAGACCATCAACCGTGAAATTACTTTTTAACTGATTATGTGTAGATACTTTCGAATACAGATCAATGTAAGAATCTTTGTGTTTCTTAGCTAGACGCTCTAAATAGTTATTTAATGCGATAACATCTTTATTGTCCACTGCGTCGCCGCATTTTTTATTGTTCACGGGCAGTACACTTTGAATGTAGACTTTTGTATTCGGTGATTCTTTATGAATACGTTCAAGAATTTCAGTATAATTGGCTTTGGTTTTTTTTACAGATTTTTGCTCGTTTAAATCGTTAATGCCAATCATTAAGAAAATCTTTTTTGGCTTAGCATCTGTAATACTTTTTAAACGATGCAATACCCCTTCTGTTGTATCATCGGCTACGCCTCGATTGACAATCTGCTTATTATGAAAAAGTTCGCTCCATTCAGAGCGCTGGGTAATGCTATCACCGAGAAATACGATCGACTCTTTAGGAATACTTAATTGTTTAAACAAAGTGGTCCGTTCAATGTAATAAGGATTATCTCTATAGCTTTGCTTAGATGAATCCTTAGATGACAGCGGATTTTTCATTGCGCTGCTGCTTGTAGCATAAAAAGCAAAAACACCTAGGAAAAGGACATTTAAAATAATGGAACTGATAAATACAACTTTCTTTGTTGAACTCACGAAAACGACACTCCTGTACTTTGTATGTTTTTTAGATAACTCTACGATGATATAGTAAAGCTTCCTGTTAACACTCTTTCCCTCCATACAAGACATTTAATCATTTTTTGTAAATAATGATTTTACATAAAAAAGAAGCGGCGCTCGAAAGCGCCGCTTCTTTTTCTATAATATAAGGGGTTAAAACGTACTTTTATTATAACATATAGTCTATGGTCATATTTTCCTCTATTAGAAAATAGTTCTTATGTCGTTTCTTTTTCCAGCTGTTTTTCTCTTTTCACTTGCTTTGGGAAGAAGAGTTCGTATACCACTGGAATAATAATTAAGGTAAGAAGGGTAGATGACGCAAGCCCTCCGATTACCGTGATAGCTAAGCCTTTTGAAATCAGCGTTCCGCTTGATGTAGTAAGCGCCAGCGGAATTAATGCAGCAATGGTAGCAAATGCCGTCATTAAAATTGGACGCAAGCGCGTTTTCCCAGCTTCAATAAGGGATTCGCGGATCGTCATGCCTTTTTGTTCACGATTTTGGGTAATTCGATCTACAAGCACAATCGCGTTTGTTGTAACAATTCCAATCAGCATTAAGAATCCAATCATGACGCTGACAGACAGCGGTTCTTTTGCAAGGACTAGACCAACTAACGAACCGATTGGCACAAAAATGAGTGACGATAAAATGATAAATGGAATACGCGCTTTTCCAAACGTAACGAGCATCGTTAAATACACAAGGCCGATTGCTGTTAAAATAGCTAGACCTAGAGATTGGAAGACTTCCACTGTCTCGTCGCTTCCGCCTCCACCGTCCAAGCTCACATCTTTTGGCAAGTCTAACTTTTTCACTCCATCTACAACATCTTTGGTCACAGCTTGAACATCATCGCCTTTAATGTCTGCTTCCACTCGCGCAAATACTTTGCCGTCAAGCTTTTGAATAGAAGTGAACGTATCAATTGTACGAACGTCAGCAATATCTTTTACTAACACAGGTCCTCGTTCTGTAAATACTTGAAGATCTTTAATTTCTTTTACTGAACTAAGGTCTTTATCGTATGAAAGCTGAACCGCTCGTTTTGTATTATCTAATTTTAAGTCTCCAACAGATACTGGTTTGGTTTGGTCGGAGATTGTACCAAGCAGCTGAAATCCAGATACTCCATACTCTGCGGCTTTATCAGGATCTACTTCTACTACAAGCTGCTTTTGCTTATCTGAGAAGTTATTTGTTACATATTTAAGACGTTTGTCTTTGTTTAAGTGGTTTTCCACTTGCTTAGCTGCCTTTTGCAAGTCATCTAAATTAGAAGAATATAAATCAACCGTTACGTTATTATTTGTAGGAGGCCCTCCTGTTGATGCTTCTTGTACATTAACTGTTGCTTTCGGTGATTCTTCTTTCGTGATGCTTTCCATTTTCTTTTGAACTTTATCAATAAACGTATCAACATTCACGCCTTCTTTTACGTTCAAGAAATAGCCAACTTGGTTCGGGCGTTTTACACCTGTTGAAAAGTCGCGTGATCCAACTTCCGTAGTCACATCGGAAATTTCATTTTGATCCGCAAACATCTTTTCAATTTTTAAAGATACATCGTTTGTTTTTTCAAGTGATGTAGATGCTGGTAATTGAACGTTGGCCTGAAGCATCTTTTGTTCTTCATTTGGAATAAACGTAAAGCCAAGTGAAGGAACAAGCGCAAATGAGCCAAACAGTAAAATAAAGGATAAAATTAAAATTTTGATTTTATGATTAAGCGACCATGCAATCGCTTTTGCATATCCGCGCTGCAGCTTTCCTTCTTTTTCTTCAGGCGGTACTTTTTTAAACGCAAACTTTGCTAAAATCGGCACGATTGTAATCGCTACAAGAAGAGATGCTAACAGTGAAAAAACAACTGTTAAGGCGAACGGCAAGAAGAACTCTCCTGTAATTCCTCCTACAAAGCCGATTGGCAAGAATACGACAACCGTTGTAATGGTAGACGAGGTAATGGCTTTTAAAATCTCTTTTGTGGACGATTCGACAAGCTCGTTGCTCATGCCTTCTTCTGAACGGCGAACGCGTCTAAAAATATTTTCAATCACAACAATACTGTCATCCACTACGCGCCCAACGGCTACAGCCATTCCGCCTAGTGTCATAATGTTAAGTGAAATATCAAGCTGGTTTAAGAAAATAGCTGATACTAACAGCGATAATGGAATCGATATAATCGCAATGATCGTAGCGCGGAAGTTACGCAAGAAAATCAGCACGGCAAGTGATGCAAATAATGCTCCGAGCAATCCTTCGCGTACTAATGTTTCAACAGACTTTTCAATGCCGTCAGCTGAATCAAAGCCGATTGCGTAGTCTAACTGATCGTCATATTTTTTCAAAATTTTCATCGTTTCGCTCGCCACTTCAACCGTATTAGCATCTTGTTTTTTTGTGATGGCCATCGACAGTGCATCTTTGCCGTCATAACGCGTATATTCGCCTTGGTCTGTTACGGCTTCGACTTTGGCAATATCGCCAAGCTTCACAGGCTTTGCTTCAGGATTCATCGTAGATTTCAGCTGGATTTTCTTTAATGCATCGATCGTCGCAACTTTTTCTTCTACTCGCACTGGAATTTGAAGCTCTTTTCCGTTTAATGTTCCTGCTGGGAATGAAACAGCTTTTTGATTAATTTGTTCTTTCATCCCATCAAGCGTTAAGCCAGCTTGAGCTGCTTTTTCTTTATCGACCGTAATTTGTAAAAGGTCCTCTTTCACGCCGCCAACTGAGACGGAGTTAATACCTTGAATTTTATTCAATTCAGGAATCACTTCATCGTTTAATACTTTTTCAAGATTTGCATCATCTTTCGCAAACAGTGAAATGTTGAAAATCGGGAATGAACCAAATGAAAAACGGTTTACGTCTACATTTGATGACTCTGGTAAATCTAATTCTTTTATCGACGAGTTAATTTGCTGTTCAACTTTATCTAAATCCGTATTAAACGGGAATTCTAAATTAATAATGCCAACGTTTTCATACGATACGCTTTGTACGCTTTTAATTCCTTCAATTCCTTTCACTTGGTCTTCGATTTTCGACGTGACGTTTTCATTTACGTCATCAGGAGAAGCCCCGGGATACGTTGCTTCAATGGACAGCTGCGGAAATTCGATATTCGGCAGTAAATCAATTTTTAGTTTTGAAAATGAATATAGCCCCGCTAAAATAAGTAAAAATGAAACGATAAACACAGCTACCGCATTTTTCAAACTAAATCTCGTCAAAAAATTCATCTTTTTCCTCCGTTACGTAACTAAGTTATTTGAGAAGCCTTCATCCTTTAATAGCTGCAGACCCGTCTTAATTTTTCAACAATTTTAGAGTACCCACGGGTCAGTTTTTCACAAAAAAACTCACCTCCTTTCATGTGCTGATGAACTGTCTATACAAACTGAAATTTGATGGTCACACGCTCCCCCTGGAAGCGAGATAAAGGAAAAGCCATCTTGACCATATAAATCCCAACCTTCAAAAAACGAGCTGTCGTGAAACATATCTAGCGCATACCCATTAGAAAATGTAATTCGAAGTATACCGATATCTTCATACCACTGTATAGAAATAATGTGCTGGCCAAGCAGCAGCGCTTCGACTTGCTGACGCTGCTCGGCAGAATGTAGCGATTTCCAGTCCGCTTGACCAAGCAAGATGCTGCGTTTGTTTTTTAGTCTCCATGGACATTCTGCCACAAGTCCACCTTTACTAAATCCAAGAGAAAACGGCAGGGTATTGTCTGTGTTAACCTTGGTAACGATTTGTTCTTGAAAATATGAAAAATTAATCACTGTGCTGCTGGTATCCATCATATCCCTCCATTATCAACCAGTACCGACGAGTCATTTTTAGGTCTCAAAGTAGCAGCCTTCAATGTATAAGTTCACAATGAACTCCGCATAGTTCATGATATCTTCTTCTGTTATATCATCATCGGAAACGATATCCATCCTATACCCATTTAACATGCTGCAAAACGCTTTTGAGTGTAAAAAAGCATTTTTTATTTTCTGCTCTTCAATCAATTTAGCAACAAGCCCGTGATAATCCTCAAAAAATTGATGAAGACGACCCATCATTTCTGGCATTTGGTGTGGGGCTTGCCAAAAAGAGTCGGGATATTTTTTAGTTTCGTAAAAAAAGAGCAGATGATGCTTCGCAATTGAATACAGCTTTTCATGAAACGTTTGGCATTCATCCGTTCTTCGCTTTGCATGATACAAAAACTCATCAAACGAACGATTGTTCACAGCGATATAAAGCGACTCTTTAGACGAAAAGTACAAGTAAAGCGTTCCTTTAGATACACCTGCTAGTTTAGCAATATCAATCATTTTTGCTTCATAGTAGCCTTTGGATCCGAACACTTCAAAAGCAGCATCTAAAATTTTCTCTCTCTGCTGTTTTCGGTTTGTCATGGTAAAAAATCCTCTCATACGTTTTCGATACTATACATATAAAATAATTAAAATAACTTGTCAACACGTAGTGTGCTCTTTTATCCCTTGCATCACAAGAGTATGTCAGTTTTTTAAACAAAACACTTCTATAGAGCAAATTAAAGCGTTTTCGACTTTTTTGTGACAGATACAAATGATGCTTGTATATGAAGAGCTCGCTATGGTACATTTTTGTCATTGATACAGAAATTTATTCCGTCGTTACGGGAGGAGAAAACATGGTTCTTACATCACCAATCGGTCGCCTGCGTTTAGTAGGAATTTTAGAAGGAATTTCATTTTTACTGCTGCTTGGCATTGCTATGCCGCTAAAATATGCAGCAGGCATACCAGAAGCTGTATCAGTTGTAGGCGCAGCACACGGTGCACTTTTTGTGCTGTACGCTCTTGCAGTCGTTCATGTAAAATTCGCGCATAAATGGTCAATCGGCCGCTCTTTATTTGCGTTTCTTATGTCGGTTATTCCGTTCGGCCCTTTTATTTTAGAGAGACAGCTGAAAAAAGAACAGTAAAAGAAAAGAACGTCACGGACATCATGTCTCCATGACGTTCTTTTTCCTTACTGTTCACCACTGTTTTCGCTAAAATGGTCAATCGTTTTCCACCACTTCAGTGAGTGAGGTTTTAATAGCATTCCAATTTCTTCTGGGCTAATTTGCTGATCTATAATCATTTCATGCATTGCTTGAAAGAGTCCCGTTGTAACAGCTTCTTTCACATCAGCTTCACCTTCTATATACAGCTGTTCAATCGCTTCAAATACGTCCGGTTCACGCTGGAGCTGGCCGTTATATTCAAGAGAGATTAAATGACCTGCAACACGGCTTAATTCATGCTGCAGCTCGTCTTTATCGTTGAGGTCCACTTCTTCGCTTGGCTCAAAAGATGGGCAAGCTTCTTTTAGTAATGGAATAACATTTTGTTTTGTAATCATATCTAAATTCCCTGCCTTTGCATGTGTGACAAATTCTCTATTCTTTACCCTTTTCTCTTTTTCTATAAACTTCTTTTACAAAACTTTTCCGTTTTCTACAACTACTTCTCCTTTTTTTACTACGCAGTCAATATGATTTAAGCCATACTGATATTGAAGGGTTCGATAACTAGAGACATTAAAAATCGCTAAGTCAGCCTGTTTTCCGACTTCAATGCTCCCAATCTTATCTCCTTGATTAATAGCATGAGCTGCGTTAATAGTTGTGGCTACAAGCACTTCTTCAGGACTCATGTTCATATTCATACATGCCAGGTTCATCACAAATTGCTGTGAAGTCGTTGGAGATGAACCTGGATTGCAGTCTGTAGAAAGAGTAACCGGAACGCCTAAATCGATCATTTTTCTAGCATCTGGCCATTTCATTCCAACAAATAAGGAATTCCCCGGTAAAAGTGTCGCTACGATCCGTTTTTCAGCCAGTTTCTTTAATCCTTCATCAGAAGCATACAAAAGATAATCTGCTGATATCGCTCCTACCTCTGCTGCGAGCTCCGCTCCTCTGCAGTATTCAAAGGGGTCGGCATGTATTTTAGGAAGCATGCCATGGCTTTTCCCGGCTTCTAGTATTTCTTGACATTGTTTGAATGAAAAAGCATTTGGAAGACATACAGCATCATTAAATGCTGCAAGCTTATAAGAAGAAATTTGAGGAATCATTTCGTGAATAAGTAAATTGACGTATTTCTGCGTATCTTTTTTATATACAAGAGGTACGACGTGTGCGCCTAAAAAGGTACTTACTACATCAACTGCGTGCGTATCATTCAGCATTTTAGCGATTTGCAGCTGCTTTAGTTCTGTTTCTAGTTCTAAGCCATACCCGCTTTTCACTTCTATAGTTGTGACTCCGTGAGCTAGAAAAGACGTAAGACGCTCATAGCTCTGCTGATAAATCCGGTACGCATACTCTTCTTGTGTTTGAACGACAGTGGAGTGAATACCTCCACCTTCTTCTAATAAATCCAAGTAAGAAGTTGGCCTTTCAAACCGCCTATAAAATTCTTCTTCACGCGAGCCAGCGTACACAGCGTGTGTATGGGGATCAATCAGACCCGGAGTCACAATTTTATGCGAAGCATCAATAATCGTTGCGTCATTTCTTTCCCTTTCATATTTTTGTTCTAGCTCTTTTGTTGTACCTACGGTCACAATTTGGTCTCCTTCTATCCAGACTGAGCCATTTTCAATCACCGTTAAGTTTCTCATTTCTTTTCCAGCTAAAGGACCTTTATTTTCTTTGGCCGTTACAACTTGCGAAGCATTTTTAATCCATAGCGCTTTTTTTGACATCGTTGAATTTCCCCCTTTTCTAGCGTGTACCACGTTTTGGGGCCTCATGTTTACCGTAAACTCATTTAGATTCACCTACACATTTCGCGCCTCTGCCTTCTTTCTTGTAGGTAGAAATTTGAAAAAGCATATCCATGGTCTGAAAAGCGTGTTTTTAAGTCTTTAAAGCTAGATAACTTATAATTTTTTCAATTATATACGCTTTTAGACCCTTCTTTTCTCCGTTTTCTTACTTATTAATTCTCGTTTTATCCAAATATATCTCTATATACTAAATCTTTTATCACATGTATTTTATAAACATCACGGCGATTTTCCCTCAACAGGATAAATAATAGATTTCTAGGAATAGAACGTTTATAATATTCTTTGAAGTTTTACTTTTAGAAAGATTCACTAATGGAGGAAGAAATATGATTGTCAACTATAAAAACCAAGCAACCGGTCATCGCATGAATAACGGCTGGAATCTTTTCTATGCGTCAAACTTAACGATGTGGCGCAAAGATGAAAAGTATTTGCTTTTAGATGAAAACCAAGATGTAGTGATGATCTTTGGCTTTAAAAAAGACGAAATCATTCTAGATAAATTGCAAACGTGGGGCTATACATTTGGTGTCCATCCAGAGAAAAAACAAATTTCCTGCTTGCAGCGTCAAGAAGAAATTGGTGAATAAAAAGAGGGCTGAATTTCTTCAGTCCTCTTTCTTATTAATGAGTTTGTTGAAACATAGCGCTCAGCTGTTTTTTTTCAGATGGTTTGACAACATAATACCATGTACCATCTACCATTTGTCCTTCTCCTTTTACGGTTACCGTTTCGAAATCAGGCCGGCCCTTCTTAATAACGTTATACATCGTAAATGCATCGCTGACATCAATATTCGTTCGAATATGCTTCTTTACAAGCGTGAGGAGACTTGGAATGTTTTTCACCGTTGACATGTTCATTCCTTTATCTAATAGAGCTTCCACTACTTGGCGCTGGCGATTATTTCTACCTAAATCTCCTTTTGGATCTTCGTGTCTCATCCGCACATAGGCAAGAGCTTTTTCGCCGTTCAACGCATTTTCTCCTTCAGGAAAGATAAATGAATCAAACACAAAAGGAAACGGGTTCTTAACGTATACTCCGCCAAGTTCATCTACTACATCTTTAAAGCCTTCCATATTTACTTTCACATAATAATCGACATCGACATCTAAGAAGTTCTCAACCGTGCGCACGGTTAAAGGAATGCCTCCGTATCGATAAGCATGATTAATTTTCTCATCCGTTCCTTTTCCATCAATGTGCACGCGCGTATCTCTAGGGATCGGCATAACTTTTGCTTTATTGTGGCTCGTATCTAAGTTGACCACCATTAATACATCTGAGCGGCCTGTATCTCCTGGCCTTTCATCTACGCCCATAACTAGTACATTAAACGAGTGAGGCTGCTCTTTAGCAGATGTTTGCTGTTGATAGGCAATTCCAAATCCAGCGGTTCCTAAAAGCAAAATACATGCCGCTAAGATCCCTATTTTGTATTTTTTCATTCATACGGTCTCCTTTACACGTCACTTACTCTCTATATGCCTTAATGAATGAAAATTTATACCTTTTTAGAGAAATTTAAGCATATGTCAAAAAAGCCTGCTTGTTGAGAAGCTGGCTTTTCACTAGTAGATTTTAGCTTGATTTTTGATGCACATCACGCTGTGCCCATTCACTTTCTAACATACTCATTTCAATTAAGCTCCAGTACTGTCCATCTACAAGCCGGACATCTCGAAGAAGGCCTTCGCGTGTAAAGCCAATTCGTTCATAGGACTGAATCGCCCCCTCGTTAAAATCAAAGACGCCGAGCGAAATTCGGTGAAGACCCAGTTCTTCAAAACCGAAAGCTAACACTTTTTCAAACATGTGCGAGCAAAGCCCTTTTCCTCTATACTTTTCACCAAGCAGCACTCGGCCAATTCTTCCTGTTTTATGATAATAATCAATATGAGCAAGAGAAATATGCCCAATAAGCTGTTCATTTTCATCTATGACGGAAAAAGCATAGGTAGAAGCACCATCTTCATTAGCATATCGAATGTAGTGTTTTAACTGTCTAGGAGTCAGCGGAAAAGAAAAGCTAGAGCCGCTCCATTGCACCATAAATGACTCGGAGGGAATCCAATCCATTAGCTGTTTAAAGTCTTTTTTGGAGAACGGTCGTAGAGCTATCACATAATTCTCCCCCTTATTATTTCTGACTTTTCTAAATATATTACATTTATCATAATAAACTGTCAACTGTCTATGTAAAAAAAAGCCATCATTTCGATGACTTATAGCTGTAATGCTTTTCTGAGAAGAGTTAAATCATGAGTGAATTCAAAAAAATAGGTTCTATTTTCATTGTCAAATACCATCATGATTGGCTTTTGATTCGGCTCAAGAACAAAAATAACTTCACTTGCCAGCGTGTTGACCGCATTATTTTCAATTTTTACGGCTGGATCAAGAGGTACTTTAACAAGATAGCCTTTTTTAGGAAGCGGACTTGCCTTTTTATATAAACCAGTAATGGACGCAATACTTTTTTCAGCTTCTTTTTGAACATTTGGAGGTTTGAGCGTTGAACGAACGACTCTGCCCGTTTCAATTTGAAATATCTCTACTTTTGGCTGTTCAGCACTTACTGCCTGCGGAAAAATAAAAGCAGCGAATACGACGCATACAGCCACCCATTTTCGTATCATTTTTAGCACCTCTTTCCATTCATTGTGGATGAGATGGAGATAAGAATGGTCGTCTCTTCTTATACTATGACCTATTTTTATGTATTTATTTCACTAAATGAATGCCTATACTTCCATGTTTTTGTCATGTTCTCAGAACTTCCTCTATACACTACTAATAAGGACACGCTGTATGAGGTGATAAGATGTCGTGGTTTGAAGCATTTATTTTGGGAATCATTCAAGGGCTTACAGAGTTTTTACCGATAAGCAGCACGGGACATTTGTATTTAGGGCGCCACTTATTTGGCTTAGACGATGCAGGATTGTATCTAGATACGATGCTGCATATGGGCACTCTGCTTGCTGTATTTGTCTTTTATAAGCGTGAGCTATGGCATATTATTCGTCATCCTTTTAGCAAGCTTACAGGGCTTTTAGTGATAGGAACGATCCCTGCAGTTGCGATTGGTCTTTTGTTCAAAGACTATTTTGACAGTATTTCTAAATCTGGCTTAACGATCGGCTGGGAATTTCTTGCGACAGGACTGCTGTTATGGTTTGGTGATTCCGTAAAAAATGGCTATAAAAAAATGGATCATATTTCATACGGAGATGCCTTTTTTATCGGCTCGTTTCAAGCAGCTGCGATATTCCCTGCTGTATCTCGATCTGGTTTAACCATGGTAGCTGCGTTAATGCGAAAATTAGACCGTGAAACAGCCGCTTACTTTTCATTTTTATTGTCGACTCCCGCCATTTGCGGAGCGGTGTTACTTCAGTTAAAAGATGTAGTCACAGGTGAAGTCGAGCAGCTTTCCGTTTTCTTTTTATTCGTCGCCACCCTTTCATCTGCTTTATTTGGTTATGTAGCGGTAAAATGGATGATCAATTATTTAAAGCATCATTCATTAAAAACGTTTGCAATTTACGTTTGGATATTAGGTGCAGTCGTGCTGGTTTGTCAGTTTACGGGGGTGTTTTAAGATGAAGATGAAAGTCCGGACGCTTTTTTTAGTATTGTTTTTTGCCGGCATTTTAGTCGTGACAAGCTATGTTGATAACAATTCCCAGCAGTCGTTTAACAGCTTATCTCACCTTTCACTTGATGGAGGAGCTGTTGAAACCTCTGCAGATGAAGACGAGGCGGAACAATTAAACATGTCGGTCAAAGAAGTTCATGTTAAAACAGAAAAAAGAGGCGGATACCGAATTGAAGTGTACGAACAAGTAAATGTTTATAGAGATGATAAAGGAAAAGTAGTAAAAAAAGTTCCCACGGGAGAATATCAAACGTTGAAATATAAACTGAATGAAAAAAAATAAACCACTTACCGAAGTAAGTGGTTTTATTTTTAATGGTTAAAGTGAGCTGCAAGAATCCACAGTGTACCAACAACGATACAAAGTGCAATAAAGAAACTGTAAAGAATATTTGCAACCTGTACTTTACCATTTTCACTTTCAGTCATGTGCATGAACATTACTAGCTGCATTGCTGCTTGTAATAACGCTAGGATCATGATAAGAGTCATCGTAATGCTTCTTGATAGATCAGCTAGCACTACTAAACCAAGCGCTGCGAATGTTAAGGCTAGTGAAAGGATAAGCCCAAATACATGACTAAGCGGAAAACCTGCTTTTTGGCCTTGTTTATTTTCCATGTCTTATCCCACCAATCCGTTCAAGTATACAAGCGTGAAGATGAAGATCCATACAACATCAAGGAAATGCCAGTATAAACCGATAATAAATACTTTACGAGCAGTAACTGGTGTTAATCCTCGTCTTACTAATTGAATAATAATACTGATTGCCCAGAATACACCGACTGTTACGTGAAGACCGTGCGTTCCAAGTAGTGTAAAGAACCCTGATAAGAAGGCACTTGTTTGCATTGTTGCACCTTCGTGAACTGCGTACATGTAAAACTCACGAATTTCGTAGAAAAGGAATCCTCCACCAAGGACAAGCGTAATCACGAACCAAACTAAAAGTCCTTTTAAATCATTATTACGCATTTTAAAGATGGCAATTCCCATCGTGAAACTACTGAATAGTAGTAACAGCGTTTCAATCATAAAATCTTTAACAACGAACAGTTCTTCTGCAGTAGGGCCACCCGCTGTACGCGTATGGTACGTTAAGTACGTTACGAACAGCGTAGAGAACAACGCGATCTCGGCACCTAAGAAAATCCAGAATCCAAGGATATTCAGGCGACTTTGTTCTTCTTGGTATTCTAACGGCAATGATTTATCTAAATGTCCTGCCATTATTTGTCACCCCCTGTAATTCCTTCAACCTTCTTGATTTCATCTACTTTTACATAGAAGCCTGGATCATAATCAAATGAACGAGCAAGCATACAAGCAAAAATACCTGCTAATCCAACGATTGCCATTGGAATCCATTCAAATACTAAGCCAAATCCACCGATAAACCAGAAAATACCTGAGATAAACGGCACACCAGAGTTGCTTGGTAAGTGAATTGGTTTTAAGTCTTCTGCTTTAATTTCTGTTTCATTACGTTTTTTCATGTGCCAAAATGCATCCATTTCTTTCACATGAGGAATTACTGCAAAGTTGTAAGCTTGAACTGGTGATTTAGTCCACCACTCAAGTGTACGACCATCCCAAGGATCGTTTGCAGTGTCGCGTTTGTTTTTCCATGCACTGTATAATAAGTTAACTACTAATACGAAGAAGCCAAGACCCATTAAGAATGCACCGATTGTTGAAACTAAGTTTAATCCGTTCCAGCCAAGGTTGTCTGCATAAGTTTGCATACGACGAGTCATACCGTCTAAACCTAGGAAGAATTGTGGGAAGAAACATACGTTAAATCCAACAACAAAAATCCAGAATGAAATTTTTCCTAATTTTTCGTTCAACGTGTGACCGAAAATCTTTGGATACCAGAAGTATAAACCTGCGAAACAGCCAAACACTGTACCAGAGATTAATACATAGTGGAAGTGAGCGATTAGGAAGTAACTGTTATGATATTGATAATCGGCTGATGCCATCGCAAGCATAACCCCTGTTACCCCACCGATTACGAAGTTTGGAATAAACGCTAATGACCAAAGCATCGCAGTCGTAAATTTGATACGGCCTTTATACATTGTAAAGAGCCAGTTAAAGATTTTAACTCCGGTTGGTACGGCGATTAACATCGTTGTAATTGAGAAGAACGAGTTAACTGACGGTGAGTTACCCATTGTAAAGAAGTGATGCACCCATACAAGGTAACTTAAGAATGCGATACCGACCATTGATACAACCATTGCTTTATAACCGAATAAGTTCTTACGAGAATGTGTACTGATAACTTCTGAGAAGACACCGAATACCGGTAAAATAACGATATATACTTCAGGGTGACCCCAAATCCAGAATAAGTTAGCCCACATCATTGGAAGACCGCCGTTAGCCATTGTAAAGAAGGCTGTTCCGAATACACGGTCAAGTGTCATAAGTGCAAGCGCTACTGTTAATACAGGAAACGCGAAAATAATAATAATTGATGTGATGAAGATTGACCAAGTAAACATTGGCATTTTCATCATTGTCATGCCAGGGGCACGCATTTTTAAGATTGTTACAAAGAAGTTGATACCAGTCATTAATGTACCAGCACCAGCAATCTGTAGTGAAACGGCATAGAAGTTATTTCCGATACCTTCACTGAATTCTTTACCTGCAAGCGGGAAGTAACTTGTCCAACCTGCATCAGGAGCTCCTCCGATTACGAAAGAAAGGTTAAATAGCATTGCTCCCATAAAGAATGTCCAGAAACTAATTGCGTTTAAGAACGGATATGCTACGTCACGCGCACCAATTTGTAATGGAACGATTACGTTCATTAGTCCGATAATAAATGGCATTGCCATGAATAAGATCATGATAACACCGTGAGCCGTGAAGACTCCGTTGTAGTGATGTTCATCTAAAATGTTCATACCCGGGAATGCAAGCTGCATACGCATCATGATTCCATCGATTCCGCCGCGGAAAAGCATTAATACAGCTGAAAGGATGTACATGACACCGAGTCTTTTATGGTCAACTGTTGTTAACCATTCTGTCCATAACCATTTCCATTTCTTGAAATATGTTAAGACAAAAACGATACCGATGACCGTCATAGCGATTGCTGCATCAGCAGCGTAAATCATAGGTTCGCCAGTGACGAAAAATTCATCTAGCTTCATTATGTCTTCCCCCAATCATTACGTTATTTAGTGTAATAAATGAATGTTATTCATGATTTGAGTGATCCATGTTTTCCATTTCTTCATTACTCGTTTTTTTGTCTTCTTTCATCTTGCTGTGATCATGTCCTGTACCACGTTCTAGCTCTTTGCCAGGAATGTATACATCTTTTGCATGGTCAATCCATTTTAAATGTGTACCGTTGTAAGTTTGACGACCAACAACGCCTGGGCTTAGGATTTGATCATATTTCTTTTCAGTCAATTTACCAGCTGTACCTTTTACGTCACTAACCCACTCTTTAAAGTCTTTGTCCGTTTGAGCTTGAACTTCGAACTGCATTTGAGTGAAATGTTCACCAGAGAAGTTAGCACTACGTCCCATATAAGAACCAGGCTTATCAGCTTCTAAGTATAATGGCATTGACATGTTGTTCATCGAATATTTTTGTCCGCCAAGTTCTGGTACCCAGAATGAGTTCATAGGCCCTTGAGCTGTTAACTCAAATTTCACTGGCGTATCCGCTGGAATGTTTACGTAGTTAACCGTCTCGATATTTTGTTCCGGATAACTGAAAATCCATTTCCAGTTTGCAGATGTAACGTGAATCACGATTGGATCTTTATCCTTTGATTCTGCCGGTACTTCTTCTGCAGAATAGATCGCTTTAACAGTTGGCACTGCTAATAGAATTAAGATGATGATTGGGAATGCTGTCCAAATAACCTCCATCTTTAAGTTACCTTCTTGCTCAGGTGGCTCATAGTCCATGTTTTCAGGTTTTTCACGATATTTGACAAGAACAAATATAAAAATAGCAAATACGACAACAACCACGATCAACATCATCCACATAGACCAAATGATTAAATCAGATTGCGTTTTTGCAACAGGACCTTGCGGGTTCAATACAGCAAGCTTTGAACAACCGCTCAAAAATACTAGTGAAAGCGCAGATAGTAAACCTACTAGCTTCCAAAATCCTTTTTTTGGTTTCACTTAAAACTCTCCTTTCTAACAACACATGATGCGAAGCCTATATTGATGAACATTCAAAATGCGCTATCTTTCGCTAGATAACGACATTTTTATACAGACTCTCTTCCCCCTTATTTGTAGGCCACTACTATTGTAATACAAAATGACATTTTTTTCGTCCCTTTTGCTTTATTTTTTTATATTAAAAATATTCTAATATAGTGACTATACCAATGGGGTTAGAGTGCTTCAACCTTGCGATATTCTATCACATAATTTGGTATGAATAAATGTAAATAAAAGGATTCAGCTCCCATTTCTTAACTATTTCTTTAGGAATAACTGCAAAATTAGCTTTGTATGTTTGCTTCAACATTGATATATCAATACACATCGACATAATTGAATATTTTGTGACAAATTTTCAAAGAAAATGTGACGCCCTGTATGAAACTTATTTTGCCCGTTAATTCCCCTTTACTTTATAGCAAATATTTGTTTTTTTTGCTTAAAATTCTTTCTTTCGAAAATATGAACAAAACGTGAATTTTTTTAAAAAGCTTTTTTTTATAGAAAAAAGCTGCGTGTTATTCACGCAGCTCTTGATCCATAAATTCTTTAACCGTGATATCATCCCCTGCTTTATCCAGCAGCGTCGTCGTTGCTGGAAACGGATGTTTAATATGACTCGGTATTTTTTCATACAGCACAAAATAATCACTTTTTGGGACCGCAGCATCAATTGTATATGTATCGTGCACCAAAGCCGCCTTTACTCGCTCAATTTGTTTACTTCTATTTGTTCCTGTAAACAGCGCATATGTCCCTTTATTTGTATGTATATCATCATAATCCACTAAATTGCTCATTTTGGTACTGACTTCAATACGCAGGCGTTTGTTCCATCCTTGCTTCAATACGGCCATTCCTTCTTTATCACCAGGTATGGAGAATAAGGCTATGTATGTATTAGAGTGATCAACCCGTTTAAAATCTTGCAGCGTAATCTTTGCAGAACCATCAATACTTTCTTTATGCTCCCAATTTCGCAAATGCTGCTGCACACTTGCAGCATTGTTTTCAATTGGATATCGAATCATCTCATACGCAACAATTACAACCGCTATACAAATGAACAGAAATAGCAACCGCTTTATCTTTCGCACATCTATTCACCTTCCTTAGCTTACTCCCCTTTTATGTAATTGCCTAAATTATAACTTCCTATTAAACCTCTGTCTATGCACTAGGAGAACTACGTTTTTTTTTACCACAAAAGGGATTTTTCAAACCTTTTGTCATAAAAATACGCTAAAAGACTCAGTAGCTGTTGAACCAAAAGAAACCGATCCCTGCCCCCTTCTCATCTTCATAACAAAAAAAGATACCCGTTTTGACACAGGTATCTTTCAGCTTATATATCACAGCTTTCCAAAAGGAAACCCTATAAAGGGTCATTTACTGTTCTTTTTATTACACACATCTTTCCGCACACATGTATCCCTTGACCTGATACCCATGCTTTTTGAGCTGCCGAATGCTTAAATTTCGGGAAATGCTGTCAGGAACAATTACAACCACTTCTTTATATGGAATTTCTGCATGCTGTCTCTCTAAATAAGGAAGCGGAATATGGATTGCTTTTTGACAGGGGGTTTGTTTCATTTCATGAAAATGACGAACATCTACATACGAAATTGTTGTAGAAGCACAGTCGACGGTCGTCACTTTCTTTATTCCCTGCACCGGCACATAGCGTTTATAAAAACTGTAACAAATTAATAAAAGTAAAATACCTATGCTCATATATAGTATCGCCATGTTTTCCTCCCAATTAATTTCTATACCCCTGTATGTATACTATATTCAAAAGAAAGAATCAACACAGAAGCACTCTATCTCATTTCTCTCTGTAAGAAAAATGGTCTTTTTACACTTTATTATGAAACCACAATAAAGTGACGAAATCAATCCTTATTTATTTTGATTTTTCGAAAGATTTAAATACTAGTAAACAGATCGTTTTTTCTTATTATAATGAAGAAACGCAGCATTTTTATTTTCACTTCCCCTTTTCTTTCCAGTTAAAACTGAGGTTCGCTTATGAGTAATACATTAGAACCAATGTTGCACAAACGTCAGAAAAATGATTCTAAAAATGAAGGATGCGAGATAGGATAGTATGAACACGTGAAGGGAGAGATATGATGTTTGATTTGTACTATGTTGTATTATTTACAGATCAAGGTGAGGTAGCAGGCACATGCCCCATCTATATAAGTCCCGAAGAAGACGTTGAAAAAGAACTATTAAAAAATATCACTTTGCATAAACAAAGGCTGCAGTCAAAAAAAGAAAAAGTGTTTTATTTTGACCAGGATAAAGAGGATATGACAGATTTATCAGATCAATATACACACATCCTTACATTTACTAACAGCGACAGTCAGATTGCAAAATGGCTGGAAGAAGCACATGAAAAGCTGTGCAAAACCGGTGAGCTTTTTGTGGAGAACGGTTATTTTCAAAACGTTTTTATGCAATATATTAATCAAAAAAACAATGTTTTAGAAAATTACTCGTATGAAGTTTATGAGGAATCCGTAAAATTCATATATCGAACGAGAGACTATATTATGATTGGCTCAGAAAAATACGAGTTAACTTAAAAATGCGATATACACTAAAAAGGAAAGCTTCGGAAACGAAAGCTTTCCTTTTTTAGATTAATCTCCGTCAAGGTTTGCCCGACAATTATTATGAGACAAAGAGGTACTTTGTGCTTCATGCTGTTTTTTCTCACCCTGCATTGTCATATCATCTTTTTCCGTTCTTCCTTTAGCGATGTGTTTAGTTTTATTTCCTTGGTTTAATGTCATGTTCATTCCCCTTTCTGGTGGATATAGTGTATGAAAATAACTCACACGCCATAAGAGGAAATGATATGAAAAAGCCCCTCTTAAATTGAGTGAGCTTTCTGCCTAAAACTGCTTTTCCTTTTATTGCTGAATCCGCATGAAAGGATATTCTCTATTTTAAACGTTCGCTTCTCGTTCCTTAGTAAGCACCAAGCTTTTACGCTCTGAGGATAAATTTTATACACAATAATAAATCGCTGTGTCAAACATCCTTTATCGTCCATATAAATAATTTCAACAGGTCGTCTTGAAGAGTAGCTTTCTTGAAGTAGCTGTCGCATAGAATTCGCTCCTTTAATTTTTAGTTTATCGAACACATGTTCTTTTTTCAAGTGTTTTAAACTGAATAATTCTTTAGCTTTTACAGCTTAAAACGGGGAAAAGCATGGGGAAAATAATAAAAACCATACAAATATTAGGTAATTGTGATATGGTAAAAGGGATTACTTAAGTTGGGAGAGGTGCATGATGGAAAGTAACATACTTAAATGGATCCCCGTTCCTTACTTTCAATTAAATCAAGAAGGTGAAATCCTTCATTTTTCTAGTCAAGCACATTCTTATTTTTCTTCAGTCTCCAGTCTGTGGAGCATTATTCATAAAGACGATCGGAAACAAGCAATGTGGATGCTGTCACAGCACTCCTCATCTAACCCCATCATCAGGCATTTGCGTTTGAGAACGACCGATGATACATTTGTGAATTTTAAATGCACGATTCATTGGAAAAATGGTGTAGGACATTTAGTATGTACCGAAAAGAAGAATGTCAAGGATCCGTTAGATGTTGTATTATCTGCTCAATCCTATTTAGAAAACTCGAACAAACGATTAAAAGAGTCGGACAAGGTGTTAAATAATGCAGCAGATTTATTATTTAACCGATTAAAACGCTAATTAAGTAAACAAAGTCTAAGCTATATTTCATTATTTCTATCATTTTTAAAATCATTAAAAGGCTACCTACAGGGGTGGCTTTTTGTTTTGTTCTGCATGTAAAGTCATTCTCTTTTCGCCCGCACCATTTAGTACAGAGTACATACACTAATAGGCATACTTTCCATATTTATTCTTCCTATATTTATGTTTTGCTCAGAAAAAAATTCCGAATACTCAATAAATGTTTGAACATTTTTAAAAATTGACATATATTATAAACAAACAATCATTTGAATGTTTGAATGAAGGAGGAAATCATGCCAAAAGACCGCTGTGATATTTATTGTTTTAATGAAGAAAAAGTAAATCGTATTAAGCCTGCCATCGATGCCGAAGCTGTTCAAGGGGTTTCTGCCCTGTTCAAAGCGTTAGGAGATGAAACGAGGCTTAAAATTGTCTTGGCTCTGTATAAAGGCGAGGAATTATGTGTATGTGACGTAGCCAATATTGTAGGCTCTACAGTTGCGACTGCTTCTCATCACTTAAGACTGCTGCGTAATATAGGAATTGCCAATTATCGCAAAGAAGGAAAGTTAGCTTTTTATTCTTTAAGGGATGCACATATTAAACAAGTAATTGATATCATGTTTGCTAAAAAAGAAGACGTAACCATTTAAGTTTTTTTTACCGTATAGGGAGTGGGACACAATGAAACACGAAGATAAAAAAAAGCATCAGCATACCGGAAGCTGCTGCAGCGGATCTTCTTCAACAGAAATTGAAAGCAAGACCTGCTGCTCCTCTTCTTCAGAAGCCGCTTCTACTGAAGAGCCTTCTTCCTGTGGCACAAAGAGTCATGAACACAGTCACAGCTGCTGTTCAGATACGATTGCGTTAACGACCGATCAAGGCCAGCATTCTTGCTGCAGTGATCACGATATAGTACCAGGCGACAGTGACATAGAAGAAACGGCTGAATACCGCGTATATGGAATGGATTGCCCTTCCTGCGCCGCGACGATTGAAAAAAGTTTAAAAACATTAAACGATATTCAACACGTAACCCTCAACTATAATACAGGAAAGCTCCAGGTAGCGGCGGCAAGTGAGTCAGCTCTGTCACTCATTCCAAGCTCAGTAGAAAAACTAGGGTTTAACATTGAGGCTATCCAATCAAATAAAAAAATGAAAACGTATTTGATTGAAGGAATGGACTGCGCGGCTTGTGCGAACACGATTGTGAATCATTTAAAAACAGTTCCTGCTGTCAAAGATGTACGCGTTAACTTTTCAACGGGAAAAGCACAAATTGAGCACGATAACGAAGCCGATGACATTATTAAAGAAGTATCTAAAGCTGGGTATACCGCTACTTTAGTAACCAGCAGCAGGCAGTCTGCTGAGTCGCGGCACCATAAAGGGCAAAATGGACCGATTGTTTTTTCGGGTATTTTCATCGCATTAGGTTTTATCGGTTCTCATACAGGAATTGCTTCTTATATGACAACTGTACTCTACGCTATTGCCATGATTGTCAGCGGATATAAGCCGGCTAAAAGTGCTTATTACGGAATTAAAAGCCGTTCTTTAGACATGAATGTTTTAATGACCGTTGCAGCACTTGGAGCAGCTATTATTGGGGAATGGCTTGAAGGTGCTACGGTCGTTTGGCTATTTGCTTTAGGTGTTGCTCTGCAAACAAGGTCGATTGAACAAACAAGAAACTCGATACGAGGTTTGATGGACTTAGCTCCTTCTGAAGCATGGGTGAAAGAAAACGGCCAGCTGATTAAAAAAGCAGCGGAAGATATTTCAATCGGCACTACGATTGTCGTAAAGCCAGGAGACCGAATTCCGCTAGATGGTGAAATTATAAACGGCGAATCCAGTATCAACCAAGCTCCTATTACAGGCGAATCTATTCCAGTTGATAAAGTAATCGGTGATACGGTTTATGCAGGCACCATTAACGAAAGCGGATCGTTAGAAATTAAGGTAACAAAGCTAGTGGAAGATACGACGATTTCTAAAATTATTCATTTAGTGGAAGAAGCACAGGAGAAAAAAGCGCCTACTCAAGCATTTGTTGATAAATTTGCAACCATTTACACGCCTATCGTCTTTATTTTAGCTTTATTCATTATGGTCATCCCTCCCCTGTTTGATGGTGCATGGAGTGAGTGGTTTTACAAAGGGCTTGAATTATTAGTTGTGGCTTGTCCATGTGCGCTAGTCATTTCTACTCCCGTCGCCATTGTATCTGCGATTGGAAACGCGGCGAAAAATGGCGTGCTCATTAAAGGCGGGACGTTTTTAGAAAAAGCTGGTGCAATCAATGCAATTGCTTTTGATAAAACAGGCACGCTAACAGAAGGCAAACCAGCCGTTTCAGAGGTTGTTTCCCTTGCTGCTGAAGAAAATCAGCTTTTAGCGATAACAAAAACGCTTGAAGACTATTCGAATCACCCCATTGCCCGTGCTATCGTGGAGTATGCAGCGGAGAAAAAAATCGGTTCTTTACAAGGATCAAATTTTAAAATCCTTACAGGAAAAGGCGTGCAGGCAACAATTCAAGAAACGGTTTATTACGCAGGTAATGCAAAATTATTCTCAGATTTAGAAACACCTCTATCCGACTGCTGGTCTCATATTGAAAAGCTTCAAAACGAAGGTAAAACGATTATTATTATCGGAACAGCTAAAAGTGTTCTAGGTATTATTAGCGTAGCTGATACCATCAGACATACAACCGTATCTGCTTTAGAAAGCCTCAAACAAAACGGTATGCAGCAAAGTGTGATGTTGACTGGTGATAACGAAGGAACAGCTAAAATGATTGCTTCTCAGTCTCGGATAGACCGCTATTTCGCCGATTTGATGCCTGAAGATAAAGTGAAAGCCATACAGCAGCTTCAAGATGAAGGCTATCAAACGGCTATGGTTGGAGATGGGATTAATGATGCCCCTGCTCTAGCTACTGCTGACCTTGGAATTGCAATGGGCGGTGCTGGTACTGATACGGCTATGGAAACAGCTGATATTGTTCTCATGGCAGACAATTTAGAAAAGCTTCCTCATACGATGAAGCTAAGCCGCAAAGCGTTAGCTGTCATCAAACAAAACATTTGGTTTTCTATTATTGTTAAAATCATTGCCTTAGCTTTTATCTTTCCAGGGTGGCTTACTCTGTGGATTGCCGTCTTAAGCGATACAGGAGCAGCGCTACTTGTTATTTTAAACAGTCTTCGCTTACTCAAAATGAAAAATTAAATGTAATCCGTAAGCTTTCCAGCAGGCGTTGGAAAGCTTATTTTCTAGGAGGGTTTACGTGAATAACCGCTGGAATCAATTTATTTATAAATGTTGGGCTCCTTTTTACGATGCGTTTTTTAATAACGGGATGTTTTATCGAGCCAGAAAAAAAGTCTTTCAAGACGTCCACTTTTCATCTGAACAGCGCATTTTATTTGTAGGTGTTGGAACGGGTGCAGATTTAGCTTTTATTCCTCATGAAGTAAATGTAACAGCCATCGACTATTCCAGTGAAATGCTTCAAAAAGCAAAAAATAAATACAAAAATCCATCTATAACCTTCCACCAAATGGACGCTCAGCAGCTAACATTCGACTCTTTTTCGTTTGATGTAGTTGTAGCAAGCTTAATTCTTAGCGTAGTACCTGATGCGGAGCAAGCTTTAAAAGAAATGACAAGAGTAGCAAAGCCTAAGGGAACTATCCTGATTTTTGATAAATTTGAAACTAAAAAGAAATCAGCGGCTTTTCCTAAAAAAATATTCCGCCCCTTCGTAAAATTACTAGGAACGGATATTGGACTCTCTTTTGAACATGTGTTTGAAGCAAGCCGGGATCAGCTTATCTTGAAGGAGAATTCAAGCGTCATGTTGAAAGGTATGTATCGGAAAATTAGTTTGCAGAAAGTTGATGAATGACTTCAAAGACAAATGATGCCTTTTTCACATGATGGATGTACATATTATTGTCTAGCTTTAATTGAAGAAAGGATGAACATTTTGATGATAAAATCAAAGGTCATAACAGTTGTCCTTGCAGCAAGCACGGTCTCCGGCTGCGGAAACGAAAGTAAAGAAAGTTCAGGGAGCAAACATACAGAAGCAACACAACATGAAGAACATCAGCAGCACACATTAGGTGATAAACGAGAAGAAACAAAAAATAGTGAAACTCTTCCCTCTTTTCTAAGTGACAAGTCCGAAGACATGCAGCTTATTTATGCAGCCGCTGCTAAGCATCAAACCTTACTAGAAAATATTCCTTGCTACTGCGGATGTGGAGAAGAAGCTAATCATCAAAACAACTACGACTGTTTTATCTTCGAAAACAAAGAAAACGGCGCAGTGACGTGGGATGATCACGGAACAAAATGCAGCGTCTGTTTAGAAATAGCGGCTCAAGCTGTAGTAGACTACAGCAAAGGCAAAAGCATCGAAGACATTCGCCAAGAAATCGATGATAAATATAAGGAAGGCTATGCCCCGCCTACTCCTACGCCCGAGGTATGATGCTTCAGTATAAAATAAAAATTAGTAAAAGACTTTGATTTCTTTATTCAAAGTCTTTTACTAATTTTATTATTGGTTGATAAAATCTCGGTTTACCTCACCTTTTTAAGTCCTTGTAAAACGCCATAATGTAAAAATAACACATTTGGACGTTTATGTACTGAATCCTCAGGGAATATGCTTTCTAACACCCAAATATAACCATGAGAGGAGAAAAAAACTATGAGTAATTCTGTAGAAACAAATCATTCAGCAAAAGTTGAAGGAGCAATTAATTCTATGAGCGAGGAGAAAAAAGAGGATATTCTCTCTAGCTTCGAAGGATTCAAAAGTTATCTAGGGGACAAGGTCTCAAAAGGCGAAAAGTTAGGGATGAATGAAGAACAGCTTGCTAAAACAGCTCAAAAAGTAGCTGATTACCTTGCCAAACATGAAGAGCCGCGCAATCGAGAGGAAAACCTGCTTCACGAACTGTGGAAGGTTGGAGACAAAGAACAGCAGCATCACCTTGCCCATATGCTTGTAAGATTAGTTCAATAAATAAAAAAGATGACACGGCAGCGTGTCATCTTTTTTATTTGCAGATATTAAACAGCTGGAATGATAATTTGCTGGCCAATTTGTAATTTTGCAGGATCCACACCAGGATTTGCATCCTGCAGCTGCTGAGCGGTCATGCTATATTTTTTCGCAATGCTATAAAACGTATCTCCTGCTTGTACAGTATACGTAGCGACAGGAAGAACAATTTGCTGACCAATTTGCAGTTTTGCAGGATCTACGCCAGGGTTTGCATCCTGCAGCTGCTGAACGGTGATATTATACTTCTTTGCAATGCTATAAAATGTATCTCCAGATTGAATGGTATAGAATGTAACTCCATTAGAAGATAAATTTAAATACTTAGCAATTCCACGCGCGTGCGCTTCTCCCACTTCCCGAAGAAACGTAGCGTTTTTTAATTTTTCAGCGTCGGCTGTCGTATCGATAAACAAGTTTTCTGTTAAAACAGCTGGCATATTTGTTTCACGCAGTACAGCGTAATTAGCCGTTTTTAAACCGCGATCTGCAATCGTTCCAAATTTCTGCATGATTGTTAAAATTTCCGTGTGCAGTTCTTTTTGTAAAAGAGAAGATTGACTTCCCTCTTGTGATGGATACCGATACGTTTCAAATCCAGTACCGCTGCCAGCATTGATATGCATAGAAACAAAAATATCCGCTCCCCATGCATTAGCCCGGTTCGCTCGATCTGATAATGAAACAAACACATCGGTTGAACGAGTTACCTGAACATCTACGGAATAGTTATGTTCTAAATACGCCCGCGCGTGTAGTACAAGCTGCAGCGTAATATCTTTTTCACGCAAATTATTTCCTAAAGCTCCTGAATCTGTACCGCCGTGTCCTGCATCTAGCCATACTTTTTTCATGTGAACCTTTCCTTTCAATCATAATATGAAAGAACTTGTGATTAACACCGGCTTTGCCTGATGATTTATCTCTCATTCTATATATATATGTAATTGGACAAGAAGGGTTCGTCCCCTTAAAACATTCAAAAAAATTCACACAAGAAAGCAGGATTTCGCTAGGTATTCTCCGCTGTTTTAAAGCACAAAATAAAGATGAACAAATGGGATACATGAGCTGGACTGCTTGTTACACCGCTGTTGATTTCCGTGCAAGGCTTCGTTTTTCCCTCCAATCACCAGCTAGAAGCAACTGCATACACGAAACCTACTTTTACCATAGACATAAAAAATCCGAGCGAATTGAATTTATCGCTCGGATCTTCCTTTAACTAACGTCCACGCCTTTTAGTGCAGATAAAAAGCAGGTTCGCCATCTTATCTCCTGCTATTTCTCACTAAAAGCAATTTTTAAGCCAATAAGCGTAAAGATAGAGCCTTGCACGAGATTAAGCCGCTTAGACAGAGCTGGAGATTTTCGCAAAAACTCCCCTACTTTCCCTGCAAATAGACTAATTAACGTAAAAATAATCAGCGCTTGAACTAAAAATACGGCGCCGTAAACGAGCATTTGCTGTGTGGCGTGTCCGGTTGAATGATTAACAAACTGAGGTAAAAGAGCAAGAAAAAAAAGCGAAACTTTTGGATTCAGCAGATTCATAATCACTCCTTTTTTATATAGCACCTTGTACTCAACGGCTTCTTTGTTTTCAACAGCGAGAGCGGAATCTTTTGCTGTAAACGTCTTATAAGCCAGATATAATAAATAAGCTGCTCCAGCGTATTTTACAATAGCAAACGCTAAAGCTGATTGATAGATAACAGCCGATAGACCCAATGTTGCTGCAGCTATATGACCAAGCAAGCCCGTACAAAGCCCTAATGAAGTCGAGATTCCTGCATATCTACCGTTTGATATGCTTTGTGCTAAAACAAATAAGTTATCAGGTCCAGGCATAACCGTAAGCAAAGCGGCTACGCCTAAAAAAGAAGTGATTGATACGATATCCATAAGTCGTTCTCCCCCTGCATGATTTTGCCCACCATTATAGCATTTTTTACTATCTAGTATTCAAAAAAATAAAATTCATCCACAAAAGAAGAGGCTGGGACATAACTAAATCAATCTAATCTAAAGACAAACAAATGGGATACATAAGCTGGACTGCTTGTTACACCGCTGTTAATTTCCGTGCAAGGCTTCGCTTTCCGCGGGAGTCTTCGCCTTACCCTCCAATCAACTGCTAGAACCAACTATACACATAAAATCTATATTCAACATAACAACAAAAAAACACGAACTACCAATCAAAAAATAATTAATAGTTCGCATTTGACTTCAACTGAAATACTTTTTTCCCAGCTTCATTTTTACTACTTATTTAATTTGTTTTTCTATGATCTGTTCTTTAGCTGAGGCAGTCTGTGCTTCCGCTGCTTTCATTTCATTATTAACATCGATTGCTTCTTTTAAATACTCGGTTTTGTATCCGCTTTTAAGTGCCCAAGCATAAAAGAATAGTGCAACAATTGCAATAAGACCCATATCCCAGCCGTATTTAATAATATTGAGTCCCCCGAACTTTTCACTTCCTATCCAAGAGATTGTCATCATACATAATAAGTAGACAATCATCCAAACGCCAGCTCGGAAGTTTTGACCAAAGCCTTTCCATTTTGATTTTGCTTGGTAATAAAAATAAATTGGCAAACCAATTAAAATAATAAATAATACCTGTCCAGTTAACGGCCATCTTGCCCAGTAAAGAGTAAGTGAAGCAAAAATAAATCCAAGAGGCGCTATTACGTTTAACCCTTTTATACGTAAGGGTCTATAAAGATCGGTTCCCGTTTTTCTTAACGTCATAGCGGTAATAGGACCGGTAAGATATGAAATTAATGTAGCTACAGAAATAATTTCGGCTAATATCCCCCAGCCTCTAAATAAAAATAAAAAGATGAATGAGACAAATAGATTAAAAAACATGGCTTGACGCGGAACTCCGTAAAGCGGATGAACTCTTCCCAATATATTCGGCAAGTATTTATTTTTTTCCATACCATAAATCATGCGTGACGTGGTAGCTGTATACGTAATACCTGTTCCTGATGGCGATACAAACGCATCGGCATATAAAACAATAACAAGCCAGTTAATATTTAACGCAATCGCTAAATCGGCAAACGGCGAATTAAAGTTAAGATGACTCCATCCTTTTACGATTTCTGAAGGATTTACCGCTCCAATAAACGCAATTTGAAGCAATACGTAGATCACGGTCGCAATTAAAATGGATCCTACTACCGCAATCGGAATAGAGCGACCTGGATTTTTCGCTTCTCCCGCCATATTAATAGGGCTTTGAAAACCGTTAAAAGCAAACACAATCCCAGACGTAGCAACAGCTGTCAAAACGCTTGCCCATCCATTTGGAGCAACGCCTCCTGCAGAGGAGAAGTTTCCTCCGTGAAACCCTGCGAATAAAAGAGCACCAATTGTAAGCCCTGGAATTACAATCTTAAAAACAGTAATAAGTGAATTAGCTTTCGAAAATAAGCCTACGGTCCAATAATTTAGAAGAAAATAAATGATTAAGAGTCCTGTAGCAATAGCCAAGCCTTTTCCGGTAAGAATCCCGTTTTCTACTAAACTGCCTGTCCATTTCGCCCACTCCCACGGCCATGAACTCATATACTGAACAGAAGCAACGGCTTCAACAGGAATAACCGATACGATTGCAATCCAGTTTGCCCAAGCCGCAATAAAGCCAAGAAATGAGCCGTGCGAGTATTGCGTATATTTAACCATACCTCCTGCTTCTGGAAACATCGATCCTAGTTCACTGTAAGAAAGAGCTATAAATAAAATAACAACCATTCCAATAATCCAAGAAGCAATTGCTGCGGGGCCTGCAATTTGAGCAGCTCTCCATGCTCCAAACAGCCATCCTGATCCAATAATAGATCCAAGGCCAACCATCATGAGAGAAAACGTTCCCATTTTTCTATGTAAGTTATTCATGTATCTAACACCTTTCTTCTATATTTTCTGAGAAGTGAGTTATTAAGCGCTTTCATTAAATTTAAAAAATAAAATTCATTTTGAACTTTAAAAATGCTGCTTAAAAATACTAACCAAAAGCTTTTCCATTCATTTACGCGCCCCCTTTCTTCATTTATTATTTGTTATTATATCATCATCAAGTTAAAAAGTACGCGTTTTGAATAAAAAATATTTTTATTTTTAGAATTTTGTGCGTTTTTTTAATTAAAAGTACGCGTTTTGAACACTAACATTCATAAGAGCTGCCTTTCCCTTAAAGTGATATACAAACGATCTTGTTGCAATAACCAGAAAAAAAGCAGGATAAAATGAGCGCTTCATTTTATCCTGCTTTTTTAAGTTATTTCACAACAGCTAATACCGTTTCTTTAAAGCTGTTATAAACATAAGACCAAAGAGCCGGTTCTTCTTTATATCTTGTTCGTAACGAAGAAAAGACTTCTTTTTGTTTTTCTTCAAACGAAGGATCTTCTTTTGAAGGAAGCGTGGCACGAAGCTCATCGACGATTTGCTGAACTTCGGGAGCACGGGGGCCCCACTTCCCAAGTAACGTCCCTTCATTATTAAAAATTAAAATAATCGGAATGGCACGTCCTCCGTTTGTTAAGTGACGGTCAATTAATTCGGTGTCTGCATCTCGCAGTGCAACGCGCACATCGATACCGGCAGCTTCAGCTACTTTACGAATGATTGGGTTAATCATCATCGCATCTCCGCACCAATCTTCAGTAATCGCTAAGAAATGAAGCTTGTGAGCCTTTAATTTGTCAGCCAGTCCATCTTTAGGAAGCTGAAATTGTTCATAAACAGCTAAACTTTCCTCTTTTAATGTACTCATGTCGTTCATATATGTTTGGATTGATTTTCCTTCTTCAAAATACTGCTGTTCTGTTTTCATCAAAATCCCTCTTTCTTTTTTGTATACGAATAGATGAGATGTAAAAATTCGGTTTACTCTTTTCTATACGCACTACTAGTATAGCTTTTAAGCACAGTGAATCAAAATATAAAAGTCAGCGCTTTTTTTAGCCTGCGACAGGATTTACAAAACTTCAATTTAAAAACAGCACATTGAGATGTTATAAAAAAAGAGAATGGGGTACATGTACACTATCAATGTAACAAATTTTAAATCTTTGTGAATATTTGAGAATGTTTATTGTGTAACCGTCATCTTTTGATTATGATAATGATATGTTAGCTACTTGACTAAATATGGAGGATGAGGCAAATATGAATCAATCCCCGCATGAAAAGCGAAAAAAACGCAAACAGTTTGTAGAACGTTTAAGGCTAAAAGGAATCAAAATAGAGCTGACAAAACCGCGCTCTCACTTTTCTTCACTATCCTTACTAAAATCATAACTCGTAACCACCTTTTTCTAAAGCGGAACGGTATCGAATTTCAACTATCTATGCTAAGGCTTACATATCATTTCAAAAAGAACAGCTTCTAAGTGCTGTTCTTTTTTGATACTTTTTTATATTTCTGCCTCTGTAAAAAAAATTATAAACCTTTTTCTTTATTTCCTCCTTTTTCTATCTAGGGCTTTCCACTCCCTTTCGTACGGTGTTCTCAAAATATATAGTTCTATAAATCCCTTAAATTACCACTATATTCAAGGTATATATAATATAAGTATATATTGTAAATTTATAACTCTTCCTATATAATCTTGTAGAAAACGTAAAAAAAGGAGAAAATTGATGAAAAAACTGGGGGCAATACTATTATCATTTCTGCTGTTTGTTGGCGTATTTCCAACGTCTTCATTCGCAGCAGCGTCAACATTTGACGCAGATTTCAACAAGTATTTAAAATCAGTAAGCCAAACGCGAGGCTTTGAAGTAACCAAAGACGACGTTGAATATTCACTTTCACTGTATGACGATAGTCTTGAAAACTACGATACAATCGCAGATTTAGAAGATTTTTTAGGTGAACCAATTGCAGCTGACTTACATAACGTGCAAGATGTGTATGCAGATTTTGACTTAGACAAAACAAGCTTAAATGCGTTGTTAAAAGAGAACGGTCAAAGCTTAGACGACTATGTGTACCTAGATGATTTATACGAGGATGTTGGCTTCTATCTAGAGGGCGACGACTGGTATGAAGATGATGAGTCATATGATGAAGAAGACGCTTCTTACGATGATGAATTATTAAGCGAAGAAGATTTAAGCGGCTTACTATCGTTTATGCAGTCTGAATTAGGCTTAACTTCAGAAGAATTAAATCGAATTGAAGCACATTTTACATCGTTAGAAGATGAGCTTTCAAATGAAGCAACGCTTAACCGCTTAGATCAATTAGGCGAGCGCTTAGCGGCATTCGAAGATTTTGATACAGCAACAGAATTATCTGCTGATCAAATCGCTGAATTAATGTCTATTTATAAAGAAATGCTATCAATCTTCCATTTAGACGCTAAGTTCGCACTTGTACAAGGCGGAAATGAAAGACCGCTTTCTCTTACTGATTTAATCAACTTAGAAGAATTAAAAAATGCAAGTCTAAAAATTTCTCTTTATACAACAGACGGTAAATTTTTAGCAGACATGGTGATTACAGGCGATATGTTTAATTCTGATATCATCACAGACACAGGAAAAGAAGTAGAAAAATCTGCTGAAGCTGTAGCAAAACCAGCTCAAGCGCAAAAACCAGCAGTAGAAAAGAAACAAGAACCGGTGAAGAAACAAACGAATGGCACTGTACAAAAAACCGTTAAAGGCGGAAAACTTCCTGAAACGGCTTCTAATTATGCAACAAATACATTAATTGGATTAGTACTTGTAGCAGCTGGCTTTGTTCTTTTCCGCAAAGTGAGACGTGCATAAAATGGGACCAAGAAAAACAAGAAGAACAATCAATCGCAAAAAGCGGTTGATTGTTCTTTCCCTTTTAGCCGCCGTCATTTGCTTTGGTCTTTGGTTTACGACCACAAACGCCTATAAATTTGCAAGAGGCTATTTGGCATTTAAAACAATGGATACAGAAGAACCAGCCGCAGCTTCAGTTTCTAAAAGCAAGGACGCTTCAACAGCGGACTCTTCTGCTGAAGCTTCTGCTGTTGAAGCTAAAAAAACGGTACACTCTCGTACTGCTAGCCCGGAAAAAAAGCCGAAAGTGTCAAATGTGTCTTACCCAAAGCAGCCAAAAATCGGTGATTTAATGGGAGAATTATATATTCCTAAATTAAACGCTAAGCTGCCGATCTCTCACGGTACGAACGAAGATGAATTAGAAAAAGGCGTGGGTCATTTTGCGGGAAGCGTGCTGCCTGGTCAAAACGACAATTCTGTTCTATCAGGACATCGCGATACGGTCTTTCGTAAGCTTGGCGACGTGGGTGAAGGCGATTCGCTCGTGGTGGACACGGCAGCAGGCACCTTCACATACAAAGTGAACAAAGTACGAATCGTTGATGCGGATGACCGGACTGTTATTGTACCAAAGCCTAGAGCCACTTTAACCGTCAGCACCTGTTATCCGTTTAATTACGTTGGTTCAGCACCTGAACGCTATATTTTAGTCGCTCACCTTGTGTCATCAACACCAAAATAAAAAAGCTGTCCTTAAAAAGGCAGCTTTTTTTAATGAATAGATTTCATTAGTAAATCAAACCATATTTTCAGCGAAGTCGCCGTGATAACGATCGCTAAGATAACTTGCAGCGACGCTACCTTCGTCTTTTGCCCAACAAAAGCGCCGATTGGAGCTGCTAGTAAGCTTGCTCCAATAATCATAAGCGCCGGAAGCAAAAGGACTTGATGCGTCATTACTTTACCGAATGTTGTTCCCATAGACGAAATAAACGTCACGGCTAATGAGCTTGCAATCGTTACGCGCACAGGAATTTTTAACACGGTAATCATAATAGGAACAAGTAAAAATGCGCCTCCTGCTCCGACAATCCCCCCGCAAATTCCAACTAAAAACGCCAGAGCTGCTGCCAAAGGTTTTGAAAACGTCACTTCGAATGAATCGGCCGCTGGATTATTTTTTTTGGGCATAAACATTAATCCTGCAGCAATTGTTGCCATCACGCCGTAAATGAAATTGATCATTCCTTCTGAAAACGAGTTTGATAGCGTTGAACCAATGAGACTGCCAACTAAGACGCTGATACCCATATATAAAATTAACGGTTTATTCAAATAGCCGCTCTTTTTGTAAGCAAGAGCTCCTGAAACAGACGCAAACAGCGACTGTACGGCTCCTATACCAGCTACTTCGTGCGCGCTGAACATTCCCACTCCTACAAGAGGCGGAACAAATAGCAGCAGCGGGTACAAAACAACTGATCCTCCAATTCCAAGCATACCTGCTAAAAATGACCCGAAAAACCCGAGTGCAAATACCGTTATTAATAGTTGTACATCCATGTTTTTACCACCTGCTTTTATCAATCCAATATCATGTTTGTTATAAAGTATGTATACTTACCACGCCTTATCGCTTCTTCCATTGTATCACTGTATATGCTTCTTTTCTGTAAAAATATTGATAAAAGTGCTTTCAATTATTAATTTTTTTAATCATTAAAATCCTATCGACTTTATGCGTTATTTACTTTTAGCCTAAACTTCCTCGCTCTCCTCTTTGTTACTTGTGGTAGAATAAAGAAAAACTAGATGTTAGAACTGCCTACACGCTACGCTTATCTCAGCAGGCCCATCATCACAGGAGGCTTTCGTATGTTTGAATACAAAATTGATGACGAAGTTAGTTTGCATTTGATTGAATCAACTGACGCTTTCCCCTTGCTTTCTCTTATTAACGAGTCAAGACCTTACCTAAAAGAATGGCTCCCATGGGTAGATAGCATGCAAAGTATTGCTGACTACGATGAACTCATCCCTGAATGGAGAGCTCAATATTATAATAACCAAGGATTCCAGGCCATCATTCGGTACTACGGAGAAATCGCCGGGATGATTGGTTTTCACGGAATTAATTGGGGAAACAAAAGTACAAGTCTCGGCTATTGGATTGGACATGATTTTCAAGGAAAAGGTATTATGACAAGAGCCGTACACGGATGCCTGAATTATGCATTTAATACGTTAAACCTTCATCGAGTCGAAATACGCTGCGGCGTTAATAACGAAAAAAGTAAAGCCATCCCTGCGCGTCTAGGTTTTACAGAAGAAGGCATTTGCAGAGAAGGTGAATACCTATATGATCACTACCATGACCTTGTGATTTATGGCATGTTAAAACACGAGTGGAAGCAAGTTCCTTATGCTCCTTGGCTTCTTTCTTAAAAAGCAGGATCATTTGGACAAGCTATCGTTTGAACTGACTATATTGGAAAAATTAAAAAGAGGTTGAAGACATAACGAAATGAATCCAACCTAAAGACGAACAAATGAGATACATGAACTGAACCGCTTATGACACCGCAGCTGATTTCCGTGCAAGGCTTCGCTTTCCGCAGGCGGCCGCTGAGCACCCTCGTCGCTTGCGCTTCTGCGGGGTCTCACCTGTTCCGCTTTTCCCGCAGGAGTCTTCACCTTGCCCTCCTATCACCTGCTAGAAGAAACAAGACAAATGAAACTATATTCACCATAACAAAGAAAACGAACGGTTGATCACATGCTGATCAATCGTTCGTTTTTCACTTGGGTTAAAACCCTTTTGTCCCAGCCTCTTTTTTTTAGTTGAAATACTGGAGCTGTTCGCGGCGAAGCTTATCTTTTTGTTTGTCCGAAATTGAGTAGTCGTAGTTATAAATAGCTCCTTCCCAATCTCCATACATTGGATTTGGGAATACGATTAGCTTTTGGCCAAACGTTTCTTTTTGCTCTTCTACAAGCTTATTTCGATCAGTAATGGACTTTTTATCAAAGCCGCTAAAATCAGATAAGTTATCACCAAACAGCAGGACCACATTATGATTCGTCGCTACTTTTTGACGGCGCGTTTCTTTTCCTTCATCTTTTGGACCCGTTAATAGCACATGGTCTTTGGTTGCTTGAGGAATATGTAAATTCTTTAGGTTTTTAATTGTTGCCTCAAGCTGAGAAGTTGTACGGCCCGAAATATAGTAAATATCTACACCTTTTTGATCCGCATACGTCAAGAAATCAACAGCACCTGGTACTGCTTTCGCTTTTGCTGCTTGCACCCACTCATCCCATTTATAAGGAAATCCTTTTCCGGTTTTGATTGCTGAAGCTTGAAATGGGCTATTATCAAGCACGGTCTCATCTAAATCCAAAATAATGGCAGGCTTTTTATCGGTACTTTTTGCAAGCGCCTCATCTAAACGAAGCTTTCCAGTATTATAGCCTTGGTAATACAAAGCTTTCATTTCGCCGGATGTTTGGTACCAAGCATCGGCCATGATTTGCTGATCAGGTAGGTGTTGTGCGGGTTCTTTTTTCTCAGCAGACACTTCTTTTTCCTGCTGAGGGGCACATGCCGTCAATGAAAAAGCAAGTACAGCCACCCCTGTCAACGCTGATAATTTCTTATTCATTTCGCATCCACTTCCATCTCTACATATTTTTATGCTAATAATGTTATATATTACCTCAATTAAACAAAAAATCAATAAAAATACGAATTATATTTTAATTTTAGTTAAAATTGTTCGTTTTAACTATTTTTTCTCCCTTTTTTAACCATTATCCAAATATTTGTTTATACATTTTCCAAAATCCGTTTTTCTCATTCTTTCTTTGTAATCTTTTTTTAGAAACATATTGGTTTATCGCTCATTCGCTTCAAAAAAACTTAATAAATCTGAATTATCTAACTTTTAATCTTGTGTTAGATTCTCTCACAAAAGTGCTTTTTTTTGAAAAGATATATAGTAAAATAGATTTTGTGAATTAAAAGACGGTGTTTTCTATCGAAAGTATTGTATAAATATACAAAAGGGGATGGAGATATGAATCACGTAAAACAATGGGGATGGATTACCTTTGGCTGTTTGTGCGTTGCCATAGGGATTCAATTTTTAACCGCTTCTAACCTCGTTATTGGCGGAACAGCAGGACTTGGAATCGTCCTGCAGCATTTAACCGGTATTTCATTTGGGGTATTGTTCTTTATCATCAATTTACCATTTTATTTTATGGCTCTTACGCAAATTGGGCTGCAATTTACGATAAAAAGCTTCATCAGCGTTAGCCTGATGTCAGTGATGTCTGATTTATTAGCTGCCAACTTTTCGTTTGCGCTTCCGCATCCGCTTGTAGCTGCGATTGTGGGCGGCATTATTGTCGGCATTGGACTGATCTTTTTGTTTCGCCACGGCTCTTCTCTTGGCGGAATCAACATGCTATGCGTGTTTCTTGATAAACGCTTTGGCATCAATCCAGGTAAAACAATGCTTTTGACAGATGTGTTGATTGTAGGCTCTGCAACTGTGGTATTCGGTGTAGTTCAAGTTCTTTATTCGTTAATCGGTATCTTCATCATGACAGGACTGCTTGGACGCTATCACAAACGCTCGCCAATCGAACGAACTGGTGAACATATGGAAGAAGAAGCAAAACAACAAACGGCTTCAACTATGTAAAAAAACCGTGCGGGAATAATCCCACACGGTTTTTTACGCTTATTCTGCTACTTTTACAAGCTGTTTTCCTAAGTTTGTTCCTTCAAATAAACCAAGGAACGCTTCAGGTACATTTTCAAAACCTTCTACAACGTTTTCGCTGTACTTGATTTTCCCTTGCTGCACCCATTCCCCTAACTGCTTAATGCCTTCAGGGAATTTGTCTGCATAGTCGGCTACGATAAAGCCTTTCATTAACGCACTGTTAATTAATAAAGGTGTTTGAACACGCGGTCCAACATCTTGTTTTTCTAAGTTATACAGTGAAATTTGGCCGCAAAGCGGAATGCGCGCAAATTTATTTAATAAGCTAACAACTGCATCTGAAATCTCTCCACCGACGTTTTCAAAGTAAACATCAACGCCATTAGGACACGCTTCTTTCAACGCTTCTTTTACATTTCCTTTTTTATAATTAATCACTTCATCAAATCCGAGCTCATCTTTTAAATAAGCAATTTTATCTTCAGAACCTGCGATGCCGACAACACGTGCGCCTTTAATTTTAGCGATTTGACCAACAACAGATCCAACAGCACCTGCTGCACCGGAAACGACTACTGTTTCGCCTTCTTTTGGCTGACCGATTTCAAGCAGTCCAAAGTAAGCTGTGAGACCAGGCATACCAAGAACGCCGATAGCCGTTGTAATTGGCGCTAGCTCTGGATCAACTTTCTGTAAGTTCTTTGCTTCTGCAGCTGAATAGCGTTTCCAAGGAAGCATACCCGTCACGATATCGCCTTCTTTAAAACGATCTGATTTTGATTCCGTTACGCGTGCTACAATGCCGCCTGCAAGCGGTGCGTTTAGCTCAAATGGAGGAACATATGATTTTGTATCGTTCATGCGTCCTCTCATATACGGATCAACAGAAAGGTACAGTGTTTGAACAAGTACCTCGCCTTCTTTCGCTGTAGGCATTTCAATTTTTTCGTATTTAAACGTATCTTTTGTTGGCATTCCCTTTGGGCGTTCTGCTAATAAAATTTGTTCATTCATCGATATCGCTCCTTTTTATTTCTCTGTTTTTTGTAAAATGTGCTAAACTTACCTTTGTTATTTTAAATTATATATTGTGCACAACGCAAAAAATATGATTGTGCAATAACACCGAAGGAGAAAAAGACATGGAGCTAATTCGCTGTAAAGAAGATGTTGTTAAAAAACTAAACGAGTTTGTTGAAGTAACTCCCCCCGTTATTTTGTTTAAAAAAGGCAATATGTATCCGATTAAAATGGATATCAACTACAACTGGATTGCCACAGACGAACAAGGTCATGAGCATATTGTCGCTTCAAACACAAAGAATGTGCAGGACGACTACTGGTTTAGCTACCATTTTGACTTATATTAAGGAGTTTCCCGGATTTACTCTTCGTAAACGTTATATAAATAAAGTGTTGCATTAATAAAAACAGCGTGCGAATTCCGGCGCTGTTTTTATGTAATAATTAGAGTATCTCAAGCACGTGTTTGAAGCTTTGATCATGTTCCATTTTCTGCATCGATATCTACTTAAGATTATGTTACAATCACGGTAAAGTAATTTATGATTGATAGAATAAAAGCTAGAGCTTGAAAAATTCGAGGTGGATTATGCAAGGTAAAGTTGTATATAAAGAAGGATTTTCAGTGATAGGCATAGCAAAAAACGGAGAGTATCAAAAAGAGAATCTTTTGAAGCAAATACTTAAAGAAAAAGAAATGATTAGCTCTTCAAAAGAACCTCATATGGTTACAGGCATTTGCATGGCTCCGAAAAAAGAAAATTATTTTTATATTGCAGGGACAGAAGTGGCTGATATGGCTTTTATTCCAAACGGTATGAGCGTTCATACGTTTCCTTCGTTTACATACCTGCAGTTTAAACACAGAGGTCCCATTACATCGCTCGGGTCGACGTACAACAGCATCTGGAATGAATGGCTGCCGAACTCTCCTTACAGCATGATTGAAGGTCCTGCTCTTGAAATTGTAAATACAGCTATACACAGCAATTTATATAGTGATACATATGAAATGGATATTTATATTCCCATAAAGCTGGGACAATAAAAAAGGTGAACTTACGTTCACCTTTTTCCTATTTTTGCAGCTGTTTATATAAATGATAAAGAGTAAAAACGCACTCTGGATGACGCTCTTTATGGTTAAAAAATCCGTGAGGAAACATGAGTGAAAGATTCCCTTTTTCAATTCCGGTCACATACTTGTTTTCCATAAGCGGATATTCTTTCACAACCCAGTGCGCTTCATCAATAGTAGACGTAACCACTTCACCAAAGTATACGCCCATACACTCTTCGAATTCTTCTTTTGTCATCGAAAAATAGTCAAAGCAGTTGCTGTCTTCTAGATCATAGTAAAGAAGCTCTAATATTTTCAAACTTTCATCTGTAAAATCAACGATGAATTCATCTACCGCTTTGCTTATTTCATGAACGTGATTCATGCACTGTTCGCGCACTTGATGATAGTAATAGCTAGCTTCAAACTGATGTTCACACGTCACTAACGATTCTCCGTATGATGCTGTTAGATCATGATGCTTGCTCATGCTGACACCTCCACGCTATGCTTATGGAGCAAGTATAACATTAACCAAGCAGATATTGATCATCTTCCATTAACAACCTATCCGTGGCAATATTAGGTTCACTTTTTACTCATTATTCTGCCGTACACAAATCCTCCGCTGACAAGAAGAATACCGCTAATTAATACGCTGCTTAAAAAGGTTTGCGAATGCATCAAGTGATTATACATCATCCACACGCTCATTTCGTCATCTCCTTTTGGCTTTTTTAACTAGTATCCCCGGTTTTCTTGGCGCACATGCCGGCGTTTTCACTGTTTTTTCATCAAGTTTCTATATAGTTAAAGCCGTGAAGCCAACTATCTTTTTTCATCGTTTTACTCCTTAAAAAGCCTGCTTATGACTCTGAAGCAGGCTTTTTTTACATGGTGAAACAAGTGATTAAGCCGTCTATCCCCACTAATTGTGCATAGTAAGGTATAATTAAAGATAGTTTCACTTTTCTAAAGTGAGAAATACATATGAGGCATCAAAGGAGACATGCAAATGACAGAACTCGAAAAAGCGAAAATTCAGCACCGAAAGCTGTCCAAGGGACAGGTATTTGGAAGGGCCATCGCCATTGCGATCGGTGCGCTGCTCATGGCCACAGGACTTGAAATTTTCCTCGTTCCGAACCACGTTGTCGACGGAGGAATTACCGGTATTTCCATCATGCTTTCGCACCTTACTGGCGTAAATCTAGGAATCTTTCTTTTTGTACTAAATCTTCCGTTTGTATTTATTGGGTACAAGCAAATGGGGAAAACATTTGCCCTTTCCACTATTTTTGGCATACTGGTTGTATCCATCTTAACTTCTATGTTTCATGAAGTCCCCGCGTTTACCGCAGACGTTCTTCTTGCTACCGTTTTTGGAGGGATTATTCTCGGAATTGGAATTGGACTAGTAATTCGCTACGGCGGAGCGCTTGACGGTACGGAGATACTTGCCATTTTAATCAGTAAAAAAATTCCGTTTTCCGTGGGAGAAATTGTGATGTTTTTCAACTTCTTCATTTTAGGAGCAGCGGGATTTGTGTTCACGTGGGACCGCGCCATGTATTCCATCCTTGCGTACATCATTGCAGCTAAAGCCATTGATACGGTTGTAGAAGGATTGGAAGAATCAAAATCCGCTTGGATTATTAGCGAATATTCCGACGAAATTGGCGATGCGATTAATGCGCGTCTAGGTCGAGGCGTTACCTATTTGCACGGTGAAGGTGCTTATACGGGCGATGATAAAAAAGTGATTTTCTGCATCATCACGCGCCTTGAAGAATCAAAGCTAAAAACCATTGTTGAAGATTTTGATCCTACTGCCTTTTTAGCCGTTGCAGATATTACCGAAGTCCGCGGCGGACGCTTTAAAAAACGAAACATTCACTAAAAAAACGCGCAGAAAGCACCATGCTTTCTGCGCGTTTTTTATGTAAGAGATACTTTTTGAACCTGTTTAAACCATTCATAACAAAGAAGCACAATTAAACCTAAGTCGATTAAATCGCCTCCGTAATACATCAGCATAGCCCCTTGCTGCGCCCCTTCCGCCGATACGTGCATAGGCGGGTGAGCGTACACATATTTTGATAAAATACCGTGAGCAGCAAGAGCAAGAACCAATACGGATGCCCGGTGCGTAAAAGTTTTTTGATGCGGCGAAGGATCGATTGAAATCATCGATACGGTGAATAAATAGCCGGCTAAAAACACGTGAATATGTACAGCGACATGCACGAAAAAAGAGTGATGCATCATGCCATACAGACTTGTTGTATAAAGAATCCAAAGTCCTCCTACGTTAAGAACAGAAGCTGTCACCGGACTGCTGATGCACCGAACAAACCGTCCTTTTAAAAGTTTTGACACTTTTCTGGCTGCATGAACCGGAAGCGTGCGAAGCAGCAGCGTAAGAGGTGCTCCTAACGCCATTAAAAGCGGAGCTAGCATACCTAAAAGCAAATGCCCCGTCATATGCGCAGCAAAGTCCATATGAGCACGGGCTGCGAGCGGTCCGGCTACAGAAGATATGGCGCATAAAATACCAAGTGTCCAGCTGGACGTCCTATATAATGACCATTTTCTATACGTTGCATTCGAAGAAGCTACAGCCCACATGTATAAAAAAAAGGCAGCGACAAAAGGCAGGGCTAATAAAAGCTGAGACAATACTTCATATTTAATCATGATGTGCACCTTGTTTACGTGTAAACCATGTTAAAATGATGCCAATAAGCAGCATCAAACATGCAAGTACATTCCACGTAATGTCGTAAGGTGCAATCTTCACTCCGTACCGGATTTGATGAAGTCCCATAAGCTTATGCTGCACGGTCCCGTCATAAAGCTGAAACGCCCCGGCTCCAAGCAATACTCCTCCTATCCACCTTTTCACCCACCAGCCGCCTCGGCGCCTTAGATCTGCCACCATAAAAAGTGATGCAATTGTAGCGAACCAGCTGAATGCATGAAACAAACCGTCCGACACTAAACCAGCGGCCGTTGTGGATTTATCATAAAAATGATGCCAATGAAGCAGCTGATGAAACACTGCTTCATCAATAAAAGCAACTAACCCTACGCCAAACAAAAAGCCTGACCAGCTATTTCGAGTGCGATGAACCACGCGCTGATTTGCAGTTGCTTCGTGTTTCTTTTCCATATATATACCTCCCTGGCAGCTCTTTAAGTTTATATCGATTCTAATGAACGTATACCCTATTAAAGAGAAATGAATCTATAATATGGAAAAATAGGAGCTATATCCTAATATCGTTTTCACTATCTTTTCACCATAAAGGTATAGGATAGTATTTGCGAAGCCAATTAGCATATTTTTTCATAGTTTTACTCCCTTTCTAATGACCTGTTTCCCCAGAGCAGGTCTTTTTTATATCCCGCTTCTCTTTTCACCATTTTTTCACCATAAAGGTATAGGATAGTACTTGCGAAGCCAATTAGCATATTTTTTTCATAGTTTTACTCCTTTTGAAGATCTGCTTCCCCAGAGCAGGTCTTTTTTTATATTCCGCTTCTCTTTTCATCATTTTTTCACCATAAAGGTATAGGATAGTACTTGCGAAGCCAATTAGCATATTTTTTCATAGTTTTACTCCCTTTCTAATGACCTGTTTCCCCAAAGCAGGTCTTTTTTATATCCCGTTTCTCTTTTCACCATTTTTTCACCATAAAGGTATAGGATAGTACTTGCGAAGCCAATTAGCATGTTTTTTTCATAGTTTTACTCCTTTGTGAAGACCTGCTTCCCCAGAGCAGGTCTTTTTTTGTTTTTTCTAAAAGCTTCCATCTTTTCACCGTTTTTTCACTTTTCTTTTGTATACTAAGTTTGTCAAAGCAATTTCATCATTTTTCATAAATGACCCCTATTTATTCCCCGCTTTTTGTGAGCGGGGCTTTTTTTGTAAGAAAAGCATATTTTCACCTTTTTTTAAAAAAAGCTTTTCTCTTTTCACCGTTTTTTCACTTTTCTTTTATATACTGTTCTTGTCAAAACAATTTCATCATTTTTCATAGATGTACCCTATTTGCACCCGCTTCTTGGAAGCGGGACTTTTTTTGTTTCCATACAAAAAAGCTTAACCCGGAGGTTAAGCTTTTTTCGCCTGCTTGCGAAGAACAAGCATCATAATTGTAATGACAGTAAACGCAATAAACGCTAAAAAAGGAATGGTGATAAATCCAAGCCAGTTAATATATTGACCTGAGCAAGGAACACCGCTTGTACACGTTTCAAATGCTTTAAGAGCCGGTATCTTCTGCAGGCAATAATGATAGCCTGAAAGCGCCATACCAATCACTGAAAACGGCAGGACGTATTTGTAGATGAACGTATCATTCCGATACACGGCTACACCTAGCACAATCGCGAGCGGATACATTAAAATTCGCTGATACCAGCAAAGTTCACACGGAATAAAGTGAAGAACTTCACTAAACGTCAAGCTTCCAAGCATCGCGATAAGCGCTGTAATCCACCCGAAGACCAAAGACTTGTTCATTATTTGTTCTCCTTAGCCGCATCTTTGACCATTTGATCAAAGTCATCGATTGTTTTTCCTTCGAATTTTTTGCCGCCTACATAAATGGTTGGTGTACCTGTGATGCCTAAGTTATTGGCTGTCTTCATATCTTGATCAAACGCATCTTTTCCTTTTCCATCTTTAAAAGCACTCGCTACTTTTTTCGCATCGGCATCGCTAGATACTTCTTTCAGCGTATCTTCTAAGTAAGATTCCGTTAAGACATCTTTCTTTTCATCCGCTGCGTTTTGCTTTTTATAAAGAAGTTCATGGAATTTCCAAAATGTATCGTTCCCAAGCTCTTTATATACCGTCTCGGCAAACTCTGCTGCACGAGATGAGTCATTGTTGATAAACGCATAGTTCATAAAGTAGAATTTGACTTTGCCTGTATCTACATAATCTTTTTGAATCAGCGGGAAAAAGGATTCCGTGAAGTTTTTACAAGCCGGACATTTGTAATCTCCAAACTCTACCACTTCTACCGGAGCTGACTCTTTTCCAAGATACGGCTGATTATCATATGTAAGAGCGGCCTTTTCATCTCCTCCGCCCTTTGACATATTAGAAAGGACGATTAACCCTAAAATACAGACCGCAATAATTCCAATCACCCAAAAAATCCACTTGCTCGAGGACGTTTGCTGATTGGGCGTTACTTTTTTCTTTTTCTTTGCTTTTGACACAATCTCATCTCCTTCTTTTCTTTCTCTCTTACAAACTTACAAAGCTGTTAGAGCGGTAAAAATTAGCGCACACAAAATAAAAAACACGTATAGCGACGTCAGCGTTAAAATAACAGGAGGCTGCATCGGAATTTTCGTTTCCGGATTTAAAATATATTGAATGCGATAATTAACCGACGTATCAGCAAACGATACGTGCGCACACGAAAGACTTGTCTGTCCCGTTTTAACCATTTTTAAAAGGGCGCTGCCGATGTGAGCAGACGTGCCATTTTTCACAATGGCATCTTGATCAGCCAGCACTTCACGCATGACTTTGAAACGTTTATGGCTCCATTTAATAAACGGAATATACCATAATGCAGAAGCAAGCGTGCTTAGTAAAAATGTTTTGAGCGGATCTTTATTTGCAACATGTGACTGCTCGTGGTAAATAACAGCTTCTAGTTCATTTTCATCAAGCACCGAGAGCAACCCTGTAGACAGAACGATGTGCGGTGTAAACAATCCCATTGTTAATGCAATGGGCTGATCTGTTGTTAAAACTGTTAAATTCTTTCCGTACGCTTTTTGCAGGTGAGCCGTTGTTGTTTCATTTCGCAGCTTCGTAATCATTTTACGGACTTTCCGCATTTGAATCACTTGCTTTACAGCTTTAATGAACAGTACAAACATCGTATGAAAAATAACCGCATTCAGCATGTATTCAATAAAAAACAAGCCGAAAAAGTGGGCTACTTTGTTACAAAGTAAAATTAAGTTAAACGATAAATTCCATCCAAACAGCAAATGCAGCACATACATGCCCATTTGCATAAGCAACGTCACGGCAATAAAAAAGCACAGGTTAAAAATAAGCTTAGAACGCTTTAGTATTCCTTGATTCATTGATTATTCATCCTTTTTTAACTGTTTGACTTTTGATTCGAGCATGCTTAACAGTGAATCATCAACTTCTTCTAACGCATCAAGCATATGAGTAACAGCAAGCGAGCCAAATTCGTCGATCAATTCGTGCGTTAACTCTTTCGACTGAGCGTCGATAAATTCCTCTTTAGAGAGAATCGGCTGATACATCGACGTACGTCCTTTTAAACGCTTTTGCAACACGCCTTTTTCCACCAATCGATTCATAACGGTCATAACGGTGTTGAAGTTCACTGCTTTTTCTTTCTCAAGCACGTGCTGCACATCTTTAATGGACATTTCACTTCCGTTCCATAAAGCCGTCATAATTTTTGCTTCAAGCGGGCCAAAAAAGCGATTAAGGCCGGTTTCGTTAAATTTGAATTTTTCAATTTTCATATTCGACACCTCACACTACCAATTGTAGTGTGAGGTGTCAAATCCGTCAACTTTTCCATGACAACTGCCTTACAATTGTCATAATCACTTTTTTACTTCATCGGTTAAATGCTGAATGGATAGCACAACTGTATCGAGCTTGGCTTCAATTCGGTGAAGTAAATAAAGCGTCACCACAACGGGAAAACCAACGTCTGAGACAAGCGTAAACCACTCTGTCATCTTCCTCTCTCCTTTTAAAAAAGCCCTTCGCACCGAAGTGGAAGGACTTTCATTTTTAAATCGTAAATTCGGTTACATTTCGCTCGACGATTTGAGCGCCTTTTCTGGAAACGAGCGCTCCGCCGCTTGAAGTAAAGACATCGCTTGCGATCAGCGCGTTCATTGCTGCTGTGATGGCTGCCGCGTCTAACGTATCTTTAGGTGATTCAATCGATAGGCTTATTGCTTTTTGTGACTCATTCAAAAACTGCATCGTTAAAGTTTTCATACTCTACCTCTTTTCTTATTTTAAAAGTGAAAACGTGACAACTTCGTTGATTTCAACAAGCGGCAGTGACTGTAGGCTGGCAATGGTTTCACTTGCTGTAATGAGTGCATCTGCAGAACTTCCAGGCTGAATGTTCATATAGGATTTTGTCTTTAAATCGGGTTTTCCATCCTCTTTTATTCCTTGTTCTAATACTAAGCGAAGCTGGCTTGAATGCTGAATTTTTTCTGCCATCTTTTATTCCCCCTTTCACTTTATATATAGAAATGGAAATAGGAAAGAGGGATGATGGAAACATAAAAATTTTTGGTTTATAATGGGAGATAGTCTGAGTTAGAAAGAGGCTTTGGTAATGAGAAAGTGGAGCTTTTTATTTTTTGTTCTAGCATTCATGCACCCAGCTTCAGCACTTGCTGACGACGGTGCAGATGAAAAAAAGCTTGGTCCGTTTTACTACACGGTTTCTCATGATTATAGTCGAGAAAAATGGGATGTAGGGGTGTTAAATCAGCAAGACAAAACGAACATTCCTGAGACTGATTTGAACGATGAAACGCTAAAATTGTTTCAGCGTACGGTTGATGATTTAGCAGACCTCGCGATTCGATTTGCTGCTATGAGCGTACTGCTTGTATGTTCACTCGTTGTTTTTACGTACTTTCGCATTCAAAGAAAACGCCCTTTTCTCCGCTTGTTTTTTGTTTTTTCAAGCGTTGGCTTTCTATTTTGCGTCTATACATCATTGGAGTTATTTAAAAAAACTGAACAAGCAAAATCTTTATTTTACTTACTATGACTTGAAACCCCAAAAAAACCAGCCGATCGGCTGGTTTTTTCATGCATTTCTTACGGTTATGTACTTCTGTTCATACGTCATTTCTTCCGTTTGCTTTTGCTGCTCCAAATGGTAATAAGCAGCGCATACTCCTCCTAACCCAGCCAGTGCTAGGACAATTAGAAGTATGGATGTCGCTTTTTTCATTGCCTTTTCTCCCCTTATGTTTAACCCTACCTAGCAACGGCATCCGTAAAAAAGAGTCCCCTTTCTCTTCTTTACTTGCTCATTACTTACGAAAGATATTATCATATTTTTTTTCACTTTTGTCATTTTTTTAGTTATTGTCAAAAAATTGTATATTTTATCCTTGATTTAATGAGTGTTTAAGAAAGTCAATGGACTGGTTTTTTGAAAGGCCAAACGCTGTCACGATATAATCAACGTAGGCAAGAAGCTCCAGATCCCCTCCTAATTTTGTTGTTTTAAATGATCGATTAAATCGATATTGCTTTTTATCTGAAAAGACGAGCCCTTCTTCTTCTAGAAATGTTTGAAATTGCTCATGCGGAAAGTAAAGCACATCGTTTCGAACGTTCTCTAAGTCAATCACAATAATCATATCTTCCAGCTCTGCTTTTAATTCCATCATACAATCAATGTATCCGCCGATGCAGCTGATTAAAGATGTGAGAAAAAAGGGTCCGTTTATATATTGAAACTGCTCAAAAATCGTCTCATCGATGTAGCTTGAAATACTTGACTTTAATACGTCATGAATTGGTTTTGATTCTTCCATGTACGGAATAGGAATATGAAACTTAGCTGATCCGTTATAAAACTGCTCCCACGCAATTGTTTTATCATACGCATCAATCACATCTGTGCTTCGAAAAATGATAGATTCCGCTGAATAAGAGGCTTTAACAAACGGTGTATGCAGCATCACCGTACTCTCCTCGTCCAAACGATAGTATTTTGGCTCGCTAGACTTGCTTAAAATATATTGCTTTAACCGTTCTTCTTCCATTTGTTCAACTAAATGCAAATCATATAGTGGCAGCACGTACATATTACACATCCCGTAATGAATATAGCTTTTCCCGTGCATCGGCCATTTTCTGTTATAGATAGACAGTTCTTTTGTGCAAAATTCCTCTATTCGCTGCGTTTGATCCTCGGATTTTTGATAGAGTCGATCTAAATGATAGCGATCATCGATTTCCGTAACGGGAGATGTGCCGCTTCCAATTCTTCTGTAAATTTTCCCGTAAGACATGTACGGAGGGTTTGGGCCTTCGGGAATCCAAATAACAAAAACACCTTGCCCGGGGTGATCTTCAGGTGATAAAAAACGCGTAACGATACGAGGAATGGGATTGGTGACATCTTTAAGCATATTATTAATAAACAGCTCATATTCTTTGCGCTCGAGCAGGTTAATGGAATGGTCGTCTTCATCTACGCCAAAAATAAGCCACCCTCCTTTTTCATTGGCAAACGAAGCGATGATATTTGGGATTTTCCGTTTGACCGTTGAGCTTACTTCGCGCTTGAACTCAAGCTGATAGCCTTCTTCTAAATGTTTTTTCATCATGCGCTGCACATCTGAAAACTCAATTTCTCCAATTGTTTTTTTCTTTCCGTCTTCGCTTATAAATGGTGAATAAAACGATTCTTCGTTCACTTGTCTTCCCCTCCTCACCACTTCTATTTAACTTATCCATATGATGAGAAGTAAAAAGACAGTCATATTTCTTTGATTTTTTTCAAAAAACAAAGTTTTTACCAAATTAATCCTGTTTTATATTATGATAGAAAAAGAGGTGAAGAATATGATTGAAGCAATATTTTTAGACCGAGACGGAACGATTGGAGGCAGTAATGAAATACAATATCCAGGTGATTTTCAGCTGTTCCCCCAAGCAAAGCAAGCGATTATAGACATAAAGAAACAAAACATTCCGCTGTTTTCCTTTACGAATCAGCCCGATATTACAAAAGGAAAGGTAAAGAAATCACAGTTTATCTCTGAGCTTTTAGCTTTTGGATTTGATGATGTTTACCTTTGTCCTCATGAAGATTCAGACAATTGTTCGTGCCGCAAACCAAGGCCGGGCATGCTGTTAAAAGCAGCCGAGGAGCACAGCTTAAATTTGGCTAATTGCATCGTGATTGGCGACCGGTGGAAAGACCTCGTAGCGGCCCATGCAGCAGGAGCACAATGTATTTTAGTGTTAACAGGAGCTGGGCACGACACGTTACATGTACGGGAAAAATGGGCTGACGTACAAGCAGCCTTTATTGCAGCCAATATACAGGAAGCTGTTGAATTTATCTTTACATCACTGAGTTCACAGCCGATACTACCGCATTCACATACTCGTTAAACAGCTGATTGTTCTGTAATAATTGTTCATACTGCGGAGTGGTTATTTCAAGTTGCAGTCCTTTGTGGCGCTGATTGCCGTTTGCGATATTTCGAGGTGAAACGCCTTTTAAATGCACGGGCGTTTCACTGATCGGAAAACCTGAGAGTGCATGACGCACCGCTTTTTCTAACTTTTCGTCTCTTCCTCCGATATAAGTCGTGCAGACGTCGCTGTAGGCACCGTGAAGAGAAATCGTGACCTCTGATTTTTTAACGAGATGACGCGCCATTTCTTCATCGTAGTTTGCAGACGTAACATGCAATTCAAACGGATTTTCTGTTTTCAGCGTTTTAAATACGTACACCGTTGCGTTCAGCTTTTCTGCTATTTTTTCTGCTACTTCTTCTGTCCCAATTTCCATCGTTCCTCCGTGAATAGCAAGCACGACAATTTCTCTCCGGCGAACGACACATTCTATTTCGTAATCAATTCCCGCTCGTTCACACTGTGATAGTTCTTGAAAACTTTGATACACATCCCTCATCCGTTTCTTCACACCTTTCTTTTATCTTTCATATACCCAGGCTTTATTTTTTCTTTTTCTTCATATAGTAAAGGTATTAACCCTTTGTTTACTCGTTTATTTTTGTTTTTATACTTTATATTTTAGTGTGCACAAAAATTTTTTTTGAAATTCGAAATAAAAGTATTGCCAAACAAACCGTCCAGACGGTAAAGTATTCTAGGGAAAATCAAAAAGGAGGAAATTCGTGTGTCTACATTTGATGATATATTGCTTGCAGCTACGCAGGTTGTACAGCGTGACGGCGTTGGAAATTTGACGCTTGAAAAAGTAGCAAAAGAAGCCGGCGTCAGTAAAGGCGGTTTGTTGTATCACTTCTCTTCAAAAGATGAATTGATTAAGCAAATGCTGTATTCAGTCACAAAGAAATATGATGACGGACTAAACGTACAAGTTGAACATGACAATTCTCCTGGCAAATGGAGCCGGGCTTATCTCGCTGAGACGCTTCATGACCTTCAGCGTGAACAAGTGATGAGCGCGGGGTTACTTGCAGGTATTGCAACCAATCCTGAACTCCTGCAGCACTTTCAAAAGCAATACGAAAAGTGGCAGCAGCACATTGAACAAGACGACATTGATCCAGTCCTTGCTACCATTGTGCGCCTAGCAGCTGACGGATTATGGTTCAGTCAAATGTTTGGGCTCGCACCCGTGGATCCAGACATGCAAAAACAGATTCAACAACAACTTCGGAAATTAACAGAGGAGGGTTTTCGATGAAAGCCTATTTATTTTTAGCGATTGCTATTAGTTCAGAGTTATTCGGCACATCTATGTTAAAAGCATCAAACGGATTTACAAAATTTTGGCCTAGTCTTGGTGTTTTATTAGGGTTTGGTCTGGCTTTCTATGCGCTTTCCACATCGCTTCAGCACATTCCACTCAGCGTTGCGTATGCCATCTGGTCTGGTGTAGGAACTGCTGTGACAGCTGTGATTGGCGTAGTTATTTGGAAAGAAAGCGGCAGTCTCACGATGGTATTTGGCATCGTATTAATCATTGCAGGAGTCATTCTTTTAAATTTAAAATCAGTGGCTCACTAAAAAAAGAGCCAGTAAATACTGACTCTTAAGCAAAGGAGGAAAATCGACTGTCTACTTATGAAAGTAGTATGTATCGTTTTCCTTTTTTTATACTCTTTTATAGATTAAACGGGTCTAGGAATTTAACAGATGGATATTTGTCCTGGAACAAACGCCATACAAAATCGTTTTCAAACATAAGAACGGCATGTTTATCACGATCTTCTACTAGCATCACGCGAGAATCTAGCATGCGATCTTCAATTGTTGATTTGTCTACCCATTTTGCAATGTTATGAGACATGCGCGTGAATTCAAGATCGACGTTGTACTCGCCTTTCATACGGTGTTCAAACACTTGGAACTGAAGTTCACCGACTGCTCCTAAAATATAATCTCCAAAGAACGGCGTACGGTAAAGCTGTACGGCTCCTTCTTGTACAAGCTGATTAATCCCTTTTTCAAAGTGCTTAGATTTCATTGCATTTTTCGCACGAACTTTTACAAACAGTTCAGGCGGGAACTTTGGAAGAGCATCAAATTCGAATACTTTTCCCTCTCCTACAATGGTATCGCCAATCTGATACGTACCCGAGTCATACAAGCCAATGATATCCCCTGGATACGCTGTGTCTACTGTTTCACGGCTTGATGCCAAGAACTGATGAGACTGCGCTAGCTTCATTTTACGGTTCGTTCTTGCTAACGTCACGTTCATTCCACGCTCGAATTTCCCTGAACATACGCGTACGAACGCAATGCGGTCGCGGTGAGCTGGGTTCATGTTCGCTTGAATTTTAAAGATGAAACCTGAGAAGTTTTCATCCGTAGGCTGAACGGTGCCATTCGTTGATTCACGAGGCTGCGGCGGTGATGTTAATTGTAAAAATGAATTAAAGAAAGACTGTACACCAAAGTTTGCAATCGCACTTCCGAAGAAAACAGGTGTTAATAGGCCTTGCTTTACTTTTTCAATTGAAAAATCATTACCTGCTTCGTCTAATAGAGATAAATCATCCACTAAGCCTGGTAAATACATTTCATCGACGTGTTTTTTAATTTCATCGTCGATATTTTCACCGTCAAAGTCTGCAAAATATGACTCTTTGTTTCCTTGGTATACTTCAATTTGTTTTGAAAAACGGTCATACGTTCCTTGGAATCGTTTCCCCATGCCAATTGGCCACGTTACAGGGTATGATTCAATACCAAGTACATCTTCAATTTCTTCAAGCAGCTCAAGCGGCTCTTTTCCTTCACGGTCTAATTTATTGATAAATGTTAGAATAGGAATACCACGCATACGACAAACTTTAAAAAGTTTAAGCGTTTGTGCTTCAATCCCTTTCGTTCCGTCAATAACCATGACCGCACTGTCTACAGCCGTTAAGGTACGATACGTATCCTCACTGAAGTCTTCGTGTCCTGGTGTATCCAAGATGTTAATAAAGTGATCTTTATACTCAAACTGCATAACACTTGATGTAACCGAAATTCCACGTTGTTTTTCGATTTCCATCCAGTCAGATGTAGCAAACTTGCCTGATTTTTTTCCTTTAACCGTTCCGGCTGAACGAATCATTCCGCCCAGTAACAGCATTTTTTCTGTTAACGTTGTTTTCCCGGCATCCGGGTGAGAAATAATGGCGAATGTACGACGTGAATCGACCATCGTTTCTTGAAGTTGGTTGTTCATACGTTTTAAAATCCTTTCTGCTCTACAATTCCTATTTTCATCATTTCATTATACGCTTTTTTTATACTGCGTGACTAGTTTTTTTCATATTTGAATACTTCTACAAAATCAAAGAAATCGTCAACAAGGTGTAAAAAGCGAACAAGAAAAGACCCCTTTTATAAAAGGGGCCTTCTCCCAGTTTAGTTTAACGAACGACCAGAGAAACGTTCTGCTGATCGGCTTAAACTTTATAAAAAAAATTACTTTTGAACGTTAGCAGCTTGTGGTCCACGGTTGCCTTCAACGATTTCAAATGTAACTTCTTGACCTTCTTCTAAAGTTTTGAAACCTTCGCCTTGGATAGCAGAGAAATGAACGAATACATCGTCTTGTCCTTCTACTTCGATGAAACCGAAACCTTTTTCAGCGTTGAACCATTTTACTTTACCTTGTAACATATCTCTTTTCCTCCTTGTGTGACAATCCACACATTGTGTATTACTCTATTCCTGCTCTTACAATAAGTCAAGACGAACACTTCGAACTATCCTTACCGAACAAAAATAAGCACCTTTATTGTAACAAATCCTCCAAAAAATTTCAAAGGAATTTGCACATTCTTTTTGTTTGCTTTGATCCCTTACCTACAGCCTTTCCACCCCTTTTTAAGCAGCCGAATGTGAACGCATTATCCGCACTTCTTCTTGGTGTTTTTTCTTGTATAACGATCCTTTAAATGGATAACGCTATAGAGATAGATACTCTTTCTATTTATGAGAAAGCAGGTGACATCACAACCTATGGAAGACATTCTCATGTCCCTTCTTAGAACCTTTGTTTCTTTCATTATCTTAAGCATTACAACTTTCCTGATTGGAAAACAAATTAACACGCATAATAATCATTTTACATTTGCGATGTCCATCATTATTGGGTCGTTCATCGCAAATATGGGATTTGATTTAAAATTAAAATTTCTGCCGATGTTCGCTTCTTTTTTTTTTCTTGTAGCCATTCATTTTCTTTTAGCATCAACAGCTCTAAAAAGCAGGCGCTTGCGAAAATGGATTACAGGACGCCCGACGGTTATTATGGAAAAAGGAAAGCTTCTTGAAGCAAATATGAAAAAAGTCAAATATTCTATTGACGACTTGAATCAGCATTTACGAGAACTAGGAACGTTCAACATTGCTGAAGTAGAATTTGCTGTTTTAGAAGTAAGCGGAAAACTGTCAGTATTAAAGAAAACTGCTTATCAAAACATTGCCAAACAGGACGTTTTGTCTAAGCCGTTTAAAGAAATGAGTTTACCGGTAGAACTCATCATGGACGGAGAAATTATTCATAAAAACTTAACATCTCACTATACCGAACAGTGGATCAACCTTGAGCTTTCAAATCGTCAGCTTCAGTTGAACCAAGTGCTGTATGCAGTTGTGTCAACAAACGGCATGCTCTATGTAGATGAGTATAAAGATCAGCTGTCCGCTCCTACAGACAGAGAATAAGATTGAGACATAACTAAATTACGCCAATCTAAAGACAGACAGATGGAGTGAATGAGTTCGTATGGATCGCTTGAGACATCGCTGTTAATTTCCGTGCAGGGCTTTGCTCTCCTATCAACAGCTAGAAGCAGCTACATATATAAAACCTATGTTCACGATCACCATAAAAAAATCCGAACGAGTTTGATTCTTGATGGAGAATCAAACTCGTTCGGATAAAATATGTTTGTCCCAGTTTCACTGTGCCATCTCTTCAACGGTTCCTTCTTTTAAGCCATAGTAATTACGTTCAAATCGCTTTATTTCTTGATCATAGCGGCGTACTTTTGCATCGGCTAGCTGACGGCTTTGTTTTGTTTCTTCAAGCAGCTCGACCTGCTGATTAATTTGAAAAATAGTCGTCGTCAGCTCGTCTTGATAATCATAAATTTCATTTTGAATATCCACGCATACGGGCAAGCGATTTGCTAAAATAAAGTCCGTCATTTGCATAAGCACTTTTTTACGCTCTACTTCTTTCACTTTGCTTTTGACGGCTCGTTCTGCAGAACGGAACGTCAGTCTTACTTTAGAGAAGAAATCACCTTTAATCGAAAGCTTGCGCTGCAGTTCTTCTACATCTTGTTTTAATGATTCATGCTCTTCAATCATTTTTTGAAGCACAAGCCCTCCGTTTAACGATGTGAGCTCCATTTCATCAAGCTGATGGCGAATGGCTGTTTTGAGCGTTTCAATTTGCTTCACCGTCTTTTTCTCCGTAGCTCGGAGCTGCTTAACATACTGCTCTGTTTTATAAATAAAGCTGTCTAACCGTTCACGGTCAAACAGTGACTGCTCTTTCTTTTTCATATAATCTTGATACGCTGTGTGTACAGATGACCACTTGATCAGCAGAGACTGATAATTCAACAGCTCATCCTGATGCTCAAGCTTGTACGTCCACATCAGCTGAACAACTACCAATAACAGCGGCAAAAAAGTTCCAGCTTCTTTGCGTTTTGCAATAATTTCATGACTTTCAAAGCTCGCCATTAAAAACAGCGGCGCATTCATACTAAATAGCAGTGCTGGCGGGTAATTAACGGGAATAAAGATACTCATTACGGTTGCCATAAGGTCTGAAATAGCAGGGTATGCGTGCGGAGGAAGCTGTTTGTACAGTTCAATTGTCCCTTTTTTTTGCAGCAGTTTCACAAGTGCTTCCTGCTGATATTCTCCTAATGCATCAATCATTCTTTCCTGATACATGGGGGGCAGCTGTTCAATCCAATTCATCAGCTGCTGCTGAAACACAGCTTGCTGACGATTTGTAGCAATCATGTATTGCGAATCAATTAGATGAAAGAACAGTCGGATTTGATGGCGCATTACGTCTTCCAGCGTATGACAGCGTGCAATTGAAAACAGCTCATTGTATTTAGATACAAGCAAATTTCCAATGTTATCGCTTAACTCGTACAGCTCGCCATTTGTTGTAGCATGGGAAACAGGAAGTTCAAAAAACTTCGCCATTTCAAGCAAAATATGCAGATGCATGTCTACTTCAGGCTGTTTTTCAAGCAATTTCATTTCTTCTATCAATGACGCTTGAAAATCCGTATGCTCCGTTTGCTGATACTGTGCTGACATTTCCGTATAAATGCGGTGGTCACATAACACATAAGCAGCTCTTAGGATATCGCCTTTAGACGTAAGCAACCCATACAATAACTGTTGTCCGTTCATCTTCACACCGTCCTTCATTAAATTTTCTTACTATAGCTTTCTATCATTTTATACTTTTTCTATAAATTCGATGCAATAGTTCAAATTTCCTGTTATCTTTCTTCTTGCTTCCTTAATACAAAGAGTGCCGTCCAACATGACATCAGTGCAGGCGGAATGGTCCAAGTCATATATCGCCACTCACCCGTCACAAGCGCCATAATGAAAAAGATGAGCGGAAAACCTATTAGTACTATGATGATACGTGCTCGGCTTACCGATTTTTTCATAGTGCATCGCCCCTTCTGTTCGTCCCTTATTCCTATAATACCCTTTCGCTTCTATAGCATTAAACACCTTTATAAACCGTTCGTACATTTCTTTGTTTTCTAGACAGTCTATGACATAAGTTTTAAAAAAGAACAGAGGATACCTCTTACTTTGGTGAATCTCGTAAGCAGCTTTTATGTTTTGACAAGCTAAATCGAGAAAAATGTGTTATGGTAAAAGAAAATTTCGTTTTTACTACCTACATTGAAACGAAAGGGTTGATCGTATGAACATTTTTTTGATTGGCGCAAGCGGCAGGACCGGACAGGAATTAATAAAGCAAGCGATTAAAAACGGACATTATGTAAAAGCATTTGTGCGAAATCCATCTAAGCTTAAGATAACGCATGCGAACGTACACATCATACAAGGCGACGTGCTTGATTATTATGAAGTGTGTCAGGCCATGCGAGGGTGTGATGCAGTAATTTCTTGTCTTGGAACCGAAAATCTAGGGCATTCTACCCTTTTAGTAGAAACGACAAATCTGCTGATTCAATGTATGAATGAAAACGGAATTCAGCGTATCGCCTACACGGCTTCTGCCGGAATCGACGGAGAAATTCCAGGCATGACGGGCTGGCTTGCTCAGCGTATTTTAAAAAATGTGCTTCGCGATCATCACGAAGCCGTGAAGCTCTTGAAGGTAAGCGGGCTCGACTGGACTGTTGCTCGGCCAATGGGTTTAACGAGCGGTCCATTAACTACGTATTATCGTATAGGAGAAGCTAGCATACCAGAAAACGGACGCAACATCAGCCGTTCTGACGTCGCTCACTTTCTTCTTCAAGCCGTAGAAAACAACAGGCATATAAAAAAATCACTAAGTCTTTCGTATTAAGTGTTCTAAAGGAGTGTTGATAGTGAACCTATCAAAAATTTTTCTAAAAATAAGTCTTATACTTTTAATGGCATGCGTCTTTATTGAAGGTAATTTTCAGGTGGCGCTTGGCATCTTTGCTGCTGTTTGCATGCTTGTCATCATTTTTGCCAAGCCTCTTTCAAAATCGCTGCTTCCTGCTAATAAAAAACCAGGAAAAAAAGACCGCGAAACATTAATGATGGTCATTGGTGTCATCGTTTTTATTTCAGGAAGCTTTTTTATTGCGTAGTAGCATTGTAAAGAAAACAGGCTTAAATCCAGATTTTCAATCATATAAAGGGCTGTGCTGTAAGTCGAATGTTCGGCTTACGACACAGCCTTTTTTTGTTTCATGAGGTCTCTTTTAGCAATAGCTTCTGTCTTTTATACACATACCATTCCATTATTTAAGCAAATTACCTATCAAACCCTCTTATGCTTTTTTCATCAGTTCACATAATATATGTAGAAGATGTCCTAAGACAAGCGTCAAACGATTTGTATCTAGAAAAAGGAGGAAGATAAATGAAATGCCCCCATTGCGCTTATTCTAATCGGGAAGGGGTAAAATTCTGCTTAAATTGCGGCCATGAAATCGTGGAACACGACGAAAACTACAGCATATTCTACTTGTTTGCCCATCGTGTTGATAAAATCTCAAGAAATGAACGTTCGGTTGAACCTAAATTTCGAAATATATTCTCTCGAGTCTTCCGACAGCACAGTGAAATGGAAGCTGAACGGCTTTTTATTGTAGGAACAGGGCTTACGACTCCCAAAATAGAAGAAGTTGTAAATACATGGCCAAAGCCTTGGCTTTTTGCAAGAGTCTTTCTTATTGCGCTTGTCGCATACTTAGGGCTATATCTAGGGGTAAGCTTGTTCGAAAACATCAACTTCATACCCGGTCTTATTGTAGTCGGTGCTTTTGCAGTGCCATTTACTACGCTTATTTTCTTTTGGGAAATGAACGCTCCGCAGAATATTGCTATTTACAAAATTGTTTATGTCGTTTTTATTGGCGGAATCCTTTCACTTTTATTAGCACTTGTGTTTTATGATATTCTTGGAAATAACACAAACGTGATCGTGATTGGAATATGCGAGGAACTGGCTAAAGTTATCGCGGTTATTTATTTTGTGCGCAATCTTAAATATAGATATATCCTTAACGGACTCCTCTTAGGAGCTGCAATAGGAGCTGGTTTTGCTGCTTTTGAAACCGCTGGCTATGCTTTAAGAGCACTTCTTTCAGGCAGCTTTCACATGCTTTATTCTACAATACTTTGGCGCAGTATTTTTGCTCCTGGAGGACATGTGGCTTGGGCTGCCTTGACTGGAGCTGCCGTCTGTATCGTCCAAGGAAATAAGAAATTTCAGTGGAGCATGTTGATAAAACCAAAATTTCTCGGTGTATTTTTGTTTGTCGTTTTTATGCACGCTCTTTGGGACTCACCTATACTAGGTATGTTGCCCGCTGGACATACAATTTTAACGGTTATATTATGGATTTTAGTATTCAGTATGATTCGTATTGGGCTAAAAGAAATCGCAGATAAAAAGTTGGAATTGACCTACTGCAAAGAAAATCCTACCCCCTCATAGGAAATGTTCAGCTTGCGTTAAGCTGCTCGTTTTAACTTTTTATTACCTTTATGTTTCATTTTGAAAATTGTTGTTACAAATTGTAAAAAAAAACATTCAAACTACCTGTACATGGTATGATAACTTCAATAACATGAAAGGGTGACTTGGTGGATGAACCTAACTGAAATTAAGCACATGATAGCAAATTTAGTAAATTATAGAGATAGCGACATTACTCATACTCTTGCCAATAGGTTTACACTAAGTTATTCAAAACAATTAAACAGTTTTCAAATCTGCGATATTGAAAACGATATCATTTATCGTTATGAAGAACCAGAAACAACTGCGTTAGCTCTGTTTAACATGGTCCATCATCTTCCTGAGACTATTTATAGACATACTAATTCGTTTGAACAAGTTGAAAGCAGCAAAAAAAGCTCATTTATTAACTAACATGAGCTTTTTTGCCGGTGTTTATCTATTTTAGTTATTTATAACCTTCTTCAAAAGAAGAATATCCTTTTTAATTGCCGGTCTAATTTCTTCAACTTTGCAGCGTTTGTATTCTTGTACTAAGCGATAGAGCTCTCGTTTAAATAAAAATTCATCTTTTTGGTTACTCATAGCAGCATACCCCTTATTAGCTTTCTATCACAAGCGATTAAAGAAAGTATTCCCTTTTCTTCTTGTAAAAAACAAATAAATTCACAAACAGATGTAAAAAAGCCCTTTATCATGCGCTTACAGGAATGGCGAGATGTGCTTTGCGCTAGACAAATGAAAGAATTTCGCTAAAGCAAATAAAAAAACATTGACTACTAGCTCTCAGTCAATGTTTTTTATTTATTTCAGCTTTGTTTAATTAAATTCAACTCACATACTTTTATGCGTTCATATCTCCTAAACCTGGAGCATGCTCATTTGGCATTTCAGATAAATGAGGGACTGGAAAAGCTTCCGGTGGAGGTGTTACGTTCAAGTCTCCGCCATTTCTGCTTGGCGTCTGCCCTTGAAATATTTCTCCCATTCGATGCGGATCTAATCTAAAATCAAATTGCGTGTTATGATACCCCATCTCGACAAATTTTCTGCATTCAGGGTATTTGTTAATATCATAATTTGGTACAGGGAATAGTTTTCCCCAGTCCACGCCTAATGTTTCAAGAGCTTTTGCAAACGCATTTTGATGAGCATTATCTCGAACGATTAAGAAACCTAGCGTTTCTCTTAACGTTTGGTTAGAACTCATTTCGTATATTCTTGTTTTTTGTAAAACGCCGGTTGATTCTAATACAACGTTATTGAGCAAATCAGCCACTAGATTTCCGTGATTATAAACCCACGAGCCGTTCCATGGATTTCCGCCCGCATCTACTGGCAGTGAGCTTTGAGCGCCCATGATATAGTGATGAGGATTAGCATGTTTTACAGTTTCATCAAGAGGAGCCTGATCTGAACCTTGACTTCCTACCCCGGCTCCGCCAGATTCATCTAACAATGCATTAATGGTATTTTGAACGAGTTCTACATGAGCAATTTCTTCTAAAAAAACACCTTTCATTAAATCGCGATACTGCGTCTCTTTTCCTCTGAAGTTAGAGCTTTGAAAGAAATATTGCATCATCGTCCGCATTTCACCAAACTGCCCGCCTAAGGCTTCTTGCAGTACCTTCGCGGCCGCAGGATCGGGCTTATCCGGTTTAATACCATTGATTAATCCTTCTTTGTAATAATACATATCAGACACTCCTTTTACTGACATTGCTTGATTGTTTTCTTAAACTAACATATGCACATACCTACTTTTTCCCTATGCGGCTTTTTTATTCTAGATATTAAAAGGTAACTTGACTGAAACGCGTGGATAACACCCTTTGTTATAGTCAAAAAAAAGACCTCTCGCACATATCGAGGGCCTTTCTTTCTTTTATTTAGAGGAAACTTTTTTACGAGTTAAATCATGATGCAACGAAGTATCAGGAATTTCCGGATTGGGAACCTGTCCTTTTGCTACAGGGTCTTTGATGTATACATATTCACCGCTTCCGTCTGGGGCACTTCCAGTAGCCCACGGTCCCTCTTCTGATTCAGCGCCTTCTGAGAGGTTCCAAAACTCATAAGCTTCTGGCTGTGATTCTTTTTCAGCCTCGGGAGGGAAAGATGCAGGAACAACTACTCCATTTTTTTCTTCTAGTTCGTTTATAGCTTCCATCCACTGATACTGGTGATAGCGATCACGCGCTAGCATTTTGCGGAATGTCGCGCGTACACCTTCATCTTTTGTCATATGGTATAACCTAGCTACTTGAAGTCTACCTTGGCTTTCTGCATGCAAGTTCGAACGCATGTCTGCTAATAAATTGCCGCTTGCTACGATATATGAACCGTTCCATGGAACTCCATTTGAATTAGTAGGCAAACCACCAAGCCCGCTCACTAATAAATGCTGAGGATTAATTCCTCCCATGATAGCTGCTGTTGCAGGATCTTTCGCAGCTTCTGCTTGATCTTCTGGAGATGCTCCATCAAGTAATTGACTAATAAGTGAACAAAGCATCTCTACGTGTCCAATTTCTTCTGTACCTATATCCATCAGCATATCTTTATATTTCTCTTCTCCTCGACAGTTAAATCCTTGAAAGAGGTATTGCATCATTACCGTCATTTCACCGAATTGTCCACCTAGTACTTCTTGAATCTGACGAGCAAGCATCGGATCGGGGCGATCTACTTTGACTTCAAATTGCAGTTCTTTTTGATGACGAAACATGTTAACTCCTTCTTTAATATACTAAATTCCTTTTAGAGATTTTTTCCTCTTTTTTCCGTTCCCTCTCGCTATTCAATTAATCACTAAACTTGTATCTTTTTCCTTCTGGAACGAAAATGGATAAAATCACCTATTAATAAACTTAATTTAATAAGTAGAAAGACACCTAAAGAGAAGAAAATACCTGCGCTTTGCTCTTTAGTATTCGTTCAGTTTATAACGTTTTATAGTTAAAACCACTGCCAGACAGAAAAATGTTCACCAAAAAATGAGAGTGAGATATAACTAATCACTTCAATCAACAGCTAGAAGCAGCTACAGATATGAAACCTATATTCTTTCCACAACAATAAAAAAATCCGAATGATTTGATTAATCATTCGGATTTACTTTCAACTAAAATACTTTTGTCTCAGTCTGTCTTTTCTCTATTACTTCTCTATCCCTGCTTTGATTTCTTTAATCATGCCAGCCATTGACTCAAGGCCTCCTCCAGATAAATACCAAAGGCCTGGATCCAGATACACAACGTGATTGTTTTTCACCGCATTGACTTCTTTTACGTACTCATTTTCAACAATTTGTTTAGCGGATGATTTTTCACCAATCGCTGCACCGCGGTCAACGACGAATAAGTAGTCTGGATTTTGCTTAACTAAATATTCGTATGAAATGCTTTGACCGTGCTTAGCGGATGGATCTAAACTGTCGTCTGCTGCTTTAATACCGAATACGTCGTGGATTAATCCGTATTTAGAACCCGGACCAAACGCTGTCATTTTGCTGTCATTTGCCATCATTACAAGCGCTTTTTTATCTAGTTTGTCCGCTTGTTTTTTCAAATCTGCAATTTGCTTATCAATTGCTGCTAGCTCTTTTTTCGCTTGATCTTCTTTATTAAAAATTTGTCCTAGTACTTTTGTGTTTTCTTTAAATGACTTCACATAGTGCTGGTTGTCTGTATCGATATAGATCGTCGGCGCAATTTTTGAAAATTCATCAAATGAATCTGCTTGGCGCCCTTGAATAATAATTAAGTCTGGCTTTAATTCTGCAATTTTTTCGAAATCAGGTTCTTTTAAGCCACCTACATTCGCATACTTATCATCTTGATACTTTGATAAATACTCAGGAATCGCTTGTTTTGGCAAGCCCGCCACTTCAACCCCTAGTTTATCTAGTGTATCAAGTGCACCCATGCTGAATACTACAACTTTTTTAGGGTTTTTCTTAATTTTAATTCCGTCTTTATTGAACTGATCGGTTACTGTTACCGTCTCTTTTTGCTTACTTTCTCCACCTGTTGTTTCTTTTGCTCCTTGATTACCGCAAGCGGCTACAACAATCGCAGTTAAGACTGCTGCAAACATTACTAACACTTTTTTCACTTTCGTCACCTCATGAATAAATTTTATGAAAAATACACGCAAATACGCTGTCCGTTAACCGTTTCGATTGGAATATCCATATCGTATATATCCTTTAATACAGACGTTTGAATGATGGTTTCTGTTGGGCCTTCACAGATTACTTCACCGTTTTTAAGTGCCACAATATAATCCGAATAAACAGACGCAAAATTAATATCGTGAATGACAATTACAATCGTTTTGCCTAAGTCTTCTACGAGACGTTTCAACAGCTTCATAATTTCAACAGAATGCTTCATATCTAAGTTATTGAGCGGTTCATCTAAGAAAATATACTCCGTGTCCTGTGCGATGACCATAGCGATAAAGGCCCGCTGACACTGTCCCCCGCTCAGTTCATCCAAGTATTTGTCTTGAATACTTTCAAGCTTCATATAACTTAGCGCCTGATCAACCGCTTGTTCATCACTTTTTGTTAACCGGCCTTTTGAATAAGGAAACCTTCCAAAATTGACGAGTTCACGTACGCTAAGCCTGATATTCAGCTGATTGGACTGTTTTAAAATGCTCATTTTTTTGGCTAAATCTGAGCTGTCAATATTCTCTATATTTTTTCCTTCTATTGATATTGATCCTGAGTCGGCTTTAATGAGACGGCTCATAATTGAAAGCAGCGTACTTTTCCCCGCTCCGTTTGGACCGATAAATGACGTGATTTTCCCTTTTGGAATCACGACGGATGTTTTTTCTAAAACGGTTTTTTCTCCGTATGTTTTACTGACATTTGTTACTTCTACCATGATTTATTCTCCTTTAGCAGCAAATAAATAAAGTAAATTCCGCCGGCAAAGTCAATGATGACGCTCAGCGTGGTGCTGAAGGTGAACACTTTTTCAACGATAAATTCTCCTCCGACGAGAGCTATAACACTAAGCAGCAGTGATCCCATCATTAAATAGGTGTGCTTGTACGTTTTGAACAGCTCTCTCGCAAGGTTCACAACAAGCAGTCCAAGAAAGGTAATCGGCCCAACTAACGCTGTAGCCACTGAGACAAAAATGGCGATCACAATCAGCATTTTTTTGACGAGCCCGTCATAATCAATACCTAAATTTACCGCATGTTCTCTTCCAAGCGACAGGACATCAAAAATGGATGTAAAGCGCCACACGTAAATGCCAAGCAGGATAAATATGACGGCTGCTATGTATAGCAAATCGGTATTAACATTGTTAAAGCTTGCAAATGATTTATCTTGTACAACTTGAAATTCATTCGGATCGATCAGCATTTCCATAAATGAAGACATGCTTTTAAATAACGTGCCGAACACAATTCCAACCAGTAAAATAAAGAAAATATTCTTACCGGCTTTTTTGAACATCAGTATGTAAAGCAAGACCGAAAAGATAATCATCAGCGAAACGCAAAGAAGAAAGTTAAGATTTTTGTTCATGATGACAATATTCGTCGAGCCGAAGATGTACACAATAAACGTTTGCAGAAATAAATACAGTGAATCCAGTCCTAGAATACTAGGAGTTAGAATTCGATTATTAGTAATTGTTTGAAAGATAACGGATGAAAAAGCAATGGCTCCTCCGGTTAAAACAATCGCAGCAACTTTTTCAATTCTTCGCGGCAGCGTGTACTGCCAGTAGCCTAAATCGTAGCTGATAAACAGTGCCACTGATAAAACGGCCAGCGCGGCGAGAATGATGATTTTATGTTTGTTATGCATAACGACCTCTCCTTATCAGCATAAAAAGAAAGATCGCACTTCCTATTACACCGACCATTAGCCCAATAGAGATTTCATAAGGGAAAATAATGACTCTGCCTAAAATATCGCACGCCAGTACGAACACAGCTCCAAGCAGCGCTGTATGAGGCAGGCTTTTTCGCAAATGATCTCCACGGTAAATCGATACGATATTTGGAATGATTAATCCTAAAAAAGGCAGCATGCCAACGGTCAAAATCGTAATCGACGTAATAAGCGAAACAATGACTAATCCAATGTTTACGATTTGTTTGTATTTCACGCCTAAATTGATTGAAAAGCTTTCTCCCATACCAGCAACCGTGAACTTATCTGCGTAAAGATAAGCAATTATTACGAGCGGTATACTCAGGTATAAAAGTTCATATCTCCCTTTGACTACTAGCGAAAAGTCGCCTTGCAGCCATGAAGAAAGGTTTTGAATCAAATCGTATTTGTAGGCGATGAAGGTAGCTAAGGAACTTACGATACTGCCGAGCATTAAACCGACTAGTGGAATATAAATCGTATCGTTAAATTTAATTCTGTCTAGTATTCTCATAAACAATAGATTGCCCGCCAGTGAGAAAATGAAAGCAATGCTCATTTTTAATAGAGGACTTGCTGAAGCAAATACTAGTAGAGAAATCAACACACCAAGTCTTGCCCAGTCCATCGTTCCTGCCGTTGTTGGAGATACAAACTTATTTCGCGTAATTTGCTGCATAATTAATCCGCAAATACTAAGGCTCATTCCTGCCATAATAATGCTCAAAAGCCTAGGAAAACGACTAAAAAACAGCGTTTGACTTTCTTCTTTTGTTAAATGAAAGAGATCCGTCGCTGACAGATCTTGTACGCCTATAAAAAGAGACGAAACTGCTAGTACAGCAAACACAAGAATTAACTGATAAAACTTCAACTTTCCTTACTCCTTTCTTCCCTCTATAAGTCTAGTTATCTTCTCCTTCATCACATGTAAATGATTATCATTATCAATTGACTTTCTTTATCATATCATTATTCTCTAAATAATCAATGGTTTTCTCAAAATTTAAGCAAAAAAATACCTTAACAGATGGATCTGTTAAGGTATTTTAAGGTTCAATTAGACTTAAAAAATAGCTATTTCTTTCTTCATCTAAAAGAGGATTGAGACATAACTGTATTAATCTAAAGATGAATAAATTAGATACATTAACTCGTATGGATCGCTTAGTACGCCGATCTTGATTTCCGTGCAAGGCTTCTCGCTTTCCGCTTTTTTCGCAGGAGTCTTCGCCTTGCCCTCCAATTAACAGCTAGAAACCACTACATATATGAAATCTGCGTTTACCATAACAACAAAAAAATCCGAACCATTAATAACGATTAATGGTTCAGATTTAACTTTAAGCAAAATACTTTTGTGGCAGTCTCTCTGTATCAACATTACATATATATGAAATATATGTTTATATTTGAAAGAAATCTACTTATTTTGCAAATACATGGTTTCCGATAACTGCCGTTACTTGCTGCGTTGCAACCCATTGGCTTTCAGCGATTTTCGGATTATAGAAAAACAGCGCATCGTTTTCATGCGGGTTTGATAATGCTTCGCTTACCGCTTGTTTTGATTCTTCTGATGCAGGCTGATTAATTGCGCCGTTTGCTACTGGTGAAAATTGATATACGCCGTTTCCTAGCTGCTGATAAATAACGTCGTGAATGTTATTTGGAAATTCCGGTGAAGCTACACGGTTTAATACCACAATTGCTACCGCTACTTTTCCTTGGTACGGCTCACCTTTTGCTTCTGCCTCTACTAATCTTGCTAGTAAATCTTGATCTTGTGCAGAAACCGATGTAGACGGAGCAGTTTGTGCCGGCGCCGGTGCTTCTCCTTGAAGTTTTAACGTTTGTCCGATGGTAATGATATCACTTTGTAAACCGTTAACAGCTTTTAACTGATCCACAGTCATGCCGTTTTGTGTTGCAATATGATATAACGTTTCGCCTTGTGCTACTGTATGTACAGATGTTGCCGGACTAGCGGCAGGTTGTGCTTGTCCCTGGTCAGGAATCGTTAATGTTTCTCCAACGTAAATCATGTCGTTTTGGCGGTTATTAGCACCTTTTAGCTCATCTACCGTAACCCCATTTTGTTGGCCAAGCCCCCACAAGGTATCTCCTTTTACGACTTTGTGCGAAGCTGCTGCTGATGCTGTTCCTTGACTTGCTAGAAATGCTACAGACGCTGCAGAAGCAACTGCCCATTTTTTTACACGTTTTTTACTCACAAAAACTACCTCCTAAAATTTGAACCTGTTATTACCTTAGCACATAGATTCGCCTTTTCATTAAAAAAAACAGTAACATTTGTTCTAATTGGATTAAGTTTCTTACAGTGCCATTCATTATGTTACAACTTTTACATGACCCTTAAAGAATATGTAGAAATATGACGGTTTGATTGCGAAACGAGCTTTTTATCTGTTTACTTACATTCCTCTTTCTGTAAAAAACTTGATTTTATTATGATTAATCGCAGAGATAAAAAGGAAAACAGCAGTCAAATAGAGAAATAGTGTAACTATTGAGGGATGATTCAGCGCTTCTTTGTCAATTTACGTTTGTTTATTAATAGAGGAGGTCTATTCGGATGTGTGCAAATAAAATGTATGTGACGTATAACACGGAGAAACCGGCTATTACAATTCAAGGAGCTTTTTATCATACGGGAGGAACGCAGGAAGAGTTTTTGCGGGAATTCAAGTACTGGCTTGAATCTCACGGCTGGTCATTTATGGGCGTAACAAATGAAACAACGATGACAACGGCGAACAAAGAGTTAAAAGAAACAATGGAACAGCATAAAATAGAAGGCAAAAAAGTTCAAAGACTAGAAGATTTATAACGATTGCTTCTATGACCCTTCACACATGTCCAAACGCCAATATGTAAAAAAGCCTTTAGATGAGCTAAAGGCTTTTTTACATTAACGAGAAAGGGCGACCACCTTCTGATTTTCTACTCTCTCTTCAACAGGCTTTCTCATTTCTTTTTCCGTCCATACGCCAATGCGTTTTTGTCTTTTCCCAAGAGGCTGTTTTTCACATGCATAGCAAATTTCTGAAATATCATCAAAATGAGCTAACGACATCTTTATCCCTCCTTTTCTAAATATACACAGGCAAGTTAGTATACTTCTTCCCTTATTTTCCAAAGCTAAACTGCTTCTTCTTATATTTAAACAATTTATAAACAAACGGAATAAATAATTTCTACTTCATTATCATTTAGATTGTTTTATTTAGATATAGACGGGTAAACAAAAACTATCCCACCTCACACCCTGAAGTTTGAAACTGTCACGTAAAAAAGCAGCTTTCTATACATGTATAGAAAGCTGCTTTTTTATGTAGCTAGAAAAAATGCATTGATGCACCAGCTATAACAACAGGCAACCGGCCCTTTATTTTCTAGCAGTTCGTTTTTTGTAACGGTGAATAGTATGCATGGATTCATTAAAATCTTTCATTAGACGATAAGGCTTGCTCACTAACCTTATCGGAATTCCAGTTAAAAATCTATTTATATCTTTTTTATATTCTTTTGATACTCGGTTAGGTTTAGTAAAGACACGCTTGTAGACCTCTTTATAGAACTCTTTCAAAACATCAACTTTAAATACCATTGTACGCCTACATTCTTGACACTCTACGCGTACAATTTTGCCGTTAATATAATAAACGTGGTGAGGAAGCTCTTCTTTGCAACTGTTACAATATAAACCTGCTTCCATTTGGGTATCTTTCACACTTCCTCCCTCCCTGATTTACATTATTTATATAGTTCGTTTCTACGACTGAACAAGCACTTTTATTTCATTACCTGATAGAACGGCTTCGAATCCTTGACGCCAATAATCAAGAGGTACAATTTTAGTGATCATTTTCTCTGTATTAATTTTCTTTTCCTCAAGAAGTTTTAAAGCAATATGCCAAGAACTTGGTTTCTGAGAACGCGTTCCAATATATGTAATTTCTCTTTGGATGATAGATTCTTGATCTAAAAGGTTTAATTTTTCGGAGAAAATTCCTACTTGTACAAACGTTCCTTTTTTCTTAACCAGAGGCAACCCTTGGTTTAACGCCTGGACAGCACCTGAACACTCAAATAACTTGTCAACACCGTATCCCTTTGTATAGGTCAGCACAATTTCTTCTAAGCTTTCTTTTTGGATATCTACAGTTACGTCGATTCCTAAAGACTTAGCTAACTCTAAACGCTTCTGATCTTTTGTTATACCTGCTAATATAACAAACGCTCCTTGTGCTTTTACAACTTGTGCTTGCAGTAAACCAATGGGACCTGGACCAAAAATTAATACTTTATCTTCTTTTTTAACAATCGTTTTTTCTAAAGCTGCATGAACGCAGCAAGCTAGAGGCTCAGTTAAAGCAGCTGCTTTTAGGTCGACTGTATCTGGCAGCACATGGACACTTTCCTCACGCGAAATAACATATTCAGCAAAGCTGCCGTTTATTTGTGTGCCTATCCCTTTTCGATGAGCGCACAGATTATAGTCTTTTTCTAAGCAATAATCACACTCTCCGCACGTCACAAATGTTGTTTCACTGGTTACTCTATCGCCAACTTTTACTTTTGTTACATCTTCCCCTACTTCAACGACTATACCGGAAAACTCATGCCCAAGCACAACCGGCGTCTGGGAATTTTTATATTGACCTGTAAACGTGTGAATATCCGTACCGCATATTCCGGTATACGCTACTTTAATCTTCACTTGGTTTTTCTGAACTCCTAATTCAGGGATTGTTTTTAACAGCATCTTATCGTAGCCTGGCTCTACCTTCATGACTGCCTTCATTTTTTCACTCCTTATTTGGAATTATTAACACTTTTCCATAAGCTTCTTCTCGATTAATAATCATATTAAATGCTTTTTGCGTGTCTTCTAACTTAAATCGATGAGAAATTAATTCTTTTAATCTAATCTTTCCATTTAAAATAAAGTCAACGCTTGTTTTCCACTCTTTCCCGGGAAACGGTGCAGAATAAGAGTTCCAGAAACCTTGCAATGTAAGCTCTTTTCTAAAAATACTCTCAAATGCTGCTTCAGATAAACACACATCTGAATAAGCAATACCTAAATATCCAACCTTCCCTTTTTTACAAGTAACAAGCAGGCACTGCTCTTGAGTGACAGTGGAACCTGCACATTCGAGTGCAAGATCCACTCCTCTTCCTTTTGTATATTCATTGATTTTTTCAAGGACATTTTCATAACGGGCATGAATCACTTTTTCACAACCCATGGCCCTCGCTTCTGCCAGCTTTTCACTAGAAATGTCGATGGCGATGATTTCTTTTACACCCGCAATTTTCAACCATTGAATCGTCAGCATGCCAATGACTCCTGCTCCAAAGACTGCTGCAGTGTCTCCTATTTGCGGATGAATATTAAGTACTCCATGAAGCGCTACTGCTAAAGGTTCTATCATAGCTGCTTCTTCAAAGTCCATCTCTCCTACTTGTATAACATTTGAAGCTGGAATATTGACATACTGAGCAAATCCGCCAAATGATTGCGCACCAATCATTCCGTAGTTTTCGCATAGTGAATACTGCCCTTTTTGGCAATATTCACATGTGCTGCACGGTTTAAACGGAATAGCAGCTACTCTGTCTCCAACGTTCAAATCTACTACTTTTCCCCCTTTTTCAACGATATACCCAGCAAATTCATGTCCCATAATGGCAGGTAGCGGATACTTCCATCTGCTTGTCATTTTGTGTGTATCCGATCCGCATATTCCTGCTGCCATTACTTTTATTTTGACTTCATTCGCTCGGCAGAAATCAATCCCAATATCTTGATAAATGATTTTATTTTTTTCATGTAGCACAGCTGCTTTCATTGTCTTACCTCCTGTTTATGCCTATTTTAAAAAATAGAAGCCCACAGCTGAGAGAATTTAAGAATAAGCCAGTTAAATAAGTTTCCTCCCATGTCTAAACTTGAAATTTGTGTTGCACCTTCTGGCATAGAAAACTGAGCTCCTGATAACATTTGTGTATGCACATCTGCAAAATTCGTTGCCATATAAAGTGATAGCGCTACCATAACAGTGCCCGAAATAAGAGAGTGTATAATATTCCCTCTTAATGAGCCCACAACAAAAGCTACATAGAAAGGAATGGTTGCCAAATCCCCAAACGGCAATACTTTATTTCCAGGTAGAATGACAGCTAAAAGTAATGTAATAGGGACAAGTAACAGTGCTGTAGCCATAACGGATGGATGTCCTACTGCAAGAGCCGCATCTAATCCAATATATATTTCACGATTACCATATCGTTTTTGAAGAAAAGAACGAGCTGCTTCAGAAATTGGAATAAGTCCTTCCATTAAGATTTTAACCATTCTAGGCATCAAAAGCATAACCGCTCCCATTGAAATACCTACTTGAAAAACTTTACCAAGGTCATAGCCTGCTAATATACCGATTACACACCCTAAGATTAAACCCATCATCATTGGTTCACCGAAAATACCAAAACGTTTTTGAATAGATTCGGGATCTGCGTTCAACCTTTTAATCCCTGGAATCCTTGATACACCCATACCTACCAAAATACCAATTGGTCCAAATGCAGCTGTAGAGCCCGTAGGAAGAGAAATTCCTTCTAACCCGTAAAATTTTTGAACCATTGGCGCTGTCTTATCTGCTACAAATAAAACAGCAATTTCATACAGAACGGTACACAATATTGCAAACCACCAGCTTCCTGTGACAACGTATCCTGTTGCGCCAGCAGCGATAAAGTGCCAATAGTTCCAAATATCAATATCAAGCGTTTTAGTCAGTTTTAACAAAAGCAAAATAATATTTACAAACAAGCAAACAGGAATTAGTATAGCTGCAACGGGAGATGCCCAAGATATTGCAGCGGCAGAAGGCCATCCCGTATCGATAACAGTTAGATTTAATCCAAATCGTTCAACCATTGCTTGTGCTGCTGGTCCTAAGTTTTTTACAAGTAAATCAATAACTAAGTTGATGCCGACAAAACCAATTCCTATTGTAATTCCGGATTTAAACGCTTTTTTTGCTCCTGTTTTAAATAACAGGCCTAAGATAAAAATGGCAATTGGTAAAATAACTGTAGGTCCTAGATTTAATACTGCTTGCACACCTGATAGAAGTTTATCCATATCCATCCCTCATTTTTCTTTTGTCATTTCCTAAAATGGAGGCAACGCGTGATCCCTATGCTTGTAAATGCGTCAGAATTTTTTGATCTAGTGCTTCCATGCCAATCCCTGTGATATAGGAGGTTGCGCTTAATGCCGGAATGCTGTACTTTGTAGGTAAAATCGTTGTCGATACAATTAAATCCGCTCCTTCTTGGCGAGAAGCTACTTCGGCAATTTTACATTGCACAACTTCCGCGTTAATGCCATTGTCTTTTAATAAATTTTCTACTCGTTCACACACCACTGTTGATGTTGCAATTCCCGCTCCGCATGCTACTAATACCGTATATTTTTTCATTTTGTTCAGCTCCTGATTTATTATTTTTAATTTTCTGACTAATTAATTAGCAAAGGTTTTATTTAAGGCATCTATTATTTTTTGGTCCAGTGCTTCCATGCCAATCCCTGTGATATAGGAGGTTGCGCTTAATGCTGGAATGCTGTACTTTGTGGGTAAAATTGTTGTCGATACAATTAAATCCGCTCCTTCTTGGCGGGAAGCTACTTCGGCAATTTTACATTGCACAACTTCCGCGTTAATGCCGTTATCTTTTAATAAATTTTCTACTCGTTCACACACCACTGTTGATGTTGCAATTCCCGCTCCGCACGCTACTAATACCGTATACTTTTTCATTTTACTTCTCCCCTTTTGTACTAATTTTTTCAACTCCGTTAAAAATAGCTTGAACATCCCTTTGATTTTGAGCCTGTAATAATTGCTCTATTTTTTGCTGATCTTGAATTGTTTGCATCAGCTCCTGAAGTACTGTTAACTGGGTGTGAGGCTGGTTTAAACCTAATAGAAGCACAATGCGCACATCCACTTTTTTTGTATTATCATCCATTAAATAAAACGATACAGGTTTTTGTAAGGTAATCACACTAATAAATTGTTCAAAAACGTGCTCTGGATCTGTATGAGGGATTGCTACACTGTAATCGCCTATTTGGAGCCCCGTCGGAAAAGATGCTTCTCTTTCTTTAATTTTTGTCAAAAAGTTTTCACCGACATACCCTTTGCCAAATGCCTCTTTGTACACCATTTCAAAGATATCTGCTTGATCTTTACATATACTATTTAACTTCAATAACTCTTCTTTTAAAAAAGGCTGTAATGTCACGATTGTATCCTCCTTGCTATACATTCTGTACCATGATTAGATAGAGTGCGTTTTAATTATTTCATAGATTTTGTATTTTTCATTTAGCCGTTTCATCTCATTTATTACCCCGTTCATTTCCGCTAACTTCATCAGCTGCAGCATAGCGTTTAAATGTTTCTTTTTATCAATAGCTGCGATAACAACAATAAAATGAACTTTTTGCTCTCCGCACAATAAGCCTTCTTTTAACTTAAGTAAGCTCATGCCTACTGCTTGAACGCCATCCTCAGGGCTTGCGTGAGGTATTGCAACATTAAGTCTTAGTACAATATGTGGAGATATAGACGGATACTGTTCCTGCATTTTATCAATATAAGCTTCAGTAATAATACCTTTATGTAAAAGCGGGGAAGCGGCTATTGAAATAGCTTCCTTCCAGCTTTCCACTTGATCGCGCAGCACAATTGTTTCGGGTGTAATTAAATCTGCTAAACTGTATTCTTGATTTTCACTTGTTTCGTTTAATACTTGGAGAGAAAAATAATCTTGCAGCGCTTTTTGAAGTTGAGGCTTTTGATCAACTTTTGCGTATTTTTCAATGACACTTATTAACTGTTCAATGTTTACAACGGATGTATTTAAACCGAATATGGTTTGAATGACTCTCTGCCGAAGCTGCAGCTTTTGAAAATCTGAAATAAATTGTTCCACAATAAATAAATGCTTAGAAGTCTGGACAGGAACAGGAGAAAATACCATATCAAATTCTGCTTTTGATTGCTCAAATTCTCGAATTGAAAGAGCTTCGTAGAAATAAAACTCTGGAAATAAATCGCGCAGCGTGTGCTCCATCAAATGTGAAATGGATACCCCGTTAGGACAAACAACAACCGCTCTCTTTTTCAGCTGTATCGTTTCGCCACTGTTAATTAAATGTCCACCAATAAAAACGGTAATGAACATTACTTCGCTTTCAGGAATAGGGCAGCCAATATAAGTTTCAAAAGGCTTTAATGAATCTTTTACAATATAGTGAATGGCTTCAAATTCTTCACTTACTTTTTTAATTATTGAATAGTTAGTAGTTAGCTGGTATTTAATACGGTAGTAAGCGGGTTTCATGTGCAGCACTAATTTTTGAAGCAGCTTTTCTTTTTCTTTAAAAGTAATACATGCTTTTTTCTCAAATAATGCAAGACTATCCTTCAGTGAAGATTTTAGTTCAAGAGTTTCTTCATCTCTTAAAAATTGAGAAGATAGAACATTAGATGTAAGCAGCTGTAGTGTAATAAATAACCGTTCTTCCTTGGGGATACAAGCAGCTTCTTCAATTAAAATTTCAGCAGCTTCAAACTCTTTTGTATCCGATAATTCTTCATAGTCAATATGATAAGGATCTTTAATTAAGTTTCCTTTTTTAATTCTTTTTAACAAAATAGCTATTGTATATGGAAGAAGTTTTATTTTTTGATCGATAAATTGAAGGGCTAAACGCTTTTCTACTTTTTCCATTTGCCCTTTTAACTTCTGAATTTCTTCCTTTGAAATTCCTGTATACATCTGAATATACGTCTCACCTTGATACATGTCATAGACGGTCCGCAGTACTTCAATAAGCAGCTTTCTTTTATTCCATTCACTTCCGACTATGTCGTATCCATACATTCGTGAATAAACAATTTCAAGATTATAATCATTTACAAGTTTTTGTGTGTATTTCATATCTCTTAATATCGTATTCTTACTCACTGATAGCGAGCTCGAGAAATGAAGTAAAGATAATTCTTCTTCGCTGCTTAATAGCATCAGCAAAACTAATTGAGCTCTTTCTTTTTCAGACGGAATATAGCTTCCAGCAGAGTGTTCGACTTTTTCAGCAAACAGTTCCATTAGAAGAGGATCAATAATAAAATTCCCCCCGTTCGTTCGCTGAATTTTTGGATAGTTGTTACTCTTTAACCAGTCATTAATTTTTGTAAAGCTGTAGCTAATCTGCCTCCGTGAAAGATGATATTTTCTCTCTAATTCCATATTAGAAATACCTGGATTACTAACTACTCTTTTTAAAATTAAATTGCTCCTTTCATCTAGATGCATCAATTGCTCCCCCCTTGCTTAAATTTATTCTATCACTGATCCCCACTAAAATGTTTACGCTTTCATTACCACTTCTGGTCGAGTTATTGTGCAACTTGATGGTTAACTCTTCCTTACCATTGTAGACATTTCGCTAGTGATCAGAAAGAAAAAGAAAAACTGTTTTTGACTACGATTTTTGCGTCACAGTGAATAAAAAAACCCGACTGTTCAGTCAGGTTTTTTGTAGTATCGATTTTTATTGATGCTCTCCTATTCCAAATACTTCTGCTACATGATTTTCTAATTTATGCTTGTAGTGATCAATGTTTGGATGTTTGACTACGTCATGAATAGAGTAAGTTGGAAATGGACTCATACCGACGTACTGATTCATTTTATGCAAATGCATAATGGCTTCGTCTAAACTTTTTCCTTCATAGAAAGCTTCGTCATTGTCGAAAATAGCTTCCGGCGCATTCCACGTGAGAGAAAACATGTATTTTTTCCCCGTTAATAAGCCGCCTCGCCCGTATTGATTGGAGCCTTTAAAGAAAATGTTATCCATATACACGCGATCAATATATTGCTTAAACTTTCCGGGAATGCTGAACCAGTAAATAGGCGTCTGCATAATCACAACATCAGCCCATAGCCACTTTTCAATTTCTTCTTCTACTTCGTAGCCTTTATCAACCACCGTTGTTTTAATATCAAATTGATCAGCGAGTAAATGCTGCATTTCGTTAAAAATCGTTTGATTTAACTCTCCTTTTGATTTTTTATAATACTCGTGTCCATTAATGATTAATACGTTTTTCATGCTGACCTGCTCCTTTCCAAAATCCTTGTTTCTTTATCTTCATATATCTGTATACCCATAAAAACTACTTACCTATCAGTACTATCTCTTACTTTGAAGTAACATAGGCACCTAGAAGTCCCTTTTTAAACACCCTTATGATTTCCTAAACAAAGAAAAAAACAAGGTCTAATTTACTGATTTCTTAGAAGATGTTTAACTTGCATAAAGCAAATCGTTTTTTAAAATCAGTTCTTTTAACCCAATAAAAAAGGCTGGCGAATTAAATTCCGCCAGCCTTTTTTCCTTTTTTTATTTCGGTTCGCCTACTTCATTTAATGGATAGTAGCGAAACTGCACTTTTCCGATAACTGATTTTTGTGGAATGAAGCCAAATGCTCGTCCATCATGACTTACAGGACGGTTGTCCCCCATTACAAACAGTGAATTTTTCGGTACCTTCACTTTGCCATCAGTTGCAGGCAGCGTTTGAAGCGTAAAATCTTCCGTGAATTTTTCATTAGGTGCAAGAGATTTTTTAGATTCTTTTAAATACGGCTCTTTATAAGCTTTACCGTTAATATATAGAACGTCGTTTTTCATTTCTACCGTATCTCCTGGCAGTCCAATTACACGTTTAATATAATTTTCATCTGCATCCGGTGCATGAAATACAATCATATCAAAGCGATCAACATCACTGATTTTATTTAAAATAACGCGGTTTGAATCTTCAAACGTTGGATACATCGATTCCCCGTGAACTGTAGTTGGCGCAAATAAAAAATGGCGAACTCCCACTACAATAACCAATGCAATAACAATGGACTTAATCCATGAAAACACTTCTTTTTTTACGTTATTTTTGCTCATCTCAAAACATCCCTTACGTCAAAATATACTTTCATCATAGCATCAAATAGAGGGAAAGTATAATAATAACCGAATAATCTTATTTATTGATCACCGTTTGTCACTGTGCCTTGATGGAAAAACAAACGCCACTTTTCTTCTCTTTTTCGCCAAATAGAACTGCGAAGCGTCTTTTTTTCTGCCGTATGGTTCATAAGATGATAGGTAGTTAATACGCAGTCAGGAGACAATACGTCTATATGAAAATGAGAGATTTCGAATACATCTGGCGAGAGTACATGATTGTTATTGTAATCTTTTCGTTTCCATACCGTGCCCGAACTGCCAAACTCCACGTAATCATCTGCAAGAATGTTTGAAAGCTCTTTAGCAGAGGTTCGTACTTCTGATTTTAAGTGCATGCATTCTAATTCATAAAATATTTGGGTAGCGTTCTCCATTTTTTATTCATCTCCTCTTACGCCTATTATAAAGAAATAACGCGTTATTTTCATACAAACAAACCATACTCATATCCCGTATAGATATAAGTATGGTTTGTTCAGCTGATTCTATAGCGTCTATTCTTACCTGCCATCCAATCGCTAATGATTTTCACCACAATTCCTATGATAAATACTGTGAGAAAAGAATAAAAAATTGTCCAGTTCAGCAATTCATATAAATGCAGCGCTCTAAATAGCGGAATACCTATAAAAGCAATAATGGCAGAATTAACGGCATGTGCGATGAAGAAAAATTTCCATTTGCTAAAAAATTGGTAGACGAGTGCGATACTTACCGGAATAATAGCAAAGTCAACCGTATTGAAGCGATCTGTAAACGGAAGCATCTGGTGAGGATAGCACCACAGGTTAAAAAATTTCCCGAATTCATCTACCAAACCGACTATGTCAAAACTGATAAAAAAAACGAGAAGCATAAAAAAGAGGCGCTGTCTATCAATAAAAAAGTAAAAAAGTAGCAAAAAAAGAGCGTTTATCACCACTATGAGCCACCATTGAAAACTAAAAAGATCTTGATGAACCCAATAAGAAAATTCCTTTTCATTTAAGACTTGTTGCATCATTTTGATCATTTCAAACATAGAAATCCCTCCTATCTTAGAAAGTCTGTCCATGAGAGTTTCACTTCGTACTAAAATAAAGCATCTCACACAGTGCTTTTGCACCTCCTCTTTCTTCAAAAGCAGATTGTACCTATTTAGCGATTTCTATCTGTCTAGTGAAAATTTTCCGCAGGATCTTTGCTTTTCATCTCAGAACCTATTGACTATTATTTTCATTTCATACAAAATTAACAATTGTGCATGGTTTACATGTTAATACGAGCAAAAAGATACTGTTTTGCAACATTAAAGGAGGAACAACATGAACATCGGTACGATTAAAAGAGAAGCTAAAGCTTCTTTAAAGAATCGCTGGGGACTTGCGATTTTACTGACGGTGGTGACGTACGGAGTATATACGCTTCTGCCTATTCCATTTGAAATTGTGGCAAGCGGCGGCTATGACAATTGGATGAAAGATGAATCTGATTCGGCGTCATGGATTTCAACTGCCTTTGCTATTGTCTTTTCGCCTCTTCTCATGGCGAACTACTGGGCATTTTTAGGTTTGGCGCGAGGTGAATCTGTCCGATTGGGACATTTGTTTAAAACATTCCAAGACTTCGGTCTTTATGTAAAGTCACTAGGAATTTATGTACTGATGACTCTTTATGTGATGCTGTGGTCACTGCTTTTACTGATTCCTGGAATTATCAAAGCACTGGCATATTCACAAACGTACTATATTTGTAAAGACAATCCTACTTACTCGATGAATCAAGCGATTACAGAAAGCCGCAGGTTGATGAATGGTTATAAAGGACAGTACTTCCTGCTGCTACTAAGCTTTCTTGGCTGGTTTTTATTAAGTATTATTACACTAGGAATCGGCTTTTTATGGTCTATTCCATACCTTTCTGCTTCACTTGCCCGTTTTTATGAAAATTTGTTAAATGAACGCTCATCGCATGCTGAATAATAAAAAAATCCTCTTCAACGTGAAGGGGATTTTTTTATAAGAACACTGTTTGCATAAGTGAAGCTCTGATGTCATAAAGCTTACTAAGAGTCTAGAAGAAAGGCAGGAGCTTATATGTATACTACAAATGAAATTTGTCAGCAGTTTGGCCAGATTTTAAACGCTAAAAGCAAAATTAGTCCAACAGGATGCTCAGTGTCTCTTAAAAGAAGCTTTCAAGCTCATGTTCAAGGGCGGAAAAGCAGCTCTGTCGTTCCTGTTGGTGTATCATTTGAAGCGATAGACGCACAGGGAAATGCGTTAAACTTGGCTGAGATTGCTATTTTACAAGAAGAAATCCCCCGTTTTACAGAAGCTGCTGCGCGGCAAGGTCTTATCGTAAGCGCTTTGCATAACCATTGGCTTTTTACAGAACCGGTCCTTATGTATCTTCATATTCAATCTGTCGAGCCTCCTTTACATTTTGCGAAAAAAATGGCTTTTTGTTTTACAACCCTCAAGAGTCTTCCCGTTCCGACAAATGAATAATTTATTAAACGCATCTCTCAGGTATATTAGAGAGGTGAAAGGTGTTTTTTATACCTATAGATTACTAATATAGCTAAAGGAAACCTCCTTATCTTTTAAGTCATTAACAAAAGGGCGCTATGTATTTTTGAGAAGCTGCATAAAAACAAAACCCAGCACTTTCTTATAAGTGCTGGGCTTCTGCTTTATCTATTTTCGCGTATATCTTTTTCAATTTTCCGCAATGCTTTTTTTGATCCTCGCTGCAGATCATGCTGCTCTTTTCGATCTTTATAGCTAATAAATAACGAATCGAGGTCATAGCCTTCGGGATATAATTCAGCAGCTTTGATTTCAAGAGCTACTCGCTTAATGTTTACTTCAATTAACTCATTCTGATAGAGTACGACTATATTGTTTGTGTTGTCTTTAGACTTATACACAATCGCATGATTTTCATAATCTAACAGTTTGACTCGATCTCCCATTTGGTATTCAACACGGTCTTTTTTCTTTTCCTTCAAAATAGTTGGTTTTTTTATTTTATTTTCTCTGACGACTTCTGTATCATACGATTTGCTTTGCATATAGAACTTTGCTTTTTGTAAAATCTCTTCTTCTACCTTCATCTTCTTTGAAATCCAAAGCGCATTGCTTTCTCCAGATGTGCCAATTAACAGCTGATACAGCGGTTCTAATGTTTTACTGTTGAACTGCATCGCGGCATTCATAAAGTCAGGATGAATTTCTGAGAAACGCTTAATTTCTCCGTAATGCGTAGTCGCGACCGTTATGCAGCCCATATGATAAAACTTTTCTAAGATTGCAATCGCAAGTGCAGCTCCCTCATTCGGTTCGGTGCCGCTGCCAATTTCATCGAATAGGAGCAGCGTATTGTTCGTTGCTTTTTGCAAAATAGCCGATATATTTTTCATGTGTGAGGAAAAGGTGCTCAGCGCATTTTCAATACTTTGGTTGTCGCCGATATCAACAAAAATATGTTCAAACAATGCAATTTCTGTTCCTTCATCAGCTGTAATATGAAATCCTAACATTGTAGCGAGTGTCAGTAGCCCAATCGTTTTTAAGACAACGGTTTTTCCTCCTGCGTTAGGTCCGGTAATAATTAAGCTTCGATAATTCTCGCCAATTTCGAAGTGAAGCGGAACAATTTTACCAGTTAATAGCGGGTGATATGCGCCTTTTAAATGAATATATCCATAATCATTAATTTTAGGTTCGATTCCGTCTGCCTGTTTACTGTATTTTGCTTTGGCAAACACCATGTCGTATTGGCTAATTAGCTCTAAATTAATATGAATATCAGCTAGCTTCTCTAACACTAAACCTGTTAAAAACGCTAAAATTTGATATTCTTCTACCTCTTCTTCTGCTTTCAAAATCGCTAGTTCCGCATTCAGCTTTGTAATAGATGCCGGCTCTATGAACACTGTCGACCCTTTAGAAGATGTTTCAACAATCGTTCCTCCAACATGATTTTTATAGGATGCCTTGATCGGAATCGTATAGCGGTCTCCTTTTTTACTGATGAAGAAGTCTTGAATATACTCTTTGTTTTTCCCGTTTCGTAAAAATTTCGCAAGCTGTTCTGAAATCTTCGCTTCCGTTCCTTCTATATGTCTTCTGATACGCTTGAGCTCTTTGCTTGCCGCAGCGTCTACTTTTCCGGCTTTGATCGCAAAATTAATTTCCTCTTCTATACCTGTCAGTTCTTTCATCGAATGTGCATAGGAACTTAAGAGCGAAGCAAAAAATTCTTTATCCACCATATATTGTTTTACTTTTCTGCAGCCTTTTAAAAAATCGGATACGCGTATTAGCTCTTCGGGCTCTAAAATCATGCCTTTTTCAAGCTTTTCGATGACTCTTCCTATACCTGAGACACCTGATAGCGGAAGTGATTTCTCAGCATCTAGAAGGCTTCGTGCTTCCGTTGTTTCTTTAAGTCGGTTTTTTACTGTTTTAAGAGATGTGCTCGGCTGAAGTTTATCCATTAATTGTTTTCCCAGCTCACTTACGCAGTGAGATTTTACGATTTCTTTTAATTCCTGATACTGCAATTTTTCAAATGTCATCGTATTCATGGTTTTTCTCCTCACTATGATTTGTCATCACATATGAAGATACCTATTTATTAGAAGGCAATGAAAAAGGTAAATAAAAAAAGCTGTGGTGATCCCACAGCTTTTTGCGTTCATAAGGTGTCTAAACACATATCACAAAAGAAAGCTTTGTAAAAACAGAGGCCTCTTTCGCGACAAATGCCGAACCCTTTATAAAGCATTGTAGGTATCTTCATAGGCAGTGAAATAAATCCATAAGCAAATAAAGGGTACCTTCCTTCTCCAAAAAATACCCGTCTTGCTTATTTAATTTATTTCATTCAATTGTTCCTATTTAGATACTACTCCGCTCATAAAAGCACCTCATCTATATTTTAGTTTTCATTGGCTTCTAATTTACACTCTTATCATACTATATGAAAAAGCGTGCGTAAAGGAGACAGTAAAAAAGCTCAAGAGCATAACTTGAGCTTTCATGACAAAAGAAAAAAACGAAGCAGCGCCATCATTCCAACTCCGCTAATAACGGTGATGGATAAGCTTTTGGTTTTCAGGGCAATCAGTAAGGTTGGAATGACTACGATAATGACGGGCCAGTTAATATTTACGCTGTCATCTACTTGAATGATAAAGTTTTCTACAACAAGTGCGGTTAAAATACAAATAGGAATATAGGATAGCCATTTTAATACGGGTTCTGGCAGCGCGATGTTACGTACAACTAAAAACGGAACAATGCGAGGAACTACGGTAACAAGGGCACACCCTAAAATAACGATGAGTGTTGGGTAGTGGATGCTCATTTATCCGTCACCACCCCAATTGTCGCTACAATAATCGTTGAAATCAATACGGCCACATGTGAAGGTACGAAAAAAGATAGCACAATCATAATAATTGCCATATAAAGAATTAAACGTAAGTAATGATTAAGCTTTGAAGGCAACACGCTTTCGATTTGTAAAACAAGCAGAGCTAAAAACATAGCTGTTAAGGCAAAATCAAACCCAAAGGCTTCCGGGTTAGATAGCATATGGCCAAAAATAGCTCCTGTCGTACAGGCGATAATCCAGCTGACGTAAGCCGTTATATTTAATCCGTTCATCCAGCGGTCATTAATTGGCTCACCTTTTGCAATTTTACTTGAAGACACCCCAAATGATTCGTCCGTTAGAAGGGCTCCAATTCCGACGTTTTTTAATAACGAATATTTTGTAAATTCAGGCGCGACCGTAGCGCTCAAAAGAAAGTGTCGTAAGTTTACAATAAATGTTGTGAGAATAATAGCTGAAATCGAGCTGTTTGCAACCATCAGTGCACAAATAATAAACTGTGCTGCCCCTGCATACACGAGCGCTGATAATAAAGCAACTTCCATAACGGAAAGATGCGAGGATACTCCAACGATCCCAGCCGCAAGCCCTATACTTATGTAACCGAGTAGCGTAGGGATACAATCCTTAGCCCCTTGTCTGAACGTTAAGTCCATTTTTTCTCTTTGCTGTACTGCTTTTTCTGCAATCACCGTACTCCCTCCTTTTCTGCTATATTATACATCTATACGTTATATTAAACAACGGTATGTTATACTATCTTTATAATAATTAAAGGAGTACAACAATGGACGCGATTCAAGATATTATTGCTAAAAATCTTGTTAAATTACGAAAAAATCGAAATTTGACGCTTGATCAAGTTTCCGAATTAACCGGTGTTAGTAAAGCAATGCTTGCACAAATTGAAAAGGGTAAATCCAGTCCCACGGTTACCACGCTTTGGAAAATCGCCAACGGCCTTCAAGTCTCTTTTTCTGTATTTATGAAAGAAGACACCCCGGATGTGCAGAAAGTAAGCATAAAACAGCTAGATCCCATCATGGACAACAAAGGTGATTACTTAGTATATTCTTTTTTTCCTTATCATCCGGAAAAAAAGTTTGAAATTTACATCGTCACATTAAAGCCTGGATGCGTGCACGAAGCGAAAACTCATTTAGGAGATGAATACTTACTTATTAAAGAAGGCGAATTAACGGTTCGTTTTGAAAATGAAGAACATGAATTAGTCTCGGGAGATGCTCTGCATTTTTCAGGAAATACCTCTCACAGCTATATCAATTCTTCTGAAGAAGAAGCAAGCTTTTTTTTGCTTATGCACTACCCCGAATCATAAAAAAAGAGCGTACGGATCATCCGTACGCTCTTTTTTTAAGCTGCGTGGGCTTGTTCTTTTTTCATTTTTTTGTTTTTCATGTACCCAATGCCTACAACTGCAATAGTTAAGATAACTTGAACAGCGAGATGTAAAGCTGTGTTTGGAACAAATCCGCCGATAATTTTATCTTCAACAATCATTTTTCCAGCAGACCATGCAAGCATCGCCGCTCCAGCGTAAATGATAATCGGAAATTTTTCCATTGCTTTCATAATAAAGCTGCTTCCCCAAATAATAATCGGAATTGAAATTAATACACCAATCATAATCGGGACAAATTCGTGAGCTACACCTGCTAGAGCTAATACGTTATCTAATGACATGACCGCATCTGCGATAATGATCGTTTTAACCGCGCTCCATACCGTTGCTCCACCTTGAGGATTGTCGCCGTGATCGTGATTGTCCGCTAATAATTTATATGCAATCCACACTAGCATCAAACCGCCGACCGCTCCGATTAATGGTATTTTCAATAAAGGGACAATAATAGCCGCAAATAATAATCGAAGACCAATCGCGCCGCCTGTTCCAATTAAAATCGCTCTTTTTTGTAAATCTTTTGGTACGTTACGAGCCGCCATTGCAATAACAATTGCGTTATCCCCGCTTAAAATTAAATCAAGAAAAATAATTTGCAGCAAACCTTGCACTGATACCCCAATTAGTTCCTCCATAGTTACCTCCACCTTCTCTTTTTATGTAACGTTTCTCCTCTAAATGTCCGAGCCTTTTCCTCCTTTTTTATAATTGAATACAAAAAAGACCCTTACCAAATAAGCGGTAAAGGTCTTGCTAACAACATAATGTCGCCAACAAAGCCGAGAGATAATCTCTGTAATGACGACTTTGCTGTTAAAGCTACTCCCCTTTAGGAGATACGTTCAATTATTTGTTTGTATTTACACCACTTATACTATAGCATCTCCTACATTCTGTCAATCGTTTTTTTATTCACTTTCAATTTAGTAAAATTACTGTCGCTTTTCTAGAAAGGATGTCGAAAAATGAATATAAAAACCTGTAGTTGTATTCGCTTTCTTACAGTATGATAGATTCAGTTCTATAGTCTTATATTTTAAAGGAGGAAAATAAAAATATGAATAAAAAAGGTATAATATCCCTAGTTTCTGCTGGTTTATTAGCATCAACACTATCCGTTCAGTCTGTTCAAGCAGATACCAATAAAAGTGAAAGTGTTTCAAAAAAACTAATAGACCAGCATATGGACAAGCCTCTTCAAAAAAAGAATCTAAATCAACGTGTACTTAATGATTTAAAAAGCGATGCAACTCATTCCTTAGAAAAAGCTCCTTCTCTTTCTTCATCTCAGAATTCAAAACAAATGAACAGCTCCTCTGCAAACGATGATCCACTGTTTGAAAAAGAGCCAAATAATGATTTTAACAAAGCTAATAGTTTGCCAAATGAAAAAACAATCATCGGACAAATGCTTCCTATGTATGACGTTGATTTTTATAAAGTGAATGTCCCTGCTAAAGGCGCACTGCTTGTAGCTGGGACGACCAATTCTCTAGCAATTGACCTTGCCTTTACAGCAGCTGAAAAAGACTTTAAAGATAACAAGAATTTAATCTACCAAGGCTCAGACTATAGCGATGGAGTCGAAGTTCAAGTCTATCAGGTAAATAAATCAGGAACATATTACATAGGCGCCACTGATTATGAGTTTGATGATGATTACGACGATAATACCGTGGATGATCTATATGCTCTGAGCACAGCATTCGTAGACAACGTCGCTCCAGATAAACCAGCCGTAAACAAAGTCGGTAATAATGATAAAGTGGTTACGGGAAAAGCGGAGGCTTCTTCTACTGTAACAGTTAAGGCTGGCAGCAAAACGCTCGGATCTGCCAAAACGTCTTCTAAAGGCACATTTTCTGTTAATATAAGTGTTCAAAAAGCCGGAACAACTCTTACCGTAACGGCTAAAGACAGCGCCGGAAACGTAAGTCCAAGCGTTTCCACGAAAGTAGCCGATGTCGTAGCGCCTAATAAGCCAACTGTCAATAAAGTCGATGATAATGATAAAGTGGTTACGGGAAAAGCGGAGGCTTCTTCTACTGTAACAGTCAAAGCGGGCAGTAAATCGCTTGGATCTGCCAAGGCTTCTTCTAAAGGAACGTACTCTGTAAAAATACCAGCGCAGAAAGCAGGCACTACTCTTACAGTGACGGCCAAAGATGTTGCGGGGAATGTTAGCAGCGGAGCGACAACAAAAGTCGTGAAGCATTAATCAAAGAAGGAGGTGACTATGGTCACCTCCTTCTTTGATATAGTTAAAAAATCGTTTTTTTATACAAAGCGGTTGTCAACGCTTTCTCTTTCAATCAATTCATAGTTAGAAAGTGTAAGCTTTTCAACTTCTTCTCCGTTGACTAGCTTAATAATTCGCTGTGCCCCCATTTGTCCGGCTTCTTTATAGTAATATTTTACGGTTGTTAAGCTAGGATGAATCACACCCGTAATTTCGTAGCCTCCAAAGCCAGTAATGGATACATCTTCCGGAACGCGAAGTCCGTTTAAATAAGCTGCCTTTAACGTGCCAAGTGCAATGTTATCGGTCGCACATACAATGATGGACGGATTAAATTCTTTCATCACAGCCGTGGCGGTCCCGATTGCATCGCTCATGTTAAAGCTTGTTTGATAACAGCGGATCTCGCAATCTCTGTCTTTAAGACCTTCCTTTACACCTTCTTTTCGCTTTACACCTACAGCTATGTCTTTTTCGGTTACGCCTAAAAAAGCGATTTTTTTATGCCCCTTTTCTCCTATGTACCTTCCAATGTCGCATGCCGCCTCGTAGTCTTGGTGAATCAAACTGTGGACTTCTTCGTGCTGCTGTCCAATTAGCAAAACGGGAATTGAAATTGTGCGGAAAGCTTCCAAATGAGCTTTTGTAATTTGAACGGCAAGAAGAATAATACCTGCTACCTTCTGCTTAGCCAGCGTATAGATATTTTCGATTTCTCTTTCTAAATCTTGATTAGAATTGGAAATAATCATTTGATAGTGGTGGTCTCTAAGTTCTTGGTCAATACCATCTAATGTGCGGGAAGTCGCAAAAGAACCCATGCGCGGAACAATTACACCAATGATGTTTGTTTTTTTTGCTTTTAAGCTTTGGGCAAACGCATTTGGGCTATAGTTTGTTTCTTTAATAATCTCTTCGATTTTTCGTTTCGTCGCATCGCTCACAGACCCTCCGTTAAGGTAGCGGGATACAGTGCTTTTTGCTACTCCTGCAAGCCGAGCGATATCTGCAATAGTTGTCATTCTCTCATCTCCGTATTTTGTTGCTGCTTCTTTCACAGTATACACGAATATCGCGCGTATATTAAGTAACTGCTTTACTTTTTGCTTCATAAGCGGTATGATAATCTAAACATAGATAATCATTATCCACGTTGTACACATAAAGCAGGAGATGATGTTTTTGCATATGAAAACAGGCGTTGAGCAATCGGTGTATGCCATTTTGCTACTTACGTTTTTACCTGAAAAAGCTGTGTTGCCAGGAGATGTCATCAGCACTCAGCTCGGGAGCTCGCCTACGTATTTTCAAAAGCTTCTTCGCAAACTGGTTAGCGCTGATTTACTTGCTTCCGTTCCTGGTAGCAAAGGTGGATTTCGCTTAAAGAAAACGCCGGAAGAAATTCGTATTTATGACGTATACGTAGCCATTGAAGGTAAGCAGTCTCTTTACTCATCAAGCGGTATTTTTCACGACATGCTTAACTTAAAAGACAAAGACATTTGCTTATTATCCGATTTAATGGAAGAAGCCGAATCTTCGTGGCAGTCTATCTTAAAACGGCAAACCATTGCTACGCTCACAAATGAAATTAACAAAAAATGTCCGAAAGAAAACCTGGACATGCTAAAAGCAACAGTAGAAGAAAAAATGGTGCTGTAGCACCCAAAGGAGATCATCATGGAAAACTTAAATAGATATTTTGATTTATTCGATCAATCACGTACAAGCGAACAAGCATTTGAAGAATTAGTGGGGCTTTTTTCAGCCGATATCGTATTTGTCTTAAACGGCCACGAAAAGCAAGGCATTGAAAACTGGAAGCTGTTTGTGAAAATGGTGTTTAAAGAAAATGCTGATATTAAGCATATGTTCGAAGGCTGGAAAGCAGTTGAAGGTACAGATAAGTTTGAAACGCCTTGGGCAGTATGCGGAAAACGTGCATCTGGCAGCGTCTTTACTCAAACGGGAAAAGATATTGCTAAGCTAGATGAAAACGGGAAAATCAGCTATTTAGAAAACGTACCTGACGACACGAACATGTTTGATACGTATAAAAACTAATATAAAAAAGAAGGGCTCTTCTAGCCCTTCTTTTTTTACGGGGCAAATCCCTCTTGAGACAGATAAATCATCGAAGAAGGATAAAATTTTTCAAAATAACGAATGGCTTTGACATGAATGTCTTTGTCATACCAGTCTAGGAAACCGTACTTCTCAAATAATTCCGGCATCCCTAGCCTTTTAGACGTTTTACCTAAGGAACCGTCTCCTAAGTACAAGGTATCAATGCAAATTCGGTCCATCATTCCTTCTATTTTTTCAGGAAATTCAGGTGTAAAAGGAAGCATTGGAGCAATGGTTACTTGCGTTGAAATTCCGCTTTCTTTTACCTTTTTTAACGCGTTCATACGAAGTTTCATCCCCGGAGCATAAGGAGAAAAAATTTGCTTTACATCTTCTCGGTCCGTTTCAACAGTCATCGATACGCGAAGATCACATACTTTTTGAAGCTGTAAAAACAAATCAATATCCCTCGTCACAAGTGGCGACCTTGTTTGAATCAATAAAAAATCAGGCGGATGATTGATCATCGTTTCTAAAAGGGCATGTGTGATGCCTGCTTTGCGCTCAGCAGGCTGATAGGGATCTGTCGCTGAAGACATAAAGATGCGCACCGGCTGCTCTTTTTTTCGCAGTTTTTGTATTTCCTTTTGATAGACTTCAGCTGCGTTGACTTTAAGCTCTAGCCATGTTCCCCACTCCATCTCTTTAAAACGCTGAATTGGGAGCTCTCGCACGTAGCAAAATTTGCAGGAAAATGCACATCCGGCATACGGATTTAAACTATGAGTATAACCAGATGCTAAAAAGCCGGTCGCTTTTGTTAAAATACTTCTCGAAACCACGTCTCTTTTGTTCATCTTTCTCACCTCGTTGTCCAATAAGTATATCAAGTTCGCAAATGAAAAAACTACTTTCCACATGGAAAGTAGCCCTTTATGTTTTCAATTCATCAACTTTGATTTTCTTTCTTTTCACTTGTCGTTTCAAGTAAAGAGGTTAAATATGAATTTAACTCAAATTGGTCCTTTTCAATAAAATCAGATAATACCGGCTGCTCTTCTTTTCTCATCTTTCTCCACTCCCTTTGTTTTTTATGTATGTGTTTTCATTCATCAATGGATAAAAGTAATGTACTTAACTCTACCCGTATTAAAACAAAAATAATCATGGTATTTTATACTATTTTTTAATTTATGCACGTTTTATTTGTATATTTTTTACAATATCACACACATTAATAGCAAGATTAGCAAACGTATATATTTTACTATGCAACATGAGAGGAATTTCATCATGACGATTAACAAATCAAACGATTGTTCTAGTCTAGCTGAAGTAGTTGACCGCATCTTAGATAAAGGCGTGGTAATTGACGTATTCGCTCGTATTTCCGTTATTGGTATTGAATTAATTACCATCGAAGCTCGAATCGTTATTGCCAGTGTAGACACATGGCTGAGGTATGCCGAGGCAGTTCGGCTGCTTCATAATGAAAGAGAAGATTTTCTTTCTTCGAATAACGGCGGAAAAAAACTTGAACAGCTAAACCTTTTACAAGATTTAGATTTATAAACTCATAAAGGTGGGTTAGAGAAGTGAAAGTAGCCGAAATTATGGAATCCGTGACTGATTTTTTTAAAGAACACGTTGCTCCTCCTCACCGAATTATTTCGTATGAATCGATTCAAAATGGAGGATGGAAAATAACACTTGAAGCATTTGAAGAACAGGAGTATATGAGGCGCTATGCAAAAGATGAACTGCTTGGTATCTATGAAGTGCTGGTCAATAAGCAGCACAACATTACGTCTTTTTCACGCACCAGCCTGCGCTATCGAAGCTCTCCAGCAGAGAAGTAAGCTGATTATTTTAATGGAAAGGAATGAAACAGAAATCAATGAGTGAAGAAACGGGCATTTATATTTTTTGCAGTATTCCCGCCACCGAGGCGCATACGTTTGGCAGCGTCACGATTGATCAGCAAGAAAGAGCTACTTTTACCATTCATTACCGAGATGCAGCTATAGTGGCTGCTGCCTTTCCTCTTAAAATTTATCATCCTACAAAAGAGAACGTCACAGCGCACCAGCAGGTGATTTCCAAAGTAATGAATGAGCATGATTCGGTCATTCCAATCAGCTTTGGCAACGTGTTTCATAGTCAACAAGATGTTGAAATGCTGTTAGAAAACTTATATCCACAGTTCGCCTCTCTTTTCCCACAGTTAAAAGGAAAAATAGAAGTCGGACTAAAAGTAATTGGGAAACCGGACTGGCTGAAACAAAAAGTGAATCAAGATTCTTCTTTGCAGCAAGTACGAAACCCGCGTTCTGCCAGTGCTGATTTTTATAAACAAATTGCGCACGGAGAAACAGCTCAGAAATTCTTTTTAAAGCTTCAGCACGACTGTAAAAAAGAGCTGTATCAACATTTAGAACCGATAGCTGAAGCGTCGAGACTCAATCCTCCTATTGTCGAAACAATGCTTTTGAACGCTTCTTTTTTAATTGACCGAGAAAAAGAAGCAGCGTTTGATGAACGTGTAAATGACCTGTATGAAAAATGGAAGCACAAAGCCGATTTTAAATATTCCGGACCGTGGGCTGCTTATAACTTTATTAATATTCAACTAAAGGTAGAAGAGAATGTATGATTCATAAACTACTGCTGTCTCCTGTTACGCTCATTGTAAAAGTCGGACAGAAAATCAAGGAAGAAGCGGATAAAGAACTTTACGATGTCTCTTTTATTCAGCAAAAAATCGTTCATCTTCAAATGATGTATGAGCTTGGAGAAATACCAGAAGATGCATATATGGAAAAAGAAAAAGAACTGCTGCTGAGGTATGAAGCAGCAAAAGAATATGAATTAAAAAGATGGGAATCAATGGCGAAGAAACAAAAGTGAGGTTAAAAGATGGAAAAGCTCATTTATTTATATGGTCTAGTTCCAACCGAAGAAGCTAATGAAATGCCCTTTCCTTCACTTGAAGGTATGGATCAGAACAACCCTATCTATGCTCTTTGCTTTGATGACATTACCGCATTTGTATGCGACTTGCCAAGCGATGAGTATTCGGAAGAAATGCTGAAAGAAAAGATCGAGCACGATATGAAATGGCTGCAGGACAAAGCCATGCATCACCATGAGATTCTTCTTTTCTTACAAAGTCACTACACGCTTCTTCCCATGAAATTTTGTACGGTCTACAAAAGCAAGGATAGCTGTCAAAAAAGTATTGCTGATAACAAAGAAAAAACCCTCTCTTCTCTTCAGCTTTTAAAAAGATCTGAAGAATGGAATATAAAAGTGTATGCCCATACGAATTCTTTAAAGAACTATCTGCTAACGAACAATGAAACGATCCAAAAGAAAAAAGAAGAAATAAATACGCTGCCTCCAGGCAGGCAGTTTTTTGAACGTAAAAAGATAGAAAGGCTGATCGAAGAAGAGACAGAAAAAGAACAGCTTTCGCTTTGTGATCACTTGCACAGTGAGATAAGCCCCTACGCCGCTTACCACACAATCAAAAATAACTGGAGTCAAAAAATAACCGGCGAGAGCTACAGCATGTGCTGGAACAGCATCTACCTTCTTTCAAAGAACAATGTAGAATCATTTTTAAAAGCCATTAGCGACAAGCAAACGTTTTATAGTGAAATGGGACTGAACATCGAAGTAACGGGACCATGGCCTGCTTATCATATCGACACTCTGCGCTCGGAGAAAGATGCGGGATGACATCGCTGCGAAAACAAACGCTGGAGCAAAAGGACATCGCCCTCATTGATATATTAGATGTGATCCTCGATAAAGGAATTGCCATTAAAGGTGATTTATTGATTTCAATTGCCGGAATTGATTTAGTCTATCTTGATTTGCGGGTATTGATTTCTTCTGTAGAAACGCTGATAGGCTCTCATGATCGTCAAATCATTTCTTCTCAGCAGCTTGAACAGGAAACGGAGGCGTTGAGAAATGGAAAATAACCTCAAACGAAACGGCCGCATTGAGCTGAGTGCGGAAAATGCTGAACAAGGCCTAGCGCAGCTTGTTTTAACCGTCATTGAATTACTGCGGCAGCTCATTGAAAAACATGCGATTCGCCGAGTCGACAGCGGAAACCTGACGGACGCTCAAATCGAAGACCTGGGCGTGGCGTTGATGAAGTTAGAGAACAAAATGGAGGAGCTAAAATCAGTGTTTAACTTTACAAATGAAGATTTAAATATTGATCTAGGTCCCCTAGGAAAAGTGCTATAACAAGGAGTGAAAAAATGGCGGCGGAACATAACGGGCATCTGGGCACCATTGTAGAAGTATTGGAAAAAGTATTAGATAAAGGTCTTGTTATTGCTGGAGATATTAAAGTGCAAATTGCTGATGTTGAACTCTTAACAATCAAAATCCGGCTGCTTGTCGCTTCTATTGATAAAGCAAGAGAAATTGGCATGGACTGGTGGGAAACAGACCCTTACCTATGTTCAAAAGCAAATCACTCTTATCAAAAACTCCAGGCGGAAAATGACAGTTTAACGCAGCAAGTGGCATCTTTAACGCAGCGAATTCAAGATGATTTGCTTTCGCTTGATTAACAGCTCACTTTATATAAGGAGGAATAACAAACATGAATCCTGAACAAAAATCTACGCTGTCTCCTATTTCACAAGAGCAGCAAAGCCCCGATACTCGGCTAACGGAAAAAGAAGAGCGTATGCCCGAGTATACGCATACTTCGCTTAATCCAGATTCATAGAACCAAAAGAGAAATGCTTCGGCATTTCTCTTTTGAATGTTTCTATACTTTTCTTCATTAATCATGACATTGAAACAAATGGAGGTAAATACAATGAACATAGCGAATGAGTACCATTATCTATCAATTACAAAGGAGAACGAGCATGAAGAAAAGAGCATTTGGAGTAGTCTATACTCTTTTAACGCTGTTCATTTTAGGTGCCTGCAGTACCGAAGACGTTGTGACAAATAATTCTGATCCAAAAGTTTCTGTTTCTACTACAGTTAAACCGCTGACGAAAAAAGAATTTAGTGAAGTTGGAACATCAGGGTTAACAAGCCCTTCAAAAAAAGATTTTCACAAAGTACATATGACCCTTACCTTACGCGGCACGGATTACCTGTCGAATATTCAAGTTAAGCTACCTAACTATAAAGAAGCTTTTAATAACATCAAAGACGATCAGCAAATAAGATATTGGTTTGGCAACGGTGCAGATGAAGAGCAAGAAAATAAAAACATCTATACAAGAGAATTTGTCCTTTATACGAAAGGCTTAAACGATCAGCAAATTAAAGAAATTTTATCAGCAGCTAAGGTAAAGACGTCCTGGGTGGTAAAGGATACAAAAGCGAAGGATCAATCCGAATTTGCTGCTGGTAAAAACATAAAATTTGAAGCAAAATGAGAAATGCATCAATTAGCAAAAGCCCCCTTTATTAAAAGAGGGCTTTCTCTTATTATATGAAGAACGACTACCTTGTCACCTGCAGCTAAAGGTTTGGATTTGAGGCCAGACTTTCAGAATGCAGCATATTTTCTAAGCTATCTATCCGTTATAAACGCTAGCGCATGTTCCGGGCTTTGGCTCGTAGTAACAGTGATTTTTGTATTGACCAGAAGCGGGTTGACCGTACCAGGTTGGAGGGCATGGAGCGGATGGATTAAAGTACCACAGTGCATATTTCCCCGGGTGTTCTCTCCAATAATCCAAATTCTTTTTGGCTAACCTTTTTTCAACACCTCTTGCTCTTTGATAAAATACGTTTCCTTTTTGAACAGCTTCGAACGAATAGTTGCCTCCCTGCACCTGATAAATAACTTGCGGAACGGATCTTAAATTCTTGAAATCTAAACAGTTTGCTTTAAGACGATTTACAATGACATTTCCAACATACAGCATTCCTTGTTTTCCTTCGCCTTCAGCTTCTGCTCTCATCATCCTTGCCATTAAAGCAACGTCTGAATCTCGATAATTTACTCTTGGCATTTTTTCACCCCAAAAATATACTATGAAAAAAGGACGCTCTTGATGTCACTGCCCCTAAAATAACAATAGCTGGATGTTAAATACACGATGAGCACACTGACACTGCAGAAAGAGTTTTTATTACGAAAAGCTTATTCTTTTTCATAATAAAGCTGAGCAATTTGCCCGTACTGTTTTATATCGGTAAGCTTCAAGTTCATTTCGGGAATTCCTCGTTTAAACAGCGGAATACCAGCCCCAAGCAAAACGGGAATGACCGATATAATAAATTCATCCACCCTCTTTGCTGTTAAGAAATCAGCGAGAATATCAGCGCCTCCCACCAGCCATATTTTTTTAGTTTCTTGACTGAGGTTGTTGAGAAATAACGCCACGCTTTCGTTTATAAACTCGACATATTGATCTTTTCCTTGAGCTGAGCGGCTAAACACGTAGCATTTTTTACCGAGATACGGAAACTCAGGTGTGAGCTTCAGCACGTGGTCGTACGTAGCTTTTCCCATAACAACCGCATCACACGTTTGATAAAACGCTTCGTAGCCGTTGTCTCCCTCTCCTTCTACGCTTTCCAGCCAGTCAATCTCTCCGTTTTCTCTTGCAATATATCCGTCTAAGCTTGCCGCAATATATACGACGATTTTTTTCTTCATTCCCTTTTCTCCTTTCAACTTTACTGTTTCTGTATGATATCATCTTAATACGACACTTTTTGTCATATTAAAAGAAAAAGGTGAAAATAAATGGCTAAGTCTAGACGGCTTGTTGATATGCTCATGTTTATTAATACAAAAAGAACGTTTACGGCAAAAGAACTAGCGGAGGAATTTGGTCTTTCCGTGCGGACCGTCCAGCGCTATTTACTGGACTTAAGTGAATTAGGGCTGCCTCTTTACAGTGAAAAAGGGCGGAGCGGCGGTTACAGAGTGCTAAAAAATCGTATTCTCCCTCCCATTTTGTTTACGGAAGAAGAAGCTATTTCTATCTTTTTTGCTTATCAAGCTCTGCAGTATTATCATGACCTTCCGTTTGATGCAGGAATTCATGCGGCTCTTCAAAAATTTTATGTGTACCTGTCTGAGGAAACAAAGAAAAAAGTAGATAAAATGAGTGCTCATATTGCGTTTTGGAATCCTAAAAGAAACCTTGACACTCCTTATTTAAAAGAGCTTTTAGAAGCAAGCCTTGCAGGAAAATATATTGAATTTCTTTATGATTCAAAGGCGGGTCAAACAAGAAAAGAAGTCAAACCCCTTGGAATTTATGCTCATAACGGTTTATGGTACTGTCCTGCTTATTCCTTCAATAAACAAAAAGTGTTATTATTTCGAGCGGATCGTATTCACTCGTTAAAAGTTTTAGAAAAAGACGAAAATATGTCTCTTACGTTAAAGGAATGGCTTGAAACAGAACCGGTAAACTCACAGCCGATTTCGTTAAAAGTAACCTTGACACACGAAGGCGTTCGTCAGTGTAAAGGCGTTTCGTGGCTTGAAAATCATGTGAGGGTGGCGCGTGATGGGAATGGCTATATCGATACAATAACTGATGGAAATGAAATAAACTACATGGCTTCTTTTTTCTATACCTTAGGGGCTCATGCTTTTATTGAAGAACCTCAGAAGCTAATTGAAAAAATCTGCTGTCACGCAGAAGAAACGTTAAGACGCTATAAAAATGAAGTGGGGACAAAAGACGAATAAATGGGAGAAATGAACTCGTATAAATCGTTTTAGGCACCGGGGTTGATCGGAGTGCAAGACTTCGCCTTGCACTCCGATCAACCGCTACAAGTCACTAAATAGATGAAATCTACGTTCACTCTACCAATAAAAAGATCCGAACGATTCATCGTTCGGATCTTCCTTCAACCAACTAAACTACTTTTATCCTAGCCTCTTTTTAATTTACCCAGCCCACACGTCTTTTGCGTATCGGCCTTTTTCTTCTAGCTGCTGCAGCCATAAGCGAGCGTCTGCTTCACTCACTTGGTGAACGTCAGCATAGCTTTTCATAAGCGTTGCTTCAACGTCAGGTGCCATTTGGCCTCCGTCTCCGCAAATATAGAAGTGCGCTCCTTGATCAAGAAGTTCAATCAATTTCTTGCCGTCTTGTTCCATCACGTGCTGAACGTATGTTTTCGGCTGATTTGGCACGCGAGAAAAAGCGGTATGAAGCGTAATGATGCCTTCATTTTGGGCGTTTTCAAGCTCTTCTTGATACAGATAGTCTTCATGAGGTGAACGGCAGCCGAAGTATAAATGCGCTTCTCCAAGCGACTGTCCTTGTTCTTTTAGCTGTTTGCGAGCCTGCACGAAACCTCTAAACGGCGCGACGCCTGTTCCCGGTCCGACCATGATAAGCGGCGTTTCAGGGTCTTTTGGCAGCGTAAATCCTGACTGCGGTGTGGAAATAAAGCACGTAATCGTATCTCCTTCTTGCAGCTCGGCAAGATAGTTCGACGCAATTCCTTTATATTCTCCATATCCGCTCCACGCTTCTCCTGAGACAACGCTGACCGTGATGCTTGCTTGTTTTTCATCGACACGAGGTGATGAAGAAATTGAGTAATAGCGCGGGCGTATGCTTGGCAGAAGGGCGATAAATTCGCTGAACTCCATTTCACACGCCGAGTATTTTTCAAGCAGTTCAAGCATTGTTAAACGTTTTGCCAGCACTTGTTCTTTGTAGGCTTGCTTTTCAAGCAAGGCTTCAAGCTCTACTTTATGCGGCGGGCAGACCGTTATAGCAGCCATTGCGCGAAGCTGCGTGCGCGTAACAGGATCTTGAAGCTCCACGTATTGCAGAAGCTCTTCTACTGATACTGTTTTAGCGAGTGGCAAATGAGCTAATTTTTCTTCTTCTGCTTCCAGACGGATTTGCTGTGATGCATCTAGACCGAACCTTGCTGTTACACGGTTTACTATTCCTTCATAGTTGCGAGGAATAACGCCTAAATGATCTCCTTCTTGATAAGAAGCTTCTTTTGGAAGTTCAATTTCAAGATGACGCGTGCTTCGTGCACTGCCTGGCTGTTGAAGTTCTTTGCTTGCTACGACGTTCGCTGAAAACGCACCGTGCATTTTCGCAAGCGGCATATCCGCGGCGCTGTCGACGAATTGAAGTGAAAGTGTAGATTTATTATCTTCACTGTTTTCAATGTCGAGGTTAAAGTAGGCTGCTACATCACTCCACATATGTTCACGCCATTCTTCATATGTGCCTTCAAAGTCGTCGCTTGCATCTGCTTCACCGCGGTCAGCGATGTTTTCTGCCCCTTTAGCGGCAAGCGTTTCATCGATAAAAGCAGGCACTTTTTGATACGTTGTCGCCCAGTTTTTATCACCGCATCCAAATACGGAGTAGCGAACGCCTTTTACTTCATCAGCAGACGCTTGGTCTAACCAGTCGACAAATTGCTTTGCGTTATCAGGCGGGTGTCCGTTATAAGACGCCGTTACAATTAATACAGCTCCTTCGCGGGGAAGATTTCCGGCGTGCGAATCAAGGGTAGCGACCCGTGGTGCGAATCCTTTGCTCATTGCAATATCTGCTAAATCACGCGCCGTTCCTTCAGCTGTTCCCATATTTGAACCGTATAGCACAAGCAGCGGCGTATTATGAGCGTTTTCTGCCTTTTTGCGTACTTTTTTAGCAGACTGTTCAGTGCTAGGTGAAGGAATACCGCCAAGCGGAATTTTTTTCGATTTTGCTTTTACCACAAAGCCTTCAGGTTTTAACGTTAAAGTTTCTTTAATATCCAGCTCGTAGTTTGTATGATCTTCAAAGTCAAAGTGTTTTAGCATCATACCAAGTACAAGCGTTGCTTCATGAAGAGCGAACTGCTGACCGATACACGCACGCTGACCGTTTCCAAACGGTTTAAACGCATGCTGCGGAATCGCACTTGGATTTTCAAAACGCTCTGGACGGAACTCTTCCACATCGTCTCCCCAAATTGTTTTATCACGGTGAAGCTGAGGAATCAGAACCATTAGTTCGTCGCCTTTTTCTAAAGGATATTCTCCTCCAAGCACCGTATCTTCTTTTGCATATAGGGAAAACGCAGGAGCCGTTGGCCATAAGCGCAGCGCTTCGTTTAAGACCATGCCCACATATTTAAGCTGTTTGACTTGTTTGTAGCTTGGAACAGGATCTACTAGAACTCGTGCTGCTTCTTCTGCTGCTTTTTGTAATACATGTGGATTTTTCACTAAGAAATACAGCGCAAATGATAAAAGACCGCTTGTTGTTTCGTGTCCCGCAATTAAGAATGTAATAATTTGATAGCGAATGTTCTCGTCATCAAGCGGCTCACCTGTTTCTGGATCTTTTCCGTTTAGCATATGTGTTAACAAATCATCGCTTTGTTCACCGCTTGCTTTGCGATCTGCAATAATTTTATCTACTAGGTTGTTCATTACCTTGATATCTTCTTGAAACTGGCGCTTGTTTTCATCATAAGCTGGGTCATCTGGATTTGCTCGCTGCAGCTTGTTCATCGATTCATCCAGTGCACGGACCATACTCGTAATAAACGGATGCGGCTGATCTCGGTAAAAGCTGTTAAAGCGGTAGTTAAAGCCGCAAAGACCGATTGTATCAAGCGTTAAACGCGTCATATCTTCCGGTACTTCAATATGCTCATCTGCATTTAGACGCTCCCACTTTTGAATAAGCTGCACGGCGATATCGACCATCATCGCATGATAGCCTTTCATTGCCTGCTGACTGAAGCTTGGAAGTAAGATATTATGCGCTTTTTTCCAATTTTTTTCGTGCGTCCAGCTTGTAAATAACCCGTCTCCTGCAAAATCACGTACAAATTTAAGCGCTTGACTTAAGTTTTTATCAAAACGTGATTCATCGCATGCTTCTTTAATTAGACGCTGACTTGATAAGTAACGCGTTACACGGCCAGGCGCCTCGAATTTAAAGATTTCTCCTAATTCATCCGCAATTTTCATCAAAGCTTGAACCGGTTTATCTGTGTTTAATAACGGTAAATTTTTAAGCTCTCCAAACGTTTTTGGCTGAGGCATTTCTTTAATTGTCATGTTATCCCTCTTTCACTTGTTAAGTTTCATGATTGTCTGCTAAGTGCTGCCCAAAGACTCTCTTCTACACCAGTAAGAAGTTCATTAGTTAAAGATAAGTAGTCATTTTCAATCATTTCATATACTTCCATGAAACTTCCAAATAAAATAGCAATTAGCGCATTTTCAGGAAGATTTCTAATCACACCTTGCTTTTGTCCTTCTCTGAAGAACGTGCAAACAAATTCCACCAGCTTTTGATATGCGAAGCGGCTCTCTTCCGTTAAAAAAGCTCCTTGGCTATGAGTTTTAATAAATCCAAGAGCACGAGGATGATTTTTAGTAAATGTCACCATACCTTCAAAGATATGATGAAACCCATCTCGGTATCCATCTCTTTCGTTTGCCAGACCGCTTTCAATGCACTGTAAAAACTCGTTTACGTGCTGTTGAAATAATTCATTTACAAGGCTTTCTTTATTTTTAAAGTAGCGATAAATTGTTCCTGCTCCTACTTTGGCATTTTCTGCAATCATTGGCATCGTGGTTGCATCAAACCCTCTTTCTGCAAACAGCAGAAGCGAAGCAGAAAAAATCGCTTTTTGTTTTGTTGGAGTAGATTCCACTTTATCACCTCTTTCTAAAAGCGGAATGAACGTTCATTCCGATACAATTACAAGTATAAAAAACTGCATCTTAATAGTAAAAAGATAACTAGAAAAGTGGAAAGAAAAGGTTCTTTCACTCTAACTTTCTACCATTTAAAGGTAATTAACCGAGTCTTTCAGAATCTTTAGTGCTTACAGAAAATTAGTCCACTTATCCCCTCTATTAACATAATTTAGTAAAACTTATTAAGGACAGAAGTTTAAAGGAAAAGCAACGTGGAAATAGAAAAGAGTTACACAAGGCGTAAAGGAGGATTAAAAATGAATCAAGCAAGAGTTATAGAATACGAAGAAATGCTTCGCTCAGCCATGCTTTCTAATAACATAGAGCTATTAGAAGAATTACTTTCAGATGAGCTTATTTTTGTGAATCACCTTGGGCAATGGTTGTCAAAAGAAGAAGATATAAATGTTCATCGTTCAAAAAGTCTTGATATAGCGGGCATGGAAGTGTTGGAACAAGAAGTTAAACTGTTTCAAGAACTTGCCGTTACGATTACAAAAATAGCGTTGAATGGGGCACTGGCAACCGGTGAATCGATCGGAGGCGAATACAGCTATACGCGAGTTTGGAAAGATGTTGAAGGGAAATTAAAGGTTGTTTCTTGTCACTGCAGTTCTAGCGTATAATCGACGCTGCCATAATAAAAAACATCCCTCCTGTACTAAGAGGGATGTTCCTTTTGCTCGTTAAAAGATTTTCTTTCTGTCTCTGTCATCTTTTAAAATCTCCACGGCCTCGCGGAACCGCTGTGAGTGAACAATCTCTCTTTCTCGTAAAAATCGTAAGCTATCGTTTAAATCAGGATCATCTGATATATCAATTAACCATTGATATGTAGCTCTTGCTTTTTCTTCTGCAGCTATGTCTTCATAAAGATCTGCAATCGGATCTCCTTTTGCCTGTATATAAGTAGCTGTAAACGGAACCCCAGCAGCATTATTGTAATAAAGTGCACTATCATGGTTCACGTAGTGTTCTGCTAATCCCGCTGCCTTCAGCTGCTCCGGCGTTGCATCTTTTGTTAGCTTATAAATCATCGTAGCAATCATTTCAAGATGAGCAAACTCTTCTGTTCCAATATCGTTTAGCAGTCCAACAACTTTATCGGGAATTGTATAGCGCTGATTCAAATAACGAAGTGCTGCTGCAAGCTCTCCGTCCGCTCCCCCGTATTGTTCCATTAAATATTTGGCAAGCGTTGGATTACACGTGCTTACTTTCACTGGATACTGCAATTTCTTTTCATACACCCACATATAGCTCCCGCCTTTATCTGCTTATATTTGCCATGGCCAAGGGCTTGTTCCCCAGCTCCACTTTCCGTCGGTATAGCTGTTTCCATATTGCTGAAGCGGCCCGTACTTTGTTTCAAAGGTTCTTTTTAACTGCATAGCCTGCTGCGCGTATTCGTTAAACTGCTGCATAGCCTGCTGGTCATTTGGATGGGTATCTAAATACAGCGTTAATTCTACTAGTGCAAAATCAATCGCCTGTATTTCTTCTAAATCCTGATAGTACTCCGGAGGTAGATTTTTCATTCTTCATCCCTCTTCTTATCTTTGTATGGATTTTCATAGTAGTCCCAAAAAGCCGGCCACAGCGTTCCTTTTTTTAGCGCTTCTTTCGGTGAAAACTGCTGCAGATTCGGCGGCTGAAATCCCATGTATAATTGAGGCGGCGTAGAATAATATTTAACTCCTATCGGCCGGCAAGGATCATAGATACTGTGGAAAGGTTGATAGGTCTTAACCGGTGTAAACATCTTTTTTGGATTGTTATCCATGAAAAGTCCTCCTCTAAAAACACACTCTGTTTTATCCTATTCAGCTTTTATCGAGTTCATGAAGGAATTTATTTCCGACTTAGGAACCAAACTTTTCTTCATAAAAAAGACCTATGTAAAAAACGCTGTAATTGCCCAATCCCTTTAGGCAGCTTTCTCATACTTTATAAAATAGTGATAAAAAATAGAGGTGATTAAAAAATGGACATTAACTACATGGATTTTTATTTGTACCCGACAAGATTTCCTGGACCTCAACTCCCACCCGGTCCACCTAGACCACCAGGCGGTTTACCTACACCTAGCCCGGAGCAAGCCCCAACTTCCCCTCCGCCGGCATTTATTCCGGCTCAACAAACGGCAACTCCATTTGCCGTTGACCCAGGAGCCATTTCTCTATGTCTATTCCGCAACACGTTCATATGGCTTAGAAACGGCTCTAGCTTCTGGTATTTTCCTATTTTTGTAGGCCCCCGATCGGTTGCAGGATTTAGATGGAACGGACGTTTTTGGACCATTTTCGGTGTGGATACACGACAAATTGTTTCGTTTACGTGTTTTTAAACGTAAAAAAAGCCTTATTTTTCAATAAGGCTTTTTTGCTTACTAACTACGATTACACTATTGTTCTTATTCCAAAACCAATCAGCAGCACGCCACTGCATCGTTGAAAGGCTTTTTGAAACACCGGTTTTTTAAACCATTTTTTCACGTAATCTATTACATACACCAAGATTAAAAACCACCCTACCGCTATAAGCGTCAGAATAAAACCGAGTATCAGCAGCTGTTGATTTGTGTGTGCATCCAAGTTAATAAACTGTGGCATAAACGTAATATAAACTAATACCGTTTTAGGATTAAGAAAATTACTAAGAGCCCCTTGCATATATGATTCTCTATAGCAGCGACTAGATGAAGACTTTACAGTTTTTGTTTCTTCTGAAATGGCCTCTAATGAGAGCGTATTTTTGGTCAGAAATATTCTGATGCCTAAGTAAAATAAGTACGCTGCCCCTATGTATTTAATCGTGTTAAACAGATACACCGACTGCGCAATAGCAACAGACAAGCCAAGCACAGCAATTAACGTCCAAAACGTGAGGCCTGTAGCCATGCCAAGTATAGTAAAACGTCCTGCTTTTGCTCCGTGATGAAGCGTATTTTTCATGATAAGAATTGTATCAGCACCAGGTATCATCGACATAACCAGCGCCATCAGCATGTAAGCAGCTAAATGATCCACAGCTCTTCTCTCCCTTCTAAGCTATTACTAGCATCCTGTTTTCTTTTCACTTTCAAATATTTTCATGTATTGTTTTGGCGTTAGCCCAACCTGACTTTTAAAAAATTTAGTCAAATGACTTTGATCACTGAAGCCAGTTAAAAAAGATACGTCAATCGGTTTTTTTCCTTGCTCTAGCAGCTTTTTAGCCTGATTGATTCGAATTGTTTCCAAGTAGCTGTATGGAGAGATTCCTTTTTGCTTTGTAAAAGAGCGCAGCAGCCGGTATTTGCTCCATCCAATTAGCTGACTTAACTCATCCAGCGTGATCTTGTTTGTATAGTTGTCTTCCAAATAGCTGCAGATTGTTGTGATTTCATGGGACGTGTCAACGTCTGACGAAAGAAAAGAAAGATTTGAATGATCCTGCATGAGTTCTTCCAGCAAATATAAAAATAACTCTTCTTTCTTAAACTCCCGTTCACCATTTGAAATTTGTAAATGAAGCTCTTTTAAACTAGAGACAGCATCACTTCTTTGCACCACGCTGCTGTTAAAACGCGGAAGACTTTCACTGCCGTTAATGTCAAAAACAGCTTTTTTCATCACTTCTGGCGTCACGTTAATACAGCGATAATCAAGCGTTTTGCCGTCTATTTGTTCACAGCTATGGACATCATACGGATTAAACAGCAGCAAATCTCCTGGATTAATGATGTATTCTTTGCCTTGGCAAATTAAATGACGCTGACCTTCTTCAATAAATCCAATCACATAATACTCGTGAAAATGAGCAGGAAACTTTTGCATAATCCCTTTAAAACGATAAGCTTCAATATGTAAATCGGCGTCAACGTGCGCCGTGCGAATTTCTTTTGTCATCAATGACCCCTCCTTGTCACATACTAAGCTTTTTAAGCATACCATTCACTCAAAAATTTTTCTTGTATGATATTGCAGATGAGACTTTTTTCCATTACTTTTATCCGTTCAGCTAGGGGTAGTACCAATCACTCTTAAGAGTGATTTCTCTTCTTTCCTCTAGTAATTTTTCGCTCAGATGATAAAATATAGACACATTTTATGGACGAAAGAAGGGATACCGTGAAATATAGACAAATTAAATGGCTGATTTTGCTTCTTCCAACTCTGACCATCGCGCTTTGGGAGTACGTTCGTCATGCCTTTTTGCTCCCTTACATCTCAATGGATATGGGAAATGTGCTTTCTCCGCTCCTTGTCTTTTTTGTAACGCTTGTATTTGTCCGCTATTTATTTTCTATTTTAGAAAAAATGCAAGAGGAACTAAGACAAGAAAAAGAAAAGAAAGCAGCACTTATTGAACGTGAAAAATTAGCTCGTGAACTGCATGACGGCATTGCACAGTCGCTGTTTCTCCTATCTGTTAAAATGAACAAGTTCGGAAGAAAAAATAAATTAGAACAGGATCCTGACTTTATCCGGATGAAACAAACTCTTCAGCATGTCCATGACGATACGCGTCAAGCGATTACGAATTTAAAGCACTCTCCGTCTGACTCTTCCGAAAGCTGGACTGAAAGCATTCATCAATACGTCGATGATTTAACACATACTCATTTACTAGATGTAAACCTAGATTGGAGACTGTCAGAAACAACGCTGTCGAGGAAAGAAAAAAACGAGCTGTTTGCTTGTGTAAAGGAAGCGGCTATGAATGTAATCAAACATGCAAAAACGAATAAAATCTGGATTACAGCCACTGAAACGGCCGGGGGATGGATTTGTGAAATTACAGATTTCGGTACAGGTTTTACGTCCGACTCTCTCAAGTCCGGTCTTGGTTTGCAAATTATGAAAGATCGTGCGAAGGACATGAACTGGGACTTTTCCATTGAGCGAAAACAGAACCAAACCATTGTTAGCATTAAAAAGGGGGTTATGTAAATGCAGCCGTTTCGTATTTTGATTGTAGATGATCATGCTCATGCGAGAGAAGGCATTCGCGATATTTTAGAAGAATATGAAGATTTTATTATTGTTGGCGAAGGAACCAACGGGCAAGAAGCCATTGAACTGACCGAAAAATTAATGCCTGATATCGTACTAATGGATATTGGAATGCCTGTTATGGACGGGTTAGAAGCAACTAAACAAATTAAGCTTCGGTTTCCATACGTTAAAATTGTGGTCATCACGGTTTCAGACGATATTACGGATTTATTTGATGCGCTGAAAAAAGGCGCACAGGGCTATTTGTTAAAAAACCTGCAGTCTGAAGTGTGGTACAACTATTTGCGTGCGTTCGCTTTAGATGAAGTTCCTATGTCAAAAGAAATTGCGTTTCAAATTTTAAAAGAGTTTCCGCAAGAAACATCGATAAAAAAAACCGACACTCCCCTTTCTGCACGAGAGCTTGAAGTACTTCAATTAGTGGCTAAAGGACTGTCGAACCGCGATATCTCTGCGCAGTTATTTATTTCTGAACACACGGTAAAAAGCCATTTGAAAAATATTTTAAGCAAGCTTCATTTAGAAAACCGCGTGCAGCTGACAAGCTATGCGTTTCAAAACGGCTTAATGAACTAACAGCTTTCACGAGCTGTTTTTTTATTAGCAGCTTCCTCTTATAAGTCCCAACAATCACTCTCAGGAGTGATGGCTAATTCTCCCTTTCCTTCTATAATGAAAGCACGTTCGTTAGTAAAAAGGAGGAAAAAATGATGCAGGAAAAGCGCGAAGAAACAACAAGTACAACTAAAAAAAGCACGGCGCGTTCTCAAGGCCTATACAAAGCCATATGGCGCTGGCACTTTTATGCGGGCTTAGTGTTTACTCCGTTTCTTCTTATATTAGCTGTTACTGGAGGCGTGTATTTGTTCAAGCCTCAAATTGAAGAAAGACTGTACCACGACTTGTATCATGTTCAAGCTCAATCACAGTCTACATCCCCTTCAGCACAAGTGCAGGCTGTAAAGGAAAAGTATCCAGGCGCTGACGTGTTGACGTATAAGCCCAGTGAGCGCTCCACTCGTTCTTCAGAAGTAGGAATCTCATTAAAAAACCATACATATACGATTTTTGTTAATCCTCACAATGGTCACATTGTAGGAAAACTGGATGATTCGAGTCGCTTAATGAATCAAATTGAAGAATTTCACGGAGAGCTAATGGCAGGAACAGCGGGTGATCGTATCGTAGAACTTGCGGCCTGCTGGGCGATTGTCTTAATTGTAACCGGTGCTTTTTTATGGTGGCCGCGCAAAAAAGACAAAATAAAAGGCGTGCTGATTCCTCGTTTTTCAAAAGGTAAAAACGTGCTTGCACGAGACCTTCATGCGGTACCGGCCTTTTGGATTTCAGCTGGTATGCTTTTTCTCGTACTAACGGGCCTTCCGTGGTCAGGACTGTGGGGCAATGCGTTTCAGCAAATCGCCACAAACGCAGGCGTTGGGTACCCTCCGTCTATTTGGGTAGGCAGTGCACCTACTTCAACCGTGCAAACAAAAGATGTAGCGGACGTGCCTTGGGGAGCTGAAACGTTAGAAGTTCCAAACTCCACAGCTTCGCAATATACAAAAGTATCGCTTGATGACATTGTAGATATTGCAAAAGAACAGCATATGCACGACGGCTATACCATTTCTATTCCGCAAGAACCTCAAGGCGTGTATACGCTCTCTGTTTTTTCACCAAGAGCTCAGGATGAAGCAACCATTCACCTTGATCAATACACCGGCGCTGTGTTAGCCGATTATCGGTACGACAACTATGGATTTATGGGAAAATTGATTGCACTTGGTATTACGCTTCATAAAGGTACACAGTTTGGGTTTATAAATCAGCTTATGGGCCTCATTGTTTGTATCGGAATTGCTGGTATTGCTATCAGCGGAGCCTTACTGTGGTGGAAACGAAAACCAGCTAAAAACATAGGCGCTCCTAAAGTTCCTGAAGGAAATGTAATGCGCATTGTGACGTGTATAATCGTGGTGTTTGGTCTCGTCTTTCCTTTAGTCGGACTGTCCTTAGTTATCGTGTGGCTTTTAGATTTCTTTGTCATCAAACGAATTCCAGCATTGAAGCGGTTTTTAAACGCATGATGCATGAAACGATGTGAGGTGCAGTAACAATGAACAAATGGAAAATACCCGGATTGGTCATACTTAGTACGATTTTACTTTCCGCGTGCTCTGTAAACAGTAACGCAGACAAGCTCTACAAGCAGCCAAAGCCTCTGTCTGCGCATGTGATGCTTCCTGAAACTATAAAACCACGGAGCACACAGGTACTAGAAGTGCACTTAAAGCAAGAAAATAAAACGGTGGATGATGCCAAAAGCGTTCAGTTTAAAGTGTGGAAAAAAGATGCTCCCGGTAAAGTTGAAATAGTAAAAGCGCATTATGACGGCAGTATGTATAAAGCCAAAGCAACCTTTAAGGAAGATGGTATTTACTATATTAAAACGGATATTAACGCGCGCGGTGAACACATCCTTCCTACTCAGCAAGTCGCAGTAGGCGAATTATCGAAAGAAGAATTACGTTCACTGCAGCCAGCTGAAAACGAAACGCATCATCACTCTCATCATTAGACATAAGCTCACGTTCAGCGACTGTACGTGAGCTTATATTTTTCTTATGAATTTTGACTAGTTCCATTATATGTTTTTACATTTTTTTCTTATTACTTTAAAATAAAAGTGATAAACGTTTTATAAAGGAGTTTTACAGATTGAAAAAAATTGTTTCTGGTATTTTAATTTTAGTATTAGCCGTTATTGTTATGATTGAAGGAAATCCGTTAGAGCAGAACTCTTCAACGAATACCTCCTACGATGAAGTAATTACCTTCCCTGCTGATCGTTACCCTGAAACTGCAGCGCACATTCAACATGCAATCGATAAAGGAAAATCGGCTGTTTGTACAATTGACCGAGACGGGGCTGAGGAAAACCGCCGTGAGTCTTTAAAAGGCATTCCGACTAAAAGCGGCTATGACCGAGATGAGTTTCCGATGGCCTTTTGTGAAGAAGGCGGAAGCGGTGCTGATATTGAATATGTAAAGCCTTCAGACAACCGAGGCGCCGGGTCTTGGATCTCCCATCAAGTAGACGAGTTTCCTGACGGTACGAAGGTTTTAATTGAAGTGAAGTAAAAAGAATGGTCGTGATGACCTTTCTTTTTTTATATTAAAAGTCTATAAAAAATGAAAAATTGCTCTTGCCTAAAGATACTCTTCACTTTTAAAATAAAAACGTGTGTGTTACATATATGCATCATCGTTTTATAGGAGGAATGAGTTTCTTGGACAATCTATGGCAGCAGCTACTCCCTGCCTCATGGCAATTAACTTTATTTATTTTCTTTTTTGTTTATATCTTGCGCTACAAACAAGAGAATAAATTTAGCATGCAGCTTCACTTACTGCTTAAGTTTCTTTATGCCGTTATTTTGATTTTAAATGCGGTGTTGTTTTTAGTGGAAAGTCAGCGCGATTTTCTTTTTTATGCAACGCTTTTCATGAGTATCCTGACAATTATTTTGATGGAGTTCACGCTTTCTGCAAAAAAACAGAACGAGCTTGATTTTATTTCAGCCGTTTCTTGCTGTGTTCTTCCGATTTTTATTTCTTTACTTGAACTTAGTTAATGAACCAAAGGCCTCTGATGATTCAGAGGCCTTTTTGATGTTATTGATCTTTGTTGTCACGATCCATCATATCTTTTGGATCTTCTACAATATCTTCTGGATCACGGTTGTTGTCTTTTTCATCATCTCGATACATCTTGTCATTTTTATCTACGCCAGGTACGTTATTGTTGTTGTTCATATTATCTAAGCCCGTGTTTACAAACGCCACGTATACTTTGTCGATTTTACTATCTGCTTCTCTTACGCGGTCTGCAATTTTTTGCTCAAAATCAGTTGAAACTTCATGATAAGTATCGCCGTTATACGTTACGGTGTTCACCTTGCCGTTATCATTGTTGTCCGCTGCGTCATTTCCAGCTAGGTCTACCGTTACATACGCGTTATTATTATCGCGAAGCACATATGCATCGTCAACTTCCTTCATATCTTCTACATTTTGTGCTGCTTCAACTGACTTTGTCGGCTGATCAGTGTTATCCATTGGGATATTGTTATTAACTCCATCGTTTGTAGAAGTGTTGCGTAAGTCATTTTGAGTATTGTCCATTGCGTTATTGTCTTTATTTCCTCCACATGCAGCTAAGCCGGAAAGAAAAAGAACTGAAGAAGCAATGATAAGCCCTTTTTTCATTTTTTCCATCTCCTTAAATATAGTTTGCAGTCGTATTATGCTTAATTTTTGCAAAACTATTCAAAGGAGACGGAGAAGTGAAAAAACCTTTTAAAAAAATATACTTAACGCTGCTAGCAATAGTATAAGATACATTTTAATATTACAGCTGTACTTATTCTCCTAATAGCTTTCGAACGGCTATTGAAAGCGTATTGACATGCCGTTCTACGTTTGCCGCCTCAGCAACTTGTTTCTTTTCATCGACGTTGTAAACCGGCGCTGGATTTTGTGTAATTCCGTTGATCGCTGTAGCCATAAAAGCTAGCAGATCATCTGTTGGTACAGCCGGAGAGAAATTCTTTACTTCTATTTGCTGCGTAATAAAGTCGTGAAGCTTTTTTTGAATATATTTAAGGTTAGAGACTTCAACTAGCTGATCTTCAATTTTCATAAAACGCTGAGGGTCTTTTGAATACAACGCTACTAGTTCAAAGTAAATTTCTCCTCCTGCTGTCATCGATTCTTGGATATGCTCTCCAATATACATAATAAAATCATGCAGCATTTCAAAGGAATCTTTTTTTGTCTGAAGTAGGGCTTCAATTTTATCTTTTACTTTATAGCTGACGCTTTCTTGATTAAGAAGTCCAACAAATACTTCATCAAGGTTTGAAAAATATTTGTACACGCCTCCCTGACTCATTCCAGCTTCCAAAACGATATCTCGCATGGCTACATCATGCACCGGTTTGCTCTTGCATACTCTTTTGGCTGCTTCTAAAATCTCTTGCTTCTTTTTTTCAGCGTATCCTTCCCTTACTTTTGGCATTTTTTCACGCTCGCTTACTTTTTTATTTATTTTCGAATGTCTCGAGTGCATCAATAATCACCTGAGCTGCTTTTTCAGCTCCTTTTTCAGCTCGGATTTGTTTTCCGATTTCTTGTGCTCTGGATCGAATTTCATTAACTTGCGTACAGGAAATGGCTGCGGATAATTTTTCAGCCGTCAATTCTTTTCTCGGAATGGCTTTTGCTCCAGCTCCTAGCTCGTGAATTTTTCTTCCCCAAGCGAATTGGTCATTTCCATAAGGAACAATAATACTTGGAACACCAGCTCGGAGGCCTTCGGCTGTTGTTCCTGCTCCTCCATGATGAACAACGGCAGACATTTTAGGAAACAGCCACTCATGAGGAATATCTTTTACAAATAAAATGTCTTCTGCTATCTCTTCCGTGTGATTCATTCCGCTTCCTCCTGTATTGATGATACCTCGTTTCCCGGCAAGTTTTAAGGCTTTAATCACTAAAGCAGTCGTTTCGCCTGCATTTTTTTTATCACCAACACTTCCAAATCCAATATAAACTGGCGGTTCTCCAGCCTTTAAAAACCTTTCCAGCTTCTCTTCCGGCTGATAGCTATGGTCACTGTCCATAAACCAATTTCCGTAGGAATGAACGTGTTCAGGCCAATCTTTAGATACGGAAAATACAGTGGGACTTGACGAAATAATGGTTGGGTTAGCTGCTGTACGCTGCTTTGGATATGGACATGAAAAATCGTTAGGTCCTGTTCCATGCTGCTGAACCCAATATTTTTTTAAAGGACCATTTACTACTTTCCAAAATCCCCATTCAAAAATACGATGCGTCAGCTTATTATATATTTTTCCAAATCGTGGTCGATCATAAAAAATTAAAGCTGGATAGTCTTTTGTTGGTGTCATTGGAAAAGGGCTGGCTAGAATGCTTGGTATATTCATCTCTTTAGCAGCAAAGTAACCAATTGCCGCACCTGGATGATATACAATTGCATCGGCTCCTTTGCATGCTTTGTGCAAATCTTCTTGTATATTCATCATCATACCCATCATCTTTTCATTTTTTAAGCTTGAAAAAAATTTGAGAGGATTGTCTGCATTAATCGCGTCGTCTGCTGCTCCGCTCTCTATAATTTTAGAAACATCTCCTCGAAGCATGGCATATTCGAATCCATACGATTTTATGAAGTTTTGATAAGCTTCTGAAGCCGCAATTCGTACACGGTATCCTTTCTTTTTTAGCTCTAATCCTAAAGCCATAAAAGGCTGGGTGTCTCCCCGCGTTCCTGTTGTTAACATCGTAATAAGCATCATTTCAGCCTCCTTATATTAAAACGACAATGTTGTCGTTTTAATATAATGTAACCTCCTGGAATTGATTCGTCAATGTAAAAACGACAATTATGTCGTTTTTATTACTATCCTTTATTTTCCTAAGGTGCTTTTTGTAAGGATTGCTGCTTTTAATTATAGCAAGGGAAAATTTCCTTTTTATAGTATTGTATAAAGAAAGGCCTATTCAGCTAACGGGCAGTCATATTGAATAAGATAGGGTTTACTTATCCTTAAATAAAATATTTTCAAAACATCATAAAAGGAAGTGTGTACTATTGGGCAGTGAAAGTAAACTCATTATTTCTCCATTAAATAATGACTTAATAGAGGATATCAATATGACAAATGATTATTTTAAGCTATATGGCAGAGTTGTCCCCAGTTTACAATCAGGAAGGTGGTCTTATAAAGAAGTTCTTTTTGATGAAGCTAGAGAAACACGTTTTCCAGATGACAAACTTGATTGGAGCCAATATATAAACCGAGAGGATAAAGCTTTGTTTTTAGCTTATATGAATAATACTTGCATAGGACAGATTAGAATCATTAAGGATTGGAATCGCTTCTGTTATATTGAAAACATTGCTACTAAAAAAGACTATAGAGGCAGGGGATTTGGAAAGTTTCTCTTAAATAAAGCAGAAGAGTGGGCAAAACAAAGAAAACTTATAGGAATGTCCTTGGAAGCACAAGATGATAATCTTGGCGCATGCAGATTTTATGTAAAACAAGGATTCATACTAGGTGGAGTTGACACACTAAAGCAGTCATATAACCCTACTATTGGAACCACTTTATACTGGTATAAGTTATTCAAGTAACGCGGGCTTTAGCGAAATAAGTAATAGAGTCGTTTTAACAGAGGAATTTTAAAGAGTTAAATAGTTGAAACTGAAAAAAAGATGCTTCGCGTTTTAAACGAAGCATCTTTTTCAAGTACAGCTATGAATGCCTACCTACTTTTTTAAGTTAAACTGATCGTGAGGCAGCTAATTTCTCAATCGGGGCTTGTTCAATGTCTGCTGCTGAAATATTCAGCAGCTTTTCTAAAACAACCGTTATGCTCTCATTTGTCTTATTACTTTTCTTGCAGTCATTAATATGCTGATTTAATTGCTTTTTATAAGCCTCTGTATGAATGAGCCACTGACTTAAAAGCTCTTTTGTCGCCTTTCTTTCTTCTTCGCTTTTAGCTCCAAATAAGCTTTCCATATCAGGTTCTTGAATAATTAGCTTACTAAAATCTTCGCTTACTGCAAGCCAAAAATAGTTTTTTTCGTACTCGTAATATCTGTGTTCTTTTAATAAAAAGTAGCCAATTTCAAATTCAATGCGATAGAGCGGCTGGTTAACTTTCGGCGCATGAAGGCTTTTAAAGTTAATATGTTCTACATCATCTACATAAACCTCTGAACCGTATTGGGTTTTAATCATCTTAGCATCTACTGTATTCATGGTGTTTACCTCTTTAAGGATATTATGAGAGAACGGGTGCATTCTTTTTCTAGAATGCGCACGTTCTTTATCTTTTACTTAATTTTGAACAGCATTTTTCCAATCAGCCGCAAATTTTTCGATTCCTTGTTCGGTTAAAGGATGTTTAACAAGCTGCTCGATTACTGAATATGGAATCGTTGCAATATGAGCTCCGGCAAGGGCTACGCGTGTAACGTGATCCGGATGTCTTACAGAAGCCGCAATGATTTGAGAGTCAATATTTTGAATGCGGAACAACTCGGCAATTTTAGCCACAAGCTGTACGCCGTCTTCTGAAATATCATCAAGGCGACCAAGGAATGGAGATACATATGTTGCACCTGCACGAGCTGCTAAAAGCGCTTGGTTCACAGTGAAAATAAGCGTTACGTTTGTTTTTACACCTTTTTTAGCAAGGTAGCGAGTCGCTTCTAATCCAGCGATTGTCATTGGAAGCTTAATCGTAATATTTTGATCCCCGCCATTAATTTTAATTAGTTCTTCTGCTTGCGCAATCATGTCTTCTGCTGTTTCGGCATCCGGCGTCACTTCTGCTGAAACGGATTCTACTTCTGGAACAGTTTTTAAAATTTCTTCAATACGATCTTCAAACTTTACGCCTTCTTTTGCAACAAGAGAAGGGTTTGTTGTGACGCCAGATAAAACGCCCACTTTGTATGCTTTTTTAATATCGTCAAGGTTTGCAGTATCAATAAAAAATTTCATTTTTTCATTCCTCCATTAGTTTTTTTTACTATACCCACTATTTCACTTGTTATTTCTTTTCCACAGCATGACCGCCAAACTCATTTCGAAGTGCGGAAACTACCTTTCCTGTAAAGGTATCATCTTCAAGCGAGCGATAGCGCATCAGTAAAGACATTGCAATAACCGGCGTAGCTGTTTGAAGGTCTAGAGCGGTTTCTACCGTCCATTTCCCTTCACCAGAAGAGTTCATAACTCCTTTGATGTCATCTAGCTTAGCATCTTTAGAGAATGCATTTTCTGTTAATTCCATTAGCCATGAACGAATAACAGATCCATTGTTCCATACTCTCGCTACTTTTTCGTAATCATAGTTAAATTGGCTTTTTTCAAGAACTTCAAATCCTTCTCCGATTGCAGCCATCATGCCGTATTCAATGCCGTTATGAACCATTTTTAAAAAGTGGCCACTGCCTGCTTCACCAGCGTATAGATATCCGTTTTCTACTGCTGTATCGCGGAAGATAGGTTCAACAATTTCCCACGCTTCACGATCTCCGCCAATCATATAACAAGCTCCGTTACGAGCGCCTTCCATTCCGCCAGATGTTCCAACGTCCATAAAGCGGATTTTGTTTTCTTTTAACTCGTTATAGCGTCGAATAGACTCTTTGTAATGAGAGTTTCCGGCTTCAATTACGATATCTCCTTCAGCTAAAAGAGGCTTCACTTCACCAATAACAGAATCAACAACCGTATGAGGAACCATCAGCCATAGAACTCTTGGTGTTTCTAGTGACTGAACAAGCTCCTGCAAGCTTGATACTCCTGAAGCACCGTACTCTTTCATTTGTTCCACTGCGTTTGAATTTACGTCAAATGCTACAACGTCATGACGTTGATCCAATAAGTTTTGTCCTAAGTTAATCCCCATTTTCCCTAAACCAACTAATCCTACTTTCATGTGAACAGCTCCTTCTATTTATCTTCTTATTTAAGCCTTTAGCAATTCTTTTGCTTGTGCCACTACGTTTTCTTCTGTAAATCCAAACAGCTTCATCACATCAGCTCCGGTTCCTGAAGCACCGAATGTGTCAATAGCTAACACTTTTCCTTTTGGTCCTACAAAGCGTTCCCAACCAAGTGAAATTCCCATTTCTAGAGAGATTCGTTTTGAAACAGATTCAGGCAAGATGCGCTCTTGATACTCTTTTGACTGCTTGTTAAACAGCTCCCAGCTAGGCATTGCTACAACACGTACAGATATACCTTCACGCTCTAGCTGAGTTTTAGCACTGACCGCTAGTGCTACTTCAGAACCTGTAGCGATAAAAATCAGCTCCGGCTTATCGTTTGTTTCGGTTAATACGTAAGCTCCTTTAGCTAGGTCGTTGATATTTTGTTTTGTTTCTTCAAACACAGGCAAGTTTTGACGGCTAAGCACTAAGGCTACAGGACCTTCCGCTTGCTGAAGCGCATAAGCCCAAGCGCTAGCTGTTTCGTTTGCATCAGACGGACGGATTACGGTAAGCCCTGGAATTGCACGAAGAGAAGCTAAATGTTCAACGGGCTCATGAGTCGGTCCATCTTCTCCTACTGCTATGGAATCATGAGTAAACACATACGTGACCGGCAGCTTTTGCAGTGCAGCCAAACGAATCGCTGGACGCAAGTAATCATTAAAAACAAAGAATGTGCTGACAAACGGCTTCACACCGCCGTGAAGGGCCATTCCATTTCCGGCCGCTCCCATTGCATGTTCACGTACGCCGAAATAAATATTTCGATTTCCGAAATATCCTGGTGCGTAAGGGCCTTCTTCTTTAATGTCCGTCATCGTGGAATGCGATAAATCAGCGCTGCCTCCAAAAATAGATGGCAAAGATTTAGTGAAATAATTAATAGCTTCTCCGCTTGCAACACGAGTCGAAATCGCTTTTTCTGATGAGAATGTTAAAATATCATTCACTTCAATTAACGCTTCGCCTGTGATAGCACGCTCTAATTCATCAGCGAGCATAGGGTATTCTTTTTGGTAAGAAGCAAACAGCTCGTTCCACTCTGCTTCTGCTTTCATCCCTTTTTCTTCTAGCTTTTCAAAATGGGCTTTTACTTCTTCTGGAACATAGAAGTTTTCTTCAGCTTTCCAGCCGTAGGCTTGTTTTGTTGCTTTTGCTTCTTCTTCTCCAAGCGGATTACCGTGTGCTTTATTTGTTCCCGCTACTTTTGGACTTCCGTAGCCAATAATTGTTCTCACTTCAATAAGCGTTGGCTGCTCGGTGTTCTGCTTCGCTTTTTCGATGGCTTTTGTGACTTCATCTACGTTATTTCCATCTTCTACACGCAAATACTGCCAGTTTGCAGATTCCGCTCTTTTTTGGATATTTTCACTAAACGAAAGATTTAATTCCCCGTCTAACGAAATATCGTTGGAGTCATATAAAGCGATAAGTTTGCCAAGCTTCATATGGCCAGCCATGGACATCGCTTCATAAGAAATGCCTTCCATCAAGTCACCATCGCCTACTAACGTATACGTATAGTGATCAATGACTGGGAATTTTGACTGGTTAAATTTTGCCGCTAAATGAGCTTCTGCCATTGCCATTCCGACTGCATTTGCAATTCCTTGACCTAAAGGACCTGTTGTGGCTTCCACGCCGTCCGTATGGCCAAATTCAGGATGTCCCGGTGTTTTACTGTTTAGCTTGCGAAAGCTTTTTAAATCTTCTATTGATACATTGTATCCGCTTAGATGAAGCATGCTATACAGCAAGCTTGAGCCATGACCGGCTGATAAGATAAAACGATCTCGGTTAAACCAGCTTGAATTTGCCGGATTATGCTGTAAGTGATTCGCCCATAGCGCATAGGTCATCGGAGCCGCTCCCATTGGAAGCCCGGGGTGGCCTGAATTGGCTGCGTTCACCGCATCGATTGACAGGGTGCGAATCGTATTAACTGCAAGTGTGTCTATGTTGGTACTCATGTGTCATCCTTCTTTCGCTTTGTTTGTATTAAACTGGCTGTACTTCGCGTGATCGGCGCGCTGTTTCTTCATCCAGCCACCATTTAAAACCGTCTTTTTCTAAAAGTGCATGTGATGCATCAGGGCCGTGTGAACCAGCTGCATATTTATAAAGCGGCACTGTATTTTCCTCAAACGCTTCAAGAAGCGGCTGAACCCATTCCCAAGCTAGCTCTACTTCTTTCCAATGAGCAAAAAATGTAGAATCTCCGGCGCATGCATCTGCAATAAGGCGTTCATATGCTTCAGGTGCTCCTTCTTGCTGGCCTGAAAAATTAATTTGTACAGGCTCAATATGACCATGATTAAATGGGTTTTTACTGTTCAACTGCAGCGTAATATTTTCATGCGGGTTAATTTCAATGATCAACAGGTTTGGAGATGTTGTTTCTCCTTTGTCTAAGTACAACTCTTTTAACGAGTCTTTGAATTCAATAACAATTCGCGTCGCTTTTTCCGCCATTCTTTTCCCTGTACGAATGTAGAAAGGAACGCCTTTCCAAAGCGAATTATCGATATATAGTCTGGCTGCTAAAAACGTGTCCGTCTGAGAAGATGGTGATACGCCCGGCTCATTTACGTAGCTCTCCACTGAAGACCCGTTTATTTTTCCGGCCTCATATTGACCGCGAACAACGTCTAGATCCATATCTTCTTTTACAAGCGGACGAAGCGCTTTTAACACATTTATTTTTTCGTTTCGAATATCATCAGCGCTAATGCGAGCAGGTAAGTGCATAGCCGTCATCATCAGCATTTGCAGCATGTGATTTTGAACCATATCTCGAATGGCTCCTGAATGGTCATAATAGCTTGCTCTTTCCTCTACACCGACCGTTTCACTTGCTGTAATTTGTATATTCGCAATATGTTCGTTATTCCATAATGATTGAAGAATAGGATTAGCGAATTCCAGCGCTTCTAAATTTTGCACCATCGACTTGCCAAGATAGTGGTCAATGCGGTAAATCTCTTCTTCTTTAAACGCTTTGCTTAAGTTTTCGTTTAATTGACGAGCTGACTGTAGATCATGACCAAATGGTTTTTCAATAATTAACCGTTTCCAACTTTTTGTAGCATCTAAGCCACTGTTTTTAATATGCTCGGCGATCGTACCGAAAAATTCTGGTGCAACGGAGAGATAAAACATTCGGTTGCTTGGAATATTTAGTTCTGCTTCTCGTGCTTCTACTAGATTTAACACACTTTTATAGTCTTCAGCATTCGTTGCATCCAATTGGCTGTAGCGAAAAGCTGAAAGAAAATGCTCCATAAGAGATGAATCTTTTTCGATGCGACGTGAAAAAGTATGAATAGATTCTTTTACTTTTTTCTGAAAATCAGCATCGGACATCTCCCTTCTGCCTAGTCCCACAACAGAAATTGATTTAGGGATTTTCCCGTCTACAAATAAATTATAGAGTGCAGGATAAATTTTGCGTTTCGCTAAATCACCTGTTGAACCGAATAAAACAAAAGTCATCGCTTCCATATCTCTTCCTCCTGTTAGGAAAAATATAATCTTTTAAAAGTAACTTTTCTTTCACTCGTTACTTTATGTAACCTATCTTATTCCTGAAATATTTTTTCGTCAAGATATTAAACTCGTAAAAAATCATTTCAATTTTCTTTTTTGGTTTAAACCTTATAGCAGCTTATCTCGTTTAGTTTATGGAAAAATAATGAAAATACTTTTCGGTTGAATTTAAAAAATAAAACTGTTTTAATGGATTTCATAGAGTTGTATGAAAGTAAAAACATACATACTATTTACATGTGTGTCAGGTGAAAAATATCAAAAGGTGGAAGTGCTATGAAAGCTCAACTAATGAAGATGTTTGAAGTTCTATCTGTTTTTCGTATAAAAAAATCGCAAAGCACTTTAAAAGAGAAAGGAAGTTTGACCTCTTTCTTTTAAGCTGCACGCACGCCTTTAATGCGTAGCTACAGCAAGAAGTGCAAGCATCATATAGAGGTTAAAAACAGCCAGTAAAACAAGAACGGTATAGACTAGTTTTTTACCTGTTTTTCCTAAAAAGTAGACGTTTACTAAACTAAAATACACGCTTGCTGCGCATAAAACGAACGCAAGAAACTCTTTACACTCATTCAATGTCATTTGAAAATCTTGATTATAGTAAATTCGGAGATCCTTACTAACGGCAAACGGCACGGTCCACCACCTGATCAAAATTCCAATAAACATAAGTATCCCTATTGTGTTTAACGTGGAGTGAAGTGTTCTCGGCTGTTTCTTTTTCATATTCACACCCGCTTGTGCGGACCTTTTGAAGTTTACTCGCATGTATTTCCCCCCATGATGTTTTTGCATACCACAAAAAAGATCATCAGCCATACGCAGGCCTCTCCCGCGGCTATTTCTTACACCGTCAAAAGATGCGTAATGATCATCACGCAAGGCTTCAATAAAGTTATATTCTTTATCTATATTCACTTTATGCTGCATTTGATGCTTTCACAGCTTCTGATCATACCAGCTTGTTATATACATACACAAAAATAAGCCTTGGCTCATAGAGCTAAGGCTTGCTTCATGTTTTGATTAAGTTATACCCCACACATTGAAGAGCTTGTTGAATATTTTTCACGACTTTTAACTGTAAGTTTTTCAAATCATGATTTTTAATTTGCTCTTTCGCAAATGTCGGCGTTACACCTGTTATAACTGCTTGAGCACCCATGAGCTGAAGTGCTGTAATCATTTTTAAGAAGAAATTCGGAAACTCTTTTTCTCTCAGAAGCAGCTTCGATAAATCAATGATAAAGTAATCTATTTCATTATGAGCTGCATCGTGAAGCACATCTGTCATAATCTGATCCGCACGCTCTTTATCAATAATACCTTGAAGAGAAAGAATCGAAACACCTTCTGTAATCGGAATGATTGGGACACTTAAAAACCCCATCTGATATCGTGTTTCATCCAGATCTATCATATGAGATAAGACACCTGCCATTGATTGTAAAAAAGCAATATCTTCTCCTGAAAATTCTTTTTCTTCCTTGTCCATTACACAGAGTGTTCCAAATACATTTCCTTTTAAATCTTTTAATGTAACACCTAAAAAACCTTTTACCTGCAATTGATCCGTTACTTCTAGCTGTCTGGTAACGGCATCCTTCATCAGATTTGCCGTATGCATAACGTCTCCGTCATTCATAATGATTAAGCGGCAGTATGTACCTCCGTATTCAACGCTGTATCCTTCAGGAATAATTTCTTCCTTCTCGTTATATGAGCTGAGGACCGTCATCGCTGTTTCTCCTTTTCTAGTTACGTACGTTGTGCGGACATTCAGCTGTTTGGTAATAACCTCAAATAATTTTTGCGAAACAGACCGCAGTGAATAAAAATGAGGAACTTTATTTTCTCCATCAACGTTCATCTAGTTACCTCCATCGCAACCATCATTCTCTCTGCCATAAGTGCATTCTTTCATAAAGATACACACAGTTTGTTTCTAACTTTTTTGTAGTAGGAGAGAGTACGGCTATATTGCCTCTTTTCTATCTTATACATGCTAGATTTGACATATGACATGATTTCACATAAGAAAAACTTCTTCCGTTCATGAAAGAAGAAGTTTTAAATTATATAAAAATCTTACACGTCCCCATCTCCCCTCTATTCCCCGTATTAGGATATATCAAACTAAACTGCTTAGTTCAATTATGGATAAAAAACAAACGTTTACAGAAAAACATAGTACACAGGGTATTAGAGCTCCTGCTGCACCTTTTTGTTCCATTCCCTTCGCAGCACTCCCATTTTGATGCTATCAACATATTCACCGTTTACGATACGTGCTTCTCTGACTCTTGCTTCTTCTTTCATACCTATTTTTGCCGCTGTTTTGATCATTCTGATATTGCCTGACCATGTGGACATACCGAGTCTATGTAAATGTGTAGATTCAAATAAAAAATCAATCCACATGCGGTAAGCTTCCGTTCCGTATCCTCCGCTCCAATAGTCTGGGTCGTAAATGACAATTCCGGTTTCCAGCCAGTTTGTATGCTTGTCCACCCAATAGCAGCTCACTGTTCCCGCAGCTTTTTCATCAATGATGACCGCAAGCATTCGGGGAACTGATGGATAAATCTCATACGCTTCTTCCCATGAATTCATATACTTTTCTTTCGTAAGCTTTCGGTCTGGTATGTACGGAGCATTCCATTTTTTCGCTTCTTGTTTTTTCTCTTCATATTTCCAGTAATAGAGCGTATTAGCATCTTCTTGCGTCGCTTCTCTTAGCAACACTTTTTTTCCTATTAGTTTTATCATGAGAGGCAATACTCCTTGATTTATGAAATGGCTTATTAAATTCTAGAAACTTAAAGTGAATTTTAATACACATTTGTACAATCATAGCGTTGAATAATGAAGAAAAGGAGTAAATTTATAAAGAATATTATTGCTACTGCCAATCAGCAGATGAAAATGAAAAGTAACTTATCCTGCTTTGCCCGTAAAACACCGAGACAATATTATGCTCCCGGTGTTTTTTATTTTTGCTCTATTTATTATTCCCGTTTTCCATAACTGCAAAATAATTATCTTCACTGTCTGAAAAGTTAAAGACTTTTCCTGAAGGCATAGATACGATTTCTCCCACCGTTACGCCTTTAGCTGTTAAGTCTCTGTATAATTCATCCACATTCTCTGTAAAAAACAGCAGCGAAGGAGTCCCGACATTTAACTCTGGCTGCATTTTTGCTATTAGCTGTTTGTTATGAAGGATAATAGTTGTTTCAGCACCCGCTACCGGCGCTAGCTCAATCCACTTCATGCCTTGTTCATTATTTTGTTCAGACATAACTTGAAATCCCATTTTTTCTGTCCAAAACTTTACCGCTTGATCTTGATCGTTTACATACACCATAATTTGACCGACTTTTTTAATCATTGCTTTCACTCCTTTTTCTCATCGTTTCATCACCTTTTTACTATTTCTTCATTGCCTTTTCATTTCCTGTTTCTTATTTTTTTCCTTCCTAAATAGCGTTGTTTTATTTTGGCTACACGCTTTTTAAAGAAGTGGAATATAAATAACTAACCCATCTACTAATAAAGAAGCAAACGTATGGATGCTCCAAATCGAGACGACAAATATATGCACAATGAAGAACGCAAAAAAAGTGCTGCTCCTGTCAAGAGCAGCACTTTTTTAAACTTGCACGCTGTTTGATTCTACTAATTTTCCATCTTCCATCCACACAACGCGGTCACATAAATCCAGCATTCTTTGGTCATGCGTAACCATTACAGCTGATTTGCCCCTTAGCTTTACTTCATCTGCGAGCATTTGCACGACTGCTCTTCCTCGCTCTGAATCCAAGCTTGCCGTCGGTTCATCTGCAAAGATAATTTCAGGATTATTCATCCACGCTCTTGCAATCGCTGCCCGCTGGCGTTCTCCGCCCGATAGACTTTCAGGATAGTGATGCTTGCGATGAGCAAGCCCTAGCTTTTCAAGCAAATCATCCGCTCTGTTTTTGGCGTCTTTGTCTCGATTTCCTTCTAGTTCCGTTACAAGCAGCAGCTGATCGCGAACCGTTAAATACGGAATTAAATTAGCTGCTTGAAAGATAAAGCCAATTTTCTTCAGGCGAATGCTGTTCATTTGTGATGGAGACATTTTATTAATCTCGTCTCCGTCAATAATCACACGTCCGCTAGACGGCGAAAGCAGCGCGCCTGCAATGGATAAAAAGGTACTTTTCCCGGAACCAGAAGGACCGACAATCGCCACAAGCTCTCCTGCTTTTACACGCAGCGATAGGTCATTTAACACGACTACAGCGTTTTCTCCGTCTCCAAATGACTTGCTAACACTCTCTAAAACTAATTTTTCTTCACTCATTAAACAGCCCTCCCAATCGCTTCAACCGCATCTACTTTTGCTACGCGATACAGCGACAATAATGAACTCAGTACAGAAACAGCTACAAACAGCGCCGAACAGCCGGCGATTAGCGATAAATCCAAGTAAAATGGCATCGAATCAGGCAAAATGGCAGCTACTCCGTACGTCAGTCCAATACTAATAGCGAGACTGCATAAAGTTAACACAACCACTTGAGATAAAATCGTTCGCGCTAAATAACTTGTTTTTGCTCCTATCGCTTTTAACACCCCAAACTGATTCATTTTTTGAAGCGTCATCACGTAGAAAAAAACGGCTAATACAAAAGCGCCAATGATAAACAGAAACGCGACCATCATTAAAAGCGAGCCTTGTTCTTCTTGATAGCCAGGAATTCCTTTTAACGCTTCATCTTTACTAATCACATCAATGTCCGACTTCTTTTTTTGAAGAGCATGTGCTTTTTTATCGTTCATGTTTAACACCACTGCATTAAAGGCACCTGTGCTTTCAATTGTCTTCCACTCTGTAAAATTAATATGAATAACAGGCGCGTGACTAAACGACTGATTTTTTGTAAAACCAACAATTCTAAAGCTTTTTCCTGAAGCCGTATCTTTTATCATATCACCTAGCTTTACTCCTTCTTCTTTAAGCGAAGAGTCCGCCACGGCTTCATGTTTCGCATCGTCCGTAATCATCTTCCCTTCTGTTACGTTCGGAGCTAAAAAGCCGCTTGTGCTTATGGCAAAAAACGAGGCGTCTATTTTTTTGGCTTTTCCTTCATTTATAATTGCTGTCATCATCACACCAAGCGGCTCAGCATTTTTCTTGCCGCTTAGCTGTTGAATATCTTCTGTTTTGTTTATGGATAAAACAGAGCGCGTCAGGCGTTGATCCGCTTCTTTTTGAAGCACAACGTAATTTCCTTTCATTTCTTGAACAGCTGAAGCATTGTCAGAGGAAAGCCCCTTTGCTAAGCCTGATACAAAAAGCACAAGCCATACAATTAACACCATAATCACGCCAATGAGTAAGTAGCGCAGCTTCGCATGTTTCAATTCACGTAAAGCCAAAAACATGTTTCTTTCATCTCCTTTTTTAATTCTATTTAAAGTATAAAAATAGAAAATGAATGGAAGATGAACGGCTCATTACATTTTCGGAAGATAAACGTGAAAGGTGCTGCCTTTTCCTTTTTCGCTTTCAACGTGAATGGAACCTCCGTGCATTTCGACAATTTGCTTTACAATCGCTAAGCCAAGACCGCTGCTTCCTTCCGTCCGGCTTCTTGCTTTATCTTCTTTATAAAAACGATTAAAAATATGCGGGAGGCTTTCTTTTGACATACCGATTCCCGTATCTTGAAATTCCACGTGGCAATGCGTGTCTTCCATGCCAACGCGAAGAGAGAGCGTTCCTCCTTCTTCCGTAAACTTTACGCTGTTTGTAATCAAATTTGTCCACACTTGATGAAGCAGTTTTTGATCGCCTGAAATCAGCGTTGAAGGAAGATCCATTTCAATAGCCAGCTCTTTTTCACGCCAGCTCCACTCCGTCATAAACAGCACTTGCTTGATTTGAGCTGCAACATCAAACGTACTTTTTTCGATATGCTCACTTTCTTTATCAAGTGAAGCAAGCGTAAGCAGCTGTTTGCTGAGTGACGACATGCGCCGGCTTTCTTCTTCAATAATAGACAGGTACTCATTTCTCTGTTCATCTGAAAGATTAGCAGAACGGAGCGTTTTCGAAAATCCTTGAATGGACGCCAGCGGAGACTGAATTTCATGTGACACGTTGGATACAAATTCTTGGCGCATCTCTTCAAGCTGTTCTAAACTTTTAGCCATCTCGGAAAAATGTGAAGCAAGCGCGCCGATTTCATCTCGGCGCTTTACGTACAGCTCGACGTTGTATTTTCCTTTTGCCACTTGTTTTGTCGCTTCCGTTAGCTTGACAATTGGCTTTACTAAATAACGCGTACTAATAAGTACAAATAAAATACTTAATACAATCATCAGCAGTAAAATGACCGAGAAAAAAATGCGCATTTCCCCGAACTGCAGCTGAATATCAGGGCGAATAAACAGCGCTTGCTGCTTGTTACTTTCTCCTTTTAACGGCACGCCGATGCTATTGGCTAACACATTATCAAAAAATCCCGTCACAAACACCTGTGAAGGAAAGTTTGCAATTCCGTGATACATTTTTCCGTCCAGTACTTGTTTGACAGCACTCTTTTCTAAGCGCTGATTTCTAAATTCCCGTCCGTAAAACGTCTCATGTCCGCTCCTGTCCACCACATATATTTGATAGCCCAATTTACTAATATGCTGTAAATAAGCTTGTTGATCCACGCCCCTATTGCTTTCGTAAAAGCTCGCAATGTCTTTTGCCATACGCGTAAGCTTTTGATCGTTATAAGGTTTTAAACTGTACTGATAATAAACGTTTGCTAAAATAAACGCTAGGAGACTGCTAAATACCATTACAGCAATGGTCGTCAGAACAATCCGCAAATAGAGCGTCTTCATTTTGCCCTCACCTCAAGCTTATAGCCGACGCCTCGAATCGTCGTAATGACAAAATCATCGGTATGTTCAAACCTTTCGCGCAGCCTTTTCACGTGTACATCGATTGTGCGGTTATCTCCGTTAAAATCCGCTCCCCATATCAGATGAATTAATTCTTCTCTTGTGAAAATTCTTCCTGGATAGCTCGCGAGCTGAGCTAATAATTCAAATTCTTTCATTGGAAGAATTAACAGTCGTCCGCTGCAGTGCACTTCATAGCTTTTTCGGTCGATAGAGGTGCTGTTCAGCACGATCCTCTTTTCATTTACCACTTCGTATCGGCGAAGCAGTGCTTTGATTCGGAAAATCAATTCTTTTGGTTCAAACGGCTTTGTAACATAGTCATCCGTTCCTGCTAAAAAGCCTTTTTCTTTGTCTTCGAGCTGATCTTTTGCTGTTAATAAAATAATGGGAAAATCATAATAGCTGCGTATTTCTTCGCAAACTTCATATCCGTCTTTATGAGGCATCATAATATCGACAACCGCTAAATGAATGTGCTGCTTAGCAAGCAGACCCGAAGCTTCCTCGCCGTCTTTTGCTTCATGCACCATATAGCCTTCAAGCTGCAAATAGTGACGAACTAATTGCCGCATATGCTCATCGTCATCCGCCAGTAAAATGTGAATCATTTTTTCTGCCACTCCTTTTATCAACCATTTAAAATGGCGGCCTTTTGGCCGCCATCACTTATTCTTTCAGTATCTATCTGTTTACTAGTGTAACCAAACGCGGTGGTCCTATTGCGTTTTTATTAGGATAAGAACTTATTGTGAACAGCAGATGAACGGCTTGTTACAAAATCCATTCACCGCGCGCAATCATCTCTACTTTTCCGCCTACTTGAATGTGAAAAGCTTCTCCATCATAACTAGCTTTTACATAAAGCTGTGAAGGTCTTCCTATTTCGTATCCTTGTTCTACACGTATGTCAATAGCTTGCTGATTAAAATAACGGTATTTAACTAAATATGCTGCTAAACAGCCGTTGGCGCTGCCGGTTGCTGCATCTTCTGGAACGCCGTAGTAGTCGGCAAAGTCTCGTACGTTTAGCTGATGATCTTGGTGATAGGTTTCCGGCGAAAAGACCATAATCGCTTTCGCTTCTGTATTTTCTATCAGTTTGAAATATTTTTCTTTGTCTACATGTATCTCTTTAGCTGCTTCTAATGATGTTAACGGGACAAGGATGACCGGCAGACCGGTGGATACTTCTTGAACGGGAAAACGCATATCGATATAAGCTTCATCAAGGTTTAACACATCCGCAACTTGCTTTTTATCTAACACTTTCCCAAACGTCGGCTGACCTTGTGTCATCCACAGCACATCTTTTTGTTCATCATATGTAACGGGCGTAGGACCTGCTTTATAATGAAGAATAAGTTCCTCTGTATCTTTTTCTTCTAGTTCTTCTCGGATAACATGAGCGGTTCCGAGCGTCGGATGTCCTGCAAACGGTACTTCTTCATTAGGCGTAAAAATCCGCACGTTATATTCTCCTTTTGCAGAAGAAGACGTGATAAACGTCGTTTCAGAAAAATTAATTTCTTTAGCCATTTGCTGCATCTCTTTATCTGAAAGTCCTCCTGCGTCTTTAAAAACAGCGAGCTGATTTCCCGTATATTTTCTCTGTGCAAATACATCAACAATGGAATACTGAATACTTTTCATTTATGTGTTCCTTTCTAAAGCAAATTTTCATGTATAAAATAGGTCATTACGTTTTTCTTTAAAGCCTCATATTGCTCCTTATTGGTATCCATAAACGCTTCTTCCCGACTGGATAAAATGTCTGCATATTGGAGAGACTCAGGAAATTGTTCTTGTGTAAAGTCATAGCGCTGTTCATCAAGCTGATTATAAAAATGCCATCCTTCTTTACACGGAGTTTTTAAAATATATCCTCCTTTAATATCTTGAACGACAAGAGCTGTCACGCCGCACTGTCCCTTAGAAGGATTGTCAGCCGTCCACTTTGTGCTTGAATGAATTGACCACGATTGGTACAGGGCTTTCTTTAAATGATTCATGTTCAAGGAGCTCCTTTTTCTTCAAATCTACCATATTCTTCTTTTTTATGAAAGTTCCCGTTAAAAAACCAACAGGGCAAATATTCTTACTTTAAAAATAATTTAAGGAAGAATAGAAAAATACTAGAAATAATGTATAATAATAGAGTCATTTTAGATGATAGATTATAACCAATGAAAGGTGTTTTAAATGGAAGAACAAGCAGTAGATGAACTCATGTCTTTTGAAGAAGAGCATAAAGTAGTTCGAACAAATACGTCCTATTATGATTTGAAGTGGGGAAAAACAGCTAATCCAGCTAAAAACAACACGTGGAACTGGGCAGCCTTTTTTCTGACAAGCGCTTGGTTTGCATACCGAAAAATGTATAAGCACTTTTTTATTTTAACGTTTATTGAGGNTTGAAGAAGAGCATAAAGTAGTTCGAACAAATACGTCCTATTATGATTTGAAGTGGGGAAAAACAGCTAATCCAGCTAAAAACAACACGTGGAACTGGGCAGCCTTTTTTCTGACAAGCGCTTGGTTTGCATACCGAAAAATGTATAAGCACTTTTTTATTTTAACGTTTATTGAGGTAATTTGGTTTTCCCTTTTGTGCTTTGTAGACATACCAGAGTGGTCCGATGCAATTGTGTTTGGCGGTGCTTCACTTATTACAGGGCTATGTGCCAACCGCTGGTATTATAAGCACGTTAAAAACGTGTTAGCTCGAGCCGGAGCTCAGCCGGAGCAGCGGAAAGAAGCTTATCTGCAAATAAAAGGCGGCACTCACATCGGAATTGCTATTGGTTTAAGCATCTTAGCGCTTGTGATTACTTTTGGAGTCGGAGCGGGATTATCACTTTTACCAACAAAAACGAATATTAAAGATGTAGTTCGCTACGGCGACGAAGCAATTACGCTTGAAACGTACAACGATCATCCAAAATGGACCTACATCAAGCAAGAAGGCCGTCATCACGTTGTACAATTTACCGGCTACGATTATACAGAAAAAGAGCACATACGCATTGTATTTAACGTTTATTTGGATAAACAAATTTACGAGTGGGACAAAATTTACATCAACGGCAAAAAGTTAAATAAAAAAGATGCGGAAGACTATGAATACTGGATTGAAGACAGTTCAGCATATTAAAAAGGTCAGCAAAAAAGAAAGGATGAGTGCTTGCTCTCCTTTCTTTTTTGTTTTATCTTAAAGCGTCAAAGGCAGCTTAACCGTCACCACTGTCCCGTTCTCATCACTTTCAATCGCAAGCTTACCGTTATGCTCGTTGATGATCGTTTTACAAATAGAAAGCCCTAACCCCATGCCTGTTCCATCTTTTGTTGAGAAAAATGGATTTCCTACTTTATTAATAATGGATAGCGGAATCCCAGAACCTGTATCTTGAATGTCAATAAGAGCCCAATCTTCCCATTCTTTGATAATAAGGTTTACTTCCCCGCGTTTCTTTTTCTCCATTGCTTCAATGGCGTTTTTCAAAAGGTTCATAAACACTTGTCTCATTTGAGCAGGGTCGATTGATACAAGCGGAATGGCTCCTTCTATTCTTACGTTCATTTCGACATTATATAGCGCAGCTTCACTTTTCAAGAAAGCAACGGTATCATGAATAACTTCTACAATCGATACGATTTCTTTTTTAGGCGCTGTTGGCTGCGTGACAAGCAAGAAGTTGTTAATAAGTTCATTCATGCGGTCCAGTTCATCAAGAACAATTTTTTGAAAAGGCTCTGCCTGTTCATTTTCATTAAATAAAAATTGAATAAAGCCACGCACCGACTGCATCGGGTTTCGAATCTCATGCGCTAATCCTGCTGCTAGCTGCCCTACGAGCGCCAGTTTATCAAGCTGCAGAATTTTCTCTTCAATTTTCGGCAAAACAGCCGCTTGATTTTTATAAATAATATGAGACAAAATACCAGCCAGCCGGTTTAACCCTTGAATTTCACTTTCGCTAAACTGATAAGGATCCGGATCGACCGCACATAAGGTACCAAACATTCTCCCGTCTTCTAGCACAATCGGTGTTCCTAAATAAGAACCTACCCGGGCACCATCAATGATGGCTAAATTAGACGTTCTAACATCGCGTTTTGTATTGGGAATAACAAGGGGTTCATCACACGTAACTAAGTTGCATACCGCAAGCTCTAACGGCAGCGTCAGTCCATCCTCTACAAGGCTTCCCCCTTCTTTATTAAAGGCTTTCATAACTGAAAATTGTTCGTCGAAAATCCCTACAAACAGCGTCCTGCTTCCGACTACTTCGCTAGCCATCTGCAATACATCCCAAACGGCTTTTTCATTGATGTTCCTCTCTTCCATTACCTTAGTCACCTACTATTTAAATATAGACTGTTCTATTCTCTTATTCTCATTATAAATTTTAAATGTAAAAACGTATATCAAAATTTTAAGAACTCGTTTATTTCTTCTATTTCATCATTAGGGTTAAGAATAGCCAAGACTTGATGGTCTTCCCATATGCCATTAATATTTACATTTTTTCTAGCAATTCCTTCCCTATGAAAACCTGCTTTTTCTAATACGCGCTGAGAAGGCAAATTACGTGGCATAACGCCGGCTTCAATGCGGTGAAGATGCAGCTCTTCAAACGCATAGTCAACAAGTGCTTTTACGGCTTCTGTTGCGTACCCTTTTCCATTATGATGCTGATCTAGGAAATAGCCGATAAACGCGCTTTGTAAAGATCCGCGCAGCACTTGAAAAAGACTAATGGTGCCAATCAGCTTATTATTCTCTTTTTGAAAAAGACCAAAATAGTATTCTTCATCGTTTTTTCTATTCTCTTCGTGACGCTGAATTTTTTCTACTTGGCTCTCTAACGTATAAAAAGAATGCTCTCGAATCATAGAAAACTGTTCAAAAAAGCCGCGATTGTCCTTTTGCAATCGAAGGCTGTCGTGCGCATCGCTGACAGTTAACGGGCGTAAATAAATAGTATGACTTTCGATCATGTTATGTCTCTCCCTCTTTTACTTCTCACAGAAAGTTATGTAAAAAGAATGCTTCATTAACATTTCCATTTTCTCACATAGTAAGCGTTTCTTACTGTAATGTAAAGAACAAAAAGCACGATTCTAACATCTTTTCTTTATCTCTTTCTGCCGCTATTTTTTATTTCTTCCCTATGTAAAAATCAAAAACCACCTGGAAATTCACCAGATGGTTTTTTATATTAAGTGGGGTGCACGCTCTGATTAACTGTGGATGGATATAAAGCCTTACGTTCCAAAACAGATTTCTTTATAGAAAAGAATGATGTGAAAAATATTTCTTCTGAGATTTTTCTTTTATTTACGTTTAACAGCAGCCGCCGAAGCCATAGCCGTAACCGCCAAAGCCACCATAAGGATAACCACCGTAACCGTAGCCGCCAAAGCCATATGGTGATAACAGTGAACCTGCTACTAGCCCTCCTGCTAACCCTCCTAAAAATGGACCTCCAAAGCCAAAGCCGAATGGTCTGCCAAAGCCAAAGCCAAACGGGCGTCCGAAACCAAACGGTCTGCCAAAGCCAAACGGTCTGCCAATAAACCTTTCATCTGTGTGTTGAAATTGATGATGATCTTGAGAATACATAGTAGGAAAAAAATGCATTTCTGAATTCATAAGAGAAACCTCCGTTTTTTGTTTTTGCTTTCACCCATGAATATGCATTTACCTATTCGCTGTCTTGGGCAAATATCTTGGTTATGCTGAAAATAAGGGAAAAGAATTACGAAAAAAAGAAAATTACTAGGTTTATATGAAAATGAGCTTGATTTCTCTTTAGTACCTAATACATACAAAAAGAAGCGGACCCTGACTTAGAATGGTATAGGGAAAGTACTAACGTGTTTATTTCATAGTAAAAAATAAGAAGCCGAAGAAAAAATTCTTCGGCTTCTCCTTCATTATGTACGCAGGCTAAGGAGGAAGTGGTATTAGCCTGCTTTGTTATAACATGGGGGCTCATATATGAGATCTTGGGATGATTCATCCTATGTAGAAAGTGAAAAAAAGTACCGTGTCCATCTTATTTTCTTATCTTTTTTTATTTTCATTGAAATCGTTGGATATTTTTGGAGCATTTTTGCATTTCAGGCATATGTTAAAAATGTACTCAGAACTTGGAGGTGAAATATATGGGCTTCTATGGTGGCTGTGGTTATGGCGGTTACGGTTACGGCGGTGGCGGCTGCGGATTTGGCAGTGGCTTTGCTTTAATCATCGTATTATTCATTTTATTAATCATCATCGGCTGTGCTTGCTGGGGAGGATTTGGCGGTTGCTAATCATTAGAAATAGTGATGAACAGCTTCATTTCCGCTAATTTTTTTACCAAAAGCTAGCTTTCCACTTTATTATGAAAAAGCAGTGTCCACATAATGGGCACTGTTTTTAAATGTGCTTATCAACCAGGTCATAATAAGGCTAACTATTATAAAAAAAATAGATCTTTTTAATCTGCCGTTTCTTGTCTGCTTTTTCCCATCACCTTATTTTTCTTGTTCATACTTCCTTTTCTTCTACATATTAATAGATAAAAAGATTAATTAAAAAGAGAGTCACTCTGCAACTCTCTTCCTGCTCTATGTAGGTGCTAAACATTAAACAAACGTTTTTTTCAAGACAACGCGCTGATCATTGACACTATAGCCGTTTCTTTCATAAAAAGCCTGTGCAGCTCCTCCAGTCGCCGTCAAGAGATACAAGCTGTTAATCTCGTGTTTTTGAAGTTCGTTCTCAAACCGGCTTAAGATAGCTGAACCGTACCCTTTTCCCTGCGCGCTTGCGCTGACGCAAAGCTCGGCCACGTAAAAGGTCATACTACTGTATGATTTTTTCGCGTGACCTGCAATCATTCCAATCAACTCTCCTTGGTCATAAAATAAATAGCCCATAAATTTAGGTGTGTTCAGTAAATCAGTCAGCCTTTCTCTAGCAGATTTCTCTGTCCACGGCTCATTCCAAGGTGTTTTTGTAAATACATTCATATACAAGTTAATGCACTGCTGCATATTCTCCGCAGTGAGAGGTACTACTTTTTCGATCATTTTTACGCTTCCTTTTTTATTTAGTTTGAAGGCTTGTTAACAATTCGCTCGTACATTTCCGGCAGGTGCTTAATTTTATAATCAATCGTCTCAAGCTTGTGATGGATTTCTTCGATTTCTTTTTGTACCGCTTTTTTATGATCCATCAGCATTTGCAGGCTTTTATCAAGCACGGCATTTTCAAGCGTACAGTTTTCAATAAGCGTCCGAATGTCCTTGATTTGCATACCTGTGCTTTTTAAACAGCAGATTAAATCAATCCATTCAATATCTTGTTCTTTAAAAATACGATTCCCTGACGCTGTACGATCTAAAAATGGAAAAAGCCCTTCTTTATCATAATAGCGAATGGTATAAATTGTCACGTTCAATTTTTTTGCCACTTGTGAAATGGTATACGTCATACTGCTTCCTCCTACACCTTAAACTTCTCAGAAAAACATGATGAGTTTGTCTTGACCTCTAGTTATCTCGAGGATTTATTCTTTTATAGTCTTCTTCATTGAGCTCTTTATTCTGCAGACTTTTTGTACAAGCAGCAAGCAACATATATTTAAACCTGAAAGGATGAATACGATGAATACTGCTCACATGATGCTTACCATTGTAATTGGCGGTTTTATTGCCTTTTTGTTAGGTCTTGGCGTCACAAAAATAATTGAGCTGCTGCTAAATCTTTTTCTAGCTTAACCAGTAGTTACTTATCGTAAAACGCAGGTAACTCCGTTCCATATTCGAACGGAGTTACCTGCTTTATTTTAAGAACTGCAGCGCTTAAGGCACCATGTTGCCAGCGGCTTTATAAATATCGTACCACTCTTCGCGCGTTAACTTGATTTCTGAACCTTTACTTGCATCTTTCATACGCTGAATATTTGTAGTACCAAGCACCACTTGAATATTTGCAGGATGAGTTGTGATCCACGCAACGGCAATCGCTGTATTCGTCACGCTATACTTACTTGCGATGCGATCAATCACTTCGTTTAGCTTTCCAAATTTCTCTTTGTCGCCTAAGAAAGGTCCTTCGAAAAATCCGTTTTGAAATGGCGACCACGCTTGAAGCGTTATATCATTTAAACGGCAATATTCAAGCACGCTGCTGTCGCGGTTCACAGCTTGGTCGATGCCCATATTTAAAGAAATACCAGAGTCTATAATTGGCGTATGTGCAATGCTGAACTGCACTTGGTTTACGACAAGCTTTTGGTTGATATATTTTTCAAGCAGCTGAATTTGCGCTGGGTTGTGGTTCGACACACCGAAGTGACGTACCTTTCCGCTGCTTTGAAGCTCATTAAACGCTTCTGCTACTTCTTCAGGATCCATTAGCGGATCTGGGCGATGAAGTAATAAAAGATCTAAGTAATCTGTTTTTAAGCGCTCTAAGCTGCCGTTAACAGAGTCTATGATATGCTTCTTTGAAAAGTCATAGTAATTTTCCGCTGCGTTAATGCCGCATTTACTTTGAATCACCATTTTCTCACGAAGACTTGAATTCATTTGTATAGCGTTTGCAAAATACTCTTCGCATTGTCCCACATAATCAGGACCGTAAATATCAGCATGGTCAAAAAAGTTAATTTCTTCTTCCATCGCTGTGCGGATTAGCTTCTCTGCTTCTTGTAAAGAAAGCTCTGTTAAACGCATATTTCCCATAATCAAATTTGATACGTGTAAGTCAGTATTAGCAATTGTATGATACTTCATATAAAGCCCCTCCTTGAAATGATACTACTACAAGATAAACCATAGAGTTAACTCTAGGTCAAGCAGAAAGAATAAAAGTTTTTATAAGCAGCGACGGTAAAACACCCTATCTTTTTTGGTAAAAAGATGAAATACTAGGTTGTGGTGTGATAAAAGTCACTGCCGCTCTGCATTTCATTTAGTAGTATATGTTACGTTCTTTTATTCCTTTTTATCGAACCTTATTTCATAGCAATACATCAATTTACCAGGCAAAGGAGCTTATCAATCACTATGCAGAAAACGAAAGCAAAACGATTTGAAATACAGTATTCCGTTCTAAAAGATGAAGCCAAAATCAAAGGAACTTTTGTGATAGAATCTGCTAAAAACCGAGATGACGCATCAAGACTTGCTAAATTAAATGTCTCTACAAAAGAAAGAGTGTTTATTCAATATGTAAAGATTTTAAAAGTCAAACGAGTTTCTACAGATTCGGCGGAAAAGTGACATTGGTTTGCTTCTTCTTTTAGCAAGCCTCTATTTATGCTGAAAGTGTCGTCTTAGAAGATGCTTGTTTCGTTCGTGTGAGTAATAAAACTAATCCAATAATACAAGCTGTGCCTATCCATTGATAAAAACCAAAAGGCTCTTTCAGCCAAACAACGGTTGTAATAACAGCAGCTAAAGGCTCTAAACTTCCAAGCAAACTCGTTTCTTTAGGTAAAAGACTTTGCAGGCTTTCTACATAAAACCAAAAAGCAAGCATCGTGCCAAAAATAATGACAAATAAAATATATCCCCAGGTTATTGGTGATAAGCTTGACGCTTCCCAAGGAGGATGAATAAAGCTCATTACGCTTCCCCCAATTACCATTGACCAGCCAACGATGACAAGCGAACTGTACTTTTTGATCAGCGGCACGGCATACAGCGTATAAAATGCTGCTGCTACACCTGACAGCACTCCCCAAACAACGGCAGATACAGGAACAGACAGCTGAGAAATAGAGCCGTTTGTTAATAAAAAAAAGCAGCCCCCCAGTGCTAGCAAAACAGTGATGACGTCTTGTCGCGTAAATATAGACTGCTTGCGCAAAAGCAAATAAATGATAATCATCACCGGTGATAAATACTGCAGCAGCGTAGCTACTGCTGCATTTCCATGCTTAATAGAAGCCATATATGTATACTGAACGGCGAGCATACCAAATATGGCAAAAACGACGAGCTGAAGAGCTGCCTTTCGGTTCTTCCATACTCCAAATACGTGAGAATGATTATTTTTTATACATGAAATCATTAGCAGCAAAAAACCCGCAATGAGCAGCCGTACTGAAACAAGCCAGTCTACACTGATTTCAAATTCTTGAAAAAGCTTTTGAGCAACCGTCCCTCCCATCCCCCAACATATAGCTCCAGTTGTTACAAAGAAGAACCCTTTTTTCCGGCTGAGATCGTTCATCTTCCATCCCTCACTTTTATTATAAGAATAGTGTTATAATAAGTGAAAAACGGGGCAGAAAATACGCATATTGCATTAAAAAATATAAATATATTGAGGTGAACATGTATGCCAGCAGCCCATTTTAAAATTGATGAAAACTTAAAAGAGCTAACGACCCATCGCACCGTTGAGCTGCCAGTAGCATGTTATCAAACGACGATCAGTGATCACATAAACGGCTACATCCCTCTTCACTGGCATGATGAACTTCAATTTGTATTGGTTATAAAAGGTGATGCGTCTTTTCAAATAAATGAAAAAACAGTGATTGTAAAACAAGGCTACGGACTGTTTATTAACAGCGGATGTCTTCATATGACTGAAGATATAAACAAATCCGGCTGCGTGTACATTTGTTTAAATATTTCTCCTCATTTTCTTGTGCCGCAAGAGCTTTTTACAAATTACGTTTATCCCTACATTCATGCAACGAATCTATCACATTTATTCATCAGTCCAAAGCAAGCCTGGGGAAACAACGTGTTAGAGTCTATACATAAGATACACACATGGATTCATAAGCAGCCGCAACACTATGAAATAGAGATTGCCTCTGAACTCAGCATACTTTGGAAAAATTTAATTCTTAACGGTTTGCAGCTGAAATACAATGAAAAAGAAATGATCAAAAATCAGCGGATGAAGCGAATGCTCAATTGGATTCATTTGCACTTTGCTGAAAAGATTACGCTTGATGATATTGCCAAATCCGGACAATTGAGCCGTTCTGAATGCTGTCGATATTTTAAGAAAATGTTAAAAAAATCGCCTTTGACCTATGTATTAAACTATCGAATTCAGCAAAGCTTAGTTATGCTGCAGCAAGCAGAAGCAAATGTGACGGACGTCGCTTATCAAGTAGGGTTTAATAGTACAAGCTATTTTATTAATCAGTTTCGAAAAGAAATGAAGATGACTCCCCTCATGTATCGAAAAAAGAAGCTGCACATGTCATCACATCACTAAAAAACGGCAGGGCAATCACCCCGCCGTTTTTTATGAACTCTTTTTACTCGTTGATTTTGCATCAGAAATCTTTCCTAAGAAAAACCCGTCTACTTCTGCTATTTTCCCTCTCCAAAAGATCTTTCCTTTAGAAGGAGTAGATTTACTGTCTCCACAGTAAATCTTTGTATTTTTTAAATGAATAAAATGGGCTTCTGCTTCTCCGTTTGATTCGCTCGCTTCGCTTGCTAAAGAGAATTGTTCGCTTAGCGCCTGAGCCACTTCACTGCCTTCTTCAAACGTTTCGCTTAAGTAATCAAAGTATTCTTTTGCTGAAATCATGGTACCGGAAATCACAGCGCCGTTTACATTTAATGAAATATCAAGTGAAAAGCCGTGTTTATTAGAAGCTTTCACAAAGTATTCAAGCGTACTGTCTTTAGTTGAAAAAGAAGGGCCTGTACTCATGTCTTTCTTTCCTCCTTTACGTCTTAGGCTGTTGTATCGTCTTCACTAGAAAGAGATGTTGCTTCATCATCTTCTTCGTCCGTGTTTTTCTTTGCTTTTGTATTTTTTGATTTTTTAGCTGTTGACTTTTTTGGTTTCGCTTCCTTTTTTTCTTCTTCGCTTTCATCTTCTTCTTCTTCTTCTGATTTTACTTTTTTATTTTTTTTGTTTGAGCGAGAATCTTCCTCTTCTTCCTCGCTGTCTTCGTCACTTTCACTTTCTTCTTCCTCTTCTTGCTCAGCTTCTTTTTTATCCTTTTTACGAGGCTTAGATGTTTCTTCTTCGTTTTCGTCGTCCTGCTCGTTTTCTTCGTTTTCATCGTTCTCTTCTTCGTCGGAATCTGTATCTTCCGCTTCTTCGTCTTGATTTTTATTGAGGCTAAGCTCAACAAGCATGTTCATTTTTTCTTCAAGCTGTGATAAGCGATCTTGAAGAGTTTGATTTTCTTCTTTTAACTCGTCGTACTCTTGAACGTTATCGTCTTCTGTTTCGCTACTAGAAGAATTTACGTTTTCTTCATCATCTTTTGATTTATCTTTATCTTTATCTTTTTTAAACAAGCTTCCCGCAGATGTTTTCAGGCTGGCCACACTGCTTTTTGATTTTTCTTTTACCTTTGTTCCTAAATCAGATGCTTTGCTTTTTAATTCGTCTGTATCAATGCGGTCAAGGAGACTTTTTCGATTTTCAGGAGTCGATACATATCCAATCGTTGCACCGATGATGCCTCCTGCTACCGCTCGTTTGATTGGCCCGCTGCTTGTTGTTTTGCTTGCTTTTGAACCGTTCTTTTCTTTTGAACCGTTTTCCGTATTTTTATTTTCCTTGTTTTCTGCCTGTGTGTTATCTAATTTTGTTTCAGTTGCCATTGTAAATCCCTCCATTTTTTAAGTAGCGTACAGTTTTTAACGTTTCGTTTCTATTTTTTCTTCAAGCGTTTTTAACCGCTCATGCAGCATTTTATTTTCTTCTTCGAGCGCTTTGTTATTGGCTCCTTTTGAACTGAGATAGGGATCATTTTCCCACCAGTCCATGCCGATTTCTTTTGCTTTATCAACCGAAGCCACAATCAAGCGGATCTTTATCGTTAATAGCTCGACATCTGCAATTCCTACGGTGATGTCCCCCGCTATGACGACTCCTTTATCCAAAATCTTTTCGAGCACATCTACAATCGTACTTGACTGCATATTATGTTCGACTGCCATACTGTTCCTCCTACTGACCGCTTAAAGCAGGCTGCCTAGCGGTCCAAGATCAATATTTAAATCTTCTGCATCCAGACCGAACACCTCTTTCAACTCGTCCATTTTTTCTTCTAAGTTCATTAGTGCAATTCCTAAGTTTTCAATTTGTTCGTCCGTCAACGTTCCACCCTCCACCCGCCTCATGGCATGACGTTCAACGATTTGCCTCAATAGCTCAATAACTGTCATCACAAGCTGCGCTAAGCCTTGTTCAGCTTGATCAGGATCCAAGTGGATTCGTCCATTTGCTTGGCTGACCGGTTGCATCCATTAATTCCTCCTTTTGTTTATCAAATTGTTCAGAAGTGATTGGTTTGCGATTTCCTTCTTTTGCTTGAACCAGGGTTTCAACCGAAGAAATAAGCACCCGCAAATCCAAATACACTAAATCGACGCCGGCTATGGAAATGATTAAGTCTCCTTTAATGGCGACTCCTTTATCTAAAATGACATCTAAAATATCAATAAGAGCAATATCTTTATTCTCCATGGATTGTTTAAGAGACATAATGTTAATTCCTCACTTTACGCAAAGCTCGAGAAATGATAGGGCGGCCATGGTCCCGTCACTTCAAATTTCCAGCCTTTATTTTCAAGCTTTTGCTGAAGCTCTTCTATTTCGGTTACAAACTTAGTGATCTGCAGAGACGGGAGAAGAAACACGCTGTTCCACGCCATCTGTTCAGCTGCGCCCGTTACGTCCTTGCTCCAATTCTTTTTAACAGAGTCATAAAGCGATAACTCTTTAAGCTTGTCATGTATCTCTTCACACACTTTATTTTTGTGAAGTTCTAATTCTCTTTCAATCAGCTGATCTATTTTTTTCTTTTCAAAAAACTGTCTTCCTGGTGATAAGTGACTAATTTCTTCTTTTTTCGCTTTCACGCTTTCATTCGTTTCGCTGATTCCTTTTTTAAGCTCCGTATCATCACAGTAAATCTTCACGTTCCACTCTTCATTTCCTTGAAGCAGCGTCAGTGAATTCTCTATCTTTTCTTTGTTAATCTCAATAGCTGCCTGCAGACTTTCTTCACCTTTATAAATGGTACAAAATTTTAATGGAATGATCGTAAATTCTTCGTACAAAGCGGCTACCGTCTCGTGATGATGAAATGCTTTTTCCTGCAGCCAGCTCATATCCTGCTCCATTTTTTCTTGAATCACTTCTTCTGAATAGGTGTCAGCATCCAGTTTAGAAACTACAGCCGTCACCTGATCAAACGCAATTGGGTACAGTGAATGTTCTCCGTCAAACCCTTTATAAGATGGAAACGGCTCTATGGCTGCTGCTTCTTTTGTTGGAATTAGACCGTATAAATACAGTAATTCTCCCATCTAGGATTCCTCATTTCTTTTTTTTGTTAGCTCTTCCCATTGTTCAATTTCTCTGCGCTTCGCAATTTCGTACCTCATTAACAATTCATCTTCTTTTTCTTGAAACGCTTCTTCGGGAATTTCACCAAGCTCAAACATCATTTGAAGCTGAATGAGTTTTTGCTGAATCGTCGGAAGGTCATATAGCTGTTTATCAGCTTCTTCCTGTACTTTTTCGCCGATTTTCACTACAAGGTTAATAGGGGCGGTTACTAATTTGTGAAGCACGTTATTTCTCTTCTACTTTTAGGCGAATGTTCACAAAATTATAAGCAGGCCATGGACCGCTGTAATGAAAATCGGCTTTGTCTTTCCAGTTTTCATGCGCTTCATTCACTTTTTCATCAAACTTCGCTTCATCTTCTCGGTTAATTAAGAAAGATGCGTTTAAAAGCATCGTTTCGCCCGTTGGCTCATTTGCTTTTGCTGCTTCCGCTGCTTCTTCAAGCGGTGAAAACACATCTGTCTTGACTTCTTTTTGCAGGGAAGTAAACATCTTTTGAGCCATTCCCCCAAGTTGAATACGCTCATAATAACCGGCTGCTTCTGATTTCCCTTTTACGGAGGCTGATACTTTTTCAAGTTCAGGATTTTCATTTACTTTTTTCTCAAGCCATTCTTTTTTCCCAATTACTTTTAAACCGACTTCAATTTTTCCTTTGATCGCTGGAAACAGCTTTTCAAACTGCGGATAAAGGTTTTCCAAAAGAACTTTTATATCTTCTTTGGATTTGAATACATTCCCAAAGCTGATTGGAATAACCGTATCGTTCTTGTCCATAATCGCTGCTACTGCGTTTTGATGCATTAATAAATTTTGGCGATTAGGATGATAAATTTTCATCGGTACTTCAGCTGCTACCATAGCTGCGTCTTTGTAGCGAATCAAAAATGTTTCAGCTTTTGTTCCTTCTACTTCCACGGCGCCAAATTCTTCGTCTTTATCCGTTTGAATGGCGCTAAAAATATAAATACCTGTTTCGTTTGTTTCACTCATGTTTTCAAGCTCCTTTACTTTTCTTCCGTGTCTATATTCTTACATTCTTCTAAAATGATTTTTTCGGCTTTGCTTTTTGCATTTTCTTCATCCAAACATTTGGTAAGCGGATGATGCAAAATATCGATACATAACGTTTGAAAATCTTCGTCATTTCCATCGATAGCAATGTCTTGCTGCGTGGCGAGAGTAGCGATCATAAGCGAAGCCCGAAGGCTAAGTCCGCTGCTGTTTTCGTCTCCAGAGCGGTTTCGCACGTTTGCTACGAGCGTTACAATTGTGCGCGCTTCGTCTTCTTCTACGTCCGTTTTCTCCGTTAAAATCGCTGTCTCTCTGTCGATGTCTTTATAATCAATAAACATGGTAATTAACCTGTCAAGAAGCGCATCTTGCGTATCATATACGCCGGCATACTCAGCTGGATTGCTTGTGAAGATGACGCGAAAATCGGGATGCACGCGCACAAAAGGATCGGTCATTTTCACTCCATACAGCGGAAGCACGCCTTCTTCTAATATTGATAGAAAGATATTATTCGTTGCAGGCTTAGACCGAGTAAATTCGTCGTAAATCAGCGTATAGCCATTTTTTACAGCTTCAAGCAATCGGCCATCCTGCCAGTTTTCACTCACTTGTTCATCTTTTTTATAGACAGAACGAACATATTGGTCGATTACTTTTTTGCTCGTGTATCCCGTAAAATCCCCAATTAAATCTTTATTGTTGAGCTCGTGATTCCCGTGCATCAGCATTACAGGACGCTTTCTCTTTTTAGCAAGCGCTCGCGCTAAAGAGGTTTTGCCTCCGCCGGCAGGACCTGTAAAATGAATGGAATAGCCGGATTTTAAATAGCTCAGCGCTCTTGAAAGAACCTCTTTTGTCTCGTCATCTTGTATAAAAGCTCCACTGCCTTTTTTCCTTTTGTCTGTTAAGACGGTCATTTTTACGTTCCTCCTGCCATCTTATCGTCTATGCTTCAATGCCAATGGCGCTTCTATATCTGACGTCGAGTCGTTTGAATGAAATGACTTCTTTTTCTTTATTTAAAAAGCACTCGTACGTTCCGAGCATTTCATCTTTGGCGTATTTTTTCATGTATTCTCGTTCTTCAATGACTTCAACAATAACTCTCCAGCCTTCATCTTCAGTAGCTTCCACCGAGGTAATTTTATGAGGAGGAGCTACGTGTTCACCGAAAAAGTCGTTCACGGCTTGCATAATTTTTTTAATTTCCATTTTTAGTAGCCTCCAATAGTTAAATCTAAAAGCTGGAACCACCCTCAAAAAAGGAAGGTTCCATATCACTTCATATTAAATACTAAAACGCGGCTGTCCTTCACTTGAATTTGAACGTTCAGGAAGACCGTTTTCTTCTACGTCGTCACGAAGAAGCCCTACTGCTTCTGCATAGCGTAACCATGTATCAACACTGGCAATAACCACTCGTGCTTCAATCGTTAAAATCTCAATTCCTACAACAGAAACTCTTGCAAAAGCATCAATAACAATTCCTTTATCTAAAATACGGTCAATGACTTCTGCTAAACTTGAACTATTAGTACTTTTTTGAATAGACATATCTCATTTCTCCTTTCGCTTATGATCCCATTGTTTTTAAATCTGTAGATGATTTAATATCATTGGAACTTTTAATCTTAGTAGAGCTTTTAATATCCGTTGCTTTTTTAATCTGATTTGCGCCTTTTATTTTCCGCTTATTTTTTGACTTCTCTTTATCGTCTGAAGAAGAAACTTTTTCTTGAAAGTTTTCTCCAGCTTCTTTCACATCGCTAAGCTTATCTTTTACTGATAGTAAGACGTCTTGGAGCTTTTCTTTTGCGTCTTCCCCTTTGCCGTGTACCTTTTGGGCATTTTTTTCTTTTGTTTCCTGCAGTTTTTCTGACGCTTCATTTGCTTTTTCCTGCAGTTTCCCTTCAGTTTTTTCGACAAATTTTTCTTTCGCTTTTTTTTTAACCTTTTCTTCTACCTTTTCCTTAACAGGTTCAGGCGTATGATCGATGATCTTTTTTCCTGCTTTTAAGGCTGCTTTCTCCACATCTTTTTTATCCATGAAATTCCCCTTAAGGACGGATATCTTACTTCTTCGCGTCCATGAGTTTGTTTAGCATCTCTTCAATGCGCTGCAGCTGGTCGTTCATATTTTTATTTTCTTCTTTTAGCTCTTCGTACTGAGACGTTTCCATTTCTGAGCTTTGGCTGACTTCTTCCTGCGAATTTCCCTGTTCATTTGATGCATCTTCTTTTTTCTTTTTAGGTGCCAGCAGCTTGCTTAAATTGTCTTTTTCAAGATAGCCTGTAGCCGTCTGTCTTAATGCTCCCATCGCTTGCTGCGTTAGAATATCCTGTGCGTTTCTTCTTAACTCTTGTCCTGTCGCACGTACAATTTCTGATTGTCCTAAGCGGCTGAGTACTTTTTTACTCGTTTGAGGACTTGAAAGAAGTCCAATTCCCGCTCCTACTACGCCTCCTAAAATAGCAAGATTTAAAGAGTTTTGCGTTTTTTCTTCCTGCTGCTGATTTTCTTGTTTTTCATTTTGCACATTGTTATCAGTTGTTGACATGTTTCATCCTCTTTTCTCTTAATTATTATTTATTTAATGAATTTTCTTACGATTAAAAGACTTAAAAGCTAAGCCCTGCACCTCGCTCTTCTGTTCGGCCAGGCAGCCCTTCTTCCTCTACTTTGTCGGTTAATAACCCGACGGCTTCTGCGTAGCGAAGCCATGTATCGACACTTGCAATAACGACTCGTGCTTCAATCGTTAAGATTTCAATTCCTACGAGTGATACTCGGGCAAAAGCATCGATGACAATTCCTTTGTCGAGAATTCGATCAATCACTTCTGCTAAACTAGAACTATCTGTACTTTTTTGAATACTCATTTTAGCAGCTCCTTTCGAAATTTAACTAAATGAATGATGCTACTAATCAACCTGCTTAACTTTTTAAGTAAACATACTTTTGAAATATACTTTTTAGCCCTCTTTCAAACATGAATAATTTGCTAAAAAGTAATTTCCGAAAATAAATTAGAAAATTATTCTACTACGTATAATAATTAACAGTTAATTATTGGATGGAACTTGCACGTAAATCCTTCTATTAAAGCTTTCATCAAGATTTCGATCCCAAAATAAAACAATAAATACATTATTGTTACAATAATATTACATTATAATTTAAGGCATATTATTATTTTATACACCATGACATATTTTGATATTTTTAACTATTATGGAATATTATTGTCAATAAAGTTCACTTAAATAAAACCAGCGCATAAAAAAAAACTGCCGCACTGCGACAGATTTCTCCTACGTATCTTACGTTCTATAAAATCATTCCGGTTAAAGGAGCTTTCGGGTTTCCATCATGATCTGAGTCTTCTTTGTCTACTAAAACAAGCAAGCTGCCTTCTTTGACTGAATCATTATATTGTTCGGCCTGCTGTTTTGGAATTCCCATACTTACTAAAATACCAGACAGACCTCCTACGCTCGCACCAGCTGCCGCACCTGTTAATGTAGCTACAATCGGGCCAGCCGCCACAATTGGACCTATTCCCGGTATGGCAAGAGCCCCGGCACCTGCTAATATTCCGGTCAAGCTCCCTAGCGTACCTCCGGTAAGTGCTCCAGTTGCTGCCCCTTCTGCTTTTGTATTCGTTTCTTTCTGAACTTTTTTGGTCTTTTTATGTTTGCCGATGATAGATATTTCTTCTGATGTATACCCTTCTTTTTTCAAACTCTCTACAGCTTGAATTGCTTCTTGTTCCGTTTCGTATACCCCCACAACATTCTTTGCTTTTGCTTCCATACTATCTCCTCCTCATTAATGTTGTGTGTACCCGGGAGCATGGCTTTGAAACGTTTTAGAGGATAAGAGGTCTTCTCTATTCTTAAATAAATAGCCCTAAATCACTTTTTATTTAGTGACGTTTTTATTTAAAAATGCATGAACTCGCTCTTTTTTTAACCATATTCCTCCACAAGCAATGAAGCATGCAACCGTACTAAAAGCCAACGTGTAACTCCGGAGCCAATCCACAAGGAGCCCAAACCAAATCGGTGCGAGCACGATGGCAAATTGATTGAGCGTTAACGCAATGCTTACCGTTAAACCAATAAAACGATCATCCGCTTTTTCTGCTATTAGCACGATAAACAAACTAAACCAGCCAATTGCAAAAAAACCGAGGCTAAAACAAACTGCAGTTAGTAGCCAAAAAGGCAAAGTAAATCCAATATAAGAAATAGCTATTATTAATCCTGCAGCCATCCAAACCGTCACTTGCAAAGGAGTTCTTCGATTTCCGTTATACACATAATCACTTACCCAAGCTAAAACAATTCTCCCCACCATTCCGCCTAACAGTGTGATGCTCAGCAGAATGCCAGCTGAAGCAAAATCCATCTTTATGGCTTTCGTTAAATAGCTAATAAAGTGCGCAACGATAATCATTTGAAGAGAAATCATTGAAACACCTACAAAAAACAGCGGATAAAGCGTTTTATCTTGAGAAATGCGCTTGATTTTATGACGAAGCGTAAATGTTTCCTTTTTTTCTGACGATGATGATTGCTCTCGGTAGAATACAAAAAAAAGAATGCCTCCTCCGATAGCTGCCGCTGCCTGTACGAGAACAGCCCCATGCCAGCCGTATTGATGAAACAGCAGCGGTAATGCTGCTGAAGCGACAGCGCCTCCAATCGGTATCCCCGTTTGCCGAATCCCCATGGCAAGGCCTCTATGATGAGAAGGAAACCACTTCACCACTGCTTTGCTTCCTCCTGGCTGTGCTGTTCCATACCACACGCCTGCTGCGAGAAGTACGCCTGTTAGATACAAATAATGATCAGCGCTATAGGCAAAAAGCATGCTTACCCCCAGCAAAATAGATCCTCCTCCTACAAGCCACCTTTCTCCATAACGATCCATCCAGTTTCCAAAAAGCAGCATGGAAAAAATCGGACCAATTTGAATAGCTGATACGAGTAGTCCTGTTTGAAACTGCGATAAATCATATAGTCTTTGCCAAAACGCGGCCAATGGCCCCGCTCCGTAGGTGACAAACGTGGCACATGCCTGAGAAAGAGTGGCAATAAATAAAATCATCCACTTATAAGAAGCTTTTTGTCTGCTCATTTTCTCTCCTCCACCTCTACTTTCAGTGTAGAGAAGGAATGGTATCATGTAAAATAAGGAATAAAGATAAAAGTCATCAATAAAAATGATAGCTGAAGGAGGAGATTTTATGGATATAAAAGATTTGCTTGTTTTTACAACGGTAGCAGAAGAAAAAAACATTTCAAAAGCTGCCAAAAGTTTAAGCTACGTGCAGTCGAATGTGACGATGCGCATTCAGCAGCTAGAAGCTGAACTCGGTACACAGCTATTTGAACGCAGCGGTAAAGGCGTAACGTTAACTTCTAGCGGAGAGCTGTTGCATCGTTATGCTGAAGAAATTCTTCGTTTAACCAATGAAGCCACTATAACTGTTCAAAGCAGTGCGCACACGCCGATAGGGCCTTTAAAAATAGGTGCAACTGAATCTACCGCGGCTCTTCGGCTACCGCCTTTGCTTTCTACTTATTGCACTGCCTACCCGGATGTAGACTTCATTTTAGAAACACATACAACCGATGTTCTTATTCACCTGGTTTTAACCCGAAAACTTGAAGGCGCATTTGTTGCAGGCAGCTGTGAACATCCTGATCTAAACTCTTTATTTACTCAAGATGAAGAGCTTGTACTTGTGAGCCGCCACCCTCTTCCTTCTCTTTACAGCCTAAACGATATGAATTTATTAGCATTCAGCAGCGGATGCGCATATCGACATACGTTAGAAATGCTGTTGACAAAAGAAGGCGTGTTTCCAAAACGGATATTAGAATTTGGTACGATTGAAGCGATTATTGGGTGTGTAAAAGCTGGTATGGGCGTAGCTGTAATGATGAAATCCATTGTATCTCATCACGACCATTCATTAACGTTAACGCCGCTGCCGCAGCCATATAGAAAGGTTCCCACTTTTTTTATTACGCGAAAAGATGCCTTTGTATCGGCGGCTTTACGTGAATTTTCTTCTCTTCTTACCAAACAGCTTTGCATAACAAAACCCTAAGAAAATAGGCGTTCTTAGGGTTTTGACTTAAGCCGCTGCCGGATTCTTTTTCACAAATTTCATAAACAATAAACGAACTAAAGGTCCCATAATAAGAAGCTGAAGCGGGTAGGCTACGATAAAGTTTTTCATCACGATAAATGCATAGCTTGAAAGAAGCGGCTCTCCTTGCAGGCCTTTCGTAAGTGACATCGTAATTAATCCATATACAGACATGGAAAGCACCATTCCAATAACCATACATGATGACAAAATCAACACGACTTTTAACTGTTTAGACTTATCAAACGGCAGTGAAAATGCTACTTTTTTTGCTACGGGACCAACGAAAAAAGTTTCGACAGCCATTGCGACTACAAACGTGATAACCAAGTTCAAAATACCTCCTGCAAGGGTGATATGCCCGATGACGTCATTCATTAACATGTTATACACCGTCATTACAAGCACCATCCCTCCGCACATCATCATTCCAAAATACATACTCTCTTTTTTAGTTGTTGGCACATTCCTCATCCTTTTCATCTTTTTTACTTGGCTTAGTATAGCTTTTTATCTTCCTTCTTCGTAAGTGAACAATTTGTGAACATTCATCTAAAAAATGCCCTGTGACCAAAAAACAGTCACAGGGCATTTTTTTAGACTTAAGCGGCGCGTCCTCTTTTTTTGAATAGGGCTGAATATGACAAATTACTTTAGTCTACATCGTTAATAAATATTTAGAGATTTAACAAAAAACCCCCGCTTTATGAGCTAAAGCGGGGGTTGGTTTTATAGAGATTCCGTGTGAGATGCAGGCGGGATCGGCGTTTGGGTGCGGAATACTTTTTCCCATTTTGAGACGACGATACAGGCGATCGCGTGGCCTGGAACGTTGACTCCTGTTCTGGCCATATCCATGATGCGGTCTACTCCTGCAATAATTGCCACTCCTTCAGCCGGCAGACCTACTGCGTTGGCTGTTGCTAAAAGAACAACAAGTGAACCTGACGGGACAGCCGCAATTCCTTTACTTGTCATCACCAGTATAAGCATCATAAATAATTGCTGAGTTAATGGCATATCGATGTTAAAAGCCTGCGCTAAAAAGACGCATGAAACGGATAAATAAAGCGTGGAGCCATCACAGTTTAATGACAGGCCCGACGGAATAACGAACGACACAACTCGTTTAGGACATCCGTACTTTTCCATCCGCTCCATCAGCTGTGGCAGCACCGTTTCCGTACTTGTTGTTGAAAAGGCAATAAGAAACAAGTCCCAAATCATTTTGAATACTTCAAAGTAGTTGAATTTGAACAAAAACCCAACAAGCGGAAATAAAACAAATAAAATAATAAAAAGACCTAAAAAGACGGTTCCAATTAGCTTTAGCATTGGAAGCAGAAGTGCAATGCCGTATTGCCCTACAGATGCAGCCATTAGCGCTAGTACACCAAGAGGCGCTGTGACCATAACAATTTGCGTTAATTTAAACATAATTTTAGCTGTAGATTCAAAAAATTTCATTGCAGGTTCGGATGCTTTACCGACTCCTGAAGCGGCAACACCGAATAAAATAGCAAAGAAAATTACGGCCAGCAAATCATTTTTTGCCATCACATCTACGATATTCGTTGGAATGATGTTTAAAATCATTTGTTTAAAGTCTACGACTTTGTCGGTGTACTGAGACAATTCACCGATATCTTTTTTTACAAGATGAGAAAGATCGAGGCCTACTCCGGGCTTTAGCAAATTCACTAACAGCAGACCGATTCCTAATACGATGGTAGTAATGATTTCAAACCAAATAATCGTCTTTAACCCTAGACTCCCCATTTGTTTCATACTGCCGCTTCCCGCAGCACCTATGACGATGGTTGAAAAGACAATCGGCACCACAATCATTTTAATGAGACGGATAAACCCGTCTCCTACCGGTCTTAAAGCCATCCCAAAGTCCGGAAAAAAGTGCCCGATAAAAGCTCCGATTACTAATGCAATTAAAATTTGAAACGCTAAAAACTTTTTCACATTTCTCCCTCCCTTTTGTCTTCATGAAACGGACATTCATTCCATTAATATCCAAATCTTGAGACACTTTAAGTAAGTTCGGGACATTTAACTAGATTCCTTCTAAAATAGACAAATTGGTCTATATATTTCGCTTTATCAGTTAAAACACATAGAAAAAAGCCAGAGTGAAGTTGTTCTTCATCCTGGCTTTTTTAATTCTTATGCTTTTTTAACAAACTGAGATTTTAAGCTCATGGCTCCAAATCCGTCAATTTTGCAGTCGATGTTATGATCGCCTTCTACTAAACGAATGCTTTTTACTTTTGTTCCGATTTTGACAACCGATGAGCTTCCTTTTACTTTTAAGTCTTTGATGACGGTAACTGAATCTCCGTCTTTTAAAAGGTTCCCGTTTGCATCTTTTACAGTCAGCTGTTCTTCCGTGCTTTCTGTTTTTTCATCTTGTCCCCATTCATGCCCACACTCCGGGCAGACGAACAGGTTTCCATCTTCATATGTATACTGTGATTGACAGCTTGGGCAATTAGGTACATTCATTTTCTTTTCCTCCAGCAGCAGCTCGTAACCAATGGTATGATCACGAGATTACATTTTTTATCTGTTTTATACTGTCACAATTTCATGAGATTAACAAGCTTTTCTATTTCCTTGCTGCTGATGTTTTCTTTTCCAAATAAGTGAGCCGATAAACAGAACAAAACCCGCTCCAAAGACAAGAAGCTGATCTAAATAAAAGTCACCTGTTTTTACATACCGTATAATAAATAATCCTCCAAACATCAGCATCAGCATACATGAAAACCGAATGAGGTATGAATTGATTTCCATTTTTCATTCCTCCTTTTTTTAAGACTTTGTATTACGAAAAAAACGCGAACCATATGCCGAATGTAACCGCATATAACGGTAAAATGACGGCCAGTTTTTGCTTCCACCCTTTAAAAAAAGAAGCATTACGAGGCGCAAACCAAAGCTCTAACGTGCCGTATAATAGCAGTGCTCCCGCTGCTAATATCGCAATCACAGTCTCTCCTACCTCCATACATACTCCTCGCTTTCATTCTGCGCACTTGAAGCTAAGCACAGCGTATATAGTAAATCTCATCATTATAAAAGAGCTTATATCGTGATGCGTGCGGGTTTTGAATACTTTTTCAACCATACATTTATTACCATTATATCATGATAAAAGCATTTTTAAGACTTTTTATACATGTAAATTATTGTATAATAAAAAGTAGACATAGAGAAAAAGGGGGAGGATTTTTTGAAAAGAACTCAGCTTATTTTTGTTATTACACTGCTTATGGAAGCTGGATTAACCTATGCGTGCTCATCCTTTTTGTCTATCCGCTTTATTGAGCTTATGTTTTTTAGCGGACTTTTGTTTTCAGTTTTGACTTTTTGGTTTTCAAGCAGCGGAAGCAACAGCGCTCATTCTCACTATAAAACTCATTCCATGAGGTTAATGTCTGGGGCCAATATCGAACACAATCCGTTTCGTTTGCGCTGGACGGCTTATTTTCTTGCTTCTTTAAGCTTTACGGGAGTGGGCCTGATTTTTTTCATTCTGCTGCTGACCGACATTATTCCTCCAGTAAGCTAAAAAACCTGCTCTTCACAGAGAGCAGGAACTTACGAGAACAGCTTGAGAAGCAGGCATTTTCGCTTTACTTTATTCGCAACAGCTTGAGTCACATGATCTTTCAAAGGCCGCGTCAATATTCGTTTCAGCGGATGTTTTAGCATCCGTTTACTCACGGGAACTTTAAAGATAACGCTGAGAACCACTGTTGCTAGAACCGAGAGCAGCAAGACGGCAAAAGGCTTTTTTTGAAACCATCTCGAGAAGATAAGCATCATTACGTAAATAAGTGCTGACCACCCTAAATGCCAGCCGTGCCTAAAGGTAATGGCTTTACACCTGAGTCCAATCCATTCTACAAAGGAAGCTGTACATACCCATTTTGTAATATATTTCACCTGCTTAGCCAGTGTAGGCGGATAAGTAGCTAAGAACGACCAAATCATAAGAGGGGTAATGAATATAAGATGCAGCACGCGCAGTCCTTTTAGTGAAAGGTGGGAAGATTTAAAATCCCAAAGCAATTTATCATTACATAAAAAGTAGTAGAGAATATTAAAAAAGCTCACGTATAATCCCCCAGCATAAAGCTCGTGAATTTTTTTCCATGTTTTCTTTTGGATATTTTGAAAAATCAGCCATAGAAGGATAGAAATATGCACCTTTGTTCACCTCTCTAACGTCGTTTTTAGAATCTCTGCTATTGTATTTTTGTTTCTTCCTGCTTCTTTTCAATTTTTCGAATCCATCCAATCAGCATTCGGTTAAGATACGATTTTAACGTTACGCTAGTAAAAGTGTGATACCACATCCAGCCTGTTTTCCACTCGATGAGCTTCGTTCGTTTTTCAGCCCATAATTCAATAAAAAACATTGGAATCGTAAAAAGCACAATTTTATATAAAACTTTTAACCCTTTATCGTAATACGTAGCTTGATTAATCATGACGGATATCATAGGATACAGCAAAAAGTCGAACAACACGTTAATTCTAAACTGTTTTTTCAATAAGCGAGTTGGATATCGAAGAAGGCCGTGAGTTACAATAAATTTATCAATAATACCATTTGTTAAGGCGTTAAATACATAGGCCAGCAGCCAGTCTTTAATCGGTGGTTTTCTAAATAAAAAAGGGAGAATTCCCAGGTCGATAAGTAGCATTACACGTAAAAATTTCACTTCAAACTTTTTATTTCTCATCACCTTTTCGCTCCTTTCACCAAGTGTTGTTAGCCTACCCTCATGTCAATTGGCAGCTTGAGACGGCTGTTCTCACCACGCTCAATTATTGCTTATATTAATTTATAAAGATACGCAGCAGCGTCTAATGTAAATTTTCCGTACATAACCCCTAAGTTCACGTTATCCATACATACGTAAATGTTTGTTTTAGTTTTAAGTTCTTTGAAGAGATTTATACGTGTGGTTGAGACATGAAAAAAGCCCAACTTTAATCAGTACGGGCTTCTTCCTCCACTTATTGTGTTTTTTTAACGTTACCATCCAGCTACAAATCCATCCGTTCGTGATTCACTTCCTCCGCATAGCACGCCGCTTTCAGGATCTCTCCAAATAATCTGTCCGCGCCCAAATGCCATTGAATCCACGGCTACTTCAATTTTATGTCCTTTTCGTTCAAGCGCTTGTGCTACGTGTGAGGGAAAAGCTGGCTCCACAAGCACCGTTTTATCTTTTTTCCACTGCCATCTTGGCGCGTCTAAAGCGGCTTGAGGATGAAGCTGAAAGTCAATCGTATTCATGACAACTTGCATATGTCCCTGCGGCTGCATAAAACCTCCCATCACGCCGAACGGTCCTACGGGCTCCTTATTTTTAGTGAGAAAGCCTGGAATAATGGTATGAAACGTTTTTTTATTAGGAGCAAGGCAGTTATCGTGATTAGGGTCCATTGAAAAATTATGGCCGCGGTTTTGCAAGGCAATTCCCGTTTCTGGCACAACGATTCCAGAACCAAAGCCCATATAATTACTTTGAATAAGCGAAACCATGTTTCCTGCTTCATCAGCCGTTGCTAAATACACCGTTCCGCTTCCGACAGGTTCTCCCGCTTCAGGCTGAAGAGCATGTTCTTTTATAAGACTGCGGCGATAGCCTGCATATGTATCAGACAGCAGCTCACTAACAGATACGCTCATTTTTGCTTCTTCCGTAATGTATTTTTCTCCGTCCGCAAACGCAAGCTTTATCGCTTCTATTTGTTTATGATACGTATTCACGGCATCTTTTTCTTGAAGCTCAAAGCCTTTGACGATATTTAATGCCATTAACGCAATAAGCCCCTGACCGTTCGGAGGAATTTCCCACACATCATATCCACGGTAGTGAGCGGAAATCGGGTTCACCCACTCAGGCTCATAAGCAGCCAAATCTTCCTTGGATAAAAAGCCGCTATATTTTTTGCTGAATGCATCAATACGATCCGCAAGCTCACCTTTATAAAACGCTTCTGCATCTGTTTCGCCAATGAGCTGAAGCGTATGGGCGTGATGGATGGATGACCACATTTCTCCTGCTTTTGGTGCTTGTCCATTTGGGGCAAACGTTTGAAACCATGACTCAAATTCTCCGCTTGTATGTAGTCGTTTGAACGTATCGTACGCTTGTTTCCATTGTTTCGCGAGAGTAGGCGCTAGCGGAAATCCTTCTTTGGCGTACTGAATAGCAGGCTGCAGTACTTGAGAAAGAGGCAGTTTGCCAAATCGCTTCGATAAAGCAGCCCAAGATGCCGGAGCCCCGGGAACCGTAACGGGAATCATTCCGTACTTAGGAATATCTCTGTATCCTTTTTCCTTTAGCGCATCAATGGAAATAGACCGCGGAGAAGGTCCGCTAGCGTTTAGTCCATACAGCTGATTATTTGTCCAAACAAGCGCAAACGCGTCTCCTCCGATTCCATTTGACGCAGGCTCTAATACAGTAAGGCTCGCTGCTGTGGCGATTGCTGCATCAATGGCATTGCCTCCTTTTTTTAAAATATCAAGGCCTGCCTGCGCTGCGAGCGGCTGAGATGTAGATACCATTCCTTTTTTTGCATAAACGGGAACTCGGTAAGATGGATATGGATGATAATGCGGATCATAGGTCATAAAAGCGCCTCCTTTTTTAGATATTTTAATTTTCAGAATAATATAACTCCTTTATTTTACCATATTCATAACGCATCGGCTTTTTTTATCTTAAAATGACATGACTCCTTTTACCTAAAATTGGTATACTGATAGAGTAGAAGAATCGCCAAGGAGGATGATGTATGAAAAAAGTAAAAGCTGCCCTTCCACTCGCTGTTTCTTTAGCACTCGGGCTTCAAGTACTTCCTATGTCCACTTCACCTGTTCAAGCTGAAGCAGCGGCAAATGCTGCTCATCACTCAGCAAAAGTTGAAGTCAAACGAGCAAACGCATTTTTAACGAATGTCGCCAACGGCAAAACCAAAGAAGCTAAGCGCCATTTTTCCCGCGGCCTGCAGTTAAAAATGAGTGAAGACAACCTAAAAACATGGTGGTCAGCTCTAACGGCTCAGCTTGGTGCTGTAAAAAAGATTGGGACAGCTGTACAAGGTGAAGTCAATACGGTTCATCGAAATATAGAAATCCCAATTGAATTTGAACACGTATCAGCTACTTTAACCGTTCGATTTAGTCAAAATCGTCAAATTGATGATTGGCGAATCGTACCGGAGGAGCGCCAGTTTTCGTTTTCCACACCGCCTTATGACACCCCTAAGAACTACAGTGAAAAACAGCTTTCAATCGGCAAAGCACCTTACGAACTTCCAGCAACGCTTACTCTTCCAACACGTTCAAAACATCAAAATGTACCCGTTGTCATATTCGTTCACGGATCAGGACCTTCTGATCAAGATGAAACGTTTATGAGCTTAAAGCCGTTTCGAGATCTGGCTTCTGGACTGGCTTCTCAAGGAATCGCCGTTTTACGCTACAACAAGCGTACATACGAACATACAGCTAAAATGTCCGGTGAAAATAAAATAAACGTCGACGATGAAACAACGGATGATGCCATACTCGCAGTGGAAGCAATGGCGAAACAAAAAGGCATCGACAGCCGCAATATTTTCATACTAGGACACAGTCAAGGCGGCATGATGATGCCCAGGATTTTAAATCACACGCCGGATAAAAGCGTGCGCGGCTCTATTTTACTTGCTGCACCGAGCCGCACACTTCCAGAGTTAATGCTTGAACAATTTGCCTATCTTGTATCGCTGAATCAGCTTCCGAAAGAGCAGCTTGCTTTTTTCCAGCAGCAGTTTGCCATTTTACAAGACCCAAGCTTTTCACCAGCTCAGCCGCCAAAAGAATTTCTGCTTGGCACGCCTTATTTTTGGTATGACGTAGCTCACTGGCACCCTGCAGAAGTCGCAAAATCTCAGGACACGCCTCTGCTTCTTTTACAAGGAGCACGTGATTATCAAGTAACGACCGAAGATTTTGAAGGCTGGAAACAAAGCTTATCTCAGCGTTCCAACACTTCTTTTAAGCTTTATCCAAAGCTCAACCACTTTTTCACAGAAGGAACTGGTGAAAAAAGCACGCCCGATGAATATGCTGTTTCAGCCAACATTCCTTCTTATGTCATTGATGATATTGTCAAATGGGTTCGTGAAACACAAAAGTAAAGAAACAAGGCGCTGTTTTATCAGCGCCTTGTTCTCTTATTCATTAAACCTGCCCATTACAACCGTACTATAGTACTTGCCGTCAGACAGCATCTTGTCATTTTTTAATACTCCTTCCATTTCAAACCCGAATTTTGTATATAAATCAATCGCTTGTTTATTGGTCTCTAGCACATTCAGCGTTATTTTCTTCATGCCCGCGCTATCTGCCCATCGTATGGACTGCTGTAAAAGCTCTTTGCCAATTCCATATCCCCACCATTCTTTTGCGATGCATACGCCAAACTCTACTTTGTGGGCAAATCGTTTCAAGTCATGACCTTCGCATCTTGAAAACCCGACAATTTCATTATGTACACTTGCTACTAAAAATAAGTTTCGTTTACTTTCTGTGTCACGTTGAATAAGTTTTTCAAAATCGCATTCGTCCATATACCCTTCTCCTGGTTCACGATCTAAGTTTTCCGTTTCTCCGTCTAGCTGAACTCTAAGGTGAGACAGTTCGTGTGCATCGCTAATGTCAGCTGAACGAATGATGTACTGAAGTCCTTTTACATAGTAAATTTGCTGGCTGATGACCATCGTATCCCCCTCAAATGTCTTTATTTCATTAAATCTATTAATTTAATTTAATTTCCTTTAATATAAATATTATACATACAGAGATGAAAGAGAGTTGAACAAATTGCTCTGGTTACTGCTTTTGATCCTATACGGCATTTACAAGTTCTATAAATCAAGAAGACCGCTAACGAAGTTTGACCATTTTTATGAGAAAGCGTTTGAACTAGAAGAAAAAAAGCGCTATGAAGATGCCCTTGATATACGCAACCAAGGGATTGAACTCCATACCCTTACCGATTTAGAACGAGCAGATTTACATTTAGCAAACGGGCGTATGCTTTTAAAACTAAAGCAATACGAAAAAGCAACAAAACACTACGACGCATCATTTAAACTAGCAAAATATGAAGAATTCCCTTACTCAGAAGGATTTGACGAAGTCATTGAAGCCTACTTGTATGCGGGGCGTAAAGAAGATGCGCTGATAATAACCAACGACATGTTAAAACGGCAAAGCTATGATCAAAAATTTAAAAAGCTAGAGCCTTTAAAAGAAAAGCTTCTTTCATATGAAGACTCATGGTAAAATTAAACAAATGAAAGCGTATTATTAAGAGCGTAAGAGCGACTGAGGTGAGTATAGTGATTATAACCGTTATTGTAGGAGTGCTGGGTCTAATTGGTTTAATTGCAGCAGGATTTGCGACGAATTATAAGGATACGAAGTAAAAATACATAAAAAAGAACAAGAACCTATTTGGTTCTTGTTCTTTTTTTAACGAGCCAATAGCTTTTCTGTTATGCGCAAAAACATCTTTACTCCAATTTCAAGCGAGTCTTCATCTACCGTAAACTTCGGATGATGATGAGGGTATACGATGCCTTGTTCTTCATTTCGTGCTCCGATGTTAAAAAATGCTCCTTCCGTTTCCTGCAGATAAGCTGAAAAATCTTCTCCTCCCATTTTAGGAGACAGCGTCTTTACACGTTCTTCTCCATATTCTTCGATAGCTGTTTCTTCAATTAACCTTGTAATTTCTTCAGAATTAATGACGGGATGATACCCTTTTTCATACGTAAACGTGTACTCTGCACCGTAGGCCTCTGTTAGTCCTTTTACAATTCGGTCAATTTGTGCCGGAACTTTTTCTCGCAGAGCTGCGTCAAAGCTGCGAACGGTACCGTTAAGCTCCACTTTATCAGGAAGTACATTGTGCGTAGTTCCTCCGTGAAATTGTGTAACCGATACGACTAATTTATCAATTGGATTGGTCGTTCTTGAAACAATCGTTTGAAGGTTCGTCACAATTTGCGCTCCTACAACAATAGCATCAATTGCTTCGTGAGGCGCTGCGGCGTGTCCTCCTTTTCCTTTAATCGATATATTAAACGTGTCAGGCGAAGCCATCATAGGACCTGCAAGCACGCCGATTTCTCCGACGGGAAGACCAGAATTCAAATGCGTGCCAATTACGTAATCCACCCCTTCCATCGCGCCTTCTTTAACAAGCTCCTGTGCCCCTCCTGGCAGCAGCTCTTCCGCGTGTTGAAAAATCAAGCGGATTTCTCCTTTAAATTCATCTCCTAACTGAGAAAGAACAGAAGCTACTCCTAATAAAATAGCCGTATGACCGTCATGTCCGCATGCATGCATCACGCCTTTATGAACCGAGGCAAATGCAAACTTGTTTTCTTCTTCAATCGGCAGCGCGTCCATATCCGCCCGGATCGCAACCACTTTTCCCTCTTCTTTTCCTATTAATCTAGCCACCACGCTTGTTGGGGTAGGACGAGTAATGATAAAGCTTCCAAACGAACGAAGCGTATCTTCAACAAACTGAGACGTTCGATGTTCTTGAAACGATAATTCAGGGTAGCGATGAAAATGCCTTCTCCACTCAATTACCTGCTTTTTCAAGCTTTCTATGACGCTGTAGTCACTGATTAATTTGACTGTCATACACATACTCCTCCTTTGTTTGACTATATTGATTGGCTGGAACGGAAAGGTTCAAATTTCCTCGCAGCGTACTGCTTTCATATGAAGTGTCGTAAAGCCCACGCTCTTGTAAAATAGGCACTACTTTTTCCACAAATTGATGAAACGTATCGCTCATAAACGGACGAAGTACAAATCCATCCGCTGCTTCCTGCCCATGCCATTTTTGCATTTCATCCGCTACGTGTTCAGGTGTTCCTGAAAACGGCGAACGCGGCAAAATTGTTTCAAGCGCCACTTGTCTTAACGTTAACTTTCGAGCAGCCGCCGCTTGTTTAATTTTATTTGTTGTACTTTGAAAGGCATTTGCTCCGATATCCCCTAACTCTGGAAACGGGGCGTCTAGGTCAAATTGCTGAAAGTCGTAGTCATCAAAAAAACGAGCTAAATATGTAATGGCGTGATCAATTGGAATTAGCGCAGCAAGCTCTCCATATCTTCTTTCGACATCTTCCTTGCTATCTCCTATAATTAAATCAATACTTGGAAAAATGAGAAGCTCCTCGGGATTTCTCCCGTGATTTCTTGCTCTATTTTTCATATCTTGATAGAATGCCTGCGCTTCTTCTAGTGTATGTGCATTTGTATAAATCGCATCGGCATTCTCTGCTCCGAATCCTTTTCCTCTTTCTGACGAACCTGCTTGAAACACAACCGGATGTCCCTGCTTTGAACGAGCAATATTTAACGGCCCTTGAACTTGAAAATGCTTGCCTTTAAATCCAAGCGTATGCATTTTCTTTGGATCAAAAAACTGACCGGTTTCTTTTTTGTAGATAAAAGCAGCGTCTTCCCATGAATCCCACAGTCCTTTTACTACGTCGAGATGCTCTTTTGCAATTTCGTATCGTTCGCTGTGAAGAGGCAGATACCCTCTCCTGTGATTGCGCGCTGCCCCTTCTTGCGGAGAAGTAACTACGTTCCACCCCGCTCTCCCGCCGCTTATATGATCAAGAGACATCAGCTGACGAGCGATTGTAAAAGGCTCACTGAAACTTGTTGAAACCGTCCCAACCAGTCCGATGTGACTCGTAGAAGCAGCGAGAGCTGACAGCAGCGTAATGGGCTCAAAACGATTTAAAAAGTGAGGAATAGACTTTTCAGATATGGCTAATCCGTCCGCAATAAAGATAAAGCTGAACAGTCCTTTTTCCAATATACGCGCTTGTTTCTTATAAAACTCAATGTTAATGCTTGCATCAGGCTCTGCGTCCGAATGTCTCCATCCATCCGTCGTACTTCCAAGGCCTTTAATATTTGCTCCTAGCTTTAGCTTTCTTTTTTCACTCAACATATACTTCCTCCTTTTTATGACAAATAAAAAGAGATGCTTTGATTGTTCAAAGCATCTCCAGTCGTCTGGTCGATCGGTTTTTAATAGATGTTTAGTTGACTTATCTGCATGTTATACCTGCTATCCAGGTAAGTCAAATTAGCTTTTTAAATATGTGCTTTTATTTCTTTAAAACTATAGCTACATTTCCTATTTTACGCACATCGCTTTCATAACAGCTCTCCTTTTTTCACTAGAGTTCAATATATGTTTATAAACTATGCTCGTCGAAAGCTATTCTTTCACATTTTATAAAGAACGCTGGTGAATCTACTATCACATATGGTAAATAAAAGGATATTGCTATAAAATAAGTATAAAAACAGAAAGCGTGGTACGTGTTATTGTTTAAACTTCTTTTAATTGAAGACGATGTAACGCTGTTTAACGAACTGAAAGAACGGTTGGAGCAATGGTCTTATGATGTTTACGGCATCCGTGATTTCAGTAACGTTATGCAGGAGTTTAGCGAGGTAAAACCTGATTTAGTTATTATGGATATTCAGCTGCCGAAGTATGACGGATTTCACTGGTGCAGAATGATTCGTTCTCACTCAAAAATCCCTATCATTTTTCTATCTTCACGTGATCATCCTTCTGATATGGTAATGTCTATGCAGTTTGGCGCAGACGACTTTGTGCAAAAGCCGTTTCATTTTGATGTGCTTGTAGCAAAAATACAGGCCCTTCTCCGTCGCGTGTATAATTACAGCGTTGAACAAGTAAACCTTCTTTCGTGGCAAGGAGCTACGATTGATTATGAAAAAAATAAAGTATCAGCAGGATCTACAGCTATCGATTTAACCAAAAATGAAATCTTTATTTTAAAATGTTTAATACAAAAAAAGAATATGATTGTAAGCCGAGATGAACTGATTAATAGTTTGTGGGAAGATAAACGGTTTATCAGTGACAATACGCTGACGGTAAACGTCAATCGCCTGCGAAAAAAATTAGATGAAATTGGACTTGGAGCTTTTATTGAAACAAAAGTCGGCCAAGGCTACGTAGCCATTGAAGAGGAACGCTATGATTAAACTCTTTATTCGCGAGCGTTTAAGCTGGATCTTTTTCTTTTTCATCATGCATTTTTTTATGCTTTTTATCGCGTATATTGATGAATCCATTCCTCTGTCTTCGATTCTCTATATCGTGTTTTTATCATCGATTATCTTTCTTATTTTCTGCGTCTTCCGCTATCACAAAGAAACGAAATTTTATCAAAAGCTAAAAGATGAAGAAGACTTCTTTGATTCTTCTACTCTTTCTCATCCGCTGCGTCCGTTTGAAAAGATTGTTCAGCGAAATCTGATGCAACAATTAGAACAAGCGAAAAAAGATGGCGTGCAAACTCTGCTGCACGTGACGCAGGAAAAAGATGAACTGTTAGCTTGGATTCACGAAATTAAAACGCCGTTAACTGCGATGCATTTAATAATTGAACGCTTAGAAAATCGAGAAGTTAAAGCAAACTTGAAGTTCGAGTGGCTACGCATTCACTTTTTGCTTGATCAACAGCTGCATCAAAAGCGCATTTTCTTTATCGAAAATGATATGTATATTGAACATCTTGATTTAGAGTCCCTTATTTTCACTGAAATCAAAACGCTGCAAGCTTGGTGCATGCAAAAAAATATTGGGTTTGATGTGGACCTACAGGCAGAACGTGTACTGTGTGACGCAAAGTGGCTTTCGTTTATTATGAGACAGCTGTTAACAAACGCAGTCAAGTACAGTGAAGAATCTGATGTGATGATTAGAAGCTACGAGCACCGCGGTCAAGTATACATCGAGGTAAAAGATAACGGACGGGGCATTTCTCCTCAAGATATGCCGCGCATTTTTGAGAAAGGTTTCACCTCAACTACGCAGCATGAAGACAGCCGCGCTACAGGCATGGGCTTATATCTCGCTCAAAAAGCTGCGCACGCTCTTTCTATTCACATTGGCGTGCAGTCTGCCCTTAATGAAGGCACAACGTTTACACTTGCCTTTCCTAAATCAAATGATTTTGTGGATTTGAAAAGCATGTGACAAAAATGTCACATGCTTTCGTTATTTGTTCGGTGAATCAAAGGAAAAGCTAAAGCCCTTTTTCTATAATGAACGTATCAGATCAAAGGAGTGAGTACATATGAACATATTAGAAGCAACTAATATTCATAAAAGCTACGGAAATAAATTTAATAGACAAGAAGTATTAAAAGGCGTAGACATTACGATTATGAAAGGAGAATTTGTAGGAATTATGGGCGCTTCAGGATCAGGCAAGACGACTCTTCTGAACGTGCTTTCCTCCATTGACAAAATCAACGGAGGAACCATCAAAATCGAAGGAAATGAAATTAGCAGAATGAAAGAAAAGCAGTTAGCAAACTTCCGAAAAACGCATTTAGGCTTTATTTTTCAAGACTATAACTTGCTCGATACGCTGACAGTAAAAGAAAATATTCTCTTGCCTCTTTCCGTTGCAAAAACTCCTTCAGCAGTAGCTCACAAAAAATTTGATGCGCTTGCCAAACAACTCGGCATCTATGAGCTGAAAGACAAATATCCAAGTGAAATTTCCGGGGGACAAAAACAGCGTACTTCCGCTGCAAGAGCCTTTATTCATGAGCCAAGCATGATTTTTGCTGATGAACCCACAGGTGCTCTTGATTCAAAAGCGGCCAGCGATTTGCTAAACAAACTGACCGAGCTTAATGACAAAAGAAGCGCAAGTATTGTGATGGTAACGCATGACCCAGTGGCAGCCAGCTATTGCAGCAAAGTCATTTTTATAAAAGACGGACAAATTTATACGCAGCTGTACAAAGGCGATCAAACGCAAAAAGCCTTTTTTGACGATATTATGAAAACGCAAGGCGTGCTAGGCGGAGTTCAACATGAACATTAATCAGCTGATTTTCCGCAACTTCAAAAAGAATGTAAAAAACTATTATTTATACGTTTTTGCACTAATTTTCAGCGCAGCTTTATATTTTGCTTTTGTCACGCTGCAGTATGACCCCGCTCTTGATGCAACCAAAGGTTCAATTAAAGGAGGCGCAGCGGTTCGGGCCGCTTCTGTTTTACTTGTAGCTATTGTTTCTATCTTTCTATTATATGCAAATACGATTTTTATTAAGCGGCGCAGTAAAGAAATTGGCTTATTTCAGCTAATTGGCATGACCAAAACAAAAATTTTCCGTATTTTGACCGTTGAAAATTTTATGTTGTACTTTAGCTCGCTGATTGTCGGCATTTTAATTGGATTTTCGTTTTCTAAAGTAATCATTATGATTTTATTTAAAATTACGGACACCAAAGGCATTGCCAAGCTTCACTTTTCAGAAGAAGCCTTGATTCAAACGCTGATTGTATTCGGAGTCATCTATTTGTTAATTATGACGATGAACTATCTTTTTATTAAAAGACAGACCATTTTAGCACTATTCCGCGTTACGTCATCAACAGAAAGCAAAACAAAAAAAATCAGTATTCTTGAAATTATTATTGGAATTCTTGGCATGATCTTTATTGCTTCCGGCTACTATATTTCTGCTAAATTGTTTGACGGATCTTTTACAAGCATGAATGCTTTGTCTATCGCAATGGTATCCATTTTAGCTTCGGTTATCATCGGAACCTATTTGTTTTATAAAGGCTCAGTTCGCTTTTTATTAAATCTCATGCGAAAAAGCAAAAATGGCTACTTGACGATTAACGACGTATTATCTCTTTCTTCCATTATGTTTCGGATGAAATCAAACGCGTTATTACTAACGGTTATTACAACCGTATCCGCTCTTGCTATCGGTTTTTTATGCTTGAGCTACATTTCCTATTACTCTGCTGAAAAGTCGGCTGGAGACTATGTACCTAACGATTTTGCTATCAATAATTCAAAAGACGCTGCTTCATTTAAAGCCGCACTGGATCGAAAGAAAATAGTTTACACGGAAAAAAAGATCGACGTCATCCAAGTAAAAGCAAACGTAAAAAACATCTTAGAAAATGATTTGGAAAGCCCGATGGTGGATTCGTCCGCTATGATTTTTCCGATGGTTAGTGAAACATCCGTTAGTGGTGTAACCATAGCTCAAAATGAAACTTTATTTACCGGCTCTAATGATATGCTTCAACAAGCAATGGCATTTAAAGACTCCGGACAAATTGAGCTAAAAGGAAAGAAAAAAGTCGTCCCGCAAAAGTTTATAGGTTTAAACCGAAAATTTATCTTATCTACCTATTTTACAAGCGGTATGCCTGCTGCCATTGTAGATGATGCTGTATTTAATGAGCTAAAAAAGGATGCGGATCCTTCTATTCAAAAAGAATCTTCTGTCTACACTGGGATAGACATATTAAATGAAGATAACTTACCAAAAGCAAATGAGCTTTTCGGAGAGATAAAATTTAGCGATAATAGCTTAAATAACTCGCGTATAGAAATGGCAGCGAGTCAAAAACAAAATATGGGTCTAATCATGTTCATTGTTGCTTTTCTAGGACTGGCATTTCTAATTACATCAGGCTGCATTCTTTACTTTAAGCAAATGGACGAAAGTGAAGATGAAAAGCCAAACTATACGATTCTTAGAAAATTAGGCTTTACCGAAAAAGACTTACTAACTGGCATAATGATTAAGCAGCTTTTTAACTTCGGCATCCCGTTAACCCTAGGCTTGCTTCACAGCTATTTTGCCGTACAGTCCGGCTGGTTCTTATTTGGAACTGAACTTTGGATGCCTATGATTATCGTGATGATTGTCTATACTGCCCTGTACTCTATTTTTGGTATTTTATCTGTTCTTTACTATAAAAAAATTATTAAAGAGGCTCTTTAACGATCAAAAGGCACAAGCTAGAGCTTGTGCTTTTTATCTTTAAATGCCATTAATTGCTGGCATTTTCTTTATTTCCTTGACTGGCTGCATGTAAAAACCCTTCTAGTCGCTTTTTGACAAACGGCCACTCGTCGTCAATTATACTGAAGATAACCGAATCTCGTACGTATCCATCAGGTAAAACCATATGTTTTCTGCTGATGCCTTCCTGGGTAGCCCCTAACCGTTTAATAGCAGCTCTGGACCTATTGTTTCGTACATCCGTTTTGAATTGAACGCGGTGAAGCTTCAGCTCTTCAAAACAGTATTTTAACAATAAATACTTACACTCCGTATTAACCCGGGTGCGCCACACGGACGGATGGTACCACGTCCAACCTATTTCTACGCTTTTGTTGGGAAGTGATATATCTAAAAATCTCGTGCTTCCTACAATTGAATGTGACTCTATATCAAACACAGCAAAAGGCAGCTCTCTTCCCTCTTGCTTTGCTTTTAAAGCACTTTCAATCAGCCGTTTCATATCACTTAGACTATGAACTTTTACGGGGAGATGCTCCCAAATTTCTTTCGGTTTTGCAGCTTCATATAATTCTTGTTCATGTGTTTTTTCAAGCGGCACTAGTTTTACCGCTGTTCCTGCAAGCTCAACTGACTGTAACATAATCTCGCTCCTTTTCGGTACATTTAAAGTAAATGTTAATACATGTATATGTACTGAAAAAGAGTCAGTTTCTGCTTATTGTAAGGTATCACTTTCAGAATACATAGCTAGTGATCAGCTAATTGTTTTTCGAGAAAATCACTTATTGTTTGCAAGGCTTGGTCTGCTGATTCTTTATTAAAGGTTTGTGAAAAAGGATTCATAAAACCATGAACGCCATAAAACTTTTTGATTTCCAAAAGCGGCTCTCTTTTTTGCTCTAATGAATTTATTAAAGAGTCTACATTAAATGTTTGCTCTTCAGCAGGAAAAATAAGAAGAGTTGGGCAAACAGGACTTCTATTTACATAATCTCTAATGCGTGATCCGTAACAGCCAATCACAAAGTTACACAAATTGCTTTCACTGCATAGCCACGACATTGTCGCTCCTACACTGAAGCCTATAACTCCTACTTCTTCATATTCTTGTTTTAGTTGAATTAACATGTTAGTAATTTGTCTTGAACCCTCATCAATACCAATGTTTTGAACAAAGTTTTGATAAGCCATTCCTTCTTCTTCATAGCTATAAGGAGCGTCTTTAGATAATAAGTTAGGACAGATAATATCTGCCTCTAACTTAGACAATTTCTCTTTCATCCACTTCATATGATCATTCACACCGTATATTTCATGAATTAATAAAATCGCTTTATTTGATTTTTCCATTACTTTTATAAAACAGTCGTTTCCCTTGTCAATTCACGATGCAATACGTCTCCCATGCGCTTCATGCCTTCAACGATTTGTTCAGCAGACATATTAGAATAATTCAAGCGCAGCGCATTGTTTCTTGTGCCGTTTGGAAAGAATGGCGTTCCAGGCACACAGGCTACGTTATTTTTTAGACATTCTGAAAAGATATGTGCTGAATCGATTCCTTGGGGCAGTTCCACCCAAATAAACAATCCGCCTTCTGGCTTACTGTAAGACAAATTCTCCGGGAAAAATTCTTCGATGCACGATAGCATTTGGGTACATCGCTCTTTGTATACGGCTTTAATTTTTTGAATGTGCTCTTCGATATCATAAAGCTCCATGTACTTAGCCGTTACGCGCTGAGCAAAGCTGTCCGTATGCAAGTCAGCCACTTGCTTAAACGCTACGTACTTATCAATGAAAGCTTCGTCTGCACATACCCAGCCGATTCGAAGACCTGGTGCAAAAATTTTAGAGAATGTGCTGATGTAAATCACTCTGTTTTCTGTATCAAAATGCTTAACCGGGGGCAGCGCTTCTCCTGCAAATCGGACTCCTCCGTACGGATTATCTTCTACAATCAGCACGTCGTATGCGTTCGCAAGTTCGATCATTCGCTGACGTCTTTCTCGCGTTAAGGTGCGCCCTGTAGGATTTTGAAAATCAGGAATCGTATAAATAAATTTAGCCTGTGGATTTTCCTGAAGCTTTTTCTCTAGCTCTTCCATAATCATTCCGTCTTCGTCCATGTCTACTTCTACAAACGTCGCATTGTAGGATTTAAATACGTTAATGGCTGCTAGGTACGTTGGGCTTTCACAGATTACCACGTCTCCGTCATTAAGAAACAGTCTTCCGGTCAGATCGATTGCCTGCTGAGATCCGGACGTAATTAAAATGTTCGAAACCGTGGACTCAATGCCGATGTCCTGCATTCGTTTAGAAATTGCTTCTCGTAAAGGGATATACCCCTCTGTTGTACTATATTGAAGCGAAGCGGCTCCGTCTTCATTTAATACGGCGCGGCACGCATCGTTCATTGCTTCAACGGGAAATAGCTCCGGTGCTGGAAGTCCTCCTGCAAACGAAATGACTTCTGGTCGTTCCGTTACTTTTAAGATTTCACGCGTTTCAGAGGATTTTACAAGACTAGCTCGTTGGGCAAATTTATCTTTCATTGATGATCATTCCTTTTCTAGATTTTAAACTTTTAATAACGAGTTAATTATTCGAATAGTCAGAAAAATTAAAACGAAAGCCTTCCCTATGAGCTCAGGCTTCTTTTAAGCCTTGGAAGATGCCTTTTTAATAGACAACCAGCATCTGCTTGCTCTCTGACTCTTCATTTCTTCTTGATATCACATTCTCCTTTCCGTACATATTTTTCTTATTCACTATTTGTAATACAAATCAAAGGTCGTACGATAAATATGGCCTTGTATTTAATGTATGTTAAAAAGGATAACATAAAAATCAAATAAATAAACAATAAATTCTATAAATTCTTAATTTTTTATGCAAATATATTTATCTTAGTAAACTATTTTGTAAGATCTCTTCCCTTTTCATTGACCTACCGTGCAAAACCCTTTATAATCCTTATTAACTCGATAAGATTTAAAGGTTTTAGTACAGGAGTGATGAAAAGTGAAATGGCTTCATTTGCTGTTTAATGAACGATGTCCTAAATGCAAGCAAGTGTTAAATACATCAAAATCCAATGCGCTTCGCTCTACTATTGTAAAAGTATGTCCGTCGAACCACTATCAAAAAGAATTTCATCCTGCGCTTGAAACGTTTGTGGAAAGTGATGAAGTACTATAAAAAAGCTAAAGCTATGGGAACCCATAGCTTTAGCTTTTTTTATAGCAGCCCCCACCAAATCTTAATTGCCGTTGTTAAGATTAAACCGGCAAGGATCCATTGAAGCACTTTTGTATTCATATTCTGCCCCGCTTTTGCACCGATTGGAGAGGCAATCAGGCTTGCCGCCACTAAAATAAGTGCAGGTATAAATGGGATTTGATGCGTTATCAGCTTTCCAACCGTCGAACCAATGGAAGAAATAAAGGTAACGGCTAGTGAAGTTGCGATGGTAATTCGAGTTGGGATTTTAAGCACTACGAGCATCACAGGAACTAAAATAAAGGCTCCTCCTGCTCCTAACACGCCTGCTACGGCTCCGATAAGCAGTGATAAAATAGAAGCTAACCCTTTATTGAATTGAAGTTCGCCTTCTTTTATCTCATCTAAATTTTTCTTTGGAATAAACATCATAACAACCGCAATAAGAGCTAAAACTCCATATACAACATTTAATCCTTGTTCATTCATATAATGTGAGCTGTAGCTTCCAAGCATGCTTCCGATTAGAATATTGCTGCCCATATATAAAATTAATGATTTGTTTAAAAATCCGCTTTTTCGATACGCCCATACGCCGCCTATTGTCGCAAAGAACACTTGAACAGCTCCTGCACCTGAGACTTGATGAGCCGTTAATGCTCCTACTCCTACTAATGGAGGAATATATAACAGCATCGGATAATTAATAACAGACCCGCCAATACCGACCATACCGGAAATAAACGACCCAATAAATCCAATAAGAAAAAGCGTGATGATAAATGTAAGATCCATCTATAGTCGCTCCGTTTCATATAAGGAAAGGGTACCTTTTACAAGAGATACCCTTTTCGTCCATTATTTCTTATCCTTTTTTAATCCAAAACTTAAAAACGTCGCCTTCTTCTGTATGAAGAAGCTCGTGACCGCCAGATTTTGCCCAGGCTGCAAGATCGTTTTTTGCCCCTTTATCCGTTGCATGAATTTCTAACACTTGACCTGCTTCAAGTTCATTCATTGCTTTTTTTGTTTTAACAATCGGCATTGGACATGCCAGCCCTTTTGCATCTAGTACTTTAGTTGATTCCATTTCTCTCTCTCCTTTGTTTAAGTTAAACTTTTTACTTAGCGAATCGCACAGCGGTTTGGTCCAATTTCCATTTCACGCTGTTTTTCTTCATCTGGACTTACTTTCCCCATATTGGTTTCACGGATTTCTTGATATGCATTTGGCTGCGGCGGTAAATTATCTGTTACTAAGTGTCTGAACTCTGCTTCGTCTTTGATGTTTAATCCATGATTTTTCGCAAACAAAGTACCTAACTTTTCAGCTACGCTGCCGTTATCATTTAGCTCATCAATAATCATAAAATGAGCTGGCAATACGATTAACTCATCTGATAATGCTTTATAGCGTTTATAAAGCGTCTCGCGAAGATCGCCTACCCAGTCTTCAGCCATACCAGCTAAATCAGGACGTCCAATTGAATCGATGAACAAAATATCACCTGAAAGTAAGTATTGATCGTCTACGATAAAAGAAGTTGATCCAATCGTATGACCCGGTGAATAAAGAGGCTGAATCGTAATCATTGTGTTACCAATCACGACATCACTGCCTTCTTCTAACGCCTTGTAGTCAAAAATCACTTCTTCTGCATCTTTTGGAGGCAGCCAGTACGCTGCATTTGTTGCTTCAGCAATAACTCTTCCTCCTGAAATGTGATCTGCATGAAGGTGCGTATCAAACACATGCTTAACAGTGACACCAAGTTCTTTGGCAAAGTTAATATACACATCCGCCATACGCGTCGCATCAATAATAGCCGCTTCACCGTTTGATACGATCATATAAGATAAGCATCCTTTACCGATACGAACAAACTGATAGATCTCTCCGCCGTCTTTTAAATCTCCGACTTTAACAGGCTCTAAATATTCACTCCACGCTTTCATACCGCCTTTAAGGTACGATACGGTAAGCCCCTCTTCTGAAAGCATGTCAGCTACCATCACGGATGAACCTTCTTTGGCGCAGACAACTAATACTTCTTTATCAGAAGGGATTTTTTCTAAGATTTCTTCTACTCCGTCTAAAAGATCGAAGTATGGAACATTTAAATGCTGAAATTGATGACCTTCAATTTTCCAATCGCTAAAATCACTTTCGTTACGAACGTCCAAGATAAATAACGCTTCTTTATTGATAATTTTAGATGTAACTTCTTTTGCAGTAAGTACATGTACTGTCATATTAAAATACCTCCTATAGTATTTTTTCAGTTATAGTCATTCGTTAAAATTAAAAGGTTAATGACACATTTGCATCTTTGGCGAAATCTAAAAACGTAACAGCTCCGCCTACTTCAATACCGTCTACAAAATCTTCTTTTGTTAATCCCATTACATCCATTGTCATTTGACAGCCAATGAATTTAACACCCATTTCTTGCGCCATTTCAACAAGCTCCGGAATAGACGGAACATTTGCTTTTTGAAAACCTTCAGCGAAATGCTCTTTCCCTGCAGGCATAGTTAATTGTTTATGTCCCTCTTTATGAATAAGATTTAACCCTTCAAATGTAAAGAAAATCGATACTTCTTGATCGCTTGCTGCCGCCGCAGTGGCAATGTTAAATACTTTATATGCATCAAATAATCCACCGTTTGCTGCGATAATTGCTACTTTTGAACTCATATTTAGTTCCTCCTTTATTTGGTTATTTACTCTGTTTTACCTGTCCAGTCACGCATACCAGGAACCACATTAATTAAGTTTTTAAACCCTTGCTTTTTCATCGTTTGCCCTGCCATTTCACTTCGTCTTCCAGAGTGGCAAATAATGTAAATTTCATTCTCTTTATTTAGCTCATTCGAACGTTTTTCTACTTCACCAAGCGGAATATGAACTACGCCTGGAATATGAGCTTCATCGTATTCTTCTACTTCACGAACGTCTAAAATATGAAGATGTTCATCATTCTCTACTTTTTTCGCAAATTCTTCTAATGAAATTTCAGGAATTGGCGTTACGTTTTCTTCAGCGCCGCCTTTACGAAGAAAGTGGTGAAGAACGTCACCTGCTGCCTCGGTACCTAAATACTCATGACCTGTGCTTTTTGCCCACGCTTGTAAGTCAGCCGTAGAGCCTTTATCCGTTGCTTGAATTTCTAGTACTTGACCTGCTTCTAATTCATTCATTTTCTTCTTTGTTCTTACGATTGGCATTGGGCATGCTAACCCTTTTGCATCTAATACGAAGTTTGCTTGCATCATTTCTTTTTCCTCCTTGGTTTAAATACTAGTAGGGGTATATTTTTATCTAAAAAAATTAGACCGTTTCCCCTTTCCATTCCATCATTCCGCCTGTCATATTCGTTACATTGTAGCCTTGCTGCTCAAGAAAACGAGCTGCCATTCCGCTTCTGCCTCCAGAACGACAGACAACAATGTAGTGGTTTGTTTTGTCTAACTCATGCATACGGAATTCTAATAAAGGAAGCGGGATATTTAACGCGTTTGGAATTTTACCTATTTTTACTTCCTCTACTTCACGCACATCTAAAATGTGAATTTGTTCTTGTTTTTTTACTAATTGTTCTACTTCTTGTGCCGCTATTGTCTTCACGCTACGTCTCCTCCTTCTTGATTTATCTCCACGTATTCATGCCGCCTTTAATGTTGGTGATAGATGTAAAACCTTGCTTTTTCAAAAGCTTACTTGCTTTCATACTTCTCATTCCGCTTTGACAAATAACGACTACTTCTCTGTCTTTTGAAAGCTGGCCTGTTTGCGCAGGCAGTTCTGGTAAAGGAATGTTTCGAAATCCTTTAATGTGTTTAGTCCGAAATTCATGCGGTGTTCGCACATCGATAAACTGTTTATGTTTATTTTTTAACTCTGCTTTTAATTCCATCGTCGATATTTGCTGTATTCCTTTTACTGGTGCAAAACGCTGATACAAAAACCACAAAAGAAAGACGATAATAAGCGCATTGATAATCATATTAACCCTCGCTTCATTGAGTTATCTTTTAGATGAATAAGTTTACGTTTCCGTCTTCTGCGTCGGCTAAATACGCCGCTACGCCCGCATATTCAATATTATCTAGCAGTTCTTTTTCCTGTAATCCTAGAAGATCCATCGTCATCGTACAAGCCACTAGCTTCACATCTTGTTCTTGTGCCATTTCGATAAGCTGCGGCAGCGTTAGAGCATTATGCTTTTTCATTACGTTTTTAATCATTTTAGGTCCCATACCTGCAAAGTTCATTTTAGATAAGCCCATTTTATCCGCACCGCGCGGCATCATTTTGCCAAACATCTTTTCTGAAAATCCTTTTTTCACCGGCACCATTTCTTCTTTACGAAGCGCATTCAATCCCCAAAACGTATGGAATATCGTCACTTCATGGTCATAAGCAGCCGCTCCGTTGGCAATAATATAAGCTGCCATCGCTTTGTCATAATCACCGCTAAATAATACAATTGTTGTTCGTTTCTTTTGTTCAGTCATGTTGTTCCTCCTATTACCCTATGGGGTATATTTGTTTTTAAAAAAAATTAGGCTTTTTGAATGTAAAAGATAAATGTACTGCCTTCTTCTTTAAAATCAATAAGTTCGTGTCCTGTTGATTTTGCCCACGCTGTTAAATCACTTTTAGCACCTTTATCTGTCGTTTGCACTTCTAATACTTGGCCTGTTGTTAAAGTATCCATTGCTTTTTTTGTTTTTACGATTGGCATTGGACACGCTAATCCTTTTGCATCTAAAACTTGATCAATTTTCATCGTATTTCTCTCTCCTTTTTATATACATATACCTGTAAGGGTATACTATACTAAATAATGATATTCGTCAACCTTAAACAAGGTGACAATGATTAACGGCTTTTCACTAACAGCTGTACAGCTTCTTTCACTAAACCTTCCGTTGGCTCTCCTTGCTTCAGGCTTTCTCTGACGCAGTGTTCAAGATTGCTGCTCACAATGACTCCCATTGTGCGATCAATGGCACTTCTTGCAGCAGATAATTGAGTCACGACGTCTCGGCAGTCTTTTCCTTGCTCCATCATACTAAGCACGCCTTTTAGCTGCCCTTCAATTCGGCGCAGGCGATTTTTCACCTGTTGGTTATACTCCATAATCAAATACCCCTTTCTTTCCTTTACTTTTACACTTACACGCTGCTAGCTCATAGCTGCGTACTTCAAAACCTTTTTTTCGTAAGAACCGTACGCCTAAATTTAACTCCACTCTATCCCCGGCAATCAGATGAACGCTGCCCTGTGGAATTTCTGAATAAAAGCGTTTGAGGTACGCATACGGAATAACTATAACAATAGAATCGCGAACTTCATGATAATGACGAATATCTACAACCGTTCGTCCAAGTTCTTTTGCTTCAGATTCACGTATGCACTGTATTCTTTTAACGGGATAATAACGTCTGTATGCAATAAATAAAATAGCAAGCAACAACACTGCTATATAGAGCATAACCATCACCGCCTTACTATTGAATTAATGTTGTTTACACGCTCTATATTATACCCCTACAGGTATATTGTCAAGCGGGAAAATTATATTTAATTTTGCTCATTTACATAGTTGTTTTACCTCGAACTAGTCCCTTTTATACAGCTTAGGCATTATGAATGTTGGTCTTTCACTCGCTTTATATATGTACCCCCTACCCTATCGACCAAACATATTTTTCATCATCGTCGCTCGTATACAGCGCTAAAAATCAAGCTCACTGCACCATTCACGTCTACACACAAAAGGTCCAGTTCTTAAGGAGAACCGGACCTTTCATGGTAAAAAGCTGATTAGCTTTGATGATAAATATTATGCCATTGATTCCATGAACTGTGTGGATGCTGCTGGTGCCACTGATTCCATGGCACATATGGATTTTGCTGATGCCACTGATTCCACGTACCGTGCGGATACTGCTGATGCCACTGATTCCATGGTGTATATGGATGTTGTTGATGCCATTGATTCCACGTACCGTGCGGATACTGATGATGCCACTGCTCCCAAGGTACATGAGGATGTTGCTGATGCCATTGATTCCACGTGCCTTGAGGATGCTGATGATGCCATTGTTCCCATGGAATATAATGTTGCTGTCCTTGATGCATATTTCGTCAACTCCTTTTCCTTTGCCACATCATATGTTCTTTTTAGGATTTAGAGCTTATCTATTTTAAAATATAGGCGTTTGATTAATTGTGAATTAAATTACGTATTTTTTCTCTTTACTTATAGGCATGAGCTTTTGGTTTACAAGTGGAAGCACGTATTTATCTAGAAGTATAGAATGAATATTTCTTATGATTCACCTTATTGCTAATAATACTTCTTTAAGAGGTCTGTGTTTTTTGGGATGCATTTGTCTTCCCATGAAAAAAACACCTTCTCATTCGAGAAGGTGTTTAGGAATTAACCTACAATATTGTAACCAGCGTCCACGTGTACGATTTCTCCCGTTACGCCGCGTGAAAGGTGGCTCAGTAATACAACCGTCATGTCGCCAACTTCTGCTTGCGTTACGTTACGCTTAAGAGGTGCTTTTTCTTCAACATGGTGAAGAATTTGGTTAAAGTCAGAAATGCCTTTTGCTGCAAGCGTACGAATTGGACCTGCTGAAATAGCATTTACGCGGATATTGTCTTTTCCTAAGTCTAATGCTAAGTATTTTACTGAAGACTCAAGCGCTGCTTTCGCTACGCCCATTACGTTATAGCCTTCAACTGCGCGCTCTGCACCAAGATAGCTCATCGCTACAAGAGAACCGCCTTCTGTCATAAGAGGTTTTGCTGCTTTTGCTACCGCGATCAATGAATAAGCGCTTGTATCTTGAGCAAATGCATATCCGCTTCTTGATGTATTGATGAACTCACCGTTTAAATCCTCTGAGTGAGCAAACGCAACAGAGTGAATCACTCCGTGAACTGTGCCTGCTTCTTCTCCGATTTTCTTGAACGCTGCTTCAATGCTTTCATCGCTGTTCACGTCACATTCAGCAATTAGTGATGCTTGAATTTCATTTTTTTCTAGCAGCTTGTTCAATTTTCCTAGTGAACGTTCTTTACGGTATGTAAAAATTAAGTTTGCTCCTACTTGGTGAAGGGCTTTTGCAACACCCCAAGCAATACTTCTGTCGTTGGCAACTCCCATGATCACAATGTTCTTGTTCTTTAATTGTAATAAATCTTCCATATTATCCTCCAAAAAAAATTAGTCATCAATGATGACTAATAGGTAATTGTATAGCTTTATTATAGCACAAAGATGCGCTTAGTTCCTAAGAGTCTTATGAATTAACCGATTTTGCTCTATAAATAATCTCCTACTTATCCGAATCCTGCAGCCATGCTTGCGTTGTTTCAGCAAATTTTTTGGCTGCAGGTGAAAGATGATAACGAGTAGCTAGACCAATTGAACGGTAGCTGTCTACTTGAAACGGAATCGCACGCAGCTCTTGCGGGATCGAATCCAAAAGCATTTCAGGTAAAATGCTAATTCCTAAGTGATGCGTAACCATCGATAAAATAGCACTTTCATCCATTAATTCAAAACGAATGTCAGGCTGAATGCCACGTTCCTCAAACAGTTGCTTAATATCATGATAACCGCCGTATGTCGGCATAATAAACGGTTCTTTCTCTAGATCTTCAAAAGAAACGGTTTTCTGATGGTATAGAGCACTTTGATTCGATACGACGCACAGCAGCCGGTCTTTTTTTAAAGAAATAATATGAAATTGACTTGAATGCGTAATGTTGATAAAGCCGCAGTCTATTTCTCCGCTCAGCAGCCACTGTTCAATTTCAAGGTAGTCGCCTTCCTTGAGCTGAATTTGAATGTCAGGGTAGTTTTTCTCCATCAGCCGAATAATTTCAGGAAGCCATTTGGTCGACACGCTTTTAAAAATACCGATTTTAATCGTTCCTTTTGCAAGACCCAATATGCTGGCTGCTTCTTGATGAACTTTTTCATTTTCTTGCAGCACTTTCCGAATAGCAAGCAGCATCGTTTCGCCTTCTGTTGTTAAGGTAATCCCCGCCCTGTTTCGATTTACAAGCGGAAAGCCAAATTCCGATTCAAGATTTGTAATGGCATGACTGACCGCTGACTGCGTGAGCGCCATCGCATCTGCCGCTTTTGTAAAGCTTTGCAATTCCGCTACTTTGTTTAAAATTTCGTATTTTACTAAGCTCATTTTACCCCGCCTCAACATGAATTTAATTCATGTTCATCATTATAAAGATTCATTTTATTAATATCAAATTCCTTTGTATACTGTGAGTACATGATAAACAATGGAGGGTTGAACGTGAGTTACCGCACACGAGCAAATATGATGATGATTGGGGTAAACGTATTTTGGGGTATGTCGTACGTATTTATGAAAATGGGGCTGAGTTCACTCGGATCATTTACCATTATTGCGCTTAGATGTTTGATTGCTTTTTTCATTGCCGGGCTATTTTTTCATAAGCCTTTACGGCAAATCACGCGCAAAACGATTTTATCATCCGCTATTTTAGGCTTTTTACTGTTTTCCGTTTTTGCATTTGTCACGTTTGGCGTCAGCATGACGTCTGCTTCAAACGCCGGATTTCTTGTCAGTTTAACGGTCATTTTTGTTCCGTTGCTCCACTGCTTGTTAATGAAGAAGCTTCCTTCTTGGCCGATTGGGCTTGGTGTTATCACTACCCTAACCGGTATAGGTGTTTTAACTTTAAAACACTCCTTTCATATGAATGCTGGTGATTTACTTTGCATTGGGACCGCACTATGTTATGCCATTCATATTACGTTAACTGGCACGTTTACAAAAAATGAAAATCCAATTGCTCTCGGCATTTTACAGCTGGGCTTTGCTGGATTATTTGCACTGATTTGCAGCTTTTTATTTGAACACCCTAGCATCCCCACTACTTTGTCATCATGGATTGCGATTTTAGGTCTTGGCGTTTTTTGCAGCGCGATTGGATTCATTTGTCAAGCCATTGCTCAGCGCTACACAACTCCTACTCACACAGGACTTATTTTTGCAACGGAGCCTATTTTTGCTGCGCTGTTTGCCGTTCTTTTTTTGCATGAGCTGTTTACGCTTAAAGAACTGATTGGTTCTGTTATTGTGGTTGCGGGGATTTTAATTGCTCAGTTAGACAATTTGCTACTTAAAAAAAGAGTTCATTATCAAGAGACATTGCCAAAGTAAAAGCCGCTAGATTCCTTAACCTAGCGGCTCACTTTATACCTTATATGTATAAAACTTTTTATCTACGTTCATCACCGGGAAATTCTCAGGCAGCTTTTCTTTCTCTATATGTTGAAACCCATTTTTCTCATAAAATCGATGAGCAGCTCTATATTGTAACGTGGTTCCTAAATATATTCTTTCCACTTCTCTCTCTTTTGCCCACGCGATGGCTGTATGCAATAACTGGTGAGCTGTTTTCAAGGTTGCTCCTCTATAAGACTTTGCTACAAACATTTTCCGCAGCGCTACTTGACGGCTGCCAATGTCTATTAAAGCTACGCTTCCTACTACTCTTTCGTTGCAAACAGCAACCCAGAAGTTTCCGTTTCCATGTTGATAAAAGCTTTCGATTTCAAACAAATCAGGCTGATCTTTTTCCGTTATTGGAATTTGGTATTCTTGCTGCTGAATATGAAGAATTAAATCCACTACTTGCTGTTGATACTTGCTAGCATATGGCTGAATAATGATACTTTCACTCAAAACCTCCACCACCTCTAATCAGTTTATTCCATCTTACTTTTGACTATTTTTAATACTGCACAGCTTATGTTCATTATAAAACCAATCACAGCACCTGCAAGAATCGATATCGCACCTACAGCGATAAAATCGCCTTTAGTCGGCTGAAATAAATTCATGGAAAGCAAACCGAACATAAAAAGCATGGGAATAAGATAACTCAGCATCTTTTTCAACTTCGCACCTCATTTCCTTATCTTTATAAACCCTGTAACCATTTTATCGTATAGTAATTTCCTATTTATTACAATCATTATCTTATTTCATATTTTTATCGAAAAAATGAAATAAAGTGCCTGCCTCTCGTTCCTTACTAATTGAGAGACAGACACTTTTTTTATAAAACATGACTAGTTGCTTGTAAAAAGAACTGAGATTGTTCGTAGTTGTACGTTACTTTTGAAAAGTCAAACGGCTGGCCGTTGGCTAAGTGAAAAAGCGTTTCAATAAACAATTTAGGATCCCCTTCTTTTAACCCTAAGTACGTGGCTTCTTCTTTGTTCAGCTTGCCAACGTGAAGATATAGATCAGAAAACCCGATTTTTAAGCCAAGTCCTTCTTTAATGTAATGAAAAATAGACTGAGAAACAATTTCGTTATTCAAGTACGTAACGATGGATTTATTATAAAACGATTCTTCTAGACAAAGCGTCTGGCCGTTGATATACCGTACTCTTTTTACATAATAGACATCACTATTTTCTTCTATGTTTAAATTTAACGCGGCTTCTTGCGTCGGCTTTCGTACATCTAACTCAATCACTTCCGACGTTAGCTGAAAATCTTCAAGTTCACTCGTAAATCCTTGATTGGAAAGCAAGCCAATATAGCCTGTTCGTTTATGGCGACGGACAAAAATGCCGCTTCCTCTTACTTGAAAAACCACGCCTTTTTTCTCCAGCAGATCTAGAGCTTTTGTTACCGTACTTTTGCTTGCCTTAAACTGCGCCATCAGCGTTTCTAATACCGGCAGCTTATCTCCTTGCTGAAGCTTATGGTCTTCAATATAGGTTTCAATTTCAATTGCAATTTGTTGGTATTTGATCATAGCTATACCTCTTTACTGAATTTGTCTCAAGAATAACACGATTATACCATAATCTAACTCCATACCATAAACTTTAATTATTCATTAATTATTATTTTATTAGGGTATTGATAAATTGTATCGGTACAATTATACTGAAAGCGTATAATCAACAAAGAGGTTAACAATCACGCCGGTTATTATCACCAATTTAAGCGCTTATCGAGAAGTGATTGTTGAAGATATTGAAAATAGCGGGCTGAATCAAACATTATTTACCGTAGTGAAATAAGGAGGAACTAACAATGACAAAGATGCCAAAGAATTTTTTATGGGGCGGCGCATTAGCAGCTCATCAATTTGAAGGTGGATGGAACCAAGGCGGAAAAGGACCGAGCGTAGTAGACGTTATGACTGCAGGAGCGCACGGTGTAGCGCGACAAATCACTGAAACAGTGGAAGAAGATAAATTTTATCCGAATCACGAAGCGATTGATTTTTACCACCGCTACAAAGAAGATATCGCGCTGTTTGCAGAAATGGGCTTAAAATGTTTGCGTACGTCGATTGGCTGGAGCCGTATTTTCCCTAAAGGCGATGAAGCTGAGCCAAACGAAGAAGGAGTAAAATTCTACGACGATGTATTTGATGAACTGTTAAAGCATGGAATTGAACCGGTTATTACGCTGTCTCACTTTGAAATGCCCCTGCATTTAGCTCGAGAATACGGCGGATTTAGAAGTCGAAAAACGGTGGACTGCTTTGTGAAGTTCGCTGAAGTTTGTTTCGACCGCTATAAAGACAAAGTCACGTACTGGATGACGTTTAATGAAATTAACAATAAAATGGACGTACACAACCCGCTATTCTTATGGACGAACTCAGGTGTTTCTGTAAAGCCGGGTGAAAACGCAAAAGAAGTGATGTATCAAGCAGGACATCATGAACTGCTTGCAAGCGCTCTTGCCGTATCAAAAGGAAAAGAAATTAATCCGAATTTCCAAATCGGAGCGATGGTTTCACATGTGCCAATCTATCCTTATTCTTCAAATCCTGAAGATGTGATGTTAGCAGAAGAAACAATGAGACAGCGCTACTTCTTCCCTGACGTTCAAGTTCGCGGCTATTACCCAAGCTATGCGTTAAAAGAATTCGAACGAGAAGGCTATCATATTCCGTTTGAAGAAGGCGACGAAGAAATTTTACGAAACGGAAAAGTTGATTATTTAGGCTTCAGCTATTACATGTCCACAACGGTTAAAAGCGACGTTGAAGCTGATAACACGGGCGATATCGTAAACGGCGGATTGCCAAACGGCGTAGCAAATCCTTATATCAAATCAAGCGATTGGGGCTGGTCAATTGATCCAACGGGCTTGCGCTATACGTTAAACCGCTTCTACGACCGCTATCAAATTCCGCTGTTCATCGTAGAAAACGGATTTGGTGCCATTGATACGGTTGAAGAAGACGGATCCATTCATGACGCATCACGAATTGAATATTTAAAATCGCACATCGAAGCGTTAGAAAAAGCTGTGATGTACGATGGTGTTGATTTAATGGGCTATACGCCATGGGGAATTATTGATATTGTTTCCTTTACAACAGGCGAAATGAAAAAGCGATACGGCATGATTTATGTCGACCGTGACAACGAAGGAAACGGATCAATGAAGCGCTACAAAAAAGATTCCTTTAACTGGTACAAACATGTAATTGAAACAAATGGTGAAGAACTATAAGAAATTAGAAAAAGCCGGACTCCTGCGTAAAAACATAGGAATCCGGCTTTTTTAAAACGTGTAAAAATAAAGGCAAATACGTTATCTCGGTTTATCTACTAACTGTGTTTGCGCAATTTCCGTTTGCTTAATTCCCGCTCGTTGAATTTCATCAGCAAACGATTCATATTTCAGCGTTTTGATGACCTTTTCGCTTCCATCCCGAAGAGTATACACTCTAAATTCATACATACTCTACCCTCTCCTTTAAGCTATGATTGATGCGATACATTAGATGCGCTCCTGTAAAAGCAACTCACAATAGAGGTAACTTTTTTCTCTTCTTTACTTTACCCACTTTTTAGGAAACTAGACAAAGAGATTTAATCTGACGCGATAAAAGCCTTTGCAGCAAGCAAAGGCTTTTATCGATGGAATGTTAGTATTCAAAGATGGTTCCTTTTTTAAATTTTGAATGTTTAAAAGCAAATTTCGTTAAAAGAATATACGCAACTCCTGCAACTACCACTCCTATAATCCAGCCTAAATCGACTTCGATAAATGCAGCACCTGCGCCGATGAGCATCGCAAGCATGGCGCATGGATTGTAGCCGGAAAACGGCCCTTTTTCTTGATACAATTCTTCTACGTTTACTCTTTGTTTTCGTAAAATATAGTAATCAACCAGTAAAATAGAAACAATTGGACCTAAAAAAGCAGAGTAAATCAAAATGAACAGCCCAAGACCTGCAGCTGACGAATCTTGAACAAGCACCCAAGGGAACGAGCAAAAGGCAAGGAGTCCAGTAATGGTCACCGCCACTTTATAATTTGCTTTTGTCAGCAGCGTAATCACATACGTAGGTGGAATAATGTTCGCCACCATGTTTACGGCAATAACGCCAATCACAATAAAAGCCGATACAGCGACGGTGATATACGAATTATCCACTACAACCGCGAACGCTTTAACTGGATTGGAAATACCCGTAGCAGAAGCAAGCATTGCCCCGATTGTAAGAACGAATCCATAGGCTACTAGAATTGGTGTAAAGTATAAGAACCCACGCTTTGTGTCGCTAATTCCTGGCTTCAGTTCTCTAGAGTAATCGGCTGCGCTTAGAAAAATCGCTGCATAATTCCCCATGAACATCATAATGAAAGAAAAGAACGGAAGTCCCCATGAACCTTTTGTATGTACCCACTTCTCCCCTACTACCTCACTATGAGAAGTTAAAAGAACACCAAATACGTAAACAAGGCCAAGCAATATGATGATTGAAGCAAGCATCTCTACCCATTTAACCGCGTGGAAGCTGTACAGGGAAAGCACGATTTGCAGCAGCTGAATGATAATAAAGCAAAGAACAAGATTGTCAAAAGACCCTTTACTCACAATTTTCCCGATTTCGTTTAAAGCGGTACCGCCTGTCCAGCTTTGGAAACCATACCAAATGATAGCTGGAATACCTCGTAAAAGAGACGATATGACGGATCCTTTTATTCCAAAAGACATTCGAAGCTGCATCACATACGGTATGCCCGTCTTATAGCCAATTCGATCGTTTAACACAAAAAAAGTAGAAATAATACCAATGGCAATAATCGCTGCCACAAACGTTTGAAAAAGATTTAATACCGCAGTACCTGCTACTACTAAGCTTGCGCCAAGCGTCATATTTCCTAAATTAACGCCGTCTCCAATCCACATAAACATATAAGACATCGGAGTTAGCTTTCGATCACTTTCCGCTTTTGGCTTCAGTGACGGATCAAGACCTGCATCTTGATGAGAATGCACCTCTTCTATAACGGAACTTGTTGCATTTGTAGACACTATACACTCAACTCCTTTTGTGTGATGTTTCCACCCTAATTTCTAACATTAGATGTAAGTTAACTTAACATGTACATAGTGTATACGAATTCCAGCGCAAGTTCATTATTATTTTTGTGAATTTTCTGATATTATTTTGTGCGGTTTGACTAATTTTTGACCTCAACTCACAACATACAGGAGTTGATGATAATAAAAAATCCAAGCGCTTACAATAAGCGCTTGGATGAGTCAGCTAGTATTTATTTTTCACAGGCAATGTAGTCTTTATCTCGATCTAGCTTTGTATTGGCATCATACAGTGATTTTGACACATACGGTTTGTACTTTGTTTTGCCGCCTTTATTTGTTACATTAGCCGCACGAGCTACGCCGCCTTTGTAGTCTTTGTTTAATTCCGTACAGTTTTTGTAAGATTTAGCTGCCGCATCTACGTTTGAAACTGTGCTAAAAGATACGCTCGTTAATAAACCGAAAGATAGAACAATTGGAAAAATCTTTTTCATAAGAGATACTTCCTTCCTATATTTTTTCTAATTAATAATAGAATGTTCTATCGATCTTTTCAATCTTTTTTTTACATTTAAACTACTACTATCCAATTTTATTTACGAGTAACTTTAAGAGTCTTCACCGCTTGTTTAGCCGCTTCTGCAATTAGTTTATCATTATACTCCGCATCTTTTTCCGCACGATTGGAAAGGATCGCAAGAACAATTGGATCTCCTTTTGGCGGCCAAAGGATAGCAATATCATTTCGCGTCGCGTATGAGCCTGCGCCTGTCTTATCGGCTACTTCCCAGCTTTTCGGCACGCCCGCTCGTATTAACGCATCCCCTGTTGTGTTTCGCTTCATCCAATCTGTTAAAAGTGCACGTTTGTCTTCAGGAAGTGCCTGTCCAAGTACATATTTTTGAAGACTTGCAGCGAGTGCTCTTGGTGTACTTGTATCGTGGGTTTCTCCTGGATTCACTTCATTTAAATCCGGTTCAAAGCGCTCAGGCAGCGTCACATCGTCTCCTATGTTTTCTAAAGCTTCTTTAAATCCATCCGGTCCGCCCAGCTGCTGCAGAATTAAGTTCCCTGCCGTATTGTCGCTGTAGCGAAGCGATGCATCCGCGAGTTCTCGAAGAGTCATGCCTGTATCCACGTGCTTTTCTGTAATTGGATTATAGTTTACAAGGTCATCGCGCGTATAAAAGATTCGTTCGTTGAGATCTTCAATTGACTTCTGCTGTAAAAGTGCACCGACAGCGAGAGCTTTATGAGTAGACGCATAAGCAAAACGCTCGTCCGAGTGATACGTTACCGTTTTATTGGTGCCCGTATCTAATGCAAAAACGCCAAGATTCGCATCATATTTTTCTTCAAGCTTAGCAAACTCTCGATCACTCTTAGTTTCTTGCCTTTGACAATTTACCGTTTCAGCATGTACCTCGCTGCTTGAAAAGCTTACAGCCGCCGCGCACGACAGAGCGATTACAGGCATCATTTTTTTAAGCTTTGAAGTACGAAACATCTCTTTCCATGTCTTCATTACCCTTCAACACCTTTCAAAAAAGTATTTAGTATGTATTCTCTTAGGTAGAGATTACCAACAATTCTATTTTATCAATTGTTTATCCTTACAAACATGATAGCTTTATCACATTTGTATAATAAAAGTGTCTCACACTGAAGATGAGCAGTATAAAAATCGTAAGTATTTTAAAAAACAGGCGGTGTGACTGAGAATAAAATCACTGCTTTCTCCTCAAAGGGATTGTCCCATTTGTGCTTCAGATGCGAAGGGATTTTGACGCTGTCTCCTTTTTCTAGCACGTATACTTCCTCTTCCAAAGATACCTTAATTTTTCCTTCTAAGACATATGCCACTTCCTCCCCTTTATGCGCTAAAGGAGATTCTGATGAAGACTTCATCGGCGGTATTTCCATAATCGCCGTAGCTAGATTTCCCGTAAAGTCTGGTGATACTAGCGAATACGTTAACTCTTTTACTTTCATCGTTGTACGCTCGTTCGACCGTACGACTAAATGAGAGGTATTTATTTCTTCAAGTAAAAAACTGAAAGTAGGAACATCGAGGCATTTAGCTAAAATTTTAAGCGTGGAAATGGACGGATTAGCTAATCCTCGCTCAATTTGACTTAACATAGACGGCGTAATCTCCGCTAATTCGGCTAATTCTCGACTGCTTAGCCCCTTTGCTTTTCGAAATTTCTCTACTTTTTTTCCAATATCTATGTTTTCCATGATGATTCCTCCATAAAAAAACGTTTAATTACATTTAATTTTATTAAATTAAACTTAATAAATAGCGTTACTTATGTTAAATTATATTTAATAAATAAAATACAGTTTAATACTATCACAGTAAGGAGGAAGAAAAAAATGAACGACATCTTCACCTTTTTGATTCTCACACTATTTGTTATTATGAGTCCTGGTATTGATACTGCTCTTATTACCAAACGAACGATGTCAGATGGACAAACGGGCGGCTATAAAATGGCATTAGGATTAGCGAGCGGCTCTTTAGTTCATACACTTGCCGCTACGTTTGGTTTATCAGCTCTTCTTCTTCAGTCAGCTCTGGCATTTGAAATCGTAAAATATGCAGGAGCCCTGTACTTAATGTACTTAGGAATCTCTGCTTTTCTTTCTAAAAAAACCGATACAGTTTCTCCTATAAAAGAGGAGAAGTCAAAAGAAACATCCGCTTTTCGTCAAGGTCTTGTCTCAAACGTCCTTAATCCAAAAGTGGCGGTGTTTTTCTTAACTTTTTTACCTCAATTTGTTCAAAGTGATCAAAACGTAACGCTTCAATTACTTCTGATGGGAATAACCTATACGATCCTTGCTATCACGTGGTTTTTCGTATTCGTCTTTTTTATTAACTATTTACGAAAATGGCTCACAACACCTAGCGTTCAGCGCTTTATGGATAAAGCAACGGGCGTCGTGTTAATTGGGTTTGGATTAAAGCTTGCTTTTGAAAAACATAAATAACAAAAGTATGTTAGTTGAAGAAAGTTCCAAACGAGTTTGATTCTTGATGGAGAATTAAACTCATTTGGATTTTTTTATTGTGATAGTGAACGTAGGTCTAATCAGGTGCTTCTAGCTATTGATTGGAGGGCAAGACGAAGACTCCTGTGGGAAAAGCGGGAATGGTGAGACCCCGCAGGAGCATACGCGACGAGGAGGCTCACCGCCCGCCCGCGGAAAGCGAAGTCTTGCACGGAAATTAATGGCGGTGTCACAAGCGGTTCAGTTCCTCTATCTCGTTTGTTCATCTTTAGCTGGAATTAATTTCGCTATGTCTCAATTTCTTTTATTATTTATACACGTCAGGTTCATAGAGATGGACTTTAAGATCAAGCTTTCCATCCGAAGAAACGAGTATTCCTTCCGCTTCGAGTGAAAGTTTTTGAACAACGTACATTTCTTCGTCTTTAAACCCAATTTCTCCTTTAGAATTAATGACTCTGTGCCAGGGGAGATTATGTTTCTTACTCATCGAATGCAGGACTCGTACAACCTGCCTTGCACCTCGCGGACTACCAGCCAGGCGGGCGATTTGTCCGTATGTCATTACTTTCCCGGATGGTATTTGTTTAATAAGTGCTACTGCTCGTTCTGTAAAACTCAAGTCGCTCCTCCTTTCGTTTCTTCTTTAGTACAACATTACCATATTAAATAAACAGTGAAGGAATCACTCGATTTTTCTTCAGCAACATTATAAGATAATAATAAGAAGTACGCTCATCATTGTTCAACATACTCCAAACAAATGCTTACTGATTATTTCCTATTCTTCAACTAACAAATCTTTGTGCGAGTGGCAGCTTATACCTCATTTATGACACTGTGATTATAAAAACGTTACAGAAACCAACACAGCAAGGTACGTAGAAGCGTTACATGATAAGATAAACAGTAGATACTAGTACAATTTCAAATTGATGCTGACGAATAAGTAATCATTTAAAAAGTGGTGAGAAAATGACAAAATGGCTTAGTGTAAAAGAATTATCTGAAGAAACGAGTATTCCTACTTCAACCATCAGAAGATATATAGATAAATTCCAATATTTCTTTATACAAAAAGAGGATCATCGACCAAAACAATATGAAGCTGCGGCTGCGACCGTTTTACTGAAAATTAAGCAGCTTTATGATGAGGGCTGTCAAGCAGAAGAAATCCATGAAGCGCTGCAAAAAGAATTCTCTTTGACTACAAGCGAGGATCAAGCTGCCGTGTCTCTAGAAGAAGCCGAAGACAAAGAGGACACAGAGAACACAGCAGAAGCAGCTGACCAGCCCGAGGCCGACGACCAGCAGCCGACACCTCCCGAACAGCCGGTACAGCCTTCACCCCAACAAGAGCCTGATACAAAACAAATTCTTCAGGAAAAAGATAAGCAGCTCATTCAATCTTTGCGTAAAAGCTTGCGTGAACAGCAGGCCATTTCAGAATTAGTAGAAGCTTCAAAAGAAAGCAGCGTAGTAGGTAAAAAGAGATCGATTTTAAAACGATTATTCCAACGAAAAAAGAACTAAGTTTGTAAACAAATCTAGGCTAAGAAACACCTTTATTTGTGGTCATTAAATTTATGTAAAACAAAGTTTCTAAACTGTTTAACAGCCGGTGATAGATATCTTCCTTCAATCCATGCTAGTCCAATTACTCGGTGGCAGTTGGCTTTAGCTAATGGGATTTTCACTATTTTACTTTGATCGATTCCGTGTAAATCTGGAAGGATAGAAATTCCTAAGCCGGCTCCTACAAGTCCCGCTACGGTATCAGCTTCCTCTCCTTCAAACATGATGTGAGGCTTTACCCCTGTCTCTTCAAATAACTGCTCAAACGTAAGACGAAGAGAAAAACCTTCTTTTAAGTGAATAAATGATTCTTCAGCAATTTCTTCTAGTGGGATACTTTCACGATCAGCATACTGATGATTTTTCGGTACGATCACAAACAACTCTTCATTCCAAAGATGCTGCCACTTAATGACCGATTTCTCTTCCATAGGCGCAATCAAACAAAGATCCAGTTCACCGAGCTGCAGCTGCTCAAGAAGAACGTGAGAAGGACTTTGCCTCAGCTGAAAATTCACCTTAGGATATAAGCGGCGAAACGACGCGATTAAATCTGGAATCAAATCTGTGCTGAGCGTATGTAAAAACCCAAGTGACACCTGCCCTTTTTCAGGATCTAGCAGCGCTTGAATTTCCTCTTGTCCTTTATCAAATTCTTTCATTATGTTATCTACACGCTTTAAAAAAACTTTGCCATATTGGTTTAATTGAATGGAACGCCCTTGCCGGTCAAATAGAGACGCTCCTACTTCTTCTTCAAAACGAGCAATTGAACGACTGAGCGCAGGCTGCGTAATTAACAGTTCTTCTGCTGCTCGCGTCATATGCTGCGTACGTGCTAGCGTTTGAAAATATTTAAACTGCTGCCACTCCACTCCGTACCATCTCCTTATCAAACCGTTCTATTCATTACACAGATGTATGAAAAATATGATTATAATGAATTATACATTATAAATAGAGGGTGTTACTATAAAAAATGAAAACATACTCGAGGATGTTTTTAGTTCATCTTGACGATTGCTGTATACGGCACTTATTAAAATTTTATACTCATCATTTTCTAGCAGAAAGAAGGATTTGGTATGAAACGTAAGGAAAGTTATTAAAAAGCTAACTAAGATATCATAGTAACTACACATCAAAAAGACCTTTCTCTCACCATAAAAGAAAGGTCTTTTTTGAGAATCTAACACACATTCTTTCTTGTATGTACCCCTTAAAGTAAACTTTTTTAGAGTTTAACCCGTTCTACTAACTGCAGCAACTCATCATTAGGTCCGTGAAATAAAATCATACGGCCGCCTTCAAGCGTTGGCTGAGGCTCAGATGATAAAAATTCAATTCCTTTGCTCTTATAATGTTGAATCGCCTTATTTATATCCTCTACCGTAAAGGCAAGGTGGTTAACAATCCCGCTTTTGTTATACTCGCCAATCGGGTCAATATCTCGAATGAGCTCAATTTCCATACCCGGCTGTTCTTCAAGATACAAAAAAGCCATCTCTCTTTTCTCGTTAGATCCTTGAAGGCGAACTTTAAAGCCAAACATATCTCCGTAGTAGTGAATCGTCTCATCCATATTTCCAACAATAATTGCTGTATGCTCCATTTTTTTAATCATGAATATTCTCCCTTTCCCCGTATTTAGTAAGTACAAGTAAACTATAGCGCAATTTAGACAATATGTATTTCCATATACCTTGAATTCTCATACTATAGTTAGGAAAATTCAAGCACTCTATCAATGAATCGGCTATGATTTGAAAAATAACAAATAAAAAAACAAACCTCATTGGTTTGTTTTGGTTACGTATTTTATAATCAGTCTCTGTTTCAACAACGTTCGATAAGCCATGTTTTGTACCTTTGTACTGCAAACGATTTTACTCTCGTACTCAGGCGGTAATCATCTATCTACGATTACACATGTAACCGTCCGTCTCTCCGTTTGATTCCTTAGAGACAGTTCCCCTACCATTGTTTGGGTTTCTCGCTCGTGGGGTTTACCGCGTTCCACCTTTGCTGTTTCCAGCAAAGCTTCGTCACTGTGGCACTTTCAGGGATACTCGACCATATCCGAAGACTTAGGTGGTTTTTCCCGCCGTCAGCTAAGCTATAAGCCAAGCTGCCCTAGCTTATTTTTTCACTAGGCACGAACACTACGGACATCTCAGCACCGTGCGAGCATGGACTTTCCTCTACATCAAATGATGCAGCGATTACCTGAACGTTATTTCAGATCGTGTATGAGTAGTATATGCGTTTTAGCTTGCCGAATCAAATGTAACTTTTGGTATGAATTCCATGTCAATTTTTGCAGCAAATTAAATAAAATAACCTCTTTCTGTACAATCTTTTTAGTAGATGACTCACCAGCAAGCCAAGAAATATTCTCTTCATCCATTTCTACGGGGGATACTTTGTTTCTTTGTAGAATATTTTATACACTACATAAAAAGGTAACAGAGGTGATGAAAAATGAACGCTGATTTAAAATTTGATTTTCATACCCATCACGACCGATGCGGACATGCTCGCGGAACGATTCGAGATTATATAGAGGCATCTATTGATAAAGGCTTTGATATCATTGGGATTTCGGATCATTCTCCTTATTTTGGGAGCGAAGAAGACCAGCCGCATCCTCACATTGCGATGGGAAAAAGCGCATTCTCCGGATATGTAGCTGAGATTTTGAAACTAAAAGAAGACTATAAAGAAAAAATTGAAGTGCTGTTAGGCGTAGAGTCTGATTTCTTTCCTGAGCATGCGGAGATATATCGTAGCTACTATGAAAAATATCCGTTTGACTACATAATCGGCTCTGTCCATCAAGTTGATGAAGTCAGCATCTTTCATAAAACGCGCTGGGAAGGCCTTTCTCAGCAAGAAAAGCAGCGCACGAAAGAAACGTATTATCAATTGATCGAAGAATCTGCCCGGAGCAGAATGTTTCAGATTCTTGGACATATTGATGCCATGAAAGGATTCTATCCTTCTTTTTCTTCTATTCAGACAGCTGTTATTGATCAAACGCTAAAAGTGATTTCAGCACATGACATTGCCATAGAAGTTAATACATCAGGCAAAACCAAAGACTGCGGAGGCTGGTATCCTGCAGATGATATTTTGGAAAGAGCCCTGCACTACGGGGTACGCATTACATTTGGTTCCGATGCCCATGACCCGGAGCGCATTGGCGACGACTTTGAACTAGTAAAAAAGCGCCTTAAAGAAATCGGCTTTAAGGATTGGGTCTTTTTTAGACAGAAAAAAATGCAGGTAGCTTCTTTGTAAAACGGTAAACTTAAATAGACTGTAAATACAAATATGCCTGAAGACACGCAGATGAAGGAACATCGCGTGTTTTCAGGCATGTGTTTTTTACTGAGAAACTTTGACTTTTGTAGTTGAAGATAAATCTTCTCCGTTCGTTTCAATTACTTGCTTATACCAGTAAAAAGAATCTTTTTTAGATCGTTCAAGCGTACCATTTCCTTCATCATCTTGATCTACGTAAATAAAGCCGTATCGTTTTGACATTTCGTTTGTTGATACACTGATTAAATCAATAGGTCCCCACGCGGTATAACCCATTAAGTCTATACCATCTTTGACCGCTTCTTTCATCTGTTCAATATGCTGTCTTAAGTAATCTACACGATACGGATCATGAATTGAGCCATCTTCTTCTACTTTGTCATGAGCTCCTAACCCATTTTCAACGATAAACAGCGGTTTGCCGTAGCGGTTATGAAAATCTTGTAACGTATAGCGCAGTCCTTTCGGATCGATTTGCCATCCCCAATCAGACGTTTGAAGATGAGGGTTTTTTACACTTCCTGCAATCATATTTCCTAGGACATTTTCTTCTTCACTTTGAGTTGTGACAGAAAGAGACATATAGTAGCTAAATGAAATAAAGTCAACGGGATATTGTTTGATAATCTCGTCATCCCTTACTTCTTTTACGATTTGAATGTTGTTTTCTTTAAAGTAACGTTCCATTACCTTTGGATATTCTCCGCGAACTTGAACATCTGTAAAAAATAAGTTCAAGTCATTTTTATGCTGAGCTAGTAAAATATCATCCGGATGATTCGTCACAGGATACGTTGTCATACGCGCAAGCATACATCCTACTTTTACATCAGGAATAATCTCGTGAGCTAACTTAGTGGCAAGTGCACTCGCAACAAACTGATGATGCGCCCCTTGATACGCAATTTGCTCCGCTGACTGATTTGGAACATTTTCAACTAAAATACCGCCGCCTGTATAAGGGCTATGCGTAATCACATTGATTTCGTTAAACGTGAGCCAATATTTGACTTTATTTTTATAGCGTGTAAATACCGTTTCCGCGTAGCGTGTATAAAAGCCAATTAGCTTGCGGCTGTACCAGCCGTTGTATTTACGGGTAAGCTCAAGCGGCGTTTCATAATGCGAAAGGGTCACTAGCGGCTCAATTCCGTACTTTAACATTTCATCAAATAGGTTATCGTAAAATTGCAACCCTGCTTCGTTTGGATTCACATCATCTCCATTTGGAAAAATTCTCGCCCAGTTGATCGAAATGCGAAGCGTTTTAAACCCCATTTCTGCGAACAGTGCGATATCTTCTTTATAGCGATGATAAAAGTCGATGGCCGTACGCTTTGGAAAACGATCGTTTACTTTGTTGTTAAGCACATCTTCAATATAATCTGCTTTTACATCCATTGAATAACCAGTTCGCTCGTCTTTTGGGACAAATCGAATCATATCTGCAGTAGACAGCCCTTTTCCATCAACGTCATAAGCTCCTTCAATTTGATTAGCAGCTGTTGCTCCTCCCCATAAAAATCCCTTTTTAAATACAGTATCATTTGTTAACATAGTCCCCACGTCCTTTTCTCATATTTTTATTAAAAATAGCATTTATTTCACTACAGAAAGTAGCTGTTCCCCTTCAAAAATTGGACCTATTTCATTGACAGACAGCACATCTAAATACTCCGTTGTGTTTGTGATGATAACCATCGTAACAGTTTCAAATCCAGCTTCTGCAATCGCATGTCGGTCAAATTCAATGAGCGGCTGCCCTGCATTTACATAATCTTTTTCTTTTACAAGTGCTTTAAAATGCTCTCCTTTTAAAGAAACGGTATCAATTCCAATATGAATTAAAATTTCGGCTCCGTCCTCTCCTTTAATGCCAATTGCGTGTTGAGAATCAGGCAGCACCATAATCGTTCCAGCGATAGGCGAGACTACGCGGTTTTCACTAGGTTTAATCGCAATTCCTTTGCCCATAATTTCTTGAGCAAATGTTGGATCTGACACTTGATGCAGCGGTACAAGTTCACCGTGCAACGGAGAGAATACGCTTTTTGTTTTACCACTTTTTTTCTCCTCTACTGCTAGAGAAACATTTTGCAGTGGTGCTTCTTCTTTGACAGGATGTTCTTCAAGTTTTATTGTATTTTTTTCTGGTTCTTCTGAAGCAATATCTTTAAACCCAAGAGTAAGGACCAAGACGGCTGGTAAAATAACGGCCCCTGCCAGCAGCGCCACAGCGACAATCAAATTGCCTGCTGCTCCGCTTGGATCTGCAAACGTAGGAATAGCAAAGATTCCGACTAATCCTCCTAATGTAAATGCTTTAAACCCATACCACCCGGCAAAGCCACCGAGCAGTGCACTAGAGGCAATAGCGTAATAAAAAGGCTTTTTCAACTTCATGTTTACTCCGTACATGGCAGGCTCTGTAATTCCGATAACAGCTGAAATAGCTGATGAAAACGCAACTTGTTTTAAATCTTTATTTTTTGTCTTCAACGCTACTCCAAAAGCCGCTCCTCCTTGAGCAAGGTTGCTGATATACATCATCGGCATCAAAACATTGTCAAACCCATATACTTTTAGGTTTTGTATCGCAATTGGGCCTATTGCATAGTGCATACCTGTCATAATAATAAGAGGCATAAGCCCTGCCAGTAAAAGCCCTGCCAGCGGACCCGCTGTTTCAAACATCCATGAGAATATACTTGCTAATCCGTCTCCCATATACGTTCCAAGCGGACCGATTAACCATAGCGTAATAGGTGCAGCGATTAGAAGTGCAAGGAGTGGTGAAAACATGACCGTAACGGTAGCCGGCATCCATGAACGAACAAATTTGTATATATATTTCAATAAAAGTACACCTAAAATAATCGGTATTACACTAGACGTGTAGTTCACGACTGGAATGGATATAAAATCGATTCCAAATAACGTGAATTCTTTTATTTTCGTAATGCCTCTCGCTGCGTCTATAAAGGTCGGATACAGCATGGCAGCTGCTAAAGCAAGGGCTAAGTATTCATTTGTTTTAAACTTGCGAGCTGCTGAAACGGCTAAGAAAAATGGCAGAAAGTAAAAGACTCCGTCCCCAATTGCATTCAGCACTGCGTACGTATCACTTTCTATGCTCAGCCATCCTAGCGTAGCAAATAAAGCGATAAAAGCTTTTAGCATACCCGCACCAATAAGAGCTGGTAAGATAGGAGTGAAAATTCCTGAAATACTATCCATTAGAAGTGAAACAACGCCTTGTTTTTGGCTGCTTTTCTCCTCGGTAGCTCTTCCACTGCCCAGCAATGGTTCAACTTCTTCAAAAACTTCAGCAACTCTGTTTCCAATAATGACTTGAAACTGATCCCCGGAAAATTGAGCGCCCATCACTCCTTTTATTTGCTTAATTTCCTCCACCTGCACCTTATTCTTGTTATGAAGATTAAAGCGAAGTCTTGTCACGCAGTGCCAAGCCTGGTTAACATTTTGTGCTCCACCGATTTTATCTACTACTTGTTTAGCCGTTTCTTTATATGAAGTCATTTATATCCCTCCTTTTTTCAATAAAAAAACCCAAACAGATCACCGCATGTTTGTAACATGCAAATGTCTGCTTGGGTAATGCCTGATCGAGTCAGTAACAATCCTCCAAAGAAGAACAATTATTCAGTTTCTACTAGATTCGTCACTCGCCAAATGTGTAGCGTTAAGTAAAGCTTTTCATCTGAAGTTAAAGACCAACCATGCTGTTTATGAAGTAAATTAGCCACTTTTTCAACAGCTTTATATGCTTTTTCATACTTTGTTTTTACAACATCCAGCAGCGTAGCATCAACTTCCGGAGAAACATGTGGGTTCTGATCCAGCTGACGTAAAACAAAAAATCGTAGATGCGTGACAAAGCGAGAATAGTTCATGGATTCTTCGTCAAGTTTGAGCTGAAAATGATATTGAACAACATCGATAATTCGATTAATCACTTCAGTCATCTTCATCGTTTCTTCCACTTTTGCTTGTACATTCTGTGCGTTTACAAAATGATAGGTGAGAAACGTTTCTTCACTTTTAGGAAGCAGCACATCAAGCCGGTCATACACTAGTCGAATCGCGTTAACCGCAGCATTATACTCTTTCGGATAAAGCTTCTTGACTTCCCAGCGGCTTGGCTGCGCGTATTCAAGGCCATTATGGCTTCGCTCAATCGCAAAATTCAAGTGATCCGCAAGAGTCAAGTGAATATTGGTGCGAAAAGGCTCACCTATTTCTTTTTCTGCTTGCTTGATTAACTCTACAGAAACCTCGAGAATTTCTGGTTTGATGCTCTCTAGAATTTGAGCCAGCGGTCTACGAATATTGGACGACTCCGCCACAAACTTTCGTCGAATGACAGCCTTATCAACTGGATCACCTTTTTTCTTTTGGAAACCGACGCCTGTTCCCATGATGACCCATTCTACATTAGAGGAGTCTTTGACCAATGCTACGTTATTATTAAATACTTTAACAAATTTCATAGATGCTTCCCCCACATCAGAACAAACGTAAAAATCCCATCTTAAAAACACATGAACACATCACGTATTTTTAACACAGGTAATGCCTGATCGAATCAGTAACAATCCAGTTTTAAGTTATTACTGAAATTATATTCTACTATGAAAGCGATGTCAATATATAAAATACTGAATTTTTAATAATTTACTAGTGAAAGAGAAATAATTCTTATAGACTATCCATCTACTTCCTTCGCTGCTACTAAATCCCTAATAAAACATCCACATTTTATTTCAACTGTGCTACATTTAACTAAAAATGCTTTCTTAATGAGGGATACAATTGTGAATTTAGATTTAACCGCTTGTATAACGCTTATCTGTACGTCTGGTGTTCTTAATTTATACTTGTGTTTTTACGTATTTATTAAGCGTCACCACTACAGCAATATTGCGCATTTATTTATTCTTCATACAGGTTTCACCGCTATTTATTGTATGGGTGCGGCCTTTAGCTTACTATCCGTTAACCTTGAGGAAATGAAATTTTGGACCGGTATTCAATACGTGGGCATGCCTTTTTCACCTCCTGCAGGACTGCTGTTTGTTATGCAGTATGTCGGCATAAAGGTAAGGAAAAAACATATTTTTGCGCTTTTTGTCATTCCTTTTATTAGTTTGATCATGGTCGCAACAAATGACTGGCATCACCTTCATTACCGAGTGTTTGAAATTGACCCAGTTTTAGGTGCTCCTTACGTTCATCAAGAAATTGGACCATGGTACACGATTCACGGCATGTTCATTTTTTCGTCTATGTTCGTTGCTTTTTTACTCGCCGTTTACCGATGGAAGGAAACAGCCAAAGCTTACCGCCTGCAGTTGATTGCATTAATGGTCGGGCAATTAGTCCCTATCTTCACAGCTTTTGTCTATTTAATGGGATTTACGCCGCAGGGAATTGATCCAGTTCCGATGGTTTTATGGATTTCTTCCTTTTTATATTTATGGTCCATTAACTCATCGCGTATGTTTACAGTCATGCCCGTTGCGAAAGACGCCATATTTAACAGCATCAATGACGGTGTTATCGTGCTTGATGAAGCTTACAGATTAATTGAATTTAACTTAGCGTCGAAGAACATGTTTCCGCAGCTGAAAAAAGCGATGTTTGGAAAACGGTTTGCTGATATTTAGTTCACGCTATCGGGCAGTTCATTTCCTTTTACATTCGAAAATAACAACAGCAGTCAAGAGCTGCAGCTTTTTTCTGCGGATCAATCTCAGTATACGTATCAAGTTCGCACCTCTCCTTTGCAGTATGCTAACAACAGTCACGGCTTGCTGCTTATTTTCACAGATATCACGGAGCTAAAAAGACTTCAGCTAAAGCTTGAAAATCAAACTTATTACGATGAGCTGACGCAAATTTATAATCGCAGAGCATTTTTTCAGCACAGCAAGCAAGCGTTCTATGAAGCAAAAAAGTCCGCTTCTTCTTTTACGCTTCTTTTACTTGATATTGATTATTTTAAAAAAGTGAACGATACGTATGGTCATTATACCGGCGATCAGGTGCTTGTATATGTTGTAAAATCCTGCCAGTCCGTATTACCGAAAGGAGCCCTTTTTGCTCGGTACGGCGGTGAAGAATTTGTACTCGCGCTAAAGGGCTATACTTTATCCGAAGGCGAAACGCTTGCTGATCAAATTCGCCGTTACGTCGAAGCTCAGCCCTTACTGATTAATGAAAAAACCATTTCTGTTACGCTGAGTCTTGGAGTAGCACAAGCGGAAAAACAAGAAAATGAAACGTTAGATGAGCTGTTGAATAAAGCAGATATCGCTCTGTACGCTGCCAAACAACATGGACGCAACCAAGTACGTATATATAAAGAGATAAAAGAAACCCTAAAAAGAACCTAAACAGCACTGTTTCGGTTCTTTTTGCTTTTGATTACTATTCTTTCATTTAAGTGGTAAAAGACTTGATTTTATCTATGTATTTGCAACTAGAGCATCCTATAAACTATATGTAGATCAAAAAAAGGAGAGATACAGATGAAGATTACACATATTCGTAACGCTACTCTAATTGTTGAATACGGAGGAAAAACGTTTTTAATTGATCCTATGTTAGCAGAAAAAGGTACGTACCCTCCTTTTCCAAATTCGATCAGACAAGATCAAAACAACCCTTTAGTGAACTTACCAATATCCGTTGAAGAAATTATTGCTGATGTAGATGCGGTTATTGTCACTCACCTCCATTTAGACCATTTTGACGATGCCGCTAAACAGGCGTTGCCAAACAATATCAAAATGTTCGTTCAAAATGAAGAAGATGCCGCAGCAGTAAAAGAAGCTGGTTTTAAAAATGTAGAAGTACTTACGCAAAACACGGTTTTTGAAGGCGTTGAATTAATCAAAACAAAAGGCGAGCACGGAAGAGGAGAAATTTTAAAGCGTACTGGTTTAGTATGCGGTGTTGTTTTTAAATATAAGAATGAAAAAACGCTTTATATAGCTGGAGATACGGTATGGTATTCCGCTGTTGGAGAAGAAATCAACACATATCAACCGGATGTCATTGTCGTAAACGGCGGAGATAATCAATTTTTAGAAGGCGGTTCTCTTGTGATGGGGAAAGAAGATATTTACGAAGTTTTTAAAGCGGCCCCTCGTGCTACGATTATTTCTGTCCATATGGAAGCTGTAAATCACTGGACGCTATCAAGAGAAGAATTAAAAGGCTTTATCAACGAAAAAGACATGACGTCTCACGTCTTTGTTCCAGATGATGGCGAGGTTTATACTTTTTAAGAGAAAAGCTGAGATAAAAGTATTCTAGTTGAATGTGAATCCGAACGAGGAATCAAGATTCTTGATGGAGAATCAACTTCGTTCGGATTTTTTCATCGGTATGGTGAACGTAGGTTTCATGTATATGGGTACTTCTAGCGGTTGATTGGAGGGCAAGGCGAAGACTCCTGCGGGAAAAGCGGAACAGGTGAGACCCCGCAGGAGCGTAAGTGACGAGGAGGCTCAGCGGTCGCCCGCGGAAAGCGAAGCCTTGCAGGGAAATCAACCGCGGTATTATAAGCGGTTCAGCTCATTTATTCCATTGGTTCATCTTTAGGTTAGATTCATGTAGTTATGTCCCAGCCTCTTTTTATAGTCGTTTCATTTATCAAGTAGTAGTCGTAGTAGCAACCGCTGAAGTGCTCGCAATAACCGCTAGCATAGCCGCTTGCTGGGCTTGAATAATCGTTTCAATCGTTGTATAGATACCTGTTTCGACCAGTCTAGAATCCTTTAGCTTTTCACTGATAACCAAATTAACCGCCAGCATAACATTGATGTCTTTCTGCCACTTGAAAAGTTTGTCTGTATTTAACTGTTTCACCACGTCATAAATAATTTCAATTTCAGCTTCCGGTTTTTCAAACAGTGCTAATAAGCCAAGAACCGGGTAATGCATTGCTTTTACTTTCATACCTGCCGATTCACAGATTTCTTTTACTGCTAGGCATCTTTCAATAAGTGTATCCCCATGTAAGTTTTTATCGATTGCGAGAATATGACTTAAAAATTGAAGGTCATTCCCTCTTTTAAATCCATGCTGCCCCAATGTGGTATAGAAGTGTTCAATTTCATGCATCAAATCATCAACAGACTCGCTCGTTTCAGCTAATAAAACGGCAAGAGGTACATCACCGCTTGATGTAAGGAAGAGATGCTTTTTTTTCATGCCTTGATAAATTTCTACTGACCTTCGAACCATTTCTTTATGGCTTCGACTTGACTCATTCGACAGCATAGCGGAAGCCGCGATATACGTAAATGCGCCTCTAGTAAACCCGCCATGTACCAATTGATCATATACATCCAGAAATTCATAAAACGTTTCTTTTGGATTCTCATAGCGGGTATCCAGCATGGCTGCAATCGTAAACCGCTGCGATGATTTTAATGTAGAAAACATTCCTACTTGATTTTTAATATAGTCACTTAACTCAATATAAGGCTGAAGCTGAAGCGATTTGCCTTTCACTGCATACATAGAAGCGATAGCCATAAACTGCTTCGGATCTGCCACTTTCCATTTGAGTTCATTTTTTAAGCTGATATAAAAACCTCTATACTGATCTACTTTTTGTTGAATCGTTTCCGGTAGCATATCAACACGTCCTTTATTCGTCGTTAGCTTATATACGTAACACTTCAATAAAAGTTTCAATATTTGGTAAATACGCCGTACATTTATGACAATACGAAAAAGACCCCGGAATATTCCGAGGTCTTTTTCATTCAGTTCTACCTATTAACCTCTTCCCGCTTGGAAAGAAGGATATTTTGTCATACCGCCATCAGCAAATAGTGTAATACCTGTTACATAGCTTGCTTGTGACGATGCTAAGAATGCTGCAACTGATGCAATTTCTTCCGGATTGCCGATGTAGCCCATTGGAATCATGCTTTCTACGTCTGCACGCTGTTCCGGATCTGCGAATTTTTCAGCGTTGATTGGCGTATCGATCGCGCCTGGTCCAATGTTATTTACGCGGATACCTTTTGGCGCATATTCAAGAGCCAATGTTTCCGTCATTAGCTTCATACCGCCTTTACTTGCTGCATAGTGAACAAATAGTGGCCAAGGAATCATTTCGTGAACGCTGGACATGTTAATAACGTTTCCTTTAATGTCATTTTCAACAAAATATTTAATCGCTTCGCGGCTTCCTAAAAACGCGCCTGTTAAGTTTGTATCGATTACTTGATTCCAGTTTTCTAATGATAATTCATGTGAAGGAACCGGGTTTTCAACACCAGCATTATTAACCATAACGTCTAATGTGCCAAACTCTTTAACAGCTGTCTCTACAAGGTTCACAACATCTTCTTCTTTTGTTACGTCGCCTCGAACAATAATTGCTTGACCGCCAGCTTGTTCAATTTCTTTTTTCACTTCTAGCGCTTCATCTTCATTGCTGCGGTAGTTTACAACCACTTTTGACTGCTCTTGACCAAAACGAACGGCCATTGCGCGCCCCAATCCTTTTGATCCGCCTGTTACAACTACTACTTTATCTTTTAAATCTGTATACATCTTGAAGTCCTCCTACTTTTCCTGCGTGATATGTCTTGTTATACTGTACTAATTACAAATACAGTTTAGGTTTTAAAAAGAGAATAAACATTTCTCTATCTCTTCTTTCTCAAACTGTCATTCATTTAAAAAGTAACAAATTCACTTTTGTCTCTTTTTGTTACTTATCGTAACTAATAGAAATAAAGTAGTCAAACTTTTTGTTTGATCACTTTTATAATTTATTTTTATCTCTCACTTTCTTCATATTTGTTCCCAGTAGAATATAACTTCACACTTCCAACTAACCCCACTTCAAAAGTTTAAACTTTTTCCCTTGCAATTCTTAAATCAATGTATTATATTGTTGATGTATCAATTATTGATATGTCAAATAATTGTCCACAACCAAAAAATATGGGAATGACAATAAATAAGTTTAACGCCTAAAAAGAAAGGAATAATGACTATGACTATAAAAGATTTTAACGAAATTGCTTTAAAACGCCGTTCAATTAAAAAATATGATCCTTCAGTAAAAATCAGCCGTGAGGAAATGGAAGAAATTCTTACAGAAGCTATGCGTGCTCCTTCTTCTGTTAATATGCAGCCGTGGCGCTTTGTTGTAATTGAAACGCCGGAAGGCAAAGAAAAATTAGCTAAACTTGCGAAATTTAACAGTGAACAAGTTCATACATCTTCAGCTGTTATTGCCGTGTTTGGTGACATGAACAACGTCGAATATGCAGACGAAATTTTCGGAAAAGCAGTAGAGCTTGGCTATATGCCTCAGGACATTAAAGAACAGCAGCTAAATTTCTTTAAGCCGATTTACGAAAACATGCCAAAAGCAGATATGAAAGACATCGTGCTAATTGATTCAGGTCTTGTATCTATGCAGCTTATGCTTGTTGCTCGCGCTCACGGATATGATACAAATCCAATCGGCGGATACGAAAAACACTTAATCGCAGAAGAATTCGGTTTAGATAAAGAACGTTATCTTCCAATTATGCTTATCTCAATCGGTAAAGCAGCGAGCGAAGGCCATGCTTCTTACCGTTTACCGGTCAATACGGTTACAACTTGGAAATAAGCAGCAGCTATTTCTGTTCATTGAATAAAGAGTTAAAAATGTGAAGTAAAAGGAGATTTTCTGATGAATAACTATCAAGAACTTACAGAAAAACAGCTTTCATTCTTTAATAGCGGTAAAACAAAAGACGTTGGGTTCCGTATCGAAACGCTAAAGAAATTAAGAGAACTTGTTGTACGTCATGAAGACGACATTTTAAAAGCAGTAAAAGCTGACCTTAACAAACCAGAATTTGAAGCAAAACGTGCAGAAGTTGGTCTTGTGCTAAGCGAAATCGACTTTGCAGTTGAAAATCTTGCAGAATGGGCAGCGCCAAAAGAAGTAGAAACACCATCTACTCATGCTGGAGCAAAAAGCTACATTTATCAAGATCCATACGGTTTAGCTCTAGTGATTGCACCTTGGAACTATCCGTTCCAACTTGCTGTATCACCAGTAGTAGGCGCGATTGCTGCAGGTAACTGCGTGGTGTTAAAGCCTTCTGAATTAACACCTCATACGTCAAGCCTTCTTGCTAAGATGTTTAATGAAAACTTCCCTGAAGAATACTTGACGGTAGTCGAAGGTGAAGTGGAAACAAGCACAGCTTTACTAAAAGAAAACTTTGATTACATCTTCTTTACAGGAAGTACAATGGTCGGCAAAATTGTGGCAGAAGCGGCTGCTAAACATTTAACACCTGTTACGCTAGAGCTAGGCGGAAAAAGTCCTACAATTGTACACGAAGATGCAAATATTGAAGAAGCAGCAAAACGCATTGCGCGCGGTAAATTTGCAAATGCTGGCCAAACTTGCGTAGCGCCAGACTACATTCTTGTTCAGCGAAATGTAAAAGACGAGCTGCTAGCTAACCTAAAACAAGTCGTAACAAACACGTACGGCGAAGATGTTTCACAAAACCTAGACTTCCCTCACGTAGTGAGCGAAAAGCATTTTGATCGCCTTAGCAGCTTCTTAACAAACGGAGATATTGTTTTTGGAGGCAAAACGGATCGTTCTCGTCTGTTTATTGAGCCAACTGTTCTTGACAACATCTCATGGGAAGACAATGTGATGCAAGATGAAATCTTTGGGCCAATTCTTCCAGTCATCGTATACGATGAAATCTCAGAAGTAATTGAAGCAATCGTAAAACGTCCAAAACCATTAGCACTTTATCTTTTCTCTGAAGATGAAGCAGTCCAAGATCACATCTTAAATAGCGTGTCATTCGGCGGCGGTTCTATCAATGATACGATTAATCATATGACGTCTCACTATCTTCCATTTGGCGGCGTTGGTGACAGCGGAATGGGTGCGTATCACGGAAAAGCAAGCTTTGATACATTTTCACACGCTAAAAGCATCTTAAAACGTTCAAATAAATAATTAAAAAGAAAAGCCGAAGTCACGCGTTGACTTCGGCTTTTTTACTTCTTCATTTGTTTAGTTATCTGTTCATATTGCTCTTCCTTTTCTGTAGAAATAGCTAAATCATAAAGAATATGCAAAAAATATTTTTTATCTTGAACAAATAAATATTCTTCTTCAAAGCCTTGAGACGTGTAGACGGCAAACTCCCAAATGTCGTCGTAATAAGCTGGCCCAATGGCCTCGGCGAGATTTCCAAGCGTTTTAAGCAGCTCCATTGTAATGATAATATTACGTCTAGCATAGTGCCGGATATTAGCAAATCCATCATACAAAAAGTCTTCAAATTTTTTATCAGGAATGACCATTCGTACAACGCCGCTGTCATCAACTAAATACGAAGAAAACTGACTAACATCACAAATTTTCCGAAGAATATCGCTAATTTGGTGAATGGAGTTAATCGCCGTTTTGAAGTCATCACTTCCTAATGATTTAATCGCCATCTCGACAAACTTGGTAATAATATGAGTTGTGTCTTGAATATCGGTTTGAGATTTTCCTATATGAACATATCGATGAAAAATAGTTTGATCGATTTCATCCTGCTCTGTAAAATCTCGGTTCCAATAATAAAACAATATCGTTCCGTCGAGTACGTAGTCCCCTACTTCCCTCTCCATTTTGATCACTAAGTTATGCTCTTTGGCATAGTGAATTAATCGGCTGTAATTAACGGTCTGAATATAGCCGGATGTTTGAATATATACTGGATTTTTATCTCCTTCAGGAAAGGAAAATGGTTCGTTATGAGCAGATTGCGTTCGATGAACCTCTAGCTCTTCACGTATCGTCGTTTCAATAGCTTTTATAGATTCCGTCTTCATCGATTGAGTCATATGATTAACTTGCAGCCATTTAACGGAATGATTAATAAAGTAGACAAACGTGCCTGCACTAAAAACTGATAGCGCCGTGGTCGCAAATGGGATAGCAAAGTAGCCATCTACTTGTGAACTGTTTAAAAAGAGAAAGACAAAAAGTGTATATAAGAAACTCCCCATAAAAATCCCGAGAATTCGCTGAGTCGATTTCGAAGAAGCAAAGTTTTTTAACACGCGAGGAGAAAACTGAGCTGCAAATGATGTAAACACAACAAGCATTAAATTAAAGGTAAAGGTCGTAATCGATAAAATTCCGGGCATAATCGTACTCACTAACGTATTGGTTAAATCCATGTTGATTGAAAAAAATGAAGGAACCTTCTCTCCTACTTTGCAATAATAGTCCAGAAACAGCGTCAATGCAGCTAAAAGGACAGAAAAAAGAGCATAAATTAAGGGACTAAACCATATTTGGCTATTTAGCTCATCTTTAAAAGCACGAGGAGAGAGCTGCTTCCTTGCCGCTATCCATCTAAATGTATTCATACAAAACTCTCCTTTTTATTTGTAAATCTCTAACTTTTTTCTTAGTTCCCTAATTTTTTTTGGTTATGCTTATACAATGGAAAAAAATCTATTTTTTAAAATATAGGTACACAAAGCAAAAATGAAATTGACACATACCTCATTAATTTAATCTAAAGATGCACAAATAGGATACATGAGTTGAATGAATATATAAAAGCTATGTTCACCATACAAATAAAAAATCCGAACGAGATGGATTCTCAACTAAGAATCCATCTCGTTCGGATCTTCCTTCAACTAACCTACTTTTATCCCAGCCTCTTTTTACTCTTATCGTTTTACCAGCCTCGGCTCGCTCCACCGCCTCCAGAGCTGCCGCCTCCCCCTCCGCGAGGACCGCTGCCGCCGTTGCCACCGCCACCGCCTCTTCCTCCAAACATCACAAGGAAGTTTAGCAGAAATTGTGTAATCGCTCCTTTAAAAAAGACGAAGTCGAGAATAAGAAAGCCCACAATAACAGCTGCAATCAGCAGCGTTTGAAGGGTTGAGAAATGAACACCGCTATCGGAAGGCGGAGATGCTTTTGGCACTTTTTGTTCAAAGTCTGTTCCTAAATCATACTCTTTCACGACTTGGTTATAAACAGCTTTGTATGTGCTTTCTAGCGCCGTATCGTATTTGCCATTTTTTAAGTTAGGAATAGCATAAGAATCTAAAATTTCTCCCGATTTGATATCGGTGATAGCTCCTTCTAACCCGTATCCTACTTCGATTCGAATTTTTCGTTCTTTTTTAGCGAGTAAAATAAGAACGCCATTGTTCAGCTTTTTATCACCGAGTTTGTACTTTCGAAACGCTTCATTCGCGTACTCTTCTACATCCGCATCACCTAATGAATTCACGGTAAGAATCGCTACTTGAGCTTTCGTTTCATCATCCAATTTTCTGCCCATTTGATTTATTTCAGCTTTTTCCTGATCGTTTAATAGATGGGCAAAATCTTGAACGTAAATATCGCCTACCGGATTTGGAATATCAGGTGCAGCAAAAGCAACGCTTACCGTATTACATAAAAGAGACAATAATAAAGCAAACGAAGCAAGAAATTTCATCACTTATCGCTCCCAAAATCAACTTTCGGCGCTTCTTTTTCTTCATTTGTTACTTCAAAATATGGCTTTTTTTCAAAGCCGAACATACCCGCTAACATGCTTTTAGGAAATCTCTTAACTGATTTATTGTATTTTGCAACTTCATCGTTATAGTCTTTACGCGCTACAGCGAGTCGATTTTCCGTTCCTTCTAAACTGTCCATTAAGCTTCTAAAGTTTTCATTCGCTTTTAAATCCGGATATTTTTCAACCACTACGAGCAGGCGGTTTAATGCGCCGCTTAACTGTTGATTAGCATCAGCTTTGTCTTCAGGAGTTTTAGCTCCCGCTAGCTGTGCTCTTGCCTGAGTGACTGAATCAATTGCTTCCTGCTCATGCTTAGCATAGCCTTTGACCGTTTCCACTAAGTTCGGAATTAAATCAGATCTTCTTTTTAGTTGATTATCTATTTGGGAAAATTTATTATCTACATCTTCCTGTGCGCTAACGAGACTATTGTAAGAGCTCACTCCGTAAATCACAACAATTCCTAACCCTAAAATCACAACAATCGCTATCCCAATGAGCGTAGCGATCAAGCCTTTGTTCTTCAATATACTACCTCTTTTCTTCATCAAAATTATGTATCTACTTACTAGTACGAATCACCCTCTAAAAAGATTCATTTTTTACCAATTTTTTATGTTGAACGTATAAGTAAGACGTCTCCTAGCATTCAATCCTTCTATAAGGTGAAATACTTTTCTCTACCTATTCTTTCTATCAATTAGCACTTGTAACCTTCTCGATTTTATCTTGTTTCACAATAGAAAAAAAGGAATACCTCTTGGCTATTCCTTTTTTGGCTTAAGACCATCCTTCAATTTTGTATGCGACTCGGTGAAATTCAGGAACCGTTACAAATTGATAGTCGTTTTTTATTAAATACTTAATAAGTTTCGGCAATGAAGTAACAATTTGATCCCGCGCTCCGCTGCCGTATCGATCCCCATCATGCATAACAATAAGATTCTTTTCTTGTAAATTTTGAATCGTATATTTGCATATGGCCAATGGATCTTCTTCACGCCAATCCTGGCTATCTACATTCCATAGAACAGACGTCATTCCCAATTCCTTAATAGCAGCAAGAGCTGTATCATTTATTGAACTGTAAGGTGGACGAAATAGCTTGGGCGAATGACCTATTATTTTCTCTATTTGAGCATTTGTAGAAGTAATTTCTTTCCATAATTCACGTTTAGAAAGAGTTGTAATATCAGGATGACTCCACGTATGATTGCCAATTACGTGCTTTGCTCTATGAATACGTCGGATCAGCTTCGGAAATTTTTCCGCTTCTGCACCTACGACAAAAAATGTCGCACGTACATTATATCTTTTTAGAATTTTTAAAATAGCAGCCGTGTAGGCTGAGGGTCCATCATCAAACGTTAACGCCACATATTTTGGTGAATTTTGATTCATATGTTCTCTCCTTATATAAAATAGATATAGAAATAAACCCCTCACTTTGTGGGTGTAAGCTGAGGGGCTTTTACGGTGAGATAATTTTTAAGAGATGATGTTATATCTTTTTCTGCATACAATGCTGCTATAGGTAATAGATTTGTTCAAAAGAACTCGCCAAGTAGTCAAATCCGCGAGGCCGCAGTGTTTCGAACTGCTGAATAATTTTTATTCTTTCCTCTGATCCTCCTGGGAGATCGTAAAGTTTCGTCACGGGCTGGCCACTATTTAAATATTCAATGATTCTAAACAGCATGACGCGAAAAGCATGTTTAAATTCCTTATATTCATCAGGAAAACGCTTCTCCAGCGCTTTATATTCAACTAATGTTTGATGCATATGCATAAACGGAAGCTCTTTCCATTCAAGAGAGAGGATAAGAACGTCTATATTGGGATGTTTTTTAACGAAGCGATAGTGATTTCCCCACTGTTCTTTTACTTTTCGCTTAGACATACCGTGTTCTTGGTGATAAGCAACCGTAGAGGAATCTAAAACAAATTGTGCACCATTCTTATATAAACGATATCCAAGCTCCCAGTCTTCTGCCCCGTAGCCGACAAAAGTCTCATCAAAATAGCCGGATTTCTTTAATTGCGCTTTTCTTACTGATACATTTCCACTTAAAAATGCGATATAAGGTAGCGTAAATCCCTCAAGTCGCTCTCCGAAATGTTTTAGCCCGCTGTTAAGGAAATAACGATTAGGAAATGATAAACGTTGAAAACGGTTTGTATCAATATCTTCTTTTGTTACAAGAGGACAAGGAACGTTTGAATGCTGCTTCGTTTGTTCATAGTTTTCATACAATCTTCTATACTCAGGATCCCTTCCGACCAGTTCTTTTAAGTGCGCCATTTGATCTTCATTATAGTCTGGCATAATAAACGTGTAGACTCCTTCATAATGCATAGCTCCGGTAACCACAAAATCGGATTCATGCACATGATGTTTATAGTGATTTTCAATAAAAGCAGGAGGAGCTAGCATCTCCCCATCTAAAAAGATTAAAAGATCTCCTTCAGCATGGTTAATTCCTATATTGCGCACAGATGAGCGCCCTTTATTTTTTTTCATGCGAATATATTTAAATTTAAACGGGACATCAGCTTCTTTTACAATGTTAGGTGTGTTGTCAGAAGAAGCGTCATCCACTAGAATGACTTCATACTGAGCGTGGGGAAACGTTTGTTTAGATAAACCGTAAAGCGAAAGAGAGGTTTGGTGGTATTTATTATAAGTAGGCATAATAATACTCACTTTAATAGGTTGTTTATGATTATTTTTTATACTCATACTATATAATGAATGGTCTGCTTTATTTATTTTATTTTTGGTCTCTTTTAAGGGATTTGGACTCTTTTTTTTCTTTTTAATATAGTATTTTCCATCGGAACGGTTGTAATAGGAATCGTATAAGTTTATTTTAATCATCCTTTCTTTGTTTTTCCTCTATATACTATTCAATAAATGACCGGGTGCTTGTACAATACATAATTTTTTTTAGAAAAGGCGTATATAATAGATTCGGGAACTTTAGTAGATCATTCTATTGAATTAGAAACACATTCTCTTATCATAAATAAGTGTTCTACTTCTCAGCATAAAAAAGCTGCTTACAACTTCATACGTTATAAGCAGCTCCCTTTTATAGCTGATTTCCATATACCCCATCAATATTCGCAACAGCGGTTTGATCAAATATATCTGCATCCATATTTGTATTTTTCATTCGCGCACAAGCAGCTGAAATGTCTCCATATGTTGAGTTGATTCCAACAGATTTAACATCCGCTGTGTGTCCGTTGTGCAGAACTTCTCCAAAATTCATCGATCCGTTTCTCGCCATACCATTAATTCTCGTGTTACAGATGTTAATAACTCCTGCCATGACCATACCACCTTTTCTTAAAATGAATTCGTACATCGTATGCTGTGACAAGCCTATGTGTGAAAAGTTTTCAAGAAGTGAAAAGCAAGGTACAAATACTAGTGAAATTATTCATTTCACCCTGCTTCACCCAAAGTTTCCACATGTTTTTATGCTTTTTCTGTTACAATAAATGCATAAGTTATTTTTCATCCATATTGTTTGAAGGAGGATACGTAATATGGACGAACCAAAAGATATTCAACCTAAAGTAGAAAAAAGTTTCGAACTGATTGGCAAGAAGTGGACAGGATTAATCATTTATGTGCTTATGAGCGGTCCTAAACGCTTTAGTGAATTAAATGAAAGTATACCAGCCTTAAGCAGAAGGCTTTTGACAGAACGAATTAAAGAGCTTGAAGACCACGGAATTGTTGTCCGAAATGTCATTCCGGACCGCCCTATTCGTTCTGAATATTCGCTGACTCAAAAAGGAACGGAGTTAGGTAAAATATTAGGGCCGATTAGCCAGTGGGCAGAAAGCTGGGTGCAAGATTAATAAAACTACTCCATAGAAAGGATGAGCATCATGGCAAATGTTCTCTATATTACTGCACACCCTTTAGGTGAAGACGAATCACTTAGCATGGCTGTGGGGAAAGAATTTATAGACGTATATAAGCAAACACATCCAGAAGATGATGTGGTTCATTTAGATTTATATCAAGCAGATATTCCATACTTAGATGCAGACGTATTTAACGGCTGGAAAAAGCTTCGTTCTCACTCTTCCATCCAGGATTTATCAACGGATGAACGATTAAAAGTGGGACGATTAGCCGAACTAGGCGGACAGTTCGTACTCGCTGACAAATATATTTTTGTCACGCCAATGTGGAATTTCTCTGTTCCTGCGATTATGAAAACGTACATTGATGCGATTACCGTGTCAGGTAAAACCTTTACATATACAAAAGAAGGCGCTCAGGGATTGCTTAAAGGAAAAAAAGCGATTCACATTCAATCTCGCGGAGACGTGTATTCAGAAGGCCCTGAAATGGCAAGAGAAATGGGCCACCGCTATTTAGAAATTATGATGGACTTCTTTGGAATCGAAGCGTTTGAAAGCATTATTATCGAAGGGCAAGTAAAATTCCCGGATCAAATTCCGCAAATTAAAGAAAAAGCACTCCAAAAAGCCCATTCAATGGCCAAAACGTTTTAAATTCAAGAGAAAAGAAAAAGACCTCGAAGCAGATCGAGGTCTTTTTCTTTTCTCTTCCCTCCCTTATATTTCCCTTGAAATAATGATCACCTTCCTGCTCGTTTTACGCTGAAAATAGATTTAAAGGAAAGATAAAACGCTGTTATTTTTTGTTACTATTAATAACGCACGAAGCAAAAATACACGATTTTTCTTTTTTATTTTTTAATTATCTACGTTCAAAAAAGATAGTTCCTCTAAATGAATAACGTTTAAAATAACGCTTTAAAATGAAAAAAACCTTTGTTTTTAAAGGGTTTAGCTACAAAACCCAAAAGCGTAATATTCTTAAAAACGTTTGTGAATATGATAAAACCCAATAAAAAACCTTTGACTAAATTTGTTACGTAAGTTACTATTAATAACGTAGTAGATGTTTTCGAACATATTATCTTTAATTCATGAAACAACATTTATATATTGAAGACAGAAAGGTGAAAAGAATTATGGCAAAAGTATTATATATTACAGCAAACCCTAACGATGCTACGCAATCATTCAGTATGGCTGCGGGAGACGCATTTATTAATGAGTATAAAGAAGTGAACCCAACGGATGAGATTGTTTACGTTAATTTATATCAAGAACATATCCCTCACATCGACGGCGATGTATTCAGCGGATGGGGCAAACTTGGAAGCGGCGCAGAATTTGACGCGCTTACTCCTGAAGAACAGCGCAAAGTTGCTCGTTTAAACGAGTTAAGTGACCAATTTGCTCAAGCGGACAAATATGTATTTGTTACACCAATGTGGAACTTCTCATTCCCACCAGTGATGAAAGCATACTTAGATGCTGTAGCAGTAGCTGGAAAATCATTCAAATATACAGCAGAAGGTTCTGTAGGTCTATTAACAGATAAAAAAGCGTATCATATTCAAGCAAACGGCGGTATCTACTCTCGCGGCCCTGCTGGTGAATTAGAGATGGGTCACCGCTATATGCGCATTATGATGAACTTCTTCGGCGTTCCTTCTATCGGAAGCCTATTTGTAGAAGGACAGGCTGCAATGCCAGATAAAGCACAAGAAATTAAAGAAGACGGCATTGCTCGCGCTAAAGAAGCTGCACGTACGTTCTAATAACAAATATAAGCATAAAAAAAGGAACACCTCCCCGTGTTCCTTTTTTTTATGCTTGCCATTATAGCTTTGCGTCCCCGCGCAGCAGCGAATAAACATATGTATCAAACGGGATGCCGTTTTGGAACAGGTACTCTCTTAGCGTCCCTTCCTTTTTAAATCCTAATTTGCTCAACAAGGCGATAGATCCACTATTTTGCGTAAATACAATCGCTCCTATACGATTGTATTGAAGTTCGTTGAAGCCATAAGAAATCGCTTCATGAACGGCTTCTGTTGCGTATCCTTTGTTCCAATACTCCGGAAAAAGAGCATAGCTTACTTTTGCTTTCTTATGCTCAGAAGACCACTCTTGAAACCCTATTGTTCCAATCAGCTTTTCTTTTCCTTTTAGCTGAATCCCCCATTTAATCAATTGTTTTTCTTCGTATCCTTTAGAAAAATTCTTAATGATCTCCTTCACTTGGTTGATCGATTCTAAAGGTTTTTGCCCGTAATAGCGCAGAACCTCTTCATCAGAAAAGCATTTTAAAATCTCACCGGCATCATCTTCTACAATTTTTCTTAATATCAGCCGTTTTGTCTCTAATTCTGGAAACATTTTCTTCCCTCTTTTCTGCGCAGCTTATCTATCTACGGTAAACCATACTATTCTCCTCTCAACTAGCAATATCCTGCTAAAACCTTACCCGGGAGGACTCATTTCCTATCCAAATAGTCGATTTACAGCGGAGATAGTGGTATTTTATATAGTGGGCATAAGTTGCTTTTTATCAACACAGAGGCGGTGAACGCAGAAATGAACCAAGATAAAGAATTGCTGTCCACGATACACGCTCTTCAAAAGGAGCTGCAGCAAGAAAAAGAAAACCGTGCGTATATGCAAAAAGATATGGACGAACTAAGAAGCGCTTTATTACAATCAGAACAAGTAAAACAAAACTTAATTGATCAGCTAGAAAAGAAAGTCGATTTGATTTTAACGTTGATTCAAAAAGGAGACGCATAAAGGAATGGATTTTTTTAAAAACAGCAAAATACTATACACTATTGTGGCACTTGTTATTGCCCTCATCGCTGTATTTACCAACAATTCGCCCATTTCCCTCATTCAGCAGCATGAAAATTCAAGCAGTACATCGAGTAGCACACCGGACACTACATCAAGCAACCAATGCTCTGCAGAGACTCAAAGCGACAGATTATTTACCGGCAAAGAACTTGTCTTACAAGAAGGAAATGATAAATATGGATATTGCCACATTGTCGCGCATATGCAAAAACCAGGCGTTAACAATTATCAAGGTAAAAGCCAATTCAGCAAGTATTTAAATGAAAAACAAGCGATGTCTGTTGCTGAAGAAGTCATCAACGAAGGCGAAGACGGCACCAACAATAAATCTGGCAACTACGTTAAAGAAAAGTATATTAGTTCTTTAAACCAAGAAGTTAGAGTTGTATATACTGACTACAGAGGCAAAGACTACGACTACAGCGTAACGACCATGTATCCAATTGGTCATTAATAATAATGCAGTTAATAAAAGCAGGCGCATGCCTGCTTTTTTTATTTTACCTCTATTTATGATTTACACCTTTAAAAAAGTCTCTGTAAATTTACAGTAGCACTTTTACCTCTTGGACATATTCTAAATATAAAAAAGAAACAGCCCCTTGCTTCTTTTTTTAGAAAGAGGTTACAAATGAGTAACAAGTACAGAGTTAGAAAAAACGTATTACATCTTACCGACATGGAAAAAAGAGATTTTGTTCGTACCGTGCTAATACTAAAGGAAAAAGGGATATATGACCGCTATATAGCGTGGCATGGTGCAGCGGGTAAATTTCATACGCCTCCGGGCAGCGATCGAAATGCAGCACATATGAGTTCTGCTTTTTTGCCATGGCATCGTGAATACCTTTTACGATTCGAGCATGACCTTCAGTCAATCAATTCAGAAGTAACCCTTCCTTATTGGGAATGGGAAACGGATGCACAGATGCAAGATCCATCACAATCAAAAATTTGGAGTGCAGATTTTATGGGCGGAAACGGAAATCCTAAAAAAGATTTTATCGTCGACACCGGTCCGTTTGCAGCTGGGCGCTGGACGCCGATCGATGAACAAGGAAATCCTTCCGGCGGGCTAAAACGTAATTTTGGAGCAACGAAAGAGGCACCTACACTCCCTACTCGAGATGATGTTCTCAATGCTTTAAAAATAACTCAGTATGATACGCCGCCTTGGGATATGACCAGCCAAAACAGCTTTCGTAATCAGCTTGAAGGATTTATTAACGGGCCACAGCTTCACAATCGCGTACACCGTTGGGTTGGCGGACAGATGGGCGTTGTACCTACTGCTCCGAATGATCCTGTCTTCTTTTTACACCACGCAAATGTGGATCGTATTTGGGCTGTATGGCAAATTGTTCATCGTAATCAAAACTATCAGCCGATGAAAAACGGGCCATTTGGTCAAAACTTTAGAGATCCGATGTACCCTTGGAATACAACCCCTGAAGACGTTATGAACCATCGAAAGCTTGGGTACGTATACGATATAGAATTAAGAAAATCAAAACGTTCATCATAACCCGTTCTATAAACAGCAGTATACAATCAAAAACAGGTAAACCCCTTCCCTTCTGACATAACTTATAAGACCACAAGCATCGTAAAACTCACTGCTTCATTTCCATTCACCATAAAATATAGTTAATCAACCATAATTGGGCTGTGAATAAGCTTCATATAAGGACCTTGGAACATATGAATAAGTTATCAAAGCTTTATAAAAGTTTTATAAATGAAGGGAAGATATCAAAATGCATAATAACGTAAACGCACCTTTTAGTTCTAATGAAAATATGCCATTCTCACCTGCTATGGCTCACCACGCCTATACAGCTCCTGCTTATGAGCACATGATTCCACACTGCGGGTATTCAATGCCGGACTATGGATATATGGTTCCTGAATGTGGATATGGCGTTCCTCACCACGGATGTAATGGTTTTGCCATTATCATCGTACTGTTTATTTTACTCATTATTATTGGTGCATGTGGTTGCGGTTTCTGGCACAATGAGTGTTAACCTAAAAAACTCCAGTATAAATACTGGAGTTTTTTCATGTCTTAATAGGCGGTAGGCACCTTCAGAATTCTATAGCGTTTCATCCAAATCTAGCGGTCTCAGCTTTTCTTCGATTTCTTTGCGCTTCGGCTCTAAAAATGGCGGCAGGGCTAATGTTTGGCCCATCGTTTCAAGCGGTTCATCGGTCGCAAATCCAGGTGTGTCCGTTGATAATTCAAATAAAATGCCGTTTGGTTCTCTGAAATAAAGTGCTTTGAAATAGTATCGTTCTACTTTACCGGAATTCGGCAGGCTGTTTTCATTTAATCGAGCTGCCCACTTATTGTATTCTTCTTCATTTGGAACACGGAATGCAACGTGATGAACGCCACCGCGCCCTAAGCGAACTTTCGGCAAATCAGGTCTCGTTTCAATATGGACTTCGGCTCCGCTTCCGCCTTCACCTGTTGCATAAACCAAAATATCTCTATGATCTCCTGCAAGAGATGGATAAGAACCCACGTAGCGAAATCCCATAATATTTGTCAGTACGTCAACAGTTGGTTCTGACGTACCCACCGTTAGCGTGACCGGTCCTAAGCCGATAATCGCATGTTCTAATGGAATGTCTTCGCGCTTCCACGGCACGCCTGCTCTTACCCCTTTTTCACCGTTGTCCGCGACAAGAAGCAAACGTGTACCTTCATAATCTTTAAATGCTAACGTATCACGATTAGCTCGTTTAGCTATTTCTTCATATTCCACTCCATACTGCTCAAAGCGCTCTTTCCAAAAGTGTAAAGAATCCGTACTTTTAACGCGAAGCGAAACAGTCGAAATGTCAGATGCACCTTGATGCGTTCTTGCAAGCCCCGGAATATCAAAAAACGTTACTTCCGTTCCTGGCGTCCCTTCTCCATCTGCATAAAACAAGTGGTAAGACTGAGTGTTATCTTGATTCACCGTTTTTTTTACTAATCGCATGCCTAAAACTTTGGTGAAAAACTGATAGTTTTTCTCAGCTTTCCCCGTCAAAATAGATACATGATGCAACCCTAACAATTCCATCTGCTCCGCCTCTTTTCATAATATATAAATTTTTTAACTTCCACTAAAATTATCTTTAATTTAATTATCTTTAATTAAAGATAATATTAAAGGATATACAGCCTGTTTGTCAATAACAAGAAAATGTTGTGAACATAAAAAGAAACTAAACACATAGTTAGTTTCTCTTTATCTTCCCTTTAACAAACTGCTGATCTTTTCCAACAGCGGTTACTTTTTAAGCACGCGCTGCACATTTTGCTTCATCAGCTCCGCAATTTTTGTTTCATTTTCACGAGACGTCTGCTCTAATTTTTCTATGACTAACTGCTGTCTTTCGACTGAATGATTTTGACTTATCTTTTGTTTGCCTTCCATTTTGCTGATGTCGATTTTAAACCCAATGATTCCTTTACTTAAACCATTCATATAAGCAGGATCAACGTCATTTAGTGTATATGTACTGCTCGGGCTTTCATATTTCTCCACCATCTTCCTCAGCAGCCCAAGCAGTTCTGTTGGTGCTTCAATCACTTTCATGGTGCCATACACGTGAACAGCTTCATAATTCCATGTTGGTACAGCTTGATTCGTTTCATACCAAGACGGTGAAATATAACAGTGAGGCCCTTGAAAAACAACTAAAATTTCTTGATTTTCAGCATCTTTCCACTGCAGATTCGGACGAGCAAAATGTCCATATAAAGCTTTTTCTTTCCGGTTTAACATCAGGGGCAAATGAGTAGCATAAGGCTTTTCATTATGATACGAAAACAAAGTGGCAAATCCATTGTCTTCAATAAATTCATACATTATTTGTGCCTCATTCACTTTAAAATACTTTGGAATATACATCGGCGCTTCTCCTTTATCTCTTATTTAGTAAAAGATATAATACTATACGTGTTTGCAACAGCGTCAGTTATAAACTTTTTATGGAGGTCAGCAAACATTTAACCATCTATGAATGGATTTTTTAAGAAGCTTATGCTACACTGCTGCGATGTAAACCGCTGCTTTTTTATATGTATTTATTTAGCACATAATGCAATTAGATACATGTTTGTTAAATAAAGCTTCAGAAACTCAAAAAAAGAAGAGCTTGTTTAAAACAGCTCCTTTCTCACGTTTATCTATACAATTGAGGATTTTTTTCTCGTTTGATAGGTCCGCCTTTGGCTATATGCCACTCAATGACGCAGTCCGTCAAACGATCGTATACGTCGTCTTCTAAATACGGATCTTCTGTCGAAGTGAGCAAGGTGTGAACATCGGCTTTTATTTCGGCTAACATAGCTGTGCTGAATACGTCCGGATCATTCAATACGTCTAGTATATATAGCACCAGCATCTTAAATCCGCCGTCCCAATTGGCATTTCCGTTGCCTTGAGCTTCACAGCGAAGCTTTTCAATGGCCCGGATGACTTCTCCTTCTACGATATCCGACTGCCCATTTCTCGGGACATAGTTTAACCATAGTTCTTTTGCTTCGTCAAAATACTTCATTCTGAACTCCTTCTTTCAAAACTTTATTCCTTTTTGTTCCTTTGATTTATTGCCGTGCCGACCGCAATGCCGAACCCAATATTATCCATAAGCATACCGAGAGAAGCCCCCATCGCAACGCCCATCCCTAACCCCATTCCTAGATAATCTGTCTTTTTCTTTTCTTCAGACAAAAAACCACTCCTTTTTTCTACTATTTTATTGCTACCTTTTATACGTAAAAACTGCGCTAAAAGTTTCATAAAAATGGAAAAAATCAGTCGCTGTAACTGCTTTTTATTTTTAGATGATGAGCTGATAAACGGCCTCTCCGAGCAGCAAAACTGACGTAAGTATGCAGATCACCCCAAATACGTACATCGTTTTACGTGCAGAAAAATACAAACAACTCAACAGGGAAAGGTATCCAAAACTTAAGAAAAGGGCATTTTAAAAGTAACGAAATTTTGCTTACTTAAAAAGGATGGATTACATTGACACCAAACCAACAGGAATACCTTAAAAAAATACATAGCATACAAGAAAATCTAGCCAAAACGTGGGCTGAATACTGGCAGCAATACTCCACTCCAGGCTCTTGGCAGTTTTGGGTTACCTTGGGGGCTTTCATTTTACCTTTAGTCATTCTCTATTTTTTAATTGATCGAAAAAAAGCCTTTCACTTAGGGTTTTATGGATTTAACGTGCACGTTTGGTTTCACTATAGTGACACCGCTGGAGTTTATAACGGGCTGTGGACGTATCCTTACCAAATCAACACAATCATACCCGTAAGCTTTAGCCTAGATGCTTCGCTTATTCCTGTCTCTTTTATGCTTCTTTATCAATGGACAATTAACCATCATAAAAATTACTATGTATATGCAACTGTTCTTTGTTTGTTTTTTGCTTTTATTTTCAAACCGCTATTAACAGGGATTGGCTTTTTTCAGCTGCATGAATGGGCTACTTACGGTTATTTATTTGTATTTTATCTGGGTGTGATACTGCTATCAAAATGGATTACCAATCTGTTTCTTTATTTTGAAAAACAGCATTAAATTTGATAAGTGTCATCAATAAAAAACGTAAGCATCTTCAAAAGACCTTACGTTTTTTTGATTGTTTTCTTACTAGTTGTCTGCCTTCTCAAAAAATAGAGGGCTTTTCTCATTGTTAATTTAGAACATGCTGCATCTAGCAATAATAAAACTTCTGTTAGCAGCAAAAATCTCACTTTTTCTAAGCCCTGCTTAAATTAGCGTTGTATAAGTCCATTAAACTGCTTAAATCATCCAGCAACGGGCAGTGACCTACGCCTTTCATAATTTTTAACGTCGCGTTTTCCCCTATGCCTTTCGCGATGTCAGATGCATCTCTTGTGGAAACCATCTTATCTTCATCGCCTTGAATAACCATAGTAGGAATCGTAATTTTTTCCACCTCTCCTGTCCCTTCCACAACACCATTAAAATCGTTTGAAATATTAAATCTCATGAGTGCGTAATTGATATCAATTAAATTTCGCTGCTTGATCGTTCCTTCTAAATATGTTTCAAATTGATCAGCAGACGGCTTATTTTTTGTATATAAAAATTGACGCAGCATCATTTTTAAAAACCATGTGTTTTTTGTTTCTTTTGCGTTTTCTACCATTCTAAATGCTTCTTTTACTTCTTCTTTGGTTTGTATAAAGTTGTTAGGAATAGGCAGTTCTAGGAACGTTCTTCTTGGAATGGGGTAGCCTTTAATGTTGACGGAGCTTAAGAGAATTAAATTTTTGGCATCATTCGGATGATCAATCACATATTGCATAGCAACTGCTCCTCCTAATGACCACCCGCTTATTGTAAAAGCAGACAACTTTAAAGCATCCGCAAACAGTTTGACATCATCTGATAAGTCTTTGATTGTGTGGATAGGTGTATGATAAGTGGAGTCTCCAAATCCTCTTAAATCGATCGCATAAGCTGTGATATGTTCTGGAAGTTCATTCATTAACACATCCCAGTTAAGGGAAGAGTTCATGTTTCCGTGAATTAACAAAAGTACCTCTTTTCCGCCTTTTTTCATTCGGTAATTTACTGTTTCTCCATTCGGTAATTCTACTTTTGCTTGTTCTAAAACAGATACGGTCATCGCTATTTTCCTCTTTTCTTATATAATTAGAACGATCGGTAGCATTTATTTTTTAATACCCTATTTATCAAGATTTAAGCAGTTAGAAAGAAGTTGTGCAAAAGCCAACATAATACTATGTTATTCTACTTGCTAAAAAAGACAGCCAAATATGCGATTCGGCTGCCTTTTTATAATGAAGAAATATACGAATGAGCAACAAGGCCATTACTTTTTCGGTGCGTCTAATGCTTGATAGGCAAGCTGATATTTCCCGCCTTCAGCCACTTCTGCATGGTACAGAGCTTTAAGAGCAAAGTTTTTTTCAAGGCTGTGCTCTTTCATCAGTCCATTCAGCTTACCTTGCAGTTCCTGATTGTCTTTAATGAGCTGTTTCATCTGTGATTTTAAATATTTCATGGTGTTTTCCGCTCCTTTCACTTGATGAATATCTATCAAGTATATCACTTAAGGATAGGATAATGGTAAAACGACTTACAATTAAGCGATTAAATCTGTACAGCTCTGTTCTTTAAGCGTCCTACAAGCGGAACGACGATGATACCAGCGATAACAACTTGCATCACATTCCCCGGTATAGAGCCAAGCGGAAGGATCCAGTTATGATAAAGAATCACTTCGGCAAAATAGTAGCCTACGATTTTTACAATCAGCGCAGCAGCAACTGCCAGTGTGTTCACAAGTGCTCTTTTACCAGGTGCTTTTTCTGAGATAAGACCTGCTAAAAAGCCCATTGCCCCTACGATAATAAACGTAAACGGCGCCCATGCTGTCCAGCCGGAGATGAGGTCGAATAACCCCATTCCAAAAGCCCCGGCGATGGCTCCTGTCTTTTTGCCGTAAATAAAGGCTGCTATAAAAAGAGGAACGTTGCCTAAATGGATGAGGCCTCCGTTACCCATGATTGGAAGCTTGATGTTGATAAACATTGTCGCTACAAACGTCAGTGCGATAAAAAGTGCATGCATAGATAAAGCTTTGATTTTGGTTGATTCTCTTGGTGAGTATGTTGAATTCATCTGTTGACCTCTTTCTTTTTTTACTACTATCATACTCCTAATTACATACTTAATAAATACGTAAAACTATTTATTTAGTAAGATATATCATTCTAGCAGCACAAAGGGATCCGCCAACTTCAAAAATTGTCCTATCCGTTCTTAAAAAAATAAAGCTGCTTCTGCTTCCTTTAGCAGACTGCGGCGCCTAATTTTTGTTATGGTAAAGAGTCTGTTCGGGCATAATATGAGCAAATCGTTCTTTTTCAAGAGTTGACGAAGGCTGATAAATATGAGAAGTTATATGTTTGTAGAAATGAATGGAATAACCTAGAATTCCAGCGGAACCTGTTACTATAATTGTACTGATATTGACCAAGTTCGTTCAGATTGTGGCAGTCATGATTTTTACATACAGCAAGCAAGTTATAGGAGGAGCAAGAATGGATAATAACGATATTTTAATTAGATTACGATATGCCTTGGATTTAAAAAATACAGAAATGGTAGAGATCTTTAATCTTGGCGGAGTAGACGTAACAAAAGAAGACGTATTAAAGATCCTTACGAGAACGCCGGACGAAGAAGACGAGGATGCAGTTCATGAGGACGAACACATCACGTGCAGTAACAATATGTTAGATTCTTTTTTAAACGGTTTTATTACCTTTAAAAGAGGAGAACAAGACCCTAAACCAGGGCAAGCACCTCCAGCGCCGGTTCAAAGCAATCAAAATATGTATAACGTCTTATTAAAGAAAGTAAAAATTGCTTTGTCCCTAACCAGTGAAGAGATGTTAGAAGTATTCGACGACGGTGGCATACGTGTATCTAAAGCAGAATTAGGTGCTTTATTACGAAAAAAAGGCCACAAAAATTACAAACCGTGCAAAGAGAATTTTGCACGAAAATTCCTAAGAGGCTTAACCGTACAATATAGAGGATAAAATGATACACACTTTTTCAAATCAGAGTATCCATTATGAAATACGATATAAAAATCGAAGTTCTTTTGCGATTAAAGTAGACGGATACGGAACGGTCGAAGTCCTTGCTCCTAAAGGAACGTCTACTGAACAAGTACGGATGTTATTAGAGAACAACTGGGCATTGATTCAGCAAAAAATAAACGAAATGAAAGATAGAACGCATGGACCAAAGAAAAAAGTCTATGAACACGGAGAACGCTTTTTGTATGTAGGAAAAAACTATCCGATACAGATTCATCACGATTCGACCATTACAAAGGATTCTGTAGTGTTTGAAGCGAACACGCTTCAGATTTATGTCAATCAGCACGACGATGAAGCGATAAAACAAGCGCTCAAACGCTTTTACTATCAACAATGTAAAGCGCTAGTAACCAAGAGTATCTCCTCCTATCAAAAACATTTTAAAACAAAGCCGCGCTCCATTTCGATTTCGGATAGCAAAAAAGCGTGGGGCACGTGTGATTCCAAGCGTCAGCTAACCTTTAACTGGCGGCTGGCAATGGCACCGCAGCACGTCATTGATTACGTAGTCGTTCATGAAATGTGCCACATGGTTCACATGAATCACGACCGGTCGTTTTGGCGTCTTGTCGGGAAAATTATGCCCGATTATCGTGAACAAGAGAACTGGCTGGCAATGTCAAGCTGGGAAATGACGGTGTAGTACCACTAAATAAGAAAAGAGCAGGAGCCCCAGAGGCATACTGCTCTTTTTTTATCTTTAACTATAGCGATATTTTCGTAAATCTTTTAAAATAGAAATTTCTTTTAACAATTCTTCTCCGACATTTGTTTCTAAAACCATTTTTCTTTCTAGTTCTTTGTCAACCAATCGCTTTACGGATAAGACGTCCGTTCCTTCTAATAAAATCTCTTCTTTTGAATTAAAGTGTTTATGAGCGACTAGCTGCATGCCGTAAGAATTATATAATAACGTGTAGCCAGCGATACCTGTTGTGGATTGATACGCTTTTGAAAAACCGCCGTCAATGACAATCATCTTTCCATTTGCTTTGACCGGGTTTTCTCCTTCAATTTCTTTGACTGGCGTATGACCATTAATAATATGACCATGATCAGGATTTAGATTAAATTCTTCCAGGATGTTTCGGCAGACTTCCTCATTTTCCCGTAAGTAATAATACGGATTCTTCTTCTCTTTATGCGTTGTTTTATCACTGATAAAATATCTTTCAAACGTGGTCATTGCACGTTTCCCAAAGAGTGATGAATATTCTCCTGTCCATAGGTACCAGACCATATCTGTTGCCAAATCATCCGTTTCTTCAGGATGTGCAAAAGCCTCTTGTAAATAATGTTCAAACACATCAAGCAAGTTGCGGCCTGCATACGTTTTATCTTCAATCGTCATTTTTTCCATGTTTCCTTCTTCATCTAAAGGAATGCAGCCGTGTATTAATAAGTTTCCGTTGTATTTCAAATAAAGGTTGCCTTTTTTCATAAGAAACTTCATATGTCTCGCCAGCTTTTCCGAATGCTGCACAGAAAGCAGCAGTCTTTCCATTACCTGCTCTTCTTCTTCTAATAGCTGATCAGGCTGCGCCGGATTAACCGTTGCAAAGCAGCTGTTTTCTAGCGGATACGTGTTTCCGTATATCGTAATTTCATTTTTATCATAATCAATTTTTTCAAGCAACAGCCTTTCCGACATATTAAAGAAAGGACGTCTTTTTATAATCGGACTTTCAAGCTTGAATTGAATCATCGCAATGGCCTGATGAATTTTCGTAATTTGTAGTCGCTCGTGATCGGATAGTTTGTCACTCGAGCTTACTTTTGGTCTAAAAGCAGGATTATCATCATAGTATTTCTCCGCCAGGTTAAGCAACGGTCTCAAGTTAATGCCATATACATCTTCAATAATATCTAGATTGTCGTATCTTGCGCAGATACGAATAATATTGGCAAGACACACTTTCGAACCCGCAAAAGCGCCTAGCCATAGCACATCGTGATTTCCCCACTGAATATCAACGGAGTGATAGTTAATCAGCGTATCCATAATTTTATCCGGTTCAGGTCCACGGTCATAAATATCCCCTACTACGTGCAGATGGTCAACAACCAACCTTTGTGTTGTATAAGCAAGGCCTACGATAAGCTTATCAGCCTGTCCTAAAGAGATAATCTGCTGAACAATCTTCGTGTAGTACTGCTCTTTATTTGTAAATTCATCCGTTTTATATAGCAGTTCTTCAATAATGTACACAAATTGATTTGGCAATGCTTTACGCAGTTTAGAACGCGTGTATTTAGAAGAAGCGTACGAAATAAGATTAAGCATACGATCAATGATTTCTGTATACCATTGATAGAGTTCCTTTTTGTTTCGAAACTGTGCTTTGATCAACGGTAATTTTTCTTCAGGGTAATAGACTAATGTCGCAAATTCATTGATTTCTTTGTCAGATAATACGTTTTTAAAAAGATCTTTAATTTTCTCTTTTACATTCCCCGAACCGTTTCGCAGCACGTGCTGAAAGGCTTGATACTCGCCGTGTAAATCGCTGACAAAATGCTCGGTCCCTTTTGGCAGATGAAGAATAGCTTCAAGGTTAATAATTTCGGTTACCACTTTTTCTTCCGTATCATACTTTTGTGCAAGTAAATCTAGATATTTTGTGTTCAAAACTATGTATCCCCTTTCAACGTTCACCATTTAGTATAATCACCGTCATAACCCTGTAAGATAAATTGTGATTATAATGTTACGCACCTCTTATTTAACTCTTTTCTCTCCATGCCTCACCTCTTTATTTTAACCTATTTTACGTATAGGTAAAATGGTATAAAGTCTATTTGTCCATAAAGATTAACCGGCCTTTTCCGCTTAAAGATGAAAACTAAGTGATAACATAAAAAAAAACTGCTGACTGAGATCAGCAGGTTCGATACATATGAAAGAAGCGTACATAATCAAGAAAGTTTACTCCGACCTCTATACAATAGCAGATTTTTTCTTCCCCCGCTGTGAGAAAACGCACAGCGCCGAGTCCTTGGTGATGGTACGATAAAGATGACCTTTCTGAGACAGGAAAAGTCATCCTTTGTATTATATAAGAACCATCATTCTGTTGAATCTCTGTTCTTTTATGTTCAGAGATTTTTTCTGTTTATTCATTAACAAAGAAGGAAATCATATGTGGCTTTTACTAGTAGCAATTGCTTCTATTATAATAGGGAATGCTGTATCACAAAAAATGCTCAAATCTTCAAAGAAGAAAAACAAAGGAAAAATCCTCACATTAATGTCTGCAGGTACCCTATCTACTTTAATTCTGACCGCTTCACTTTTTCAAAGTATCACGTTTTAAAAACCTCCGCTGAGCAAGTTAGCTATATAACAGGCGGCTTGTGGCAAATGGATTTTATGATACGAAAAAGCAGCGGATGTAAAACATCACGCTGCTTTTCTTATCTCTACACCCCCGCCTAAAAGTGGATTATTGTAGAGTGTTCGTACAAATATAGTGATTCGTGTACTTAGTGAATATTATTCTTTCTGAAATTACCGCCTTTAACTTCCGCTACATCATATACCGTAACAAAAGCCGTCGGGTCAATTTCGTTGATAATTTCTTTCATTTTGCTTTCTTCCAAGCGGTTGATTACGCATGTGATTTCCTTAAATTTCTCATGAGAATAACCGCCGTAAGCTTCTTTGTATGTAGCGCTTCGACCTAAACGATCACGTATTGTCTCTACCATTAACGCAGGCTGAGAAGTGATAATCTGGAAGGTTTTCGATCCGCTTAGCCCTACTTCTACGATGTGAATAACTTTGGATGCAATAAAGTATGCAATTGCAGAAAGAATCGCGCCTTGCAGACCAAATACTAATGAAACGAAAATAAATACAAATGCATTTAAGAACAAAATAAGATCACTTGTTCCAAACGGCAGTTTTCGAGAAAGCAGCACGGCCAGCATATCGATGCCATCTAAGGCCCCGCCGTTACGAAGTGCAATTCCCATTCCAAACCCAAGGATAATACCGCCAACAACGGTTACGAGTAGTGTATCTCCTTCAATAATTGCTGGAGTGTGATGCATGAGGCTAGTACCGACAGCTAATGAGACAATTCCGAGGATGGAAAATATGGCAAAGCTTTTCCCAATTTGTTGATATCCTAACCATACAAAAGGAATGTTGATAACGGCGATGAGAACCCCAAGCGGCAAGCCAAATAGGTTTGAAGCGACGATGCTAATCCCTGTTACCCCTCCATCTGAAACATGGTTTGGAATTAAGACAGTTTCTAAGCCGTAAGCTGCAATAATTCCTCCGATAATGACCATTAATGCTCGGAAAGCAATTTTTAGCCGCTTAGGCCTGTGATGTTTTTTAGTTGTGTTCATATAATTCCTCACTTTTAAATGTTTTTTACTATTTAAGTGTACCACAAACATTCTCTTTATTTGAACTAAGGAGGCTTACGTATCGTTTTTTAGCTCACATAGTGCAAACATAGATAAAAGAGAACTTCTAGCTGTACAGACTCTATCCTTGCAATAAGTCCCTATTTCTGTTAAGTTTAAGAAGAATTATTTTTGTTCGGCAAAGATTGATAAGTTACATAACTTTCGTCTATAGATTTGAGCAAGGATAGTAATACAATGTGTGCGTGTCACACTAGGAGGCAACAATTATGGAACAAGGTAAAGTAAAATGGTTTAACGCAGAAAAAGGTTTTGGATTCATCGAACGCGAAAACGGAGACGATGTATTTGTACATTTCTCAGCAATCCAAAGCGAAGGCTTCAAATCTTTAGACGAAGGTCAAGCAGTTACATTTGACGTAGAACAAGGTCAACGCGGCCCTCAAGCTTCTAACGTTCAAAAAGCGTAAGCCATCATAAATATAAAAAGACAGACTCCATGGAGTCTGTCTTTTTCATTTCCTTGAAAAGGTCATAATAAAACCCTATCCACCGAGGAATAGGGCTTATTAATACAAAAATAGTAATCGGTAATACAAATGGTAAATTCAGTATAGCACAGTATAGGCAAAATCCAAACTATAAATCAATATTTATTCATGTTTCATTAATTCTTCTTCAAAGAAAAACGTACTTGGATATTTATCCACTGTATAAGAGTATCTTTTCATATTTTTTACGTAATGGCTTTTTAAGATGATCACTTTTTCATTAGATGCTTTTATATTTACAATTTCTCCATTGGAAAATAAGCTTATACTCATATTCCTCATCCTCTCTCGTATCAAAAATAATCAAATTTTTAACTTTATTTATCGGGAAATATAATGTGTTAATCCAGCGAAGGATAGTTATTTTTGAGACCTTCAGGCGTATATGTACTCCTAAAGTATACAGTTCTATAACCATAAGGGGGTTTTTTCTATTTTTTGGGACACGGGATTTTACATATAGGTAGCTCTGCTTTGATAGCATTCTGTCTCCAATGTCTCTACTTATTTTTTACGTAATCTTTTTAAATTATTAAAATCCAAAGCAAAAAGACCCCTATGTGGAGTCTTTTTTAGTTTTAATTATGCTACTTTATGAACGTTAGCAGCTTGTGCTCCACGTTGGCCTTGTTCGATGTCAAACGTTACTTTTTGACCTTCTTCTAATGATTTAAAGCCTTCACCTTGAATAGAGCTGAAATGTACGAATACATCGTCTCCGCCTTCAATTTCGATAAAGCCGAAGCCTTTGTCTGCATTAAACCATTTCACTGTACCTTGTTCCATAATTGTTGCCTCCTGGTGTGGAATACTCCACGCTTGTATTACTACCCTTGTCCAACCATACTATCTTAAGATAAAAAATTCTATGGAAGACATTTCTCTTCTCTCAATCTTATACCGAACAAAAATAATTAACTTAATCGTAACATACAGAATCAAAGATAGCAAATACAGGGAATGGGATAAATGATTGAATCATAAAAAGAGCCTTCTCTATGCGATACAAGGAGAAGGCTCTTTTTAAGTGTTCATATTTTGCGCAGCAGTTAATGCAGCTGCTGTTTATTTACTTTATTTTTCTGTTTGCTCTGTGTGCCACCATAATGAATCTTTTGGATTTTCAACGGCTTCATTGTATTCAGATTTAGAAGCAACCGTTGGGTATGAACCTTTGAGTGATTTTCCTGCCGTGTTCGCAAACAAGAATAAAATCACGAAAAATCCGATGATGCTCACAATCGTTAAATAGAATGCTGGAGCCAAGTGATTGCCCGTTGCGTGAACTAACCATGTCGCAACCAATGGCGTCGTTCCACCAAAGATAGAAACTGAAACATTAAACGTGATCGCTAATGTACGGTAGCGAATATCTGTGTAGAACATTGTTGGCAGCGTTCCTGGCATTGTTCCTTCATACGTAGCAAGTAAAACACCTAGAATAAGAATACCGATTGAAACAAATACTAAACCATTTAAGTTGATTAAATAGAACGAAAAGGCTGACAGTAAGCTCAATCCGCCTAAACCGATTAAGAAAACTTTCTTGTTTCCGATTTTGTCGCTCAGTTTTCCAAACATAAGAGCAAGCGGCACCATTAAAATCATAACTGCCGTAATTAATACCGTACCAACTGTGTTTGATAAACCAATAATTTCATTCAAATAAGAAGGCATGTACGATAATAGCATATAGTTTGTAATGTTAAAGAAAGCCACGGCTACGAAACAAACAAACACATCTTTTTTGTGATTTTTTAAAATAGAGAGGAAGCTTTCTTCTTCAACTTCGTCTTCGTTGGAAAGTTCATTTTCAAAAATAGGTGTTTCCCCTAAACTTCTTCGTAAATAAAAACCAATAAGTCCTAAAGGCAATCCTAATAAGAAGGGAATTCTCCAGCCCCATGAGGCCATTTGTTTATCCGACAGAATAAAAAATAGTAAGCTAGCTAGCAGTGAAGCAAGAATATAACCAACAAGTGTACCGATTTCTAGTCCACTTCCAAGCACATTTCGCTTGTTATCTGGAGACGATTCTGCAATATACACCATCGCACCAGCATATTCACCACCAGTTGAAAAACCTTGAATGATTCGTGCAATTAATAAAAGGATGGGTGCCCATATACCGATTTGATCATATGTAGGTAACAACCCAATGAGTAATGTGGAAAAGGCCATTAAAATAATGGTAGTGGTTAAAACGACTTTCCTTCCTAACTTGTCCCCAATTCTACCGAATATAACACCGCCTAATGGACGCATTAAAAAGGCAATCGCAAATGTGGCAAATGTGAACACTAATTTGAGCTGATCATTTTCAACTGCACTAAAAAAGTTTTGACTAATAATTACGGCTAAATATGAATACAAGCCAAAGTCAAACCATTCCATCGCGTTTCCTACTCCTGTAGCAAAGACGCTTTTTTTAGCTTTGTCAATATCTACGACGTTAATTTTTTTCTTATTAAACTTCATTTCATTACGTCACCTCCGCGGTATACGATTATACAAGACTGAGTAGTAAAGTCAAATCTGACTTACTGTATTTCACACTTAAATGTGTTGTAACTCTCTTTATTTTTAAGTAAAAAACAAAAACTATTCATGTGATGTTAAATATTAAAAAAGGTTATGGCTAAAGGGATTGAAGCCAAAAAATGCTGAGGAAGGAACGCTAACAAATAAATGAATTAAAACCAAAATAAACTTTTTTTATTTCAACGTACAATTCATTGCTATTTAAAAAACGATTTTCGCCTAAAATAGGGATCGTTTTCGATGGAATTACAGTCGCTAAAATAGTAACTTGTCGTTAAAGAGAGCGCATCTGGTTTACAATTTTATTGGTATCAATTTCCACTCAGGTTATCTGACAATTATTGTTACAACCCATTAGATATAAGCTTTATTTTGTAATAGATACACTGTTTCTATTACAAAAATTATGTAGCCTTAAAAATAAATATAAAGCTCGTTCTAACAAGTGAAGCAATGGATGATTCGGTCCATAGAATAAAACTTTAAGAGTTGGCTGGGGTCGAGGGATAAAAATTCAACTCCTTTCTCCGTATAATCGTTCGTGGCTTCAAGTAAGTTTTCTACATGTAAAAGCAAGCTGGTTTACAGTGCTACTTTTGGCATATTCTTCAACTTGCGTAATATGCCAGCTCCACTCCCTCACCACGCTGTTTTTCCGGATAGAAAGATACTCTCTTTCTTCTCTTAAATACCCCATAAGACGAACTTTAAACCTAAATACACCCATATAGTTTTGAACATAAAGATTCACACTTATTACATTTTTTTACATCAGGTAAACATTTTATCTGCGTTAACATAAAAAAATAGACCTTCGCTTAGAAGAAGATCTATTTTTTTACTCGCTTTATTTTTTAGTAAGGCTGCCATTTCGCTCTAAAACAGGGACTTCAATATCTACTGTGTTTGGATATTTAACTCCAAGCCCTGTATTTAAAGCAACAACCGTTTCATTTTCTTTGATCCATCCTTCTTCTCGCAAACGGCGTGCAGCTAGAAATGTAGCCGCGCCTTCAGGACAAATAAACGAACCTTCAAGCTGCGCAACCTTTTTTTGTTCTTCCACAATCTTATCTTCATCCACCGCAATCGCACATCCATTTGTATTGTATACGGCTTCTAAAACTAAGAAGTCTCCAATTGCTTTTGGTACGTTAATACCAAAGGCAATGGTTGAAGAATCCGGCCAAAATTCAGATTCTTGTTTTCTTTCATTCCATGCTTTTACAATAGGCGCACAGTTTTCAGCTTGTACCGCAACTAAACGAGGAAGATCACCTTTAATCCAGCCAAGCTCTTTTAATTCATTTAACGCTTTATAGATGCCGATTAAACCAACCCCTCCTCCTGTTGGATATAAAATCACATCAGGAAAATTCCAAGAAAACTGTTCAGCAATTTCCAGGCCCATTGTTTTTTTACCTTCAATTCGGTACGGCTCTTTAAGCGTAGAAGCGTCATAAAGACCCCAGGCTTTAATAGCTTCACCGACAATTTTACCGGCATCGCTGATGAGTCCATCTACTAAGTAAAGGTCAGCGCCAGCGACAGCACACTCATTTCGTGTAATAACAGGCGCATCTTTTGGCATCACAACAGTTGCTTTTATGTCAGCGCGTGACGAATAAAGCGACCAAGCGGCTCCGGCGTTCCCATTTGTAGGCATCGCTAACTGTTCAACGCCCAGTTCTTTTGCTTTTGACACCCCTACAGCGGCGCCTCTAGCTTTAAATGATCCCGTTGGAATAATGCCTTCATCTTTCATATATAAGTTTGGAATGTCCATTTCTTTACCTAGCTTAGGCATTTTTATAAGCGGAGTCATCCCTTCTCCTAAGGAAACGACGTTTTCTGGATCTTCTACTGGAAGCAATTCATGATATCTCCATAGATTCGGTTCTCTGCTTTGGACATCTCCTGGACTTAGATTGTCTTTCAGTCTCTCTAAATCATACGCTACTAATAAAGGTGAGCCACATTCACATAATTGATGTTTTTCTTTTGGACTATATTCTCTTTTACATTTAGGACAATATAAGTGAGAAACATAACTGAACGGCATCATACACACTCCTTTAAATTCTGTAAACATACTACCCTATGTATATTATAATTTATATTATTTTTATCAGAATTGTAAGGTATGATTTACCCATCATTTTATTGAATATTAATAAAAGCCTAAAAACCCCTGTTATAGTAGGGTTTTTAGGCTTCTTTCCACTTTGTTTATATTACTTTTTTAGATTTCCCCATCATTACCTCATCTGCGGATATGAACTTTTGATAGTTCTCTCCCTGTTCCTAAACAGATTTATTCATACTTTCTTTCTTAAAGATTCCTATTAACAACGTAACAAGTCCTATTAAAAAGAAAAACGGAAACAATAACATCATTAATGCAACTCCCGCAAAACCTTCTTCCTGGCTAATCGCAAACAAAATCGAAACGACCCATGAAAAGAACGGAGCTATGATCAATATGGTTGTTGTTCCCCACACTATATATTTTCTTTTAGCTCCTTTCCCTTGGCTTAGTCCGCTTGCAAACATCAGACCTACTACTAAAACCGTTAACGCAACTCCAATTGCCATTTCATCACCGCCTTTAGCAGCTATTTTATTTCTGACTTTACAGCGTTTTCTTTTTTGCCTCTTGGACGGAGATGAATGCACTTGTAATAACGAGTAAGATCAAACCTTCTCCGATAATCATCAAACCTTTTATTTGAATGTCTAAAGCATCAAATCCGCTTATTTTGGCAAAAGCGTAAAGAAGTAAAAATAAACCGAACAACACCGTAACAAAGGAAATAACAAGGGCAACTATTCTTTTGTTAAACGCAATACTTATAAAAAGGAAGACCGTAAATACGATACTAATGGCCATACAATTAGTTAGAATAAAAGACATAAACACCCCCTTAAATACCTTTTTATTTCATTATTCTTACTCAAACCTAAACCCAATTCCACCATCTACAATAATGTTTTGACCCGTAACAAAAGAAGCGTCATCCGAAAGAAGCCACTTTACTGCTTTTGCCGCTTCAAGCGGCTCACCAATTCTGCCTAGCGCGTTTAGCTTTTGATAGGATTCATTGAGCTTTGCTTTTTCACCTGAAGATAGATTTGAAAATTTTTCTTCTAACATAGGCGTACGAAATGCGCCTGGGCAAAAAGAGTTAATTCTTATATGTTGATGGCCATATTCTTGAGCAACTGACTTCGTTAAAGCGATCACACCGCTTTTTCCAGCCGCATATACGCCAGTCCCCGCTGAGCATAAAATCGCGTCCATTGATGATGTATTTACAATTACACCGCTGTTTTGTTTGGTCATTACCTGCAGCTGATACTTCATACAAAGCCATACACTTTTTAACGTAACGTTAATTAAATGATTAAAGTCCTCTTCTTTGAATTCATGTGTAGCACTAGAGGAAGCCTCAGTGTTAGCCGCATTGTTAAAGCCCACGTCAATTTTTCCAAATGTAGAGTATGTTTGGCTAACAAGGTTTTTAACATCTTGACTATTCGTTACATCGGTTTTGATAAAAAGAGATCGAGGAGACCACTTTCTTAATCCAGAAAGAGCTTCTTCTCCTTTTTCACTATTTCTAGAAGCGATCACAACATGCATGCCCTCTTTTGCGAGTAATTCCGCTGTTGCTAAACCAATCCCCGACGTTCCACCCGTAATAATACCTACCTTTTCTTCAAACATATCTTTCTCCCCTTTTGCGTTTAATAAGATCTCAACCAATTAAATTTAGCAGCATTATTAGTCATAAGAGTTATTCAGTTTTGGAGAGATTAATACCTGCTTCGGAACTCTAAAAAGAGAGTGAGACACAACTAAAGCAATTCAATCTACAGGCGAGCAAATTGGAGAAAGGAGCTAGTATAGGTCACTTGCTACACCGCTGTTGATTTCCGTGCAAGGCTTCGCTTTCCGCGGGCGGCCGGTGAGCCTCCTCGTCACTTACGTTCCTGCGGGGTCTCACCTATTCCACTTTCCCCGCAGGAGTCTTCGCCTTGCCCTCCAATCAACCGCTAGAAGCACCCACCCACATAAACGAAACCTACGTTCATCACAACAACAAAAAATCCGAACAAGTTTGATTCTCCATCAAGAATCTCCATTCATCGTTCAGATTTTTCTTTAACTAAAATACTGTTGTTGCAGTCTCTTTTGATTAGCTACTAATCTGATGTTGCGAAACTGATAAAGTAGATTTTCGATTCCATAAATAAAAGGCATATCCGCTTAAAAATAAAAGCAGCGCGTAATTAACAAGGAAAGAATCGTTAGCGTCGACAGGGCTTGTAAACTGGAGAAAATTATTTAAGCCGTGGAATGCAATCGTAATTCCAATCGATTGACCGTTAACGATCAGCAAAGCCAGCACCAACCCAATAACAAATGCAAATAAAATTTGAAAAATTGTATTTGCTACCGATTGACCGCTTAGTATATTCAAACTGTGCGTAAAGGCAAATAGAAACGATGATAGAAGAACCGCCACTTTATAGCTTTTTGCTAACAGCAGATTAAGGATAAATCCTCTAAATACCATCTCTTCTACAAATGCTATGACTAGAGTTTGGGTAAGCAAAACAAGAATAAGATCAGCAATGGAACTTCCGTGTACACCTTTGTTGCCAATGAGGATAATAAGCAAATATAAAAGAAGCGGAGAAAGAAACAGGATTCTCGTTCTCAACGACATGTTTTGTTGAAAGGAGAAAAAATGCGGCCACTTTTTTGTTTTTGTTAGATAAAATGCTATTCCAATCGCCAAAGGGACGATTCCTAAAAACTGAAGATAATGTGTAGCAGGATGCGTCATGCTCACGTATGCACCGTTTACCACAAACCAAAAGATAACTAAGATTTCTAATCCAATAACTTTCCACAAAAGCTTTGACTTGATCATCACTACGCCACCTTTCTGCTTTAGGTTTCATTGATAACCTATACTATTCGTTTTAAGGACTTTATATGTTTTCACTCTTTTACCCTTGTTCGTAAAAGTCCTTTTTGATATCTCGCAAAAGTTTTAAGATACCTTTATAAAAACAAGCAATTAGCATTCCAGCCATGTTGGTTACCATCGTGATTGTAAGATTGCCGATAATCAGGCTAAGTAAAGTACCAAGAAACATGATGCCTATTCCGATATAAAAACCTGGGTGAGGCAGTTCATCGTCGTCTTCTTTTTCTTCTTCCCGAATATTTATTCTGCTTTGTAATGCAGCATCACTTTTAATAAATTCATCAATGGTTGTTCCATAGATGTCCCCTAACTTTAAAAGATGCTGAATTTCGGGATAGCCCTGATTATTTTCCCACTTATGTATGTTTTGTACAGATACCCCCACTTGCTTAGCAACCTCTTCTTGAGACATTTTTTGTCCTTCTCTTAGTTTTTGTAACTGATTTCCTAACCTCAACTCATTCACCTCTATGACTATAGCAGCGTGTAAACAAAATTTGCTTGCACTACATTTTCTCGTTTCTTACAACTCTAACATATTGTGGTAAAAAAGAAAGAAACAGTTAATAAGGCGTATACCAAAACCTGAAATGCCGGTAATAAAAAATAGTGAGAATTCTCATGTGTAAAAAATGAAAGAATGCACTTTTATCTCCATCCTTTTATTGTTTATACTAAATAGTGGATTGTACGAACGTAGAAATAAAAAAGGAGGCAAAATAACGATGGAAATGCTGCTTATTTATATATTTGTTATGGCTCTTATTGGACTCATTATTTGGAGAAAGATGAAAAAGAAAAATAAGCCCATTAAAAAGAATGGACTTGGTATATTAGCACCTATTTTTTTCATATTGATTGCATTTTCCCTTAGTCTAAGTCAGCTGATGCACATACCGGGCCAGCCCTTTCACTTACCACCCTACTGGGAAATGCTGATTGCTGGTGTATTAGGTGTTATATTTGGACTTATTATGCTTAGCCAAACGGACTATGAAGTAAGAGAAGACGGCTTCATTTACTCAAAGCCAAATAAAAATTTTAAATATGTGATTATTGCTATTATCTTCATAAGAATGGCTTTGAGCCAGTACTTTAAAGGGTTAGATTCGATAGACTTCGCGGTCTTAACGATGACGCTAGCCTTTATATATATTGTTATTTGGAGAGTTGGCAGCTATCTAAAATTTCGTAAATTAAACGGTGATAATTACAGCGTAAATGCTGGGTAATCATCAATATGAATGGTCCTTCTTTCTGCTTGGAAAGAAGGATTTTTTGTCATAGGGAGTAAAAGTACCGCCTGTTGTGTAAGACAATAAATATGTTGTATAATGCAATATGTGTTTTTTATAACGGTAGTCTATATATAAAAATAAAACAGATTAAATTAAAAATGTACCTGGTCATCCACTGTTTGATTTACAGGTAGATTATGAAAGGAATCATACTATGACATTTATCAATTCTGTAACAGGCCCAGTCAACGCGTCAGAACTAGGGCTAACGTTAATCCATGAGCATATGCGCGTTCGTTCTGAATCTGTTCACGCACAGTTTCCTCATTTATATAATGAAAAACAAGAAATCGCAAAAGCAGTCGAACAAGTAAATCGCGCAAAGAAGCTCGGAGTCAAAACCATCTGTGATCCTACGGTGATGGAACAAGGGCGAGATATTCATTTTATTGAAAAAATTGCCCGTGAAACGGACACTCAAATCATCGCAGCTACGGGAATTTATACGTATAACTACATCCCTACCCATTTTCAAACTCGTAGCATTGACTATATGGCAGATCTGTTTGTTCGAGATATCGAAGTCGGCATTCAAAACACGTCGATTAAAGCAGGCTTTTTAAAATGCGCTACAGATGCACCTGGCGTAACGGCCGATGTAGAAAAAGTAATGCGTGCCGTCGCACGCGCTCATAAAAAAACGGGCGTGCCGATTATGACCCATTCACACCCTGCAAGCGGCACAGGCTTAAAGCAGCTTGATATCTTACTGGATGAAGGCGCTAATCCGAATCAAATTCTGATTGGACATACGGGAGATACGGATAACCTTGAATATATTTCAAACATTTTAAATCAAGGGGCTTTTATCGGAATGGACCGCTACGGTTTGACAAGAGAATGTTCAACTGAAAATAGAAATAACACGGTCATTGAGTTAGCCAAACAAGGATACTCAAACCGCATGTTTCTATCACAAGACTACTGCTGTACAATGGACTGGTTTCCAGAAGGCGTAATTGAAGAACGTTTTCCAAAATGGTCAATGAGCTTTGTGTTAGAAGAAGTCGTGCCGGAATTAAAAAGAAAAGGCGTAACCGAACAGCAGATTCAGCACATGCTTTTTGATAACGCCCGCTGTTGGTTTGAAGGAAAGTAATTGAGATAGTCTTTTTCATTACTACTAAAACCCCCACTGTCTAAGCCTACAGCGGGGGTTTTTACGCGTATTATTTTATATGCTTACATTAACCAGTTTTTCTTAATAGCTTTTGTTTTTCTTGACTCTTTTTCACCATAAAGTGTACACCCGACAGGCATAATCCAACGGCTATTCCTACTGTCAAATTTGTAAATACCGTTAACAAAAAAGTCGTGAGTAAAACCAGCGAATGAAATGATCTTTCTTTTATCACTTTTGCAAACTGTTCTTTTTTACTTATATTCCACGCTACGACCATCAAAACTGGAGCGAGACTGGCAAGCGCCACGTATGAAGCGTACGGAGCGAGCACTAGCAGCACAATCAACACAAAGATAGCGTGCGTGATTCCTGCAATTGGAGAGGAAGCGCCGTTTTTAATATTGGTAACCGTTCTTGCAATTTCTCCTGCTGCGGGAATACCTGAAAACATCGGCGTTACCATGTTTACGATTCCCTGGCCAATCAGTTCTTTTTTGCTGCTGTGCTTTGATTTTGTCATTTCATCTGCAACGCGAGCTGTCAGTAAAGATTGTAACCCTACAAGTATAGCAATGACAAATGCAGAAGGTAAAAGAGTGACCACCCTCTCCACTGTTATATCTGGAAACGCTGGCGCCGGAAAATGACGAGGTATCTCTCCGTAAATGGAACCAATGGTTTCAAACTGATTGGAAAAGAAAAAAGATGCTAAGCCCGTTGATACAATAATTCCGAGTAAATAAGACATTCCCAGCGACTTAGGCGAAAAGTAAAGAACAATTAAAATCGTAGCTAAGCACAATCCTGCTGTAGCGATACTATAGATGTTGATGAAGTGTAAATTACCAAAGATCTCTTTTATATTCAAATGAAAAAACTGAAATTTGTCAATCGCGTGCAGCCCAAGGAAGTTTGGTATCTGCCCGCTAAAGATAATCAGCGCAATTCCCGACTGAAATCCTACAATAATAGAGGACGGAAAATACTTGATTAAAGCTCCTACTTTACATAGCGCAAAGATAATGAGGAGAATTCCGGACATAAAGCCGGCAATTAATAAGTTTTCATAGCCATATTGCAACACAATCCCTAATAAAACAGGAACAAATGCACCGGTAGGTCCCGCGATTTGAAACCTACATCCACCTAAAATAGCAATTAGCAAGCCCGCTACAATCGTTGTATAAAGTCCTGTAACAGGCGATATTCCAGAAGCTATCGCAAATCCTAACCCTAAAGGTATAGCTATAATGCCAACAACAATACCCGATAGTATATCTTTCTTCAAATGCTGCAAGGAGTAATTTCGAAAAACCTCTAGATTCATAAGTGTACATCAGCCTCCATTTTAAGTAGTGAGGTTACCCATTCGTATTTTCGTCATACAACCTTATTGAGCTTTCAACCATTCAAAATAAGGTGGGCTACTCGATTACTTTTATTTTAAAGGAGACAACTTACAAAAAAATAAAGAGGAAATTAGAAGTTTCTTAGCGAGTTATTAAAATTTTCTTAAAAATTCGCGTTATTTATTCTTTTAGTTATTTTTTAGATGAAATTAGATAAATTAGCTGCCACTTCTTCTCTCTTCTGCTGATGGAGTTTAAAGTTTATGTCTAAATTAAGCTGCTCAAACGGAATGAAGAACCACAGCACAACGGTTATCACTTGAATGACTAAAGGCAGCCACTTTCTACTGCTAAACAGATAAATTCCTGTCCACAGCGTTAGTAGTAAAAAGAAAGGAATGACAAAGAATAACCATATATACGGACTTACGTATTTCCCTATACAATCATCTAAATCCCATTGAAACAGTGACAATAAAAAAACAAGTAAACTACTACATAACGATAAAATTAAGGTTAAATGACGTTTCACACATTTCCCTCTCTCTGAAATAATTCTTTTTTAACCTTCATTCTTTATAATTCGTTATTTACTATAGTTCTATGAATCCGCTTTAAGAATTCTCTTATTATTCTAGAAAGACCATTATTAGCGTTATAAAAGTAGCCAAAAGAATAAGTTTTGTAATGCGGAGGAGCAAAGTTAACGACTACATATTGATCACTTCTAGATAAGCCGGCATCTGTTTTAAATGCGTAGTCAAATCCTATATTTATTGCCGTATTATTTTCCAATGTATTACGAATTGTATCTACATTATTGGTAGTAAACAAGATATCAAATAGTAATGAACTAAAACCTTTCATAAATTCCTGAATATATTTATCGTTATATAAAACAATTGGCTGGTTGTGCAACATCTCTTCAGTAATGAGTGTTTGTTTGGCTAATGGCGACTTCTTATTTACTGCAGCTACCATATGACCATCTAATAACTTTTTAAATACCAAGTTCCGATACTTTGTTTCTTCTTTTTCTGTATAAGTAATAAAACCTACATCTACCTCCCCCTCTAGAACTTTATCTATAATATACTCGGTGCTATTTTCATAGACAGAAGCCTTTATGTTCGGATATTCTCTTTTAATTTCTGTTATTAAGTGAACGAGAATCTCCATTGGTCCTGGGTAGGTTGCAATCTTTATTTCACCATTCATTGTATTTGTATACGCTTCTGCTTCATCCATAAATTCTTGAATTTTCAATAAAGCAGAATTGGCCTTTTCAATTAACCTATGACCTTCTTCAGTTGGAATAGATCCTCTTCTAGAACGATGAAAAATCATTATATTTAGTTCTTTCTCTAAATTTTTTATAGATTGGCTTAGTGCAGGTAACGTAATATGCAGATTATTAGCTGCTTCTTTTAGTGAACCCGTTTTATCTATTTCCACCATATGTTTTAACTGTTCAATATTCATAATGCCCTCTTTTTCTTTTAGTTAAGTATTACTTAACAATCGTTAATATTAACTAAATTTACCATAAGGATATCTGATTGTATACTTATAGGTATAGTAAAAGAAATGACACAAGGAGATGTAGTATATGAAGGCGCTAAGATGGCATAATCAAAAAGATATTCGTCTTGAAGAAATAAATGAACCGGTTGTACAGGCTGGTCAGGTAAAAATGAAAGTTAAATGGTGTGGAATTTGCGGTAGTGATTTGCATGAATACTTAGGCGGTCCCATCTTTATTCCAGTTGATAGACCGCACCCTCTCACTAATGAGGTTGCTCCAGTGACGCTTGGACATGAATTCTCAGGTGAAGTAGTAGAGATTGGAGAAGGTGTAACTCGTTATAAAGTGGGTGATCGTGTGGTAGTTGAGCCAATCTTTGCTACACATGGACACCAAGGTGCTTATAACCTAGATGAACAAATGGGATTCTTAGGTTTAGCCGGAGGCGGTGGAGGTCTTAGTGAATATGTTGCTGTAGACGAAGAACTTTTATTCAAACTTCCAGATGATTTATCTTTTGAACAAGGTGCTCTAGTAGAACCAGCGGCAGTAGCTCTTTATGCAGTACGTTCAAGTAAAGTGAAAGCAGGAGACAAAGTTGCTGTATTTGGATGTGGCCCCATTGGACTTCTTGTCATTGAAGCGTTGAAAGCAGCAGGTGCAACCGATATTTATGCAGTTGAATTATCTCCAGAAAGACAAGCGAAAGCAGAAGAATTAGGAGCAATCATCATCAATCCTGCTGAAGTTGAAGATACGGTAGCTGAAATTGGTAGATTAACTGACGGTGGCGTAGATGTATCTTTTGAAGTAACAGGCGTACCTATTGTATTACGTCAAGCAATCCAATCTACAGGAATTGGTGGAGAAACTATTATCGTTAGCATATGGGAAAAAGGAGCAGAAATTCTACCAAATGATATTGTAATGAAAGAACGAACTGTTAAAGGAATCATTGGCTATCGTAACGTGTTCCCAGCGGTATTATCTCTTATGCAAAAAGGATACTTCTCAGCCGAAAAGTTAGTAACGAAAAAGATAGCTCTAGACGATGTAATTGAAGAAGGATTCGAAAGCCTGATTAAGGAAAAAAACCAAGTTAAAATTTTGGTTGAATCAGAACAGCGATATTAAGGATTTCTCTAGGCCACTGATAGTAATTAGTGGCTTTTCAGCTCTTTAATAGGATTCAGCCGAGATGTGTGCAGAGTTCCATCAACATAATTTGACAGTGTAGAAGAATTAACGAGTGAACTCCAGGACCATCCCCGTTGATTTAATTACATTCGAATCCATGGGATGCTTAGTTACATGAATTTCATAGATTACAGACTTTAACACCTAAAAAAGTTGTTTCATCTAATACTAACATATCAATAGGTTAGTTCATGAGGACTAGACAGATATAAAATACGCCACCTTTTCCAACAAAATAAAGAACTAGGGGCCATTCCGTAAACAACTTAGCTATGAAACTTTTTATTTTCTTTGTTCTTTTGATGCTCTACAAAAAATGAGACTGGGACTGCACCAATACATATACCAATTGAAATAAACAGCGCCTGGTTCAGCTGAAAACTCGTATTTTCTACTGCTTTACTATAAATCATAAAACATACGAAGCTTAAAAAGCCTATAGCTAAAGGAATGAGCGCGTGCTTGTACCATTTCATTCTAGTATCCTCCTCTCTTTTTCAACCCGCCTAGCTTGGTAGTGGCAGCATTTTTTTAGATCAAGAGATGCACTCAACATTATGTATCAATCATCTTTTATAAAAAGTGACTTCCTAAAATAAAGCTAGCTAAAAGAACAATTACGGCTAGCCCTCTCATCATATAGATTTGCCTTTCACTCAAGGGTTTCCCCTTGCTTCCACTTATAACAGGATAAAAATAAAAAAGAGAAAAGAAAACCCATGCCTGCTGTCATAGCTATGATCATTTCCAAATTATCACATCTTCTTTTCCTTCCTTTTCCTTCTTATATTCTTCTTAAACAAGTTTAGCCAAATAGTCAACAGTGCCTCTCCAGAACTTACGAGTCCTCTTGAAATCATACGAAAATAAAAAAAGCAGGATTTCTCCTGCTTTTGTGCATATGTAATTCCTCTTCACTATGTCAACTCAGCGCTTTTAGCGAGCATAAAAGCAGAGATACTAAACAAAACAATAAATAAAGAAGCGGCATGTAACAGTAAAAAAAGAAATTTTTGACCGCCTTTTTTAATGAAGAGCGAATAAATCATTCCAAGGATTGTTACTAAGATTAAAAGTGCTGCTGCTATTTTAATTACTATAGCAAAGAAAGCTCCCGCAAATACAATTGACGGAATAAAAGATGCTACAATAATGATATACAAAATCAGTGTAGCAATAAAAGCGTTTTTTGATACGTTTGAAGCCTGTTTAAACAAATTCCCCATATAATCTCCTTTCTCATTTTAAAACTGCATCTTTTACTATAATACATGTGCATAAAGGACACAATTAACTTTTGTAAAAGTGCTTATCACTTAAGCTTAATCACCAATCATATCCGTTATATTTTTGAGATCTTGTTTACTTAGTTTATCAAATGTTCTAGCTGTTTTTTTGTTTGAATTATTTGTTGATAAATAGCCTTAAAGAACGCTTCGTAGTCTTTACTTCAAAATCAATTCATACTAAAATTCTCTCTTCCGGTAGATAGACAGCGCAATAAAGTAAGAAGCAATATACATTACCATCCCAAAAAGAGTATATAAGATAGGAACATACAAAGAAGAAGCAACCGGTAAGCTTGATGCCGCTAATATCTCGACGAAATAGCCAACAGCTCCCTGTAAAGCAATCGCAACGAAAAGGCCTCCCATGCCCCCTCCAAGTACTATTCCGTCAGATTTCTCTGCTCCGAATAGGTAAAGAAGCGGATAAGCAATTGCACCAGCGAAAAGTACGATAAATGTACCAAACGAAACGATATTTATGATATCCTCTACTGCACTCTGGGAAATAAGCGAATACATTGAAAAAACACCATAGGATAAGATGGTTCCGCTGACGACAATTAAAAAATAAAAAACATAGTGACTTTGCACCACATTTTTTCGACTAATCGGAAGAGTAAGCACGTATTTGTCATAGCCGGTCTTACTTTCTAATTTGATCACTTCAAGCGCTGGCATTGCCATTAATAAAATAATTAACATCGCTATAATACGGTAAAATGAAGGATCCGCAAAATAAAAGATGACCGCAGAAATAACTATCGCAAGCGCTGTGTACGTCAAAAAGCTTCGGTGAATGAGGTAGTAGTTCGTTAACAATAGACCCCTCATTTACGTTTCACTCCTCGTTAAAAGCACGCTTAGTTCTTCCATAGACATCGGTTCAGTTATAGTTTCATCTGGCAGCTGATGCTTATCTGATACTAATACGCGGATAGACGTATCATACGTTCTTTTTGCCACTATTACATCTTCTGGAAGTAAGTTCAGCTGTTCTTCATTCATAACGGCAATTGCATACTCCTGAAAAACTTTCTCTTTTTCTTCATTTAATAAAACCTCACCGTTTTTAATCACAACAAGGTGGCTCGCTATTTTTTCGACATCGCTCATAATGTGAGACGAAAGCAATATTCCGCTGTTTCCATCGCTGACAAATGCTTTTAATTCATCTAGTATTTGCTCTCTAGACGAAGGATCCAATCCTCCTGTCGCTTCATCTAACAGCAATAATTTAGCACGATGAGACAGCGCTACCGCTAGAGATAATTTCATCGACATGCCGCGTGAAAACGTATGTATTTTTTTATCTTCCGGCAGTGAAAAAGATTGAATCAACCGGTGAAAATCAGCTTCTTCCCAAGAATTAAATAGTTTCTTAAAAACATTGTTTAGCTGTTTTATCGTCAAAGAAACCGGCAGATTAATCGCATCAAACACGACGCCAATATCTTCTTTAATTGTCGCATCTGTATTCAAATTGTCTTCACCAAATATTTCGACAGTACCGCTATCTCTCGAAATTAATCCTAGTACTGCTTTAAACGTCGTAGATTTCCCCGCTCCGTTATTACCAATAAATCCCACAATCGATCCAGGAGGTACATGAAATGAAACATCTTTTAAAACCTCATTTTGGCCAAACGATTTTGCCATGTTTCTAACTTCTAAAAGATTTGTCATTTGCTCACTTCACTTTCTCTATTAGTAGTTAGGTGTAATCATAGAAAGTAACTGATTTAGCCATTTTGACGGCACACGAAATCACCTTTTATTTACAAAAATTACTATTTAATACCAATTATAGCTAGTAAACTATAAAAAGTCGATGATAACATAAAGGTTTGCTGCCCCTTCGTTTGTTTTTGATGACCGTAATATGTATGACAACATCTGCCTGTACTATTATATTCACTTATTGAAAGCACAAATAAAAAAAAGGATCTGCTATATAAGATCCTTTTTTCTTCACTATAATTGATAACCCTGCTTTTTTTCTTTTTCACTTAATACGTAGTCGGTTATAAAACCAAGAATAAGTCCAAGGGCTACCGGTATTAAACCGCCTTTTGCTTCCATTTGAAAATTTTCCGGTTCATTTACATAAATCCACTGAACTGACAGTAACGAAATATGAAATGTGTTTCCGATAAAAAACAAAAGTGCTATCGTGCCAAATGTTACGCCGAATGAAATGATGTATTTCTTCACTGTACCCCCTCCTTTCATTAAAAGGCTAATCCCAACGGAGCAACCTCTTAGTTTCTTTATTCCACTTCAAACACTGCCTTTTCTTGAAAAAACTTCTTTAATACAAGAGACTGAAAAATCATAAACAAACTTCCCGTCATCCAGTATAAAACGAGACCGGACGGTGAAAATATTCCAAATGAAAGCACCATGAGGGGCGAAAGAATTCGAGATAACACCACGTGCGATTGATTCATTCCTTCTACATCACTTTGTATAACTTTTGACTGTAAGTACGTAGTAACTGCCGCCGCGATTGGAAGAATAAAATACGGATCTGCATGTCCTAAGTCAAGCCACAAAAAAGATGATGCGCTAATTTAATAGCAGCATGCACAAAGAATGCCGTCATAATCGCAAATGATAAATACAGAAAAGCATCTGGTGTAAACAATTCCATTTATTCACATCCTTATGGATTATTGTATCGTATTTTCCTTATTTTAGGTTATTTTTGTGAAGCAGATTTAATCTAAGGTAGCCCACAAAATCGATTTCCTTATAGAAGTCAAAGAACAGGTTTCTTTTTGTACATGTCATCATACGTTTGACGAAACGGCACATAGAAAATATACCGGGACACATGTAATTCTAAAAATTTCTATTTTTATTAGTAAAAAGGATATTATTCCTTTTTATGTTATAATCAAAAAATATCATTTATAGGGAGTGAAACTATTGGAAACTAATACAAAACCTCAAGTAAACACCAACTCTATTGTTTCTCTAACTCTAGGTATCCTATCCATTTTTATTCCAATCATCGGGTTTATTACAGGTATTATCGGCATTATCCTCTACAAAAAAGCATCAAACGAAATAGCTGCTTCCAATCAAGGCGGTAAAGGACTCGCGATTGCCGGGCTGATTTGCAGTATAGTAGGTGTAATTTCTCAGCTGTTCTTTGTATTGGGGATTATTACGTTTGTATTTGGGGGAACGACTGTAGACTATGAATAAAACAGGTAAATTAAAAAATGTAAGAAAATCGTGATTTAGACAGGATTATTGAAATTTCTATATAAAAGAATAAAAGCTTGATTTTCCACTATCCGAAGATCAAGCTCTTGAAAGCTAAACATTTATTATGATTTATGGTTACTACATCTATAGCTTTTAATGTAAATTGCAAAGGAGAATAAAAAATTAAACCCATCGTTGAATCCAAAATAAAAGAAATAGTAATTGTTTTACTTACATTATTACTAGTAATCTCTGTGTTGATTAACTGTTCTAGCTATTTTAATAGTACAGAGATACAAACTTTGACCTCAAGATGTTATGATAACGGCGGAGAAGCCATGGTAGAAATACATAATCCAATTACCAATGACTATTCTTTTGAATGTAAATAACTGAGTTATAAAACAGCTGGTCACTTAACAAGCTTACTTAAAAGAGGGCTAACGATTTAGCCCTCTTCTATACGTTAAAATATAACTATGGTCTTAACCTTATAGGAAAGGTGCTAACCCTGTCCGTTTTAACTGGAGTTACGTATAAAATTATTGAAAAGAGATACGGGAACAGAGCAGCTACACCAACGGGTTAAGTAAGAGACCTATAACCACTCTAGGTATAAAACAAACCCTGGCATTCATTTTCCAGCGTTTGTTTTACTTGTCTTTATGAAATCAATCATTCATCATCAGTTTATAACACCAACAGATTTTAAAGTCTCACGATCTATAATCTATTGCTGATTAACCTGTAAGGTGTTTGTAGCAAATAGATCTTTGCGTCTATAAATGCTTAACACAATTCCTATTAAGAATGCATTTAACAAAACCGGCATCAATCCGTAGCTAATAAACGGTAACGACATGTTTGTCATAGGAAAGAATCCGACAATCATTCCTACATGTCCAACAAGTTGTATCGTATAAATTATTATAACCCCCACTAGCAGCAGTTTAGTATACGAATCATCAATTCTTTTAGCAATAAACATGACTCTAACAACAACTAAAGAAAGAACTAGAAAAAGAATTGTTGCAAATAGCCACCCGTAATAATAAGTAAAGCTTAGGAATACAAAGTTCGTATTCGCTTGAGGAATCATTTGATCAACAAATAAATGTTTTCCAAACCATCCTGCATCCATAAATAACTGATGAACCTTTGAAAGACCAAAGTACTCTTCTGAATTATAAGGGTTTATAAATGAGAGTAGTCTTTGCTTTTGATAATAAGCAACGGTCATCCATCCAATTATTCCCCAAGTAACAACTAACGCAAAGCCAGCTCCTAGGACAATGGCTATTTTCTTTTTATTTAGCTTACTCCACCAGATCATCGTAAACGTCATGGCTACATATATAAAGAGCGTTGTAAGGCTAAATTGTAAAAAGAAATACGATGACAGAACAAATAAAAGCAAGAATTGCCACATTTTAAAGCGATTGCTTTGGAAGAACCCTGCCCATGCCATAAGGAAAAAAGGAATGGCCATTAAACCTTCTATCTTCAAAGAACCTATCTTTAAAACGGCTTGTCCTTCTACGAGCGTATTAAAATATCTTGTCAAAAATAATAAGAGTAAGGTACCTAGTAAATAGAATATCCATCCCTTGTTGGCCATCTTTCTATAGTCTATAAACATCATGCCAAGAGCTAAAACTCCACCCAAAACCACAAAGATAGCCTTATACATAGGAAAATGATTACCACTCATATACCCTTGAGACAACAGTGGCAAAAACCCTAATAGTAGAGCGGCAGCAAATAAAATTAAGGTCATCCAGTCTACTTTTGGACGATGAATACGATTAAGGCTTTGACCAATGCTGATGGGATTTCCCATTTGAGTAACGGCCTTGGCTTCTGCTTGGTCTTTGCTTATCCCTTTTTGCAGCCAATAGCTTTTTACTTCATTTAAATGATGGTGCAATTCTGCGGAAACAAATACCTTGGCTTCTTTTGATTTTATTTGTGCCTTTACTTGTTCCAAGAATGAATTTCTTTGTTCACTCATACCCTTCTTCACCCCTCTAATATTTCTTTAAAACTCATATGATTAGATAACGGCTGCTTCTCCACTTTTTTAAGTAGCCTGCAGCCCTTTTTATTTAATTGATAAAACTTAGCTCCGTCTTCTTGCCAACTGCTCGTCAATATACCTTTTAGCTCTAGTCGATGCAGGATGACATATAAAGAACCTTCGTTTTCTTTAAAGTTTAAAATTCCTCGGCTTTGCAGTAAGCTGACTAACTGATAGCCTGTTTTCTCCTGCACGAGCAACTGCATCATAGCAATCAAAATTTCTTCATCACTATGAGTCTCTTGCATTATTTTTTCTCGAATACTTTTCTTATGATTTTCTGTAAATTTCAGCTGAGCAAACACTTCACGATCCATTGTTTTTCTAAGGTTTTTAAGACGTTTATCCATGACTCATTCCTCCAGCATTTCTTTTAAAAGTGATTTGGCCCGTCTCAGTCTCGTTTTTACTGTATTTGTTCCGGTTTTGGTTACTAACGCAATGTCTTTAATCAATAATTCTTCATAATAAAAGAGGTAAATCACCTCTTTATATTTAGTCGGCAGCTTCATAATAGCTGACATCAGCTCGTGGTCTTCTTCGTTTTGAATAACAGCTTCCTCTATGTTTTCTTTTTCACTTATATGATTTGGAAAATAGTCTGTCGCCGGTATGATGTTTTTGTTGTACCAGCTTTTCAGAAAGTCTTTACAGTGGTTAATTGCGATTTGCCATAACCACGTCCGAAACTTGGATCTACCGCTGTACTTGTAAAGATTTCTGTAGCATTTAATAAAAATCTCCTGCGTCAAATCCTCCGCAACTGCTACGCTGTTTACGTACGAGTAAGCAAGCTGCAAAATTTCTTGTCCATATCGATCCATGATTTCATCTATAACTAATTCTTTGTCTTGTACGTGTATCCATTCTACGGTCAGTTCTTTCACTTCTGCCTCTCCTTTCTTGTTCTTAGACGAAGCTTGTTGTCAAAAGGTTTTTATATTTTCATTTTTATTTTCTGGATAATTGCATGTACATAAAAAAAGATTCTCTACACGAGAACCTTTCGCTGTACTTCTTATGTATGTGCTATGAAAAAAGATTGCCGATGAAGATAATAAATCCTGTCACTAGAATTAACCCAGCACTAATTACCACTGTTAGAATACTTCTTAGAGCCGATGCCCAATTGTTTATGCCGAAGAAACCTGCGATGCCGATGAAAAATAGAATAATTGCTAAACATAAATTTATATTCAATAATAATGAATGATAAAATGCGATGAAAAAGAACGCAACGCACAGTAGTGTCAAGATAAATGACCAAAAATTGATAACTCGTGCCACTTCAACTAACCTCCCCTACTTTTGAAACTTTCACGTTTAAACACATTCTTAAATCATTTATTTCGAACCTGGCTTTAAACACTGCAAGAAAAAATCGCAAACTGCAGTTTGAATAAACTGCTTCTTTAAACTGCACAATAAATACTCTAATTCAAATTCCTGATAAAAGATCTTAGCAACAACCGATTTTAATTCTTCTACAGTTGGTTGTTCTGACACATATAGTTTATCTAATGCAAGGTTAAATGGAGAAAACAGCTGATCATCTTGATACCAGACGGAAATATCTTCACCTTTTATTCGGCAGCTAAACACACCTAGTATTTTTAAAAATGCCTGAACTTGATTTTCTTCAAACTCATGATCAATCGCAAACATAAAAAAAGGATGTTCCTCAGCGTTAATCATATGTTTCATCAAACTCATTTGATATTTTAATAGCTTTACTTCTTTTACTACGTCCAACTTCTTCACATCTTTCTTAAAAAAATCATCATACTATAATGCTATACTCTGTGAATTTTACCATAATATAGTAGTTACAATAAACCATTCATAGTACTTTTATCTATTTGTAATTAATTGGATAACAAGGTATATTGTTATAAATAGGAAATTACTTCATAAACTGAAAGCGAGGATACATATGGGCCTATTAATGATGGCTGCTATTATCACGTTATCCGTCATTTTGGATTACTTCATCTTTGACCATGATGATAAGCATTGGGGCTGGCTAAAAAAAGCTTCTAAACCAGTTAGAAGAAGTGTTATCGGCTGCTACTTGCTTATGTCATTTGTTATTTACGTCGGTTTAAGCCTTCCATATATCAAGCCTTTTTTATAAATATCAGTCTGCTTAAACTGGTTAGCCTGTAATTCTTACCCAAAAGTTACAGGCTAACCAACTCACTTAACCACCACTACAAATTGTTTATCTTCAAATGTAAACATTTCTCCTAATTCATAGATGTACTTCTTTTTATCTAATTTATAATGCTTTCCAAAATAAAGCGTTTTTAAGTTAATAAACGTATCTAGACTTGAATCTTTTTCTTCCGCTTCATCACCGTCCAAGCAAGAATATAATTCAATGTGACAGCCCTCTATCAGGTGTTCTTCAATATAAGTAAACAACTCTCTTATTGATTTAGAATGTGCATCACAAGATACTTCGTAGATATATGGCAAGGTGAATGCGTGCTCTATGTCACTGTACCCGTCGGTTAAGTGATTGATACTAATACCGTACGCATCTTCTTCTTTCTCGTAGATTGTAATTAGCTTATCTTTCTTTTGATTTTGATTAAAAGGAGAAACTTCGGATAAAGGCACCCGCGTTTCTTTTGTGCCAAAGCTTCCTGTAGGCAATTCATAAGGAGAACCTATATAATGATGTATCGTCATATTGGTCACTTCGCTTTCTCTTTGCTTATGTAAAATACTATTATTCTATCACTCTTATTAAGATTACATACAAATACAAGAAAAATATGTATAATAAAACCAGGAGGTGACAACATGAAGAAACTACTGTCTTTTCTATTTCTAGCCGCTCTTTATTTGTATGACTCTTCATACAATCATACTGCTTTTTTACATAACCCGGTTGTTTCTGCGTTTTTATATGTAGCTGCTATTTTAATTTGTGCGCTATTATTTGTAAATGTAAAAAGAGATAAAGCTGTTTAAGCAAGGAGATTACTATGAGCTATAAAATCGTATTCTTTGACGTGGACGGAACTCTTACTCATCACGAAAACGGGATTATTTCCACCAAAACTCGAGAGATTGTAAAAAGCTTAAAAGATAAAGGAATAAAAGTTGTTGCCGCAACAGGCAGACCTTTGTCTCTCTGTGAAGAAATTAAAGAATTAGGCATAGATACGCTTATTACCGCAAACGGATCGTTTACTGTACATAATGAAGAAGTCATTCATAAGCTGTCCATGGACAAGCACGTCGCGCGCGAAGTCTTTGAATACGCAGCCTCGCAAAATCGCGGTCTTTCATTTTATACAAAAGAGCTCAGCATGAATGGAATTAAAGATGATAATATTTTAAAAGCCCTGAAGGAAACATTATCGCTCAGTGATTATCCTCAAATTAATGAGCGTATTTATGATGAAGATATTTATTTAATGTGTCTGTATGGTGATGACAAAACCTTTGAGCAGTATACGCAGCGATTTCCTCAGTTACTATTTAAAAGATGGCACCCTTTTGTCGTAAGTGTTCTTCAAGAAGAAATTACAAAATCGGTAGCTATCCTGAAGGTCTTAGACTATTTTAACATCGATCAATCCGAGGCTATCGCATTCGGAGACGGAGAAAATGACATCGATATGATAGAATTAGCCGGTCTTGGAATTGCGATGGGCAACGGATCTGATAAGTTAAAAAACGCCGCTGATTTTGTCACGAAGAAATCGGGTGAAGACGGGATTGAGTTTGCCCTTAAAAAATTTAAAGTCCTATAGAAAAGTGGCACGCCTAGACAACTTATCTAAGCGTGCTTTTTTCTTTCCATAAATGTTTCAGGATGTAGCTCCTCCGATTGAATGACAATGGCTGTCATGCCGGTTTCACTTCCCGACGTATGCCACTCTCCTTTTTCCCACAGTACTGCTTCTCCACGTTTAATGGGTATTCGTTTTTGATTCTCTCCTGTTACCCATCCTTCACCTTCGACTACGATAAATAGCTGAGGTATAGGCGCTTCGTGATATCCTACTGTTTCTTCTCCTTCTATATACATATAGCCGATCGTAGCTGCTTCATTTGTTCGTGCCATTTTTACGTAAGTGGCTAAATGCAACTGATATTTTTCTACTTTTTTGCCATGTTCTTTACTGAATTTGTAGATTTTCAATGTGCATACCCTCTTTGTTTATTACGTTTTCTTATTTATTTTTATTGCGTTTAAGATACTCGGGCGGAGAAACAGACTCAACAAGTAAAACACCGTCTAGCTGATCACGCGGTACAAATAAAGTTGGCATGGTACCACTTTCTAAAAAGATAGTTTTAGTGAATATCCACTTGTTTCCTGAAGTTTTTTCAAGCTGTGAAAAATCTGTAAATAAAGCTGGTGACTGCACTTGATGCATATAGTCCTCCAGACTTTTTTTAGGCGGTTTCTCTATTTTATATGGCTGTCCCGTGTCCGTATGTATTTCACCTTCATACATAAATAACCCTAAGTAATAAGACTGTTCTTTTATTTCATTAGAAACGATTGCTCCTAGTGGTTCAAAGCCTGTAAACGTTTTATATTGTTTGAAAATATGAAGGTTATGTGCCCAGATAATAATCTTTTCATTAGGGTACAGTTCTTGACAAATCCATTCTAAATTTTCCTTCATTCGTTTTTCTCTTAGTTTTTTATACGTCCGGTGATTATGGTGAATATAATTGATAAAATACAAACGGTTTTGCAGGCATCGAATAATTATTTTAACTTTACATACAAGCTCTTGATTTTCAAGATGCAAAACGTATTCTTCAAGTAGATAAGCTTCTAAATCTCCTATTACTACGCTTGCTTTTTCTTTAAACTCTGCAAACTCACGTAGCATTTCTGCTGGAACTTTTTTTCTTCTCGCTTTATATTGCCCTAGTTGGTAATACCATTTATACACGCCTGCTTCAATGTATTCTATCTTTTCTATCATGTCTTCAGACACTACGGAACTCAGCTGCTGAACGAATTTCAGGAAAAGGTCAGGATTAGAAGAGGGATTAATATCTATTCCTATTAAACTTAAATCTGATTTTTTCATTAGCTGAAACAAAGACAGATTTTCTTTTGTTGCCCATAAAGAATAAATCGCGTTTTTTAAAAAGTCTTCATCTGTAAACTCCTCTTTTAACTCATTAGCGCTGAAGCATTCCGCTAATCCGCTTTCAAATGCCAGTACGGTAAAATTCATTTCTTTATGTAGAAATTCTATTATTTTTGACTTCATCATATTATGTTCTCTTATGTTGTGACCGTTTTCTCCTAACCACACAATTCTTTTATTTTTTACTATATGACGGAGAAATTCAAACTCTTCAGGCATACATTCAGTTGGTTCTCTTAATTGGATTGAGTTTTCAGCTAGCCACTCCACAGAGTTTAAATACTTCTCTTTTCCTCTAAAAAAAATTCCCACACCCTATCCTCATCCTCCTTTACTACATTACCTATTACTTCCATCTTACTGAAATACATCTAATACTTCACTATTTATGTCCAATAGCTGATCAGCAACAAAAAGACCTTATATATCTATAAGGTCCTGGCTTTCTAGAATCCTAGATTAAGCCCTTCTGAGCTTTCTCCAAATGCTCTTTAACTATTTTTTTAAACGCATGAGGATCATCTACGCGAATAGCGACCTGCTGGTATTTCTTTTTGATTCCCATAAAAAGCGTTGCTTCAATTGGAGACTTTAGTATTAGTAAAAGATCAGGATGAACGGTTTCAAAATCGCGTGCGATAAATTCAATCGTGGTGTTAGGTATTTTTTTCTCGAGAATGTGAGCGTCTTCTACTATCTCAGCAATGTCTCTAAATGGTAGCTCCATACGCTTAGCTAAACCAAATGAAATGTATAGATGATCATCATCGACTCGTAAAGGGTTAAGGGTTAAGTCTTAATGCTTGAATGTCTCCTAAAAAGAAAACAATGCTATAAATATTAAGGATCAGTAAAACGATTGAAAGAATGATAGACGTATTGTGCAGCAGCCAGTGAAGACCTAATGTTTCAATGACAATCCCATGAATAATCATAATTTGAAACGTAATAAAATTTGAGCGTTTATACAGAGTAAATGTATTCCCTTCAGTACTCGGCTGCTTCTTCCACGTTCCAAACGCATAGTAAAACATCAGCATTTCTGAACAAAGGATGTGTATAAAAGTTTGTTTGGGGAACTTTTCGTTTACAGCCCGCGAAAAAGAAAATAAAAGCGGCAAAGAGCTTGATTTGATCCTTATCAAAATAGGCGGTACGTTTTTAACTAGCATAAACAGTAGTGAAAGTTCAAACAAAATAAGTAGTCCTTCTATGCCAACTCCTAGCCACATAACCGACTGAAAAGAAGCCAAGTATTCACTTGAAATGATAAAACGCGCAGCAATAAGGCCTGTAGCCATTAATACGATAAAATATTTCACGCTAAACTTACGTTGCCAGGCTAAAAACAAGAGCGGAGCGACAAGGCTTAAATCTAAAATAGAACCTACTACCACTCCGGTTAGATTAGCAGGCAAAGACTGAAGTCCAAAAGAAGAATAATACAACACGTAATTTGAGCTTATTACTAACAGCAGTAAGAAAAGAGCGACAAAAGAAACTGGTTTTTTATGAAGAACCAAACAACCCACCTCACTTTTAGTTGGCGAAACACAAAAATTCCTGTTACTTCCATTTTAGCAATGGAGTTGATTTAAGTCACTTCATAACATGACTTTGTGTTATAAAATCCATTTAAAGATATCCACTCTTCTATAGCGGTTCTTATATACAAATAACTAAAAATGTAAAAAGAGTTTGACATTTTTGGAACTGATGATACAATGATAATGTAAAACACTTTTTACATTTTTAACAAGGAGGAGTAAGAATGGATTGGGTTAAAATTGTGTATTCATTCATCCTGTTAGTTTGCGGAATTTTGATTTTTGTTTCATCATCTTCTCCAAAAGGTGATGAAAGGAAGAAGTTTATCAGCAAGAAGGCTCAATCATACGCATTTGTGGTAGTTATAGGTATGCTGATTTTAGAAGTTATAGAGTCCATTTATCGGACTTTTCAAGGGAAAAGTTCTTATGATGGCATTGGCATTTCGCCGCTAATATTTCTGACGATGATTTCAGTTATATATTTAATAACGTTTCTCGCGTACAGAAAAAAATACGGTGATTAAATGAACGATCACAAGTAAGAAATAAAGAAATTGAGCTCATATTTTCTGATGAAACGATAAATATAACCTCACTTTATAATTAGCTTTTAATACAGCCTCTAGATGACATCCGACAGTAAATGAGCTTGTTATAAGTGCTTTTAAAAGTAATAACTAGACCTCCTACTGAGGTTTTTTTTATGCACTCTTAAAATAAAACATCTCCCGTAGCTAAAGTCAGGAGATGATATCATAAACGTTGAGTTCATTAGTGTTTTCTTACTTTCTATTCTGTTTCTCAAGTAAATCAATGATTCTATCATTTTGCTTAACGATTGTTTTTAGCTTTGCTTCTAATGAACACAACGTGATAAAAACGGCTATAAATCCTATAACGCCATAAAACATAACGGCTTCTCCCCTTTTTAAAACAATTAAGCATATACGCCCTACATCTCAAAAAAGCTATGTCTTTCCACTTTACAAATCCTAAGCGAAAACTTTTGATACCATTCTTTTTTTCCTTTGTGCTGGGCTGCGCGGTGGGCTGAGTTTTCTTTCCACATTTTGATTGATTTTAAGGAATCCCAATATGAAATGGTAATGCCTAAGTCTTTGTCCCTGGCACTTTCTATTCCTAGAAAGCCTTTTTGTTTAGATGCAAGCTCTACCATTTTGTCTGCCATGATTCCATAACCCTTCTCACCTTCTGTTCTTTCAGAAGCAAAAATAACGGCAGAATAAGGCGGTTCGGGGGTTTTAGCAATTCCAGACATATTGATTTCCTCCTTTAAATAAAGTCAAATTAATAACAAAAAGAGTCTGATGTGAAGACTCTTTTACTCTTGATACGTAGAAGCTACTACTTTATATTTTTTCACTTTTGCTAGTTCTTTATCAGGGATTTGTGATGAAGTAGCGTCAAAAGGAATGGATTTTCCAGGAGTCAGCTGCGCTTCTTCGGATTGAAATATAGTTCCTATAAACTCATTTTGTTTTCCATATAAGGCTCCACCAACCAGAATGTATTCAGTAGGTTCTTTGGTATTGTTTGTAGCTGTTCCTTTGATATGTAGGATGTGATTCTCTTTTTCCTGACTCATTGCGTCGCCTTTAATTTTCAAGCTCTGTACATTACTTGCAGGCTTTATCGGATTAATCTTGACCTTTACATTATATGTATCTGGTTCTTTATTAATAATTCCTTCTGCTGAAATGTACCCTTCCTCGCCCGGCTTTAGTACATAGGGAGCAAGATGAACGTCGGGGGCACTTGGAATAATATGCGGATCAAGGACTTTTCCAGTTTTGTTTACATATTTTATTGTTGTATCGTTTACATTAAGCGTTTTGTCACTTTCATTTTTTATAACCGCAGAATAGCTCAGTACGTTATCATGAGTGATCGAATCTGCAAGTGTATAACTTTTTTCTTCTACTATTTTTATTTTTTCATCCTTTGTTTTCTCTTTCTTATGCTGGGCAGTGTCCGTCTCCTTGTTGCATCCAGCCAGAATGAACAAGAATGCTAGGAGTATTCCTAGCAGCAGTCTTACTTTCATGATGATTCCTCCATTTAATACTATTTTTTTCACAAATTCCATTATAATACTTTTTTGGATTTATCTAAAGGGGATTTCACACCTAATTAGAATTTGCTAAAACTATAATTAGATAAATATTCCATTTATATGATATAGTTTTTATATGTAAGTAATAAACAAATAGAAATGGAGTTTCAACATGAGGAACATAAGCAAGATAACAACGGGAACCATTACAATCGCTTTAGCGCTGGGGTTAATGGGGTGCAGTCACGCACGTTCAAACAATGAAAGCATAGATGGAAGCGAAGCAAAAAAAGAGCTGGCCATAGAGCTGAAATTTCTGCAAAACGAGTGTGAACGGTTAATCAATAAAGATGGAAAATCAGACGATAAAACGTTTCAAAGCTACAAAAATGATTTTAACCTGCTGTCTGCGTCTATTAATAGTACGTCAAAAGTAGAAACACAAAGTGATAGGGAATTAACAGAAAGCATAGCGCAATTAAAAAGAGATGTAGATGCATTAACAGAAAAAGAATACGTAAAATCCTATAAAAGATTTAATTCAAGCAAGACTATCTATGAAGTTACGCTCATGAACAACATGTATGATGTTATAGATGCAACCAAGACTTCGGAAGGAAGCCATAACGTGTCAGATTCATTTGATGATAAACACTTCCATTCTTCTGAAGCACAAATAAAAAAAGATATGGGGCCTGCGATTGATCATATTAACACCGTATCTAAATATAAAATAGAGCTCATGCAAGATGAAATCCAAAAGCATCGCGATAGTTTCACCAAGCTGCAGCTCGAACAATTAAAAAAAGCCACTCATAATTTTGATTTGTCTTTAGACAACCAAATTAAATCTATTCAAGCTTATAAACCTATAGGTGAAGATTATAGTGTAAGTAGAGAATTCAGCTATAAAGCATCTGAAAAGTATACCAATGCCTGTGTGTACATTACCGACTTTGAATCTAATTTAGGAATCGCCAAGGCCGGTGATTTTTAGAAAAGCTCTCTAAAAGTACTTTTAGAGAGCTTTTTTTGCTGTATTCATTACAAGCTCAAGTTTTTACTCCTTACGTTTTGTACATATTCGCTTTTTCTAAGTCAAGCGAAGCATCACATATAACCTGGGGATATCGGTGTTATATTTCACAAACAATAACCAAAATAAGGGTTTTAAAAGAGCTTTATAGCTCATTTATCGCGTAAAGAAACCTTATTATTTGATACATCAACTAATAAAGAGTAAAGTTTTTCTATAATAAGGAGTAAAAGCGAAAGGATGAGTAACATGTTTAAAGACGGTTATGTAAAAGTGAATAATGTAAACCTCCATTACGTGACAAAAGGTGAAGGCGAGCTTATACTGTTTTTACACGGATTCCCTTACTTTTGGTATACGTGGCACCATCAGTTAGAAGAGTTTTCGAAAGATTACCGCGTGGTAGCTGTAGATATGCGAGGCTATAACTTATCAGATAAGCCAGAAGAAATTTCTTCTTACAGCATGCCCCTTCTCATGGAAGATGTAAAACAGTTGATTGAAGCGTTTGGTGAAAAAGAATGTGTGTTAGTGGCACACGATTGGGGCGGCGCTGTTGCATGGGCATTTGCTTATACATATCCGCAGTATGTCAAAAAGTTAGTGATGTTTGATGCACCGCACCCTTACACATTTATAAGAGAACTTGCTGAAAATCCTGCTCAACGAGAAGCAAGCAGCTATATGAGCTTTTTCCAACAGCCAAATTCTCAAGATGAGCTACTCGCCAATAATAGTGAAAAGCTAAGAAATATGCTGACGGAGCCCGGCATTAAAAAAGGCTATTTAACTAAAGAAGAAGAAGCTAAATATGTAGAGGCCTGGAATCAGCCAAATGCAATGAAATCCATGCTTAACTACTATCGTGCGTCTTCTCTTTACCCATTTGAAGAGCGTGTTCATAAACCCGTAGCATTGCCGCATAAAGTATTTCAGTCTCCGACTTTAATTGTATGGGGAAATGCGGACGAAGCGTTTGAAAACAGTAATTTAGATGGCATTGAAGAGTACGTTCCAAATGTAACGATCCACCGCTTAGACGGTGTAGGACATGCCCCTCAGCATGAGCAGCCCCAAAAGGTGAATGAATTTATAAGAGACTTCTTACGCAAATAGAACCGAAAAAGACTGCAAAGTACGGTATACAACCGCTTTGCAGTCTTTTTTATAGATTATAAAGCATATTATCAACTATTCATTTCTATTATTAGATTATTTTTCAACGTTTCAACAAGTGTACATGGGGTATAAATTTTACTGTACAGATGCAGTCCCCCAAAGGAACATATACATTTCTTTCTTACTTACCCTTTTTTGAACTCTCTTTTTTGAGGGTTCTTTTTTTTACGCGTTTACTTCTTTCCCATTGGAAGAACAATCTTAAACACTGCTCCTCCCGTCTCCTTATTATCGGCCGTGATGCTTCCCCCGTGGTTTTTCACAATGGAATGAGCAATGTAAAGACCTAGCCCCAAGTTTCCGTGGCCGCTTGTTCTCGACGCATCTTCTCTGTAAAACTTTTTAAACAGCTGTTCTTTGTTGGATAGTGTAAACCCAGGACCCGTATCATGTATTTCAAAGATTACTTCGTTGTGATGAATCACGGTATTCCAAGCTATCTCTCCTCGTTCAGGCGTGTAGCGAATACAGTTTGTGATGATATTATCTAACACTTGAGAAATGCGCTGGGGATCTCCGTAAAATTGATTTGATCCGTCTACTTCATTAATCGAAGATATAAATGTAATCTCTTTTTTTTGACATAAAAGCTGAAACTCGTCTGCTTTCTCATGAACAAATGTGTTGATATCAATAGGCTCACTCTTTACGGAAAAGCCTGGATTTTCTATGACTGATACTTCTTGCAGCTGATTTAATAGTTGAATAGAACGAAGTGTATTCGTGTAGATCGTATGTAAATATCGATTAAGCCTCTCCGGGTCCTTTTTGCTTCCTTCTACTAAAATTTCGGTATGACCGTGAATAATCGTAAGAGGCGTTCGTAAATCATGCGCAATCGCAGCCGTCATATCTTTACGGTCTTCTTCTAGCTGCCACTGTTTAGCTAGCGATTGCTTTAATTCTTTTCGCATTTCTTCAAAGGCATGAAGCAGCTGACTTAATTCTTTGGCGTCTTGAGTCACGGACAGCGAAAAATCCAAATTATTATGTTGAATATTCTTTGCGGCTGCCATCAGCTCGTTAAAAGGCCGTTCAATTTTTTTGCTAAATCGTCTTCCAAATAAATAAGCAAACAAATAAAAATAAAGAAACGGACTGGCTAGAGATAAAAACGTTACAAGCGCAACTATCCATTTAATATTTGGGTTAGTCGAAGCCATGTTTAATTGATATCTCAGCGCAATGGCCCCGTTTACTTCGTCTTTTGAATTAAAAAGCGGATACACTTTTATAATATATTTACCTGAATGGATATTTGTATTGACCTGAGAATAAAGATTCCGTTTATTTTTTATGTATGAAGTGGACATGGAGCCATACACGATTTGTCCTTCTTTATTCATAATTTGATAATCCATTCCTTCTAGCGGAATAACCGATTCTACTTGGTTTTTAGCACTTTTAGAAAGAAGCGCATCTTCCTTTTCGTTCACAAACTGGATAATTTCTGGGATTTTCTTTTCATAATAATTCGCCGGATTCAGTGCTCCGGGCATAAAAAACCAGTTCACTGAGATGACAATTCCCCACGTTAAAAGTGTCGCAAGCAGGCTATACAGCAAAATCAAATGAAAAGATAAAACAAACTGCGCTTTTAACGTTGCCCGGTTCATCCATTTTTTTATTTTACCCATTTGTAGCCAATTCCCCAAACCGTTGAAATGTAAGGCGTTTCGTCATATTTTAATAGTTTTGCTCTAATTTTTTTCACGTGTTCTGTAATCGTAGACGAATCCCCTTCCGCGTCGTAGCCCCAAACTTTTTCATACAGCTGCTCGCGTGTAAAAACCTGACCTGGATGAAGAGCGAGGAAATGAATAATCTCAAATTCTCTTGAAGTAAACGGAATCACTTCATTGTTATGTAAAATTTGATAGCCGTTTAAATCAATGGTTAACTCTCCAAAATGAAGCCTGTTATAGGAGTTACTATTAATTCTTTGCTCCCGGCGCAGATGGGCGTAAATCCGGGCTTTTAGTTCTTTCATGCTAAAAGGCTTAACTAAATAATCATCTCCACCGACTAATAGTCCTTTTACTCTGTCCTGCTCCGTTTGCTTGGCGCTTAAAAAGATGATGGGACATGATATGCTTTTTCGGATCAATTCACAAAGAGCAAAGCCGTCCATGCCTGGCATCATCACATCCAGCACAATTAAGTCTGGATTTACTTTTAGCTTCTTTAACGCTTCTTGACCTTCGTAAGCGAACATCACCTCATATCCTTCATCTTGCAGCGCATCTTTCATAAACGAAATAATGTCTTTTTCGTCGTCTACTAGTAAAATTGTTTGCTTCATCTCCAGCTCACCCTACCCATTCTTTCTTTTTCCATACGAATAGGTTTATTATAAGGCTAATAAGCAAAATTGGAAATAATAGGTTCACTAAAAATTCAGAGTTTGGTCTGCTTAATTCATGAAAAACAGAATCGGTTACCGAGAAAAAGAAGCTTAGTTTATCTGACACATACACACTTCCAATTAAAGCACCAATAGTTGCTACATAAGATAAAATGGAATTAGGCATAAGAACACTCAGGATACTCCCGATACTAATAACCGCTATAAAGATGCAAAAACAAATGCCGTAAAATTTCAGCGAATATAGTAACGCCCCTAAAGTCCCTAGCGTATGTCCGCCTAAAAACGTTGTTTCATTTACATGAGGCATAACCATTCTTCCAAGACAAGTCCCCGCTACCCACGTAATACAAAGAATAATAAAAACTAGTAAACATTGAACCGCCCACTTTACAAAAAACAGCTTCACACGATCGTGCGGCCGAATTAGTACCATGCGCAGCGCTCCCGACGTGTACTCACCGTTGAAGCTATCTGCCACAAACATAGGAATGACAATAAACGTAATCACAAACGATAGGTCTCGAAGAAGCAGCGGTGCTGCATTTAAAGAATCAATTTTCACGTCATGGTCTGCATCAAAAAACGAAATGCCTCCCCTTTGAAAGAAAATGAACCAAATAAAAGCAAGTAATCCTATGTACACACCTAGTACCACCGCTGTCTTTTTCCGTTTAAACGTTCGCTCTAATTCACTGATAAAAAGTCCTGTCATCATGTCTTCTCTCCTTTTATAAAAATGATTCTTTTTTTCGAATCGCTGCATATGTTAAACTGCTAAAAACCAGAACATAAAAACCTAACACGCCGAAATTCCAGCCTACAAACTGCGGTTTCTCTGCCATCATGACTGTGATCCCCTGCCATTGAATCATCGGTACAGAAGTAAAGAAAAGCTGTCCAAAAAGCTCTTCACTCATCCACTGCTTAAATCCCGTTAATAAAGTCGGGTACGAAAACGAGATTAGTATAAAAGCCACGCCGATTCCAACAGCCGTAGTGGTCGTTTTGCTGATAACAGAGATAAAAAACAGCACACAGCATATCGCAATAGTCGTTAAGTAGGCATATCCATAAAACGAAAGATTATATACTAGTGCTTCTTTTATGTTAAAAGCATGACTGTGATAAAACACAAAGTAGCTTTGAGGCTGTTCAAACATCAGAAAGCCTATCACATAGCTCATACAAAAATACGTAATAAAAAACAGTAAATTAAACAGCAGAATCACTGCGGCTTTTGCTAGGATGATTTCTTTAAACGAATATGATCGTATCATAACCATTCGCAGCTGTCCTGACCGGTATTCGCCGGTAACCACGAGCGTAATAAAAACTAAGAACATGGCATTAAAAACGGTAAATAACATTTCAGCTAAGCTCAGTACAGGAAAGTTTCCTGCAAACGTATACTGTGGTAAATCGACTGTGAGTGCTCCGTTTTCTTTTTGGAGATAGGATGAAGCAGCTAACAGTACCACCGGCACTAATAGAAAGGTCAGCCACGCCACTTTTCTTTTCCAAAGTCTTTCCCACTCCGCTACTAAGAGCTCCTTCATTGCGACACCAGCTCTACAAACGCATCTTCAAGATTTTTACCAGATGCTAACTGGTCCAGAGCGCCGTCCCATATTAACTCTCCTTCTCTCATCACAACAATTTGATCACATACTCGCTGTAATTCATCCAGCAAATGACTAGAGATTAAAATCGTTTTGTTATAGTCACGTTTTAAGGTGAAAAGCAGCTCGCGCAGTTCACGTACGCCCATTGGATCTAAGCCGTTGGCTGGCTCATCTAGTATCAACAAATCCGGGTCGCCTAAAAGCGCTTGAGCAATGCCAAGTCTTTGCTTCATCCCAAGAGAATACGTTCGAACTTTATCTTTTTCTCTGCCGGTTAACCCCACAATATCAAGCACTTCTTTTACTCTTTGCTGCCTTTCTTGTTTTGTCGAAAATGGATGCAGTCGAGCTAAGTTTGTCAGGTTTTCTTTTCCCGTCATATAAGGAAAAAAGATGGGCGACTCTACAATCGCACCAACGCTTTGCAGCGCTTCTTTTCTTTGTGAAAGAATGGTTTTGCTATTAATAAAAACTTCTCCCCCAGTTGGTTTAATCAACCCCGTCAACAAACGAATTAAGGTCGTTTTACCAGCACCGTTTGGCCCTAACAGTCCACATATTTCCCCTTTGTTAATTTGAAACGATACTTCTTTTACTAGGTGACGACGTCTTACTTTTTTTGAAACGCTTCTTACCTCTAAAATAATATTTTTCATATTAAATCCCTCCTACACGTAGTATAGGAGGGATTTATAAAGAATTTATAAAGTTTATAAAAATTATTGTACAGGCTTTTTAGCTACAATATAGGATACAAGCGCGAATAAAAGCAAAAACACAGATAAAAACAAATAGCCCGCACCTTCAAAGCCTCTTATTTCTACATAGCCAATGTAAAAAAGAACGGCGGCAGCCATAACGGTTAGCATTGAAGGAAGCATTCTAATGACTTTGTTCCACTTCATCTTTCTGAACAGCCAGGTTACAAGGAGTACAAGTACACCTGGCAGCAGGGCAATCAGTAAAGGACCGCCTATCATCATATCTATCAACCTCTCTAAATCCTTTTCATTCACTTAAAATAGAGATAATCAGCTTACGGCTCAGAAATTCCCTGGGCAATCGCTAATAAAAACATCAAGCCAGAAAGCAACACAAAAAAGATGCTGTTTGCGATTATGCTAAACCACACAACGCTCGGCTTTTTTGTTCGGACTCCTAAAACTAATGCCACAATAAAGCCAACGTCTATTGCAAAAAATAGCCACAGCGGAATGGTCAAATCACCGCTTCTATTTGGAAAAATCGAATTTAGTGGGAATATCCGATTCGAAAAAAACACTACAAAAGCAGCCGCCAGCAGAATAACCGTTAATAAAATCGGCTTATTTTCTTTTGAAACACTCATTTCAAATACCTCCTAACTAAAGAAAATAATACCATATATTATTAAATAGACATATACAGATTCCATAGTCTCAATATCAAAAAGAAAAAAGGACATAGATTTTTATTAACAGGTTCTTTTTTGAGGTGCAAAATTTAATTTCATCATGCATTTTTAGCATGAAGTCACACATGAATTTACGTTTTTTATTTGCTTGGTATTACTTCTATATTTGCTATTCCCCCTGAAATTCAAGCAGGAATTCGCATGAAACTTCTCCACTATGGAAATAATTATTTGAATTTAACCGTGAATTATTTAGTGAGTTTTAAAGATATTATTTATTTTAAGTAGGGGCTGATATCTTTCGTTGTTGATTTTGGAAGTTTTGTTGAAAAATTTATAAATTTAACCTTCTAAAGTAAGAGCATTTCTTTGTATTAAGAAATGCTTTTTATTTTGTTTAAAATTAAAAGGATATTTCAGTAACAACAATAATATAATATAAAGCGATAATATTTTATTGTAAAACGATAAATCATATGTTAAATTCGTATTATCATTAGTGAGGTGTTTTTTATGAATGTTAAACGAGGCTCTACCACTTTCTTAAAGGTAATAATTTTTCTGATTGGAATTGCAGTGCTTGCCGCATGTATATTTTTGTTGCCTGAGGCAGCCAGAAGAGATGCTATAGAGCGTCCTGGTGATTATTCGTTATATCCACTGTTGGTATGTACATATGGAATATGTATTACATTTTCTTTGGCGTGTTATCAAGCTTTTAAACTTTTAACCTATATCGAGAAGAATAACGCTTTCTCTGAGTTATCTCTTCAATCTTTGAAGGTAATAAAAAAATGCACTTTTACTGTCATTTTGTTTATTTTGTTAGCAATAGTTTATTTAAGGGCGCATGCTCAATTCACAGGTGATGATGCAGCAGGTCCAATATCTCTAGGTCTAATGGGCATCTTGGCAACAAGTATCATCGCAGCCATTGTGGACGTGTTTCAAAAACCTATAAAGAATGTCATGGATTTACAGACAAAAAACAATTAATATTTTGAAATATAGAAGAGGTGTTTTTATGAAGATAGCAACCACATTATTTTTGAAGATAGCAGTTATTCTCATTGGAATTTTGGTTCTCACTTTGTGCATATTTCTAGTTCCTGAACTGGCAGATGCGGTAGCGGAGTTCTTAGGTATTCATTCCATAGAATATATAATTTTCATTCTTTTATATGGAGGAACATTACCTTTTTACTTCGCCCTTTATCAAGCTGTTAAACTGTTGAGTTATATTGACAAGAACATTGCTTTCTCCGAATTGTCTGTTCGAATTTTAATGAGCATCAAATACTGCGCCATTTCTATCTGTAGTTTGCATGTCTTAGGTTTGCCCGTCTATTATCTCGTGGCAGATAAAGACGATGCCCCAGGTCTCATTTTTGTTGGAATGGTCATTCCTTTTGCTTCGTTGGTTATCGCAGTTTTTGCTGCTGTTCTCCAAAGACTTTTGCAAGAAGCGATTAACATAAAATCAGAAAATGATTTAACGGTCTGAGGTGTAGGATATGGCAATTATTATTAATATTGATGTGATGTTAGCAAAACGAAAAATGAGCGTAACGGAGCTTTCAGAGAGGGTTGGAATTACTATGGCGAATCTTTCCATCCTAAAAAATGGAAAAGCAAAAGCGGTTCGTTTTTCAACATTAGAAGCAATATGCAAGACTTTGGATTGTCAGCCAGGTGATATTTTGGAGTACAAAAGCGAGGAAGACAATCAATAATAAAAGACAACAAATCCCTTCAACCATGAGGATTAAGTATTGAAATTAAAATGAAGAGACAGCTTAATTGCTGTCCCTTCTCTGCTTTTATTGATTTATTTAATTAGAGAACTTGATTGAGAATTATATTGATATTGATAACAAAAAGTGTGATGCGATTTGCAATGTTTGCACTTCAAAAGGGAACACGTTAGATTTTCTATGTCCTCTTTATTATTCATTCGGTACATACTTTAAAATGTCCCTTGGTTTGCAATCTAACACATAACTTATTCCAAATATTCTTCCGCTAAAGAAGGATTTAAATAACGAGCCATTCCAGTTTTCATTTTCCGAAATCCTGCTTTTCTATAAAACTCTTCATTACCTGCTGTAGAAACAAGATGAACGCAGGAAATATCGTCAAGCTGAGCAAGTAAGTTTTTTATAACTTTCTGTCCAATTGCTTTGTTTTGATACTGCTCGTTAACCACAACATCATAAATGGCAGCATTAAACACACCGTCTGAAAGAGCTCTCCCAAACCCTGCTATATTATCTTCATCATAAGCGATAGCTACTACGTTGCTTGATTGAAATACTTTTTTAATTTTTTCTTCATTATGGTTCGTCCATCCTACCGAGTGATAAATTTCTTTCATTCTCGACCACTCAACATTTTCTATAGAATGTGAAAAGGAAATCTTCATAGAATCTACTCCTTTTGTTTTTTTATAAACTATTTCTTTTTTCAAAACCAAAAGTCCTTGGCAGATTATTACGAGTATGTGTATACGATAAAAAGTATCATACATGTTAGTAATGATTTATAAACGTTAACTGCTATATTCAAACGCAAAAAAGGTACAAATCGTCTACGATTTGTACCCACAATACCTACGTTCACTTACTTAATAATCATAACCGGACAGTATACTCGTTTAGCTACTTTATGACTGACGCTGCCTAGCACCATTTCTTGAAGAGAATTTAAGCCGCGGCTTCCTATTACAACAAGATTAAAGTTGTTTTTATTAGCGTAGGCTACAATGGTTGGGCCAGGATCGCCGCGTTCTATTTTAAGCTGATACGCTATCTGCTTCTTTTCAAAGCAACTCTTTATTTCTTCGAGCGCTTGCTGTCTTTTTTGTTTCAGCTCTCCATGTAAAATCTCGGTTTTCGCTTTTGATAAGTCAATAACCGAAATAATTTCTACTTGTGATTGCGGTATGAAAGAAGCAACTTGTATCGCATGCTCCGCGGCTCTTTTTGAATGTTCCGACCCATCTACAGCTAACAAGATTTTTTGATACATTCATTGTCCCCCTATCAATGAGCTGATGCTCTTGCGCTTGGCTTATTGTAAGTCGCTAACCTTTGAAGCAACTCTTCACTTACATCATTTAAACCTGTCAGCTTCACCTCCTCCAATCGAGCACCCGCTGCTGCAGTGCGTAGTCGATACAAAAACACTTTGCCAAAAAGGCTTTTCACTATGATGGTGCTCATGATGATCTTCATGGTTACCGTGCATATGTTCAGAGGAATGATGAGCGTGATCGTGTTTTTTTCGATCTTTACGCCCTAATTTAAAGTAAAACCATATCCCGGCGACAGGAAAATAGAGACCCGTAATAGGCCACACAATATTCATCACAAACATCATCTGCGGATGCCTGATCACGTCGATTGTAATAACTAAAAATTGAATAATTCCAATTGCAATAGCTATATAAGAAAGTATTTCTAGCCAGCTCATGTACTACACTCCTTTAAGATTTATCTATCAACTACATACCCTCCACCCCTATATTTAAACATCAAAGACCACCTGCTCATTTTTATTATGTTTAATAAACCAAACGATAGTCTAATGTAATAGAGAGAAGAAAAAATAAGGAGGAATTTTACAATGTCTAACGAAAATTATCAAACTGTTATTCAAACGCTGCATGACTGTATGAGTGCCTGCAACCATTGTTTTGATGCTTGTCTAAAAGAAGAAAATGTGGGTATGATGGTGGACTGTATCCGTTTTGATCGAGAATGTGCAGATATTTGCGGATATTTGGAACAAGCTCTAGAAAGAGGAACTCCTTTCGTTGCTGAACTGGCTGGGGTTTGCGCCGAAATTTGCGAAAAATGTGGAAATGAGTGTAAGAAACACGATCATGACCACTGTCAAAAATGTGCGGAAGCTTGCTTGAAATGCGCGGATGAGTGTAGAAAATTAGCTGCATAATCTTTGGAACATAAGAAAGCTAGAACCCTTGAAGCGCATTTCAGGCATTAAGGGTTCTTTTTAATGTATTGGAAAAGAGAAGACATCACGCCACCTCAGGACAGAATCTATAGACTCCCTAAAAAATGAATAAACTTTTTAAGACTTTGAGAGCGCTGCTTCCCTTTCTTTACTACAAAATCAATATGAACGTCTTCTGAAAGCTCTTGATATTCAATGCTTTTCATATCACCACGAGAATTTACTACGCTAGCCGGGACTACACTCATGCCTATTCCATCACGAACGCCTTGTAAAATAGCTTCTAATGAATCAAATTCCATAATATTGGCTTTATGTATATGATGTTCTTTTGAAAACTCTAATAGTCTGTTTCTATAGATGCAGTTTACATCACTATTAATGAGTAACGTTAGTTGACCTGTTTCTGCTCTCTCTGCGGATAGAGGTGAAATAAGCACCATTTTTTCTGCATAGTGATAAACCGTTTCAAACTGAGCCTCATTATAGATACCGCTAAGAAAAAGTCCGTCAATTTCTCCGTACGAGAGCATTTCTTGTAAGACTTGTTTTCTATCTGTTTTTATTTTAACTTCAATATTTTGTTGTTCTTTCAGAAAAGATGAGAATAAAGAAGGAATTTTAATAGCGGAAATCGTCTGCGAGGCACCAATAATCAAGGATCTTTTAAACTTATTCGGATTAACTTCTGCTTTAGCTTCCTCCATTAAACGTAAAATACGCTGTGCGTAGTCAAACAAAGCTTCCCCTTCGTTTGTTAACGTAACTCCTCGATTCGTACGTATCAATAATTTGGTGTCTAATTCTTCCTCTAGATTTTTAGTCCGCTGGCTGATATGCGGCTGCACATATCCTAATACCTCCGCAGCTTTTGATAGTGACTTTGCTTCTGCGACACATTTGAAAATTCGTAAGTCTTGGCTTTCCAATTTTAATTCCTCCGTTGCTATCATTTTAAATGATAACTCTCTTAGTATTACCTATTATATCCTTTTTCCCATCGAAGATATAATAAAAGATGTTAAGAGAAAGGAAGGTTTATAGAAATGATCGATTTTAAAAATAAAGTATTTATTATTACGGGCGGCGGCACTGGTATAGGCAAAGCAACGGCTTTAAAGTTAGCTGACATGGGCGCGAAACTTGTTATAAACTACAGCAACTCAGAAACAGAAGCGAAAAAAGTTGTAGAGGAGATTGCTGAAAAAGGAGGCATAGCGTTTGCTTTTAAAGCGAATGTAGCCAACGAGCAAGAAGTAAATGCAATGATTCATCAAACCATTACACAATTCGGACGGTTAGATGGATTAGTGAATAACGCTAGTATTACAGCTCAAATCCCCATGAATGACTTAGAGTCTGCAACGGATGACATATGGAACTCTTTATATGATGTAAACGTAAAAGGCATGTTTCACTGTGTAAAAGCAGCCGTTCCACATATGAAAAAGCAAAAGTCAGGGGCGATTGTTAATGTAGGAAGCGTTGCGGGTACAACTGGAATCGGCTCCTCTATTCCCTATGCAGCAACAAAAGCAGCGATTCATACGATGACTAAGTCGTTAGCCATTGCACTGGCACCACATATTCGAGTAAACTGCATCTCTCCTGGTGCAGTCGACACAAGATGGTGGTCTGACAACGAAGATAAAATGTATCAGCTTGCAGGAAATCTACCTCTTCAGCGCATTTCTTCTCCTGAAGATATCGCAGATGCTATTCTGTTTCAGTTAAAGCAAGAGTCCGTGACGGGCCAAGTATTTACGATTGATAACGGGCAAACTCTTTAAGCATACGTGAATATTCATAAAAAATAACCCCACTACTAGCAAGCAATAGTAGCGGGGTTCTAACAAGGCTACTGATTCAACCTCTATTTCCCCAGTGAAAACCCTTCAAACAGCCGGCCTCCATGTGGTGCTAACACTTTATCCACCAGTTGAATTACTTTATCTTTATTCCCTGTTTTATAAAAGGTATCAAATGCCTCTACAAATTCTTTACTAAAGCGTTCATTATAGTCATTCAAAGACCGGACAATCCATTTAGAATCCCCGATCCAATGACCATTCGTTCTTAAAACAAATTCATGCGTTATGTAAGCGAGCGTATTGGCGATAAAAAGTGATTCACCTTTATTTGAAGAACCGATTAAATCATCCAAAGCATCACTTATAAAATACCTTTTTAGTTTAATCGTCTCTTCCGACCATTTTTCTGGGCCTTTTTCTAGTAATTGTGCAGCTTCTTTTTTTATAACCTGCATCACTCCTTTATCCGCTAAAATAATTCCCTCGGAAATCATTCTTAGGAGTGAAGGTCTAGCCCTCTTACAATCGCTTTTAAAAAAGGCTTGGTATGAAGTCAGATTATGAGCAAAAACTTCAATTGCCCATCCAAATTCAATGAGGGACTCTCTAAAAGAAGAAGTAAAATTATCATCCAAAATAACAAGATCAAGGTCAGACGTGTGGGTAGCTTCTCCTCTCACCACGCTCCCGGCGAGTAATGCGCCTTGACAGTTAGGGTAATGTTTAAAAATGAATTGTGTAGCTGCTTGCAGCGGTTCTAACCTTTTTAGCTCTTTCATCGTATTCCTCCAGAAAACAATATATATGGTTTTTCTGGTTAGAACGTGGAAATTCCTTTAAAAATAAATTCTTATTTATTGAACCTTCCTGAACATGTGTGCCGTATTTTCATTTAGTTACCATCATCTAAATGACTAGTAGAAACGATTGCTGCTCTCCATACATTCATAAATGACTCTTTTATCCAAATCACCTCTTGCCTTAAAGTTAACTTTAACGATTAAGCTAGTTTTATAGCTTTTAAAATATAAAAAAGGGGAAATACAATGCTGATTAAAAGAATAACGGTGCAGCTTTATGGAGGACTTCAAGCTAGACATACAGCTTTGTTTGCACGTGAAGCTTGTTCATTTCCAAGTGACATTTTTATTGCGAAAGATGGAAAATGTGTAAGTGGAAAAAGCATCATGAAGGTCATGGCTTTAGCTGTTAAAAAAGGAGATGAAATAACGTTACTGACAAATGGAGCGGATGAACACGCCGCCGCTCGCACCCTTGAAGAATTTCTTTTAACTAAATAGAGATAAAAAGCTGCTACACTATTCCTTACTCTCCTTTTTTCATAAAATCATAGATAGAAAGTAAAATTTTTTTTAAAAAAACTCTTGCTTTAAAGTCGACTTTAACGTTTAAGCTAGGGTTGTAGCTTTTAAATACATCAAATGACGAAAGGATTGTGTTTTTACTTATGTGTAATCAACATACAACAACATCACGTGTTTTAAGTGCGCCGCATGCAAAGGCAAAATTCGAGAACACGACAATTGAACGCAGAGAACTGCGAGCAGACGACGTTTTAATTGATATTAAGTTTAGCGGTATCTGTCACTCTGATATTCATAGTGCATTTGATGAGTGGGGCGGCGGAATATTCCCGATGGTTCCTGGTCACGAAATCGCGGGAGTAGTTGAAGCGGTTGGAGAAAGCGTAACAAAATACAAGGTTGGCGATCGCGTTGGCGTGGGATGTTTCGTTGACTCTTGCGGAGAGTGCGAGTACTGTGTGAACGGTGACGAGCAATACTGTACAAAAGGCGTTGTTCAAACGTATAATTCGTTGGATTATGACGGAAATCCTACATACGGCGGCTACAGCCAAAAAATCGTCGTAAAAGAAGGATTCGTTGTTCGTATTCCTGATAAGTTAAGTATGGATGCAGCAAGTCCCCTTCTATGTGCAGGTATTACAACATTTTCTCCGTTAAAGCACTGGAATGCTGGCCCTGGCAAAAAAGTGGCGATCGTGGGAATGGGCGGTCTTGGACATGTAGCGATTCAATTTGCACATGCAATGGGTGCTGAAGTGACGGTATTGAGCCGTTCTAACAATAAAAAAGAAGAAGCTCTAAGCTTTGGCGCAGATCACTATTTTGCAACAAGTGATGAGACAACATTCACTGAATTAGCGGGTCGCTTTGACCTTATCTTAAACACAGTATCGGCTAACCTGAATGTGGATCAATATTTATCATTACTTCGCGTAGATGGAACGCTTGTTAACGTTGGCGCACCGGCTAACCCAGATCAGTACAGCGTATTCTCACTTATCACGGGACGTCGTAGCATTGCTGGTTCACTTGTAGGCGGCATTCGTGAAACACAAGAAATGCTTGATTTTGCGGCTGAACACGGCGTTGCTCCTATGATTGAAGTTATCGATGCTAAGCAAGTAGATGAAGCGTACGAGCGCGTTCTTCGCAGCGACGTTCGCTATCGATTTGTTATTGACATTTCTACACTGTAAATTTAGAAAAAAGCGGGCAGCTAATTGGATGAGCTGCCCGCTTTTTATTTCTTTATAAAATACGAAAAACAACCGATAAATTAGGCTTTAGATGAAAGCTCTTCCTGATACTTTTGTTCTAATTTATCATAGTAATCAATTTTCGTTTCCACTTTTCTAAAAGCTGCGTCCAGCTCTCTTTGTTTTTCCATCATTTTCTCTCTATGCTTTTTAAATATCTGCTTGCGCAAACCGATTGTATCATCGCCTTCTTGTGTTAATTCAACAATTTTACGTAATTCTAAAAGGGCAATATCCGTTTTTCGTAAGCAAATAATAAATTCTAACCACTCGATATCGGACTCACTAAAAATACGATTTCCGTTCTCATCTCTTTTTATAAAAGGTAAAAGCCCTTGCTGTTCGTAGTATCGAAGCGTATGCGTAGGCAGCCCTACCTTTGCAGCGGCCTCTTTAATATGATATTCCATTCCACTATACCCTCCATCGCCATTCTTAGTGCGGCGTTTGCTTTATGTATCTAAGCTTCCCTTTTTACGGGTGCTTTCAACTCTTTTTCTAGGTTTCTACTATACAATATATATAATAGATTCCACTATTTTCTTTACTATGAGGTAACTGTATAAATAGTATCATAAACATTAAAGTAAACGTTAAGGCAACTTATAAAGAGCTGCCGTGAAGTCAGCAGCTCTTTTCATTTTTATATAAAATACGATTAATCTGCGGCCATCACTTTACTTAGTTCATTTAATAAATAATCAAGGGTTTGACTGATTCGAACTGTATTACGACTTGTAAGACCTTCTGTAAGTCCTAACATAACCATGTGCTCTCTTGCTGTTTCGATTTCTGTCATTAAGACTTGCATGACAACTCCTTTATACCACTTCACAGCTCATCACCCCTTTTTACTATACATATATCTCATATGCGGTAATCTTAAACCTATCATACAGGTTTTTGGGGGTGAATAGCGAGTTTTAGACCTTCAACAGTTGTATTTTTTATGAAGTAAATATACTAATATACTTATTGAAATAGAAAGTATCACTCCACTTTCTGTGAGAAGTTAAGAAAAGGCCTCCTAAATGGAGGCCTTTTCTTATTTCTTATAAAACAGTCTAATACAAAGCCTTAGCCTCTAAAATATTCTCTATAATACGAACCTTTCTCACACTCTATCTCATAGCGCAGCCTAGTTTGCTTTCTGTAAAGCTCTTCGGACAGCTCATTAAATTCACCTTCTGTGATAGATCCATGAATTAAATTGTTGAATAAATTATTAAGATGTTCAGTTAATTCTTGAAGTTTTTTTTCTTTCAATGAACGTCACCCTTTAAAATAATTTTCATCTTCTAAAATTATATCAAATAAAACGTTTTCATACGATATATTTTTTACTGAATTATCGTATTAAAGTGATGAAATTATTTTTTAACCATCCCAAAACAATCAAAGAGCTCAGATAAATCATTAATCACATGATTTCAGTAAAAAATAAGTGCATAAAGACCGCGGACAAAAAGGCAAATGGTATCAACCGTTTTGACAAAAGCATAGGATGAAAAGAAAAATTAAACGAGAAAAGGAGAATGAGTATGCACTATACACCTTATTACCATCAGTGGCAGACTCCAGTGTATTACGGCTGGCAGCCATATAGTTATTATGTGCCGAATCACTATCACACTAGCGAACAGTTTCAGCAAAGAAACGGTAAATTAAAGGACTACGGACCAAGGCCGTTTGTTATTAACATTAATGAAGCATCAAAGCAAAACAATACGTACCGCACTGCTTTATGGACGGGAACACATTTACAAGTGACGCTAATGAGTCTTAAGCCCGGTGAAGATATCGGCTTAGAAATCCACCCTAACGTTGATCAATTCCTGCGCATTGAACAAGGGCAAGGCGTTGTTCAAATGGGCAAAAGTAAAAACAATCTAACCTTTAAACGAAAAGTCTACGATGACGATGCGATATTTATTCCTGCCGGAACGTGGCATGATGTCACCAATACGGGTACCACTCCGCTAAAGCTTTACTCCATATACGCTCCGCCAAACCACCCATTTGGTACGGTTCATGTGACAAAAGCAAACGCTCTGGCTGAAGAACATTAAAAATAAGCAGAGCGTTATGCAGGATTGGAACGCTTTTTCAGAATCAATACTAAATGAATAGACGGATGTTGACTAAAAAAGCCCTCTAGAAAATCGGTGTATGACCTTTTCTAGAGGGCTTTTTTTAAACTTGCTATACATACAGGATTTTATAGCCAAGGAAAGAATTATAGAATGAACCCAATCTTTTTAAACAGCTTAAAATAACTGAAAGGCAAACAGGCGATGAAATTATTTTATAAAATTCCCAAATCAAACGTACATCCTTCTCTTAAACTAGCAAGAAAAATTCTATATACATCGGTAGAAGCAGTCATTATGACCATGCTTGTGATTAAATCTTTTACTGTGGCCTATGAAAACGACATAAATTTAATTCTCAGGCAGCTAAATGAACTAAAAGCTTCCATTGGCGGATTTGGCATAAACGAATCGTTATTTTGGTTTATGATAAAATGCAGTATCTTCACCATTGTTACATTCGATCTTTGCTTATACGTTCGAAAAATGCTAAAAAGAAACAAAAGAGCTTTATGATTTATACGCTAAAGCTTTTACATTGGACCGCTGTTAATTTCCGTGCAAGGCTTCGCTTTCCGCGGGCGGTCGATGAGCCTCCTCGTCGCTTGCGCTCCTGCGGGGTCTCACCTGTTCCGCTTTTCCCGCAGGAGTCTTCGCCTTGCCCTCCAATCAACAGCTAGAAGCATTTAAACACATGAAACCTACATTCAGCATACCAATAAAAAGCCGAACAAGTTGGATTCACACTCAAGAATCAAACTCGTTCGGTCCTTTCTTCACCTAAAACACTTTTGTTCCGTCCTCATGTTTAATAGAAAAATAATAAAAGTAGAGGCATATTACGCCTCTACTTTCTGTTTAGAAATCTACATCGATATCTTCTTGAATGGTTCCGGTCACTTTTTCACTTTTAATTAATTGACCTTCTTTAAATGTTTCTTCTTCCTCATTTTTAATGGATTTCAGCTGCTTATAGGAAGGAGCTGACGCAGAGCCCAGCTCTTTTTTAAGCAAATGAATTTCGCCTAACAGCTCGGCTCTCAATGAATGAATTAACGATTGAAACTCGTCTTCCCGGCTGTCTTTCTGCCCGTTTTGTTCCACAAGCTTCGCTACATAATCCTGAAGGTCCTTTGCCTGCGAGGCCTCATACTCCTCACGATTTGCAGCAAGACTTGAATTCATTTCTTTTTTTAGTAAGTCAATTTCGCCCAACAGCTCTTTTCGAAGTGAATGAACGAGCGTCTCCACTTCATTTTCTTTGCTCTTTTTTTGCAAGTCTTGCTGTATGAGTCTTACTACATAGTCCTGCAGCTCGTTTGCCTGCTGTTTTTCTTTCAGAAATGAAGACACTTCTGACGGAATGTCAGCAGTGTCGATTGTGAAATTTGCACCTTCATCTCTATTACTTACGGTCTTTTCCCTTACTCCCATCATATCTGCTGATAGATTGCCAGCTGTCAGAAACGCATTTGATAGTAAGTAAAACGGTGCAGCCATTTGGGAGCTTAGCTGACCGTACCAATCATCTAGTGCGTCCTTAAGGCGAGTGTTTTGATGACTCATATATGCTCCCCCTTTTTAAACGTGAACTGCGTTTGTTTCATGTCTGCTTAAAATTTCAAGACCGTATAAATTTAATTTGCGCGTCTCCGGCAAGAAAAGATGATTTTCTTCTCTGATTTCTTCCCCGTACATGTTATCAATCTGCTCTGCAATAAACTGTTGAAGGATAGGAGCCAGTCCTCCAATATAAATATATTTATAGACTTTATCTTTTGGCGATGGAAATAGATTTTCAATTTTCGTTAATAAAATTTGCGTGTATTCTCTAAGCGAAGCGTGAATAGGCTCCGTGAGATCTACTTTTTTCCCGCTATTGCCGTCTCTTTGCTCCATTTTTGCTTTATGGATATTAGCAATAATAAACTCTTCTAATGAACGAACATCATCAAAATACTCAAGCAGTTTTTCATTTCTTAGCTTTTCAATATGCTTCAAATATGAAATATCCGTAAGACACTTCAGCGAATTTCTGCTTTTAGGAGCTTGAAGTCCTGCAGGAAGAAGCGCAAGGTCAACCGTGCCTCCGCCCAAATCTACAATTAGCGTTTCAAAATGTTTGAATGCATTTGCTTCTTCTCTATCTTGTAATTCAAAATCTTTTTTGATCGCCCAGCGAGCAACTTCACTTTCAATACGGCATTTGCTCGTTTCAATGTTCACAGTGAGCGTTTTTTCTAATCCCGGAGTCAATACCGTAACCGTGTGCTCTCCTTGAAAACGTTCGGCCATCTTCTGCTGCATTTCACTGAATTTATTTGTTTTCTTAAGCAGCCAAATCGGAAGCATAGTCGAGAAATAATTAATCGTCACATGATTATCCTCTTTGTCTTTTCCTTTAAGTATGTTGTAATAAGCAACTGAAGCTAAAAACATCACATAAGGAATATCGGATTCAGTTTTATTATGTAACTTATTAATATGGATATTGCCTAGCACGTGTTTCTCTGCTGCGTCTCCTACTAAATAATACTTTTCTACTCCTTCGATTGTTGTAGAAATCAGTAAATTTTGAAGAAGTAATTCCGGTTCATTTACACTTGAAGGAAAATGACCCTCTGCCTGATCTTTTGTGATTTCTACTACGTTTGTAGGAATTTCATAGTAATAACCATCCACTAGCGTTTGAAAAATTGAGTTACCAAAATCAACGTTTTGACGTTTGATATCCATCCTTGTTTCTCCCCTTTATCTTTTCATGACAACACTAATAAGTATATATTTTCCTCATTTGTTTGTCTAAGTATTTAAATAATTTATGTTATTCGAAATTGACAATTAATTAATTTTAGACGGCTAATGTAATTGAAAAGCACTTGGAATGCTTCTTTTTACCAGTACCCCTTTTTACAAGGAATGTAACATGTGACGCTGTGACTTTCCCTTAATTTTTTTGCAATATAAGCCCTTCAATCACCAGCTAGAAGCAGCCACATACATGAAACCTATGTTCACCCTAACACCAAAAAAACCCGAACCATCACTCAGATTAATAGTTCGGATTTAACGTTAACTAAAATATTTTTGTCTCAGCCTCTGGGCTTTTTTATTTATTAATAACGCCATTTGTCTTTTTTTCTTTGCGGATTTTCTGGCAGTTTACTAAAGCCTATTTCTTCAAGACCTTTTTCTAATGTCGCTCTTGTTTTGATTGTTCCAAAATCCACGCCTAAATCCACAACGGTTTGCGCGATTTCCGGACGTATTCCGGTAATCATCGTTTTAGTGCCGATAAGCTGTAAGGCTTTTACAATTTGAAAAATATTGTCCGCTACCATCGTATCGACGATAAGAACACCTGAAATATCAAATATTAAATAACTCAGCTGCAGCTGAGCGCTTTTTTCTAAAGCCGTTTCCATAATAAGCTGCGAACGATGCGTATCAATTTGTCCAACGATTGGCATCACAGCGATTCCTTCAGAAAGAGGAACGATGGGAACTGATAATTCTTCTAGCGCTGCATAAGCGCGTTTTATGGTGTCCGTATTATGTTCTTCGTAGATTTCGACAAATATATGATTAAGCTGATCAAGCATCGGATCAATTTTTTTACTTACATCAAGCATCGTAATAGGAGCAAACTGCTTCTGCTGCAGCTCTTCTGTAAAAACACCCCATATCACTGTTCGAAACAGCGCAAGTGATTTTAACGTTTGGCTCAAAGAAAGTCCGTTTTCCACAGCCACTTTTCCTATATCTGTCCCCCACTGAACGATTTTCTTTAAAACGACCGAGCGCTCCTCGAATAACGACTCGCCTAAATACTCAATGAGTTCTGCTCTCCATTTTAAAACTTCGCTTTCTTCGTGGTAAACCAGCTTCCGCTTATATTCAGAGTCCATCAGATCAGAAAATTGTATCGCTAATTCCTGCTTATTATCGATAATTTTCTTCCCTATATATAACAACTCATCCCTCATTTTTTTCTTTATCTCCTTTAGTTAGCAGAATTAACGATTACATTTTATAACAATAGTTATATCACATACAATATAAAAATATAACCGAAATAAAAAAATTGTTAGGCCCCCCCCTATTTACTTTTACCCCTATTCTTCTAATCAGTATACCTGCCATAATAGGATTGAAATTTCAGCGTTTGGGTAAAAAACTACTATGAATTTATTTCTATACTTATAAGGGGGCTTTTTCAATGAGCAAACATAAAGGAACCGTTAAATCTTTCAACGAATCAAAAGGATCTGGATTTATTACACCCAAAGACGGATCAAAAGAAGTGTTCGTTCACTCCAATGCGATTGACCGTGAGGAATATAAAAACCTGGCAGAAGGACAAAAAGTAGAGTTTGAAATCCAAGAAGGAGCTAAAGGACCCAGCGCTATAAAAGTACACCCAGTTGACTGATAGAGTGACATTTACATACAGATTATGGGTAGACTGTCAAATCAAATACTTTTCGAACCCAAAAACACCTCTTCGCCTTTTGTTCGAAAGAGGTGTTTTTTTTGTATAATGCAACTAATTCTACATTCAAAATTAGTTACTATTAGCTATTTAAAAAAACAGTTCTAAAGTTGTCGGACAAGTATCCAAACATTTCCTCTACGAGTGAATACAGTATAGAGTACTGCAAAGAAAGGGTGATTATTATAAAAAAGTATTATTTCAATTACAATGATAAAGATGACAGATATTATGTAGAAAAATCTTATCCTTACAAGAAGAAATCTCGCGAGACTTCCCTTAACAATAAGAAAGAGCAGCTTCAAGAAGATGCCCCTGAGGAAGCACGCGGCTGGGCTTATGGACGTGAAGAAGATAGCTCTGAAGAATCACAAGTTTGGATGTATGAACGCGAAGAAGATTTCTATGAGGAATCACATGATTGGGCTTCTAAATATAAAGAAGATAAAGGCAAAAAAGGAAGCACGCGGGAGTCAGCATTTAGAGCGCTCAATTTAACGATGCCTCAAAATGTTCCTGCAAATACGTTTGTAAAAGCAGTTTTCCCAACTGAACAATTTGATTTAGCAAATGAATATAACCCGATTACTTCTACCTTCCGCCCCCAAAAAGATGGCGTATATTCCATCATTGCTACAATTGGATTCTCTCCTAACGACCAAATGCTAGATTATAGAACTCGTATAGAAATACGTGTAAATGGGACAACCGCTATCGCTATCGATAACGATTTCTTTGGCGGAAACACACCGTTTGTTAATGCGGTATCCGTGTCTACTATTTATAATTTAGAAGCTGGAGATCGCGTTGAAGTTTTTGTTCAAAGCAGCATAGCTGGCACAATCGTCACATCCGAAGATGGCTCACATTTTGAAGCAGCTAGATTTCCTTCTCCAACAAATAACTAACACTAGCTTTTAGCCAAAAGCATCAATCCCCTCTTTTTAGATCGCTTCATTTTTCTAAAGGAGGGGATTTATATAAACATTAGTGGTCTAAAGGTCCGCAGAAACTTTTTAAGCGTTCGTATGTACATAATTCTTTAGTAGATTTATAGCATTAATCCAGTGTATAAAATCATGTACTTCTATGTAGTCTGCTGACTCACTCACGCTTGCTTCGCTAACTTTTCCGTTACGCTGCCAAGCTCTTCAACTAACCCACTTAAAAATTCCGCCGTCTGGCCAATGATCTGCAGCGATTGCAGCTGACGCACGGAAGCAGAAGAAATGCCCCTGCTGCTTGCAGCCGATTGATTGGCAAAAGCGGTCATATCGCTGACGGCATGGAGCACCTGCGTAGATCCGGCTGCTATTTGCTGAGCAGAAGCAGACGTTTGCTGAATTTGCTCGTGAACGTAGGCAGATGCGTCGGCGATTCGATTAAAAACATTTTCCGCTTCGTTGGCTAGTAAAATACCGTTTTTTACATCGGCTGTTCCTGATTGAATGAATGCTACGGCTTGAGACGTTTCTTGCTGAATATGCTGAATGAGCCTTGCTACTTGTTCAGCTGACTGATTGGATTGTTCGGCAAGTTTGCGAACTTCCGCTGCTACGACCGCAAACCCTTTACCATGTTCGCCTGCGCGCGCTGCTTCAATTGCAGCATTTAGCGCCAGTAGATTTGTTTGTGCAGCAATGCCTGAAATCACACTCATAATATCGTTGATTTCCGCAGAACGTTCTTTTAACTGATGAATAACGCTAGCTGCATGCTGAACAGAAGAATCGATTGTATGAATTTGTTGAATTGCTTCTTGAATTTTTTCTTTTCCCTGCACGGCTTCATTTGCTGTTTGATCAGAAGCTTCGCTGACTGCCGCTGAAGCCTCAGCTATTTTGGTTACGCCTTGCGTCATCTCTTCTAGAAACTCACTGCTTTTTTGAGCCATTATTACCTGCTGCTCAGCTCCTGCGGCTAGCTCTTGCATTGAAGCAGACGTATGGTGACTAGCCGTTTTTGATTCTTCTAAATTCCCCTTTAAGTTGTCAACCGTTTGTCTTACCTGCCCATTCGTTTCATGCAGTTTTTTCATCATGTCATAAATGATATGCTGCTTTTGTTCCTTTTCCTGCTGAAGCTGTTCTGTGTATTTTTTCTTTGAAGTAATTTGCCAAGCGGTTGCCCCTGATGTAAAAAGCAGATAAGCCGCGTGAAGGCAAAGCATCGAAAAGGAATAAGAAGACGTTCCGAAAATAATCGGCGTAAAAAATGGCACGAAAAATCCAGCTAGATGCTCGATGACAAAAATACCCGTCATTAACAATAACAGCTTTACATTTTCATAGTAGGAAAGAATAGCTATCACCATAAAAATTGAAAAGTGATACTCGACCATTCCTCCTCCCCCTACAACCGTGCTGATACTTGAAAACGTCAGCGTTAGTGTCACAAACGCAGGTACTAGCTCATGCTTTTTAACGTACAGCACAAGCAGTACACCAAGAAAAAGAATAGGAAGCATCAAAAAGATCATGGACACTTCGCCTGGCGTTGAATTATGTTCCATGGACATGCCGGACATACCCATCGGCCAAATACGATGAATGATATGTATAAGCAGAGAAATCGTTACTGCTCCGCTTGATAAAACAACCATTAATTTATGTTTATTCATGTTTATCCCTTTCTATATTAGACAATACTTCCTTTATCTATAGAATCGGCTGCAGGTTGGTTTTTTTTATAGAAATTCACGTTATTTTTTCCCTGTCGTTTTCCTTCATACAGCGCTTGATCCGCCTGTTTTAACAGCTCTTGAAACGATTCTCCGTTTTCTGGATAATAAGCGGCTCCAATGGTCGATGTAGCTGTAAAGATGCAGGATTCAATACTCCATTCTTTTTGAAGCTCTCCGTGAATTCGTTCCATGATTTGCTGTATTTCCTCGCACCTTTCAATCTGCCGAAGCAAGATAACAAATTCATCGCCTCCAAGGCGATATACTTCGTCACATGCGCGAATGCAAGACGTTAAACGATGTGCGTACTGAATTAAAAATGCATCGCCAATATCATGGCCAAATTGATCGTTCACTTCTTTAAAATTATCGCAGTCTAAAAACAGCAGGCCAAACCTTTCTTTTTGCTCCATCGCAGCCTGTACTTGTTTTTGCAGCATCATTCGATTCGGCACCCCCGTTAAACTGTCATGAAACGCCTTAAACTTCAGCTGATTTTCCAGCTTTTTTTGCGCAGTAATATCGGTTTGAATCAGCACGTAGCTTGAGATGCGATGATGAATATCGGTCAGCGGAACAATCGTCTTATGGCTCCACACGATGACGCCTTCTTTTGTTATGCTTTTGACTTGCCCTCTCCAAACCTTTCCTTGTCCAATACTTTCAAGAATCCGAGGGTCATAGCTTACATCAAACAGTTCATATGATTGTCCAATTAGCTCTTCTTTTTCATAGCCGAATATCGTACAGAACATATCGTTTACATACATAATCGTTCCATACGGATCCAGGACGCTTACGATAGCAGACTCATCAAGGGCATACTTCATGTTTGCTAAATCTTTCACCGTGTTTTCCAACTTTATTTCAGCTGTCTTTTCCTTTGTAATGTCCTGAGCAATCAAGTAAATACCAATCCATTCATTTTCCACTATGATGGGCACGTTTGTAACATATAAATAAATCTTTCCTTTTTCTTTGTGCCACGCTTGGATTTCTTTGCTGTAGCTTTGGTCGTATATGATGTGATAAAAAGGCAAAGCACGGGCGTCAATCTTCAGTTCTTCTAGAAGCTGCCTGTAAGAACTATTGATGATCTCCTGCGCATCGTAGCCGAACATTTGCTCACAGGCAGGATTTGCTTGAACAATTTTACCGCTTAAATCCATCATGCATATGGCGTTTTCATGGTTGATAAAAAGCGATTTATACTGCTCCATGCTTTGGGCTAATTCTTTTTTTAACTTCTGGATATTTTTACTCATCACTAATAGGTGCGTACTATTGTCGGCATCATCAAAAATTGGGGTAAGCGTTGTTTCAAACGCTTCAGCTTCATATGAGAAGGTATTTATGTCATGGTAGATAACTGGTTTTTTTGTTTCCATCGCTTTCATATAGTAAGGGTAAAGGGAGTGATACACCCGCTCAGGGAGTACGCCTTCTAGCCGCATGCCCGCTTCTCCTTGGCACCGTATAAGCTTAGCAGCCGCTTTATTCATTTTTTTATAATAAAGATGTTGGTTCTTTACTTCCGCTAAAAAAACCAGCTCATTCATTTGATCAAAATAAAATTCAAACATATGATCTTTCAACATGGTAGGATGCATCTCCTTCGTTTTTTCACAGATGAACGCCCCCTGTACTTTACACTTCTGTATGAAATATAAACTAGATCTTTTCACACACAAAAACAACTTTAAATGTAAAAACAGTAGTTCTTTTGTATCGTTACCTACCCTCCTTCACGAGAAGGGTAAACATGGTGAACAAAAATAAAAGAGATTGAGGCATACCTACATCCATCCAATCTAAAAACGAACAAATGGGATAAAGCAGCTAGTATGAATCACTTGTTCCGACGCTGTTAATTTTTTTGCTGGCGGCCGATGAGCCTTGCCCTCTATTCAGCACTTAGAAGTCCCTGCATATATGAAACCTACCTTCATCAAAACAATAAAAAATCCGAACGCGTTTGATTCTCTATCAAGAATCAAACGCGTTCGGATCTTCCTTCAACTAAGCTGCTTTTATTCTAGCCTCTTTTTTAAACTACTTAATTCCGTAATATTCTTCAAGCGTAATGCCTTTACTCTTAATCGCCTGCGCCACTGGTTTGCCTACATATCGCAAATGCCACGGTTCATATTTATAGCCGGTTACCGCATCTTTTCCTTTTGGATAACGAATAATAAATCCGTATTCTGCTGCGTGGGCATCGAGCCAAGTTGCTTCTTTAGTTCCGCCAAAGCAGTCTTGAGCAGCACATGTGCCGTCTCCTTTTGTTACATCAATTCCAAGACCCGTTTCATGTTCACTCGTGCCTGGCAATGCGCTATAAGTTGCCGCTTTATCATAACCGTCTCTTTGAACATACGAACTAAAAAGCGCGCTTTGCGTTGCATGTGAACGGTAAGCTGATACGCCAAGAAGCGTAACGCCTTGTTTTTTCGCACCTGCAAATAACTGTGCAATAGCAGCGGCTGCTTCACTGCGCATTTTTTTCTTTTCCGTTTGTTCTTTGAATGTAAATGGAATCGTTGTATATACTAAATCTTTCGGAACGTAGTTTTCCGGAAGCTTGTTTTGTTTATTCACAACAACTTGTATGCTTTCAGGGTTCGAAACCACTTTCATACCAGCTAATGCTCGTACGTATTGACCGCTTACATAGCCAACCTTACCTTGATACGTAATTTTCAGCCAGCCGTTTGCTGCTTTAGCCGTTACGTCGAGCTGTGTGCCGGCTTTAAGTGTTGCAATAACAGCACCAGATGTTGAAGCAGTTGTTCGAACATTTAAATTCGCCGTTGCCACATAGACAGAAGCCGCCGGAGCTGGAGCCGGTTCAGAAGAACCCGTTGATTCCTTTACGTACTGCGTGCTCACATAGCCCGTTTTGCCTTGATAGCTTACTTTTAGCCAACCGTTCGCTGCTTGTTCTGTCGACGTTAGCTGCGCGCCTTGTTTGACCGTTACAACAATCGTGTTGGACGTCGATGGACCGCTTCGAATATTTAAATTTGCCGTTGTTACATAGATTTTGGTCGTTGAACTCGCTGACTTTTTAACATACTCACTGCTTACGTAACCCGTTTTGCCTTGATAGTTTACTTTCAGCCAGCCGCTTGCTGCTTGTCCAACTACCGTTAGCTGCGTGCCTTGTTTGACCGTTGCAATAATCGCGTTGGACGTCGATGGGCCGCTTCGAATATTTAAATTCGCCGTTGTTGTATATGTTTCCGCCGCTGCGCTTGCTACAGTTGGCTCACCCGTAAAATGTGAAGAATGAAGACCTAGAGTTCCTGCCCCTACAAGTGTAAAAGCAAGACCTGTTACCGCTAATTTTTTGTAAAATCTTTGTTTGTTCACTTCTGTCATTTTTTATACCTCATTTGCAAAATATAATAGAAATATATGCTGCTAGTTTAATAGGTTAAGTGAAAACAGGATCCGATGTTTAAGCTCAACCTTAACTAAACAACATTAAGTAAATTTATTCGACGTCTAGAGGCTTATCATTACTTCGTTCCAGCTAGCACGTACTTTTAGAATACCGGATAATCGTATCAAAAGTATATCAAAATATTTCAAACTTGTTTCCAAACTGATACATTTTCAACAAAAATAGAATAATAGAGCAGAAACAGCAAAAAAACCCTTACGTTTACGCCCAACTGCTTAGGGTAAAAAACAACTAAAAACAACGATTGAGATGGTGATAAAATGAACACGGCAACGGATTTTTCCTCAACTGCGTTTCGAGAACCTCACACATTAAAACAGCATATTTTTGATACGCTTCATTTCTACTATCCCGCTTGTATTGACAAGAAAAACGGTGGGTATATCCATGAATACTACGACGACGGCACCGTCAACAACACGCATTCAAAGCACTTGGTAAGTACGGCGCGCTTTATTTATATCTTCAGTGTAGGGGCTCTTTTAGACGGACCGGATTGGTGCAAAGAAGCAGCTCAGCACGGCATTCGGTTTCTACAAAACAGCCATTATGACAGAGAGCACGGCGGGTATTTTTTTGAAATAGCCGATGACGGAGAAGTAAAAGATGATTCTAAACAAGCATATGGGCATGCTTTTGCTCTTTTAGCTTCTTCCATCGCGTATCAAGCCGGCATTTCAGAAGCAAAAGAAACAATTGAACAGGTATATGACGTGATGGAAAAGTACTTTTGGGAAGATGCGCACGGCTTTTACCGAGACGAATGGGACGCATCGTGGTCGGCTTCTTCTTTATATCGCGGCCAAAATGCAAATATGCATATGTGTGAAGCGATGCTTTCTGCCTTTGAAGCAACAAGAGATAAAAAATACTTAGACCGAGCGTATACGCTTGCAAAAGGCGTTACTCAGCAGCTTGCTGAACGATCTGGCGGCATGGTTTGGGAGCACTATGATACAGACTGGCAGCCAGATTGGGACTACAATAAAAACAATACAAAAGATGAATTTCGTCCGTACGGCTTTATACCAGGACATCAGTTTGAATGGAGCAAGCTGCTTTTATGGCTTGATCGGCACCGTTCGGAAAACTGGATGACAGAACGTGCAAAAGATTTGTTTGATAAGGGCTGGAACCTATGCTGGGATGCTAAGTACGGAGGTCTTTACTTTGCGCTGTCGCCTCAAGAAGAGGTCATTGACCGGGACAAAAACTACTGGGTGATGGCTGAAGCCATTTCTGCGGCTTCACTGCTCGGGGTAAAAACCGGAGACAGCGGATATTGGAAAGCATACGATGCCCTGTTCTCCTACTGTCAGAAACACTTTATCGATCACACATATGGAGGCTGGTATCAGCTGTTAAATCAGCAAAACGAACGCTACAGCTCGAAAAAAAGCCCGGCTCCTAAAGCCGATTATCACCCTGTGGCAGCTTGCTATCAAACGCTGATAGCACTGAATTCTCTCTGAGAGAATGATCATGAAGAAACCGTTTTCTTCCAAATGCGTTTATTTCTTTTATTTAAGGGAATTTACTTACTAACAATCAATGTTTCTACATTTTAGAAAAAGCTCGACTATATATATGCAAGGAGTGAGGACGATGTATTTTTACGCGTTAGCACAAGGAACAGATTCTGGAGATCCAGTAACACTGCACCATGAGAAGCAATTTTCGAAAAAAGAATTTTTAGAAATGTTTAATGAAGCATTAGATGAGTTGGATACGCATCCATCTCCAAGCGCTGTCGGTGAATACCTTTGCCGTGCGTACGGATTTCAAGAAATTGAAATCGAGACGGGTGTTGTATGCTACTGCGCTCCTTTTAGAAAGCTAGACGACTCAGATATTATAGAAGACCGTACGTACATGGACGCCACGACCGGAACACTAAAATACAACTAATCAAAAAGAAAGGTTGGATGCGTGTGAAGACCGTACAGAACATTTATCGAACGAGTGAAGCTGTACCAGAATCGGGCGCTTACGTTTGTGCAGAAGGTGAAATTAAACTCTTTCAAAAAGATGATCTTTTTACACCTTGCCCGCACACACGTGAATCAACGACGTGGAAGCCTGTAGATGACGCCTTTTCAACCGGAGAATTGGTTCCGCAAACCGGTCGCTATACCGACGAAAACGGCAATCAAGTAAAGCTAAAAGAAAACGATTTATTTCCAAGATGCCTTCGTTCAGGTGAGCCTACGACGTGGAGGCGAGGATAACAGACAACAAAGCAGCCGCTTATTAAGCGGCTGCTTTTATTAAAGCTTATTTAAAAAATGAATTCTTTTTTCTTCCTTTTAACAGATCGCCCGTCCACCCTTTCATTCGTAAATAGAGATAAATGGCCACGGTCGAAAGGACAATTAAAATGAGTGCATAGATATAGCCAAACTTCAAATCAAGCTCCGGCATCCCTTTAAAGTTCATTCCCCAAAGAGCTCCAAAAGCCGTTAAAGGCGTACCGATTGCTGTCAGCAGCGTTAAAGCTTTCATAATCTCATTTCCTCGATGAGTAGACACAACTTCTTCTAATTTAATTAACGCATCAAATTCTTTTTGATATTGTTCAATCAGCGTTAAGCCAATTTCAATTTTTTTACACATCCGCTGATATTCGACCGTTTGGTTAATTTTTTTATGAAACGCTTCTTCTATTCCCATGGTGACTTCTCGAACAGAACTGATTAAATTTGTCCATATAAGCAGGTCATACCGCGCTTTGTGAATTTCATCTAGCACGTCGATGTTATTATTATGGCGAACTTCCCACAGAAGCTCTCTGAAATGACTTTCAAACTGATCAAACCCATTTAAATGTTTTTTCATAATTTCGCCTAAAAGAATAAAAAAACTTTCCGCTGTGTTAGCAGACTGCTTCATGCGTTCAATCATTCGTTCATGATTGGTGTTCTCGAGGATTTTTAAATCGATTCCTGCCGTTATAATAAACTCCTCGGTAATATAAAAATGAAATGACTCGTAATCCCTTTGATCAAACGACTTCTTATGATAAATGAGTGAACCATAAATGAGCTCACTTTCTCCTATTACATCTACTTGAATATGATTAGAGTTTTTCTTTTGCAGCTGCTGGCAAAACCATTCATCTCGTGGATACTGATAGTCTTGGATGACATCAGCTATTCCGTCTGCTTCTTCTAAATCAAACTGATACCATTTCCACTGATCGTTCGTCACAGTATTCATACTTTCCCTCTTTCCCCTTTTATTAGAATTTTTCCCTATATACAATCATTTAAAACCTAACACACAAAATAAACATACATTTCATATACATCTTTATAAAAAAGGTGCTATAATAAATACGTTGCGCACCTGCGCTATGCTTTATCAGTTTGAGAGGAGAATAACAGTGAAGAAAGATATCGCTTTACGTTCTTATCTGCTAGAAAGTGCACCTAATATGACGGAAGAATGGTATGAATCTTTGGACAAAAAATCGTCTGAAGGCGTATATATCTCTAATGACCCTGACGTCATTCAACGCTTAAAAGCGCAAAACTATGAATTTCATTTATATATTAGCAACGTCTTTATAGAAGATGAAAAAAGCTTTTTTGAATCTCTTAACACGTGGCTAAATAAAGTTGCCAAAGACCAACAGCATCTCAGAACCCCCATTCAAAGTATTATTAAAGAATTTATGAACGTCCGCAAACAATACTGTGAGTATATTAGCCGGTTTGCAGAACTTCATGATGACATTACTCAGCAGCACCTCGATGTATGGAATGAAAAAGTAATAAGGGTATTTGATATTATTATTTTGAAATTCATCACAGAAGCGCAGGAATATGCCTCAAACCGCCTCCGCTCTCAGCAGGAAATGATTCATGAATTAAGTTCACCCGTTATTGTGATTAAAAAAGACGTTGCTCTTTTACCGTTAGTCGGCGATATTGATACAGCAAGAGCCAGAATGATCCTAGAAAGCACGTTAAAACAGTGTGCAGAAAAACAAATCGCTCATTTGTATATTGATTTGTCAGGAGTTGTGATGATCGATACAATGGTCGCGCACGAGCTGTTTCAGCTGATAAATGCGCTTGATTTAATCGGCGTTAAATCGATTTTATCGGGCATTCGTCCTGAATTAGCCACTACTGCGATGCAGCTTGGTTTAAATTTTGAGCATATACGAATTAAATCGAACCTTGCTCAGGCATTAGAAGATGATTCAAAAATTGTAATTGCTTCTAGCACTCATTAATATAGGGATATAAACAAAAAACAGCCCCGAAAGGCTGTTTTTTATTTTCTATGATGAATGTTTTCAGAACCTGATTCATCTTTCGTTTTCGTTTTATTTTTCTCTTCTTTTTGTTCAAGTCTTATATCTTCCAACGGCATAGGATCGACCGTTTCTTCTTCTTTGAAACGTTCAAATAACGTTTCGTCTTGATCTGTTACACGCTGTTCCGTTTCATCTCTTTTTTTTGGTGTATTTGAAATAGATCTTTTCTGGCGTTCTCCCATCTTTTCTCCTCCTCTACTATAGGTGAAGCAATTATGTGTTCATGAAATCTCCGCCGTTGACATGAAGCGTTTGACCCGTCATATAAGATGAATCATTTGAAGCTAGCAGCACATAGCAGCCTACGTGCTCCACAGGATGCCCAGGTCTGCCCATCGGCGTATCTGTACCGAATTCTCCTACTTTATCACCTGAGAAAGTAGACGGGATAAGCGGTGTCCAGATCGGGCCCGGCGCTACAGCGTTAACGCGAATGCCATCTTTGACAAGCGCTTGCGCCATACTGCGCGTAAAGCCGTTAATTGCACCTTTTGTCGCTGTATAATCAATCAGCTGAGGATTTCCGCGGTAAGGATTAATTGACGTTGTATTAATAATCGCACTGCCTTTTCCTAAATAATCAAGCGCTTTTTTCGTAAAATAAAAGTATGAATAAAAGTTCGTTTTAAACGTTCGTTCAAGCTGTTCACTTGTAATTTCTTTAATGCTTTCTTTTGGATGCTGCTCTCCTGCATTGTTCACAAGGATATCAAGCTTTCCAAGCTCACTTACTGTTTTTTCTACCGCTTCGTTACAGAACGATTCGTCTCCTACGTCTCCTGCAATCAGCAAGCATCTTACACCTTCTTCTTCAATGCGGGCTTTTGTTTCCTCGGCGTCGCTATGTTCGTTTAAGTAAACGATGGCTACGTCCGCTCCTTCTTTCGCATAAGCAATGGATACAGCTCGTCCAATTCCGCTGTCTCCCCCGGTAACTAGCGCTACCTTTCCTTTTAATTTTCCTGTACCAATGTAATTGTCATCCTCATAAATAGGGAGAGGATTCATCTCACTTTCGATACCCGGCTGGCGGTCTTGCGTTTGTTGGGGCTGGCCTTGTGTTTGTTGATCTTGTAAATTCATTTTAATCTCCTCCTATTTTTGATGGAACTTTTTAGTATAGTCTAGGTTTAGCCTTCTGTTTTGAAGTTCAAACATCTTTTTTTAAAAATTTATGATGTTTCTATTCTCTTTTACTATCTTAGAAAATTCATAGAAAACAAGTTTAAAGTTGGAAACAAAGGCTACAGAATGAGTAGAAGATGTATTTCAGAAATATCTTTTATCAGGAGGTTTAGTTCGTGTATGAAACACATTCAAGTAGCAGAAAACCAAGAGGAGGCAGCCTGCGTGATCCGTTCTTTTTTAAAGAAAGGATTTACAAGCAAAGATATTTATCTGCTGGCCTACGATAAAGAATGGGCTCAGAATTTAACGGAGGCAACACATACAAAAAAGTACAGAATGGCAGAGCAAGGTATGTTTGAAACGGCGGTAAATAAACTTCTTTCAAGAGAAGATGAGCTTCTTTCAAAGATGGCTTCGCTCGGCTTATCCAATCAAGAAGCAAACCGCTATAAAGAAGAAATGAAACAAGGACATATCGTGGTTATTGGCGCACAGAGTCAATCAATTCCCTACTAAAATAGCGAAAACGTTTTTTATCAGCTTATAAGGGTATTTAGTAAAATAAACCATTGTCTATCAAGAAAGGAAGTTATAACGATGTTAAATTATTTGGGAATTCAGATAGGCTCTCTTTATTTTCCTACTAGTATTTTGCTTATCACGTTTCTTGTATTAATCGGCTTTTTTATTTATTTCCTCTCTAGAAGAAGAAAAAACCGTCATGAATCACGTGAGCAATCACGAGGAAAATAAAAGAGAATGCCAATTTAAAAGCCCTTCATGCAAAAGGGCTCTCTGTACTATAAAACAGGCAGATACTTTTCATAGCGAGGGTTTACATAAAAAGGAGGACGAGGTTCTAAAAGCGGCAGATCCATTATTAATACCGCTTCAATTTTGACGTATAAAGGCTATGAACAGTTAATTGACTATACGGCAACTAAAGGAGCCATTGTTGGCTTTACTCGTGCGCTTTCCAATAGCGTGATTAAAGACGGCATTCGCGTAAACGCCGTAGCGCCGGGACGCATTTGGACACCGCTCATTCCAACAAGCTTTTCAGCTGATCATGTAACGCAAGTGGACAATCCGATGGAGCGCCAAGGGCAGCCGTTTGAACTTGCTCCAACCTACGTGTACCTCGCAAGCGACGACTCACGGTTTGTCACGGGGCAGACGCTGCATGTAAACGGCGGAGAGTGGGTTTCTTCTTAAAAATCTCAATATAAAAAGCGTGAAGCCAAGCTCCACGCTTTTTCATTATTTACGGGATTCTTTTTGCAAAGGCGATTTTTCAATGGAACGAGTAAACCGGTAAACATCAAGTTCTTGCCCTACCTCTGAAGGCAAATACCCAAACGTTGTGAAGCTGTCCACAGATTCCGGCTCAAGTGATAGAGACAATAAATTGTTTTGCGGCTGAGATGTTAAAAAGACGTAGCTTCCTTTTGGGAACGTCACCGTTTTTGGCTTGACGATTGTTTGCACGTCTACGTTTGGTTTGTTTTCGTAGGCTTCATTTTCAATGAGGCTGCTAACACTATACGCTTCTACTGAAAGAGCCGTTTCTTTCGTTAACTTGAAGCCCTTTACTCCTTGTCCCTGCAATTTCGCTGCTAACTCTTCATGTCCTGGCTTTAAAATATAAGCAGTCGGACGTTCGCGGACAAGCGTCGGCGTAGCTTTCTTTGCACTGTAGTACGTCACAGGAATGTCTTTAACAGACGCGCTTTCCACATCAACCATTTCTAACGTCGAGTTTGGTATTTTTTTATTTTCACTGTTCACAACAATTGGATCACGGTCATTTGCATTTTTTCCTTTTTTGACAAGCGCCGCTTTTTCTTTTGCAATCAGCGCTTTAATTTGTTTCGCATGAGCGGCTGTTTGCGTAATCAGCTTTTCTTGCGTAGCAATTTGGGCACTCACTCGCCGCGGAAAATCTTCTCGTCCAATACCGATCCCTCTGCTTTCGACTAAAAATGAAAACGATGGATACAAGCCTAGTGAATTTCGTCCGATCCGCGGTTCAACTGAGCCTTCTTCCACTTCAAGCTGCCCTTGTTTGTTCACTTGAGACGTATAGTATACTTCTCCTGAATATCCTTGCTTTTCAATGGCTGTAAGCGTGCTGTTCACAAACAGCTCATCAGACACGTCTCGAATGTTCTGCGGAATATTTAAGTTTCGACCGGACTGCAGTAAAATATCGTGATACTTCCACACGCCTTCTTTACCGATATTTTTAAGCCCGCTGCTGTAAGGCGTATATTCATGAGCGTCGATGACAACTTCTGGTGAAAAACGGTTAAATTCAGCTCGTACGCTCTGCACTTCCGGGCTTTCAAGCTTTATGTAGTCGCGGTTTCCATCTAAATTATTTGCTAGCTGACGCTTGAATGCATAAGATCCGTCTGGATTAATGCGCGGCACAATGACGATGTTCACTTTATTTAGCACATCTTTTCCAAAGTCTTCTGTCAAACGCGTCGCAACGGCGAGTACGGATTCACCGCTTGCCGGTTCATTACCATGAATCTGACTTTGAAGCCAAATCGTTGGTTTTTTGGATATTTTTCCATCCGCAAATTTCTTTTCCTTTGAAAAATACAGAGCCGGAATGTCTCGTCCTTGCTGTGATTTACCGATAATCTTCAGCTTTACGTACGGACTTTTATGAGCAAGCTTTTGAACATAGCTCATCATTTCTTCTTGAGTCGTAAAGGCTTCTTGTCCTTTCAGAAATGCCGGCGTGGCTTCATTCACCTTTATTTCCGGATAAAGCGCTTTAATTTTTTCCGGCTGGCTATAGTCTTTTCCGTAATAAGGCATCTCAGCTTGTACCGCAAGCGGCGACAGCAATAATCCAATCGACAAAAGAGCTGGCACGGCCGTTCGTTTTACTGTTTTTTTCATTCATTTACTCCTCCCCATCCCCTTGGTTAGACATTTTAAATTTTTAAAATATTTAAAATGTTACATAAATAATTATACCGTTTAAGGAAATAACTTCAAGATAAGGGAGCTGAACCTTTTTGACTATTTTAATGTAGGAGACGAGTGCGGTTTTATAACAAAGAGATTAGGACATAGCAAAACCAACTCAATATGAAGACGACCAATCAAGGTAAATGATCTAAACCGCTTTTCCCGCAGGATCCTTCCCCTTCAATCAACTGCTAGAAGGAATGAAACAAATGAAATCTCCGTTCGCCATAACAAAAAAATGTACCTCTAATCAAACATGTTGATCAATGGTTCATTTTTCATTTCAGCTACCATACGTTTGTTCCAGCCTCTTTTTTATGTATGAACTGCTATAAAAATCAGGATTTCCTTGAGCTTGTATTGCGCTAGTCTAGCTGTTTCATAGTCCATGCAGCTATCTCTCCTATGTTCATTTCTTTACGGATTCTAGCGTTTCTAAATCATATCGGCCAATTTCTTTGTTATTTCTCGTAATGACGAGTGTTCCATGCCTCGCCACCTTTTGGAGTTTTTTTAATTCCTGATCGGACGGAGCCATAGGCATTTCTTTGTTTTTAACAGTCGCGCCCAGATCGTAGTGCACATCGACTTTTCCTTTTTTCATATAGTTAAACTCTTCAATTCCCATACCTGTACCGAACTGCTCATGCCCTTCATCAAATACATTAACACCTACTGTATTGATAGATGCTTTCTTTAAATCTTCATTCGGTATAATTTTAGCTTCTATTTCGTCTTTATCATTTTGATAGAATTTACGCTTGCCTTGCTGCTTCATTTTAAACTCGTAATACAGCGCTTTTGGTTTTACGTCCACCATTTTTCCTTTGCTATCTTGTATACCAACTTTTCCAATTAAATCAGCAGCATCCGTTATCTTGACTTTCACTTTTTGAATGCTATAGCCGCTCTCTTCTTTACTAGCAAAGTTTGAGCACGCTACCAATGACATTGCCAAAAAAGCACTCAATGTGCCCACCATAAATTTCTTCACTTCACCACTCCTCAAGGATTAATATACCATAAAAGGAATTTAAATGGATGTTTATCAGTCGATTTTGTAAATAAGTACAGAGGCAGCAACCAACCTATTGACTTAAGTTTCCTCACCAGCTCTATAAAAACATAAAAAGCTCTCTCCATGAGGAAAGAGCTACTCTATCACAAAGTCCGCTTCTGCTTTTACCACTCCGTTTACAATAACAGAAAGCGTATGCGTACCGCTGTAATGTTTTCTTGTACTTAAATCTTTAAACGCATGCTTTTTTGTGACTGTCAGCGTTTGGCCTGCTTTTGCTTGAACATTTTTTAGCATAAACACTTTTTGACTGCGGTTTCCTTTTGCTTTTACGTAATGAATTCCATACTCTATGCGAAGGGGCATGTTTTTTTTCACCGATAATCGGAAAGAAAAGTCAATGCTATCACCGATTGTAATAGTATGCGGATGTACGCTAAGTTCTGTGACAGTCACGCCCGGATCATCTCCATAGCCAAAAAGAGACAGAGCTTCAGGATCTCCTTTTTTCAACAGTGAACGGCACGCATGTTTAACGATCCAATCGGTTTTAACGTCTTTTCCGTACCAGCTTTTCACCACATCAAGCATCCAGTCTTTTTCTATGTAAGAAATATCATTTAAATGATTGGCTACGCTTTTTCGGACATAGAGCGATTCATCGCATTTTAACTGCTCTAAAATCGGCAGCGTTTGTTTCGGATCTTGCTTTAATGCAGGTACTGATTGTCCCCACGGAAGTCTAGGCCGGCTCCCTTCGCTTGCTAATCTGCGAATATGATGATTTTCATCTCCTGCCCATTCAATCATTTGCTGGAGCATTCGATTTTTATCTTGAATTAAAAACGGACGCACCGCAAATTCTGATGTGGAAAACGGCGTAAAAAACGCGAGTGCTTTTATTGAAGCTTTCCAATCGTTCAATCCGTACAGTTCAACGTAATCTGGAAAAATCGTGCCTTGAAGTCCTCCTACCGTTGGAGCCACTTTATAAAGGATATGAAGTGCTTCTTCATAATCCTCCGGCAGCACTTCATGCATGGAAAGCGTAATTCTTCTCATGCGCTCTTTCAGCCCTAAGTCTTCCCAGTCCTGTTGAAAAACCAGCTCATGAAATACTTGTTTATCAAATGAACTCATTTCACGTGAAAAAGCGTCGCTCAAGTGCGTAATCAACTCTTCATTAAATACGCTTTTACGTAACTCTTCAGCCATACTTATCCCTCTTTTCCAGGCAGTATTTTATTTTCTTTTGAATAAAGCGCCCGCTCGTACATGCCTTTTTTAAAAATTTGCATAAACAGCTGCTTATTTTTAACTTCTTTAAATCCGTACTGACTGTACAAACCGTGAGCATCTTTTGTTGCCAATAAAATTTTTCGTACGTGTTGAATCGGCTGATAGCGAATCATTTCTTGTACCAGCGCTTTTCCAAGCCCGTTGCCCCGTGCGTGCGGAAGAATAAACACATCCGCCAAATAAGCAAACGTGGCAAAATCAGAAATAATTCGTCCGAATCCTACTTGTTTATCGCACTCATCATACACGCCAAAACAAACGGAGTGTTCAATGGACGTTTGAACAAGGTGAAGCGGAATTCCTTTTGCCCAGTATGACTCATAATGAAGGTACGAGTAGATGACATCTATATCAAGCTTTTCTTTATTCGTATGTATGGTAAACTGATGATTTTCTTTCATGCTGCATCCTCCTTGCTTCTCTATCATAGCACAAATGTTCGCAACAGAAAAAAGCCTTTTCGGTAAAAGGCTTTTTTGCTTAGTATGATATTTTTTTAGAAACAGAAGCATTTTTTCTATAGCGTCTTGCGACTATGTAAATAAGCGGACTGCCAATAATCGTCGGCAAAAACCAATAAGAAAGTGCCGGAAGCTTGTTTAACAGCGGAATACTGTCTCCAACATTCACAAGCAGTGCGGTAACCGCTCCGATATAAGACCCCAGCATACCGCGAATATGATGCTGAAGCCAGTTCTTCCATGAATGTGAAAAAGACCGCTTTGATTGTATTCAGCGCCATTACGTTAAACGGTATTAACCTTATGATTACAATGATTGTGAATATAGGTGTGCTGGGCGTTACCTTAACATCGAGGTCTGCTTTTCCGCTTTTAAGCACGGTTCAAAGCATTCAATTCGCAGGTTTTTTAGAACGGCTTGATGTGTTTTTTATGCTGGCTTTAATCACTGGCGGCTTCTTTAAAATCGGTCTGTTTTTCTATGCCACTGTGCTGGGGCTTTCCCACGTGTTTAAGCTTAAAAACCCGTCACCGCTTGTATTTTCAATCGGCTTAGTCGTTTTGTTTTATTCATTGTCTATTGCTCAAAACTATTTCGAACACGTATATGAAGGGTTAAAAATCATTCCGCTCACTTTACATCTTCCGTTTCAAATTGTCATTCCTGCTCTTTTACTCGTGATCGCATTTTTAAGAAATCGAAAAAAAGTACAGTCCGTCCCTGTGAAAAATACCGCAGAAAATTCGTAGTATGTCCATTTCTCTATTGGATTTAATCTCCTAAAATTATACAATATAATCAAGAAGCCAAAAGGAGAACCAATATGATTGGATTAATTCTTTCTATTTTAATATTTAACATTCTTGCTTTTAAAACAAACAAGCGCTTCACAACAAATCAAATTGTTCACATTTGGATGTTCACCATTGCTGCTCAGCATATCTTTGACGTCTTCATTAATTTCAAATTTCACGGCTACTGGTATTTTACACAAGAGACAGACTGGCAAGGTATTTTTGCCTATACTGTTCTCATTCCGCCTGTGAACATGCTTTTTCTTACCTACTATCCTTTTGCAGGAAAGCTCACAAAAAAAGCCGCCTATATTTTACTTTGGTCGGTTGCTGTTTTACTTTATGAAGTAGTGGCCCTTCTCCCTGCTCCTTGGGGTTATTTTCACTACGGATGGTGGACATGGTGGTATTCGCTCCTGCTAAATCCGCTGTTGTTTTGGATGGTGGTGCAGTATTACCGGTGGGTGTGTAAAATTGAAAAAAGAGCGATCACTTAAAAATAGAATAGCCTTTGGATCAGCATATCATCATTTTCAGGACCTGCAATAAAATGAGTGTCTGCTTCTCCGCTGGCTATTCTTTTTTATTTAAAAACGTCTTTAGACAAGGAAACTTGCTTTTCTTTTTCTTTTCCAACTAACGACACAAGGAATCCTGCTATTCCGGCTATACATAGAACCACTAATAGATCAGTAGTGCCTACTAACAAGCTCACCGCAGCTGACGCTAACATTCCTCCAATATAGCGAAAAGTAGAATAAATGCCCGATGCAGTGCCTGATTGCTCTTTTTTGACGGATTGAATATTCATAGCCTGCATAGATGAAACACCGATCCCTGCTCCCACTCCTCCTACTAATAAAGATACAATGGTATAAGAAATGGAGGCATTTGCTAAGTGGAAATAAAGCATCGCCGCAAGCAGTGAAATAAGAAATGATAGCCGTATCGGATGTTCTTTCCCTACCTTTTCTGCTAACAATCCTCCCAGCCAAGAAGAAATAGACATGGCTAATGAAAAAAAGAAAAGAAGCAAACCAATTAACCGAATATCATACTGCTTCTCTAGCAAAAGCGGAACAAACAAAATGGTACTATACATCATAAAATTACTGCATAAAATGGAAAGATTTGAAGAAAAAAAAGGACGAACCTTAAAAAGCTTAAAATCAATCAGCGGCTCTTGGACTTTGCGTTCTTGCACAATGAAAAGAACGATAGACGCTATGCATATAAAAATAGTCCAAGCATTAAACAAATCACGGTGCGTCAGCATTAGCGTAAAGCTCGTCATGCTTACTCCAAGTAAAAAAGCGCCCCCTATATCCAGCATTTTTGCTTTTTGTTTTACGTTAGACGGCACGTATATAAATGAGCAAATCAACGATAGAACAGCAAAAGGAACGTTAAACCAAAAAATCGACGTCCACCCAAGATACTTAATTAAAAAGGCACCTAATACAGGACCTACAGCTGCTCCCAGCCCCATTGATAAGCCAAATAACCCAAGTGTTCTTCCAAGCTTTTCTTTTGGCAAACTGTGTCTCATAATGGCTGTTGCGTTAGGCGTAGCTAGTGCGCCTCCTAATGCTTGCAGCGTTCGAAAAACGGTGAGCGAAAGTAAGTTATATGAAAACACACAGGCGGCAGATCCCACTAAAAAAATAATCATTCCAGCTACGAACATCGTTTTATTTCCATATAAATCGCCAAGTTTCCCCGCGATGGGCTGAGCAACTGCCATCACAATTAAGTAGATAGTTACCACTACTGATACATGTACGATGGAAAGATGAAGCGCTTTGGCAATAGACGGTAAGCCTACTGCAATCATAGTGGAATTAACGGGAATTAAAAAAGTTCCCGTTAAAATAGAAAAGATAATCAAAGACGGCTTACTGCTGTTCAATCGTCACCACTCCGTTAGTTCCGTCTACGGTAACAACATCTCCGTCTTTTAGTAGATCCACGGCTACTTTTGTGCCAAGAACCGCTGGAAGTTTATATTCACGAGCCACTGTTCCTGCATGAGATAAAATCCCTCCTGCATTGGTTACAATTGCGCCTGCAAGCGAAAATAACGTGGTCCAAGCCGGTGCTGTTGTTTCACACACAAGAACCTCTCCTTGTTTAAGTTTAGAAAATTGACTTGGATCTGAAATGATTTTTACTACTCCCGTATAAACGCCTCTTGAAGCGGCACTTCCTTTAAAGATTTTTTGCGTTTCATCTACTTCTGGAGGCCCCATTTTCCCGAATATACGCTCTAATAAAGGATCTTCTCCTGTTTGAGGAGGCGTGCCATAAGCAGGCGGCGTTTTTTTATGACGATTTTCTTCAAACTCCTGCTTTCTATTGACGATCAGTTCATGAGATGCCACGGGCGTTTTTAATACTTCCAGCAATTCATCGTAATAGAAATAAAAGATATCTTGAGGCTGATGAATCACTTGGTGATCAGCTAAAAGAGTTCCTACATTCAGCAAAAACAGTCTTGCTGTAGCAGGCAGCATCGCATCGATATAAAAATGATGATCTTCATCCAACCCCCACGCGTCTAGGGCCCATCCATAAAACAGCTTAAACTGCTCTTTTTCTTGGCACTCTGGCATTTTTGCGAGTACATCATGATAGCTTTCTTCTCTTTTTTTTACGACATCTTCATAATTTTTCTTGAAGTCGTAATCTTTACGCACATAGCCAGCAATAATCGATAGCGCATGTAAAGGATTCTCTACCCACGTCTCATCAATAAACTCGTGCGAATTTGCAGAACGATAGCCATACTCATCCAAAAAGTTTTGCAGATTCTTTAAAAATTCTCTGCCTTCAGCTGTGCCTAATAGATTTGCTTCTATGTCTTCTGACTTCTGGTCCGTAAAAGCTTGTTTTAACGGGCCAGAACGCTTTACCTTGTCAGTTAGTTCCCAAAGTGCTTGATCCGTTTCAAGTGACTTGTTCATTACGCCTTCTAGCAGATCATATACGTAAGCGGTATTCTCATCTCCCGTCAAGGCTCCATATAGCTCTTCTAAAATCATTCCTAAATCACTTCTTGGCATGACAATTTCAAAGTGAAGCTGCCAAGCTTTTTTATAAAAATCATGCAGTTCTTTTACTTTTTCTTCTGCTTCTTTTAAAGATAAGGGACGTTCTGCATTTCTTTTAACTTCCGTATAAAAAGGTAAAAACACCTCATTAACGTACTCGTATAATCTAGGTTTAAGTCGAGGTAACAGCGGCTTCACTGCTTCTTGGTGCTCCTTTAAGCGATCGTTTACGTCACCGGGAAACGGGATATTTTGCTGATACATTTTTCCATCAGCTAATTTCACTACAAATTGATAGATAGGCAGTTTTAACGTTTCAAAACCTTGCTTTGTCCCATAAGTCATTGCCGGAAGCTGAAAGGAAGCGTATAAAGGACTTAGCGCATGTGCGATATGTAGGTTGTCTTGCACCCAAAATCCTGTTTGTTTTTCTTCCTCACTTAAAAATAGGTCGTTTTGAAATGCAGATAATACGTTCATTTGATTTCCCCTTTCCTTTTCATTATGTAGTAACAGGTCTCACTTGAAGCAAATAAATATGTTCATTTTTTATGGCAAATTCAATGTCTACAGCGTACTGACAATACTGCTCTACTTGATTCGTTAAACAAAGCAGCTGTAGTGCTGTTTCATCTGATATGGAAAATTCATTTTTTTCTTTATCCGTTGTCACAGCTTTTGTTATTCCTGTAAAACCTGACACTAGCTTATACTCTTTTAATCCTAGTTCTTTCACTATACTTTTTGTCTGTTTATGAATAATAAATAAATCTGGCGTAACACCACCTGATACGATTCCCTCTCCTAAGCCGTACGCCACGTTAATGACTACTTCATCTTCACTTTCTGTAATAGGATTTACGCTAAAAATCACTCCGGATACATCGGCTTCAACCATTCCTTGTACAAGGACACCCATCTGGGGATTAGAAAGCGAAATTTCTTTATCTTCGGCGTACGCTTGAACAACGGATGAAAAATAAGAAGCCCAGCATTTTTTTATACTTGTCAAAAGTTCTTCTCTGTTTCTTAGGTTTAATATCGTTTCATACTGTCCGGCAAAAGACGCATTCTCCAAATCTTCAAGTGCGGAAGAAGATCTTACGGCTACGGCTTTTACACCAGCACCTTGAATATTGGCATACGAAGAAACAATTTCTTTTTGCAAAGCTAAAGGAAACGTGCCGCTTTGAATCTTCTTTTCTATGAAGCTGCTATCTTTTGCTTTTATTTCTATTTGGTTAAACGTTAAAAAGGAATGTAATGCGTGAGATGTTAAAACAAATCCTGTAGGGATATGAGAAACGTGCTGAATCATTTTTGAGAGATTGTAAGCTTTTGAACCTACTGCTTGAAGTTCTGCATAACATGCTTTTTCTAAAGAGACGATGTACAATCACTTAACCTCCTTTCATTTATGTTAAAAGACAACCAAATAAAATAGGAAAATCTATTTAAAACCATAATGTAATTTTATGGAACTAAGTCCAGTTTACCAAAAATTAACATAACTTTAAATATCTTTACAAAAAAATCACAAACCATATTCACTAGAATATGATTTGTGATTTTTTTTATAACTAACACATTTGAAATTCGTAGCGTTTTAACAAATTAAACGGTATCTCTCTCCTTCTTCTCCCTCACAAACTCCACCACAGGCCCCACAATAATACAAATTCCCGCGATAATCAGCCAGCCAAACGCAAAATACGTCCAGCCTTTAAAAAAGGAAAGCGTGTATTGATAGCCCGTTAAAAACATCACGCCTGGAAACAAGAGGACAAACAAAAATGTAAGTCCCAGCGCCCAGCGCGCACATAGCTTTGCGTCTTTATTTAACTGTTGTTGTGGATCCATACGCCACTTCCTCCCTTAATGGTTCATCTCCATGTTCATCAAAGCTTTTGAATTTGTCTTTTAGTTCATCAAAGTCAAATTCTTTTTTAGCAAGCAAGCCGTGTCCAATTGATATGATTCCGCTGATAATAAAAACGGTAGAATTTCCAATAAGCATTGGATACAGTCCGCCAAGGGCTTCTACATTAATGTGACCGTTAATCAAGTAAGCAGATGTGTTCCATGCGACAACGCCGCCAATCATCCCTAAAAGCGCTCCGTAAAATGCACCTGTATTCGTCGCTTTTTTCCACATCAGTCCAAGCGTAACGGGAATAACGGCTCCGCTGACGAAAATGCCCATAGCCATATACACAAACCCAAGGCTAATTCCTAAGTAAAACAGTAAAATGGAAAACACACCCATCGCAAGCCCAAAGCCAAGCGTCACTTTTCGCGACGTGCTTAAGATTTTTTTACTGCTTGCTTTTGGATTAATAGAACGCAGGTAAATGTCCGTTACGATAATATTTGTGATCGCTGTTAATTCAGCCGCTCCTGTCGACATTACCGCCATAAACAGCATCGTTAAAAACAAAATAGAACCTAGATTTCCAAGCACGTGTGACGCCATAACGGGCGCGATAGAATCCGGTGAATCTACGGCAATTCCAAGCCCAGCCGCACTTACACCTAGGAAAGTGGCAACGGCAAAGGGAATCGAAAACCAGGCAATTCCGCCGTAAATATACGCTTTTGAAGCAGCGCTGTTTTTACTTGCGATGGCACGCTGCCAGTATGCTTGATCCACAAAGACCGTACCGAAGTTCCCGATAATATTAATCATCCCAAACAAAAGACCCGGCACCGATGCCATCGTAAGCATATGCTGTGACGAAGGCAGATTTTTCAGCCCTTCGTACACGCTTGTTATGCCGAACTTATAATAAACGGCAGCAGCAAAAATAAATAAAATAATGAAAATAAAAACGGTGTTAAAATAATCAGCAACAAATGAGGCTTTTAAACCGCCAATCATGGTGTAGATGGTAAACGTAAGAGGAATTAAAAAAGCAGCAATAAAAATATTCATCCCGGTAAGAGAGTTTAAAGCAATGGCTCCTCCTAAAATAACCATGGCGGTCACAATAATATTTGTCATAAGAGCAAAGCCAAGCATTAAACGATGATTTTTCACGTCGAAACGCTGTGCAATAAATTCTAAAAACGTATGAGCATTCGGTGCTTTTTTCTTCAGGTTAATCGCGACAATGGCAAACAGCAAAATTTGAATGCTTGCTCCCGCTGCGTACCAATACGGTCCGCTAATGCCGTACTGATAGCCTGTGGAAGAAGACATCATTAACGTAGCGGCCCACGTCCATGCAGCAATAATGGATGCACTCGCCAGCCCAACGCTTACATTTCTTCCGGCTGTACTAAACTGCTCAGCCGTCATTTCCTTTCCTTGGCGGCGCTGCATCATGATTGTAACGGCCGTAAAGCCTCCTCCAAAAATCAGTAAAATCAAATACCCGACGCTTGATGAAAGCATCTTCTCCCTCCTCCTCCTATTAATGTTAGATTTACTAACATTAATATGTAAATAAAAGTAACATTTGTTAATAAAATACCATGCCATAAAATTATTAACAATACTGTATTTTCTGATTATTAAAGAGTATAATTAGATATTTTCTCTTTTTATATACAAAAAGCCGGCACATTCGCACCGGCTTAAGCGTAAATTTTCGTTTTCAACATGTTTTATTTCCTCACATGAACGAAATATAAAAAAACGATAGCCCTTGAGACTATCGTTTTTTTTATTATTGAGATACCATTACTTTTTGGCGAACGTGCTCTAAGTGATCACGAACCGCTTCTGCTGCTTCTTCTGGCTCACCATTTTTAATCGCTTCAAAAATACGCTCATGGTCGGCATCCGTTTGCTTGCGATTTTCTTTTTGGCTTTTATTTAACGAATAAGCAAGCGCTTTTCGATACAAATGGCCTAAATCTTCTACAGCATGAAGAAGGAATGAGTTATGAGCTGCTTTCACGATATCATGGTGAAAGCGATAGTCCGCTTCATGTCCAATTTCTTCACTGTTGTGAACCGTCTTTTTAAATGCTTCTAACGATTCTTTAATTTCAATCAGTTCTTCATCCGTACGGCGCAGCGCGGCTAAGCTTGCTGCCTGCGACTCGATGATAATACGCATTTCAATTAGTTCAAGAACCTGATCTGCTTCAACCATTTCAAACGTCATTGGATCAAGCATGCCCACTAAGTTTACACGTTTTACGTAGCTTCCTCCGCCTTGTCGTGATTCAATTAATCCGCTGGCAGAAAGAACGCTTAGCGCTTCACGAATTGGTGCGCGGCTCACTCCAAACATTTTGGATAACTCATGTTCCGACGGCAAACGAGACTCTGGCGGGAACGTTTTCTCTTTAATCATCTTTTTTAATTGATCAAGCACTTGACTAGATACTTTTTTACGCTCAATAGGTACAAACATACTTCTATTCCTCCTCCAAGTAATTATCTCTCTCTTTTTTTTTAGTTTTCATCGGACCCAGATTAACTATGTGTATTCCGATTTATGTAAACGCTTCAATCTTTGTATTACAAGTATACATTATTTCAATTCAAATGTGTTGATAAAATTTTACTATTATTGTTATTATACCATGAAAACAAGTTATAAATGAATAACGATTCATGGTTTTTTGACATAATACCACTATCTTACATATAATCCGTATACAATCATAATCGCCGCGTCCGCTAACGCATGACTAATAATTGCCGCTTCGGCACCGTATCGCTCCCTTATACACGCCCACGTTATACCTGCTAAAAAAACGCCTGCAGCCGAGATCCAATTAAAAGGAAACGCAAAAACGGGCAGAATAATAAACAGGTGATAAAGCGTATAAAAGCTTGATGTAACAATGGTTGAAGCGTGTAAGGACAGATGCTTCTTCACTTTATTCTGTATATAGACGCGCCAATACATTTCTTCTAAATAAGGGTTAATAAAAATCAAAATGACGGCTAAAATGATCACTTTCCATCCGCTAAATCCCCATATTTGCAAAACCGCTTGCATATCTTCTGCATGAAAGATTTTACCAGAAAAAAACAGGCTGCTTCCAATTATCACAGCGGCACATAGAACTCCGCTCAGAGTTCCCACATACAGAGATTTTTTTGTAAGCGCTACCTTCAAGTTAATTTTATTATTCGCATATAAAATCATAAACATCCAGCCGTAAAAGCAAACAAATGTTACCAACACATTTTGGATAAGCCACAAACCGAAAAAAACAAAGATTGTTGGCATAAACAGCAAAAACAAAAATTTTATCACGTTTATGGCGCACCTTCTTTAAGAGACGCTTTTCTTTTACCTAGTAAACCTTTCGTATTCAAAAGGTTTACTATCTTTTATCTTATAAAAGTCCGGGGGTATTTTCAATTATTTTTTAATTCCTGCTCCAGCTCACGAAGACTTTCAGCAAGCTTTTTCTTTTCTTCTTCAAAGTGGGCATCGTTTTTAAAAGCAGGAGCTGAAGGTTCTAGCTCTTCATTTTCTCTTAGCCAATCCGGCGTCAATTCCTTGCGAACAATGCGCTTTTTAGTAGCGTAGGAAAGCGGCTTTTCAGTCTGCTGACTCGCTAGCGTGCGCTGTGATGTTACATAATGCTTATGAAAAAGATGCTGTTTAATGTAGGCAAATGCTCGAATGGTATCTCCGCTGTATTTAGGCACGTAGTGATCAAATGCTTCATGCAGTCCAGCTAGCGCCTCTTCTATAGGTATTTCGCTTTTGGCGACTTCGTACATATGCTTCAAGTCACTCGCTGAAGGATACACTCCTCGGTTTCTTCTAGCAATAAAAGCGGCTTCTAACGTTTGTACGTAAGCGTCATGCGCGGCTTCTTCTCTTTTTATTTGATTTGTATTTTCTGCTGTAGTCTCTGTTAATGACGCCGTCACAGTGAGTGAATCCGCTGCTTCAATTTGACTCTCTCCTTCTGTCAAATTGACATCTTCGAGCTCTTCAAATTCATCGCTTGGCATAAGCTCTTCTAGTTTCTTATAATCAATCCGGTACCAGACCGTGTTGTTAAATTTAGAGCGGTTGTACTTTCCTTTTACAATCAGGCCTTCTTTTTCAAGCTTTGAAATGATGCGTTGAATCGTTGAAAGCGACCAAAATGGAAACTGCTGCAGCCACTGCTGATTGGTGTTGTATACCCACGTATATCCGTCCTGCACGTTTACGCTTTTTTCAAGCCAGTAGTGAAGCTGCTGAAGAAACAGGGCTCCGTTCACTCCTACTTTGACTGCCAGCGCCGGTAGTACAATTAACGGCTGATCTTTTAATAATAATTTACTCATTATATCATCTCCTTTGTTATGTAAAATAGCTACTATATATATACAAAGAAAATGAAAAAACGGGGATGCCCGTTTTAAAATTATGTTAAAATATAGAAAAAATGAGGTGAGCATATGATACGTCCAGGCAGAATTGGCGATGAAGCAGGCATTGCAAATGTACACGTAGAAAGCTGGAAATCAACTTATAAAGGACTTGTTCCGGATTCTTTTTTAGATTCTTTGAGCGCTGAAAAGCGAAAGCCCGTCTGGAAAAAGCAGCTGGAATCAAATTCTATTTTTGTTGCAGAAGAAAACGGTCAAATCGTAGGCTTTGCTTCTTATGGCAAAGAAAGAACCAGCAAGCATCCTTTCTATAAAGGAGAACTGTATGCCATGTATTTACTCGCAGAGCATCAGCGAAAAGGAATCGGAAAAGCGCTTATGCATAAAATAGCGCAAGAGTTGGCAAACCAACATATACATACGATGCTCACATGGGCTTTTGAACAAAACGGCGCCTGTCAGTTTTACGAAGCGCTTGGCGGAAAAAGAATCGATCGTGCTGAGGTTGTTATTGAGGGGACCTCCCTATCTGAAGTGGCTTTTGGATGGGACACGCTTAAAAATTTGTAAGACAACTCTCTGGACAGATTTTTTTCTTCACGGTAAACTGTTTAGTTGGTATAAAAGAAAGGATGACTTACCGTGACGAATTCTACTTATCGAAACATTATTTTGCTGGTTCTTTGTGTCACAGCGGGTATCGTCGATGTGATTGGCTACTTAAGCCTTGGCCATATCTTTACTGCAAACATGACCGGAAACATCGTGCTGCTCGGGTTAGCAATCGGAAACTCGCTTGAAACAACTGTTTTTCACTCTCTGACAGCTTTAGGAGGCTTTATTATAGGAGTTGTAGGCGCTGCAATCCTTGTTGGAAACAAAGAAAAAACGTTTTGGCCTAAAGCCGTAACGATCGCGCTTGGAATAGAAGGATTAATTTTACTTGTTTTTGCACTTTTATCTTCGTTTTCTCCTTCTTTACACTTAACTTACTTATTTATTTTCTTATTAAGCTCAGCGATGGGTCTTCAAACAACGGCGGCTCGAAAGCTTGGCGTAGCCGGCATTTCCACAACTGTATTGACAGGGACGCTTGCTAACTTTTTTGAAGACGTAACGGCACGTTTTCGCAGTTCTCGCTACCGCAAAACGTTTAACACCGATGCTATTCTTCGCGCGCTGTCTCTTGTGCTTTACTGCTTTGGCGCTGTTATCGCCGCGCTTGCAGAGCCTGCTTATAAATTTGAAATTATTTGGCTGCCAATTGTGATTTTGTTAGCCATTATCATTTTTGTCAGCACGAAGTTTCACTCTGATTCAGAAAAATAATAATAAAACGAGGCTGGGATAAAAGTATTTTAGTCAAAGGAAAATCCGAACGATTTTGATTCTTGATTGAGAATCAAATTTGTTCGGATTTTTATTAGTATAGTGAACGTTCATATATATAGCAGCTTCTAGCTGTTGATTGGAGGGCAAGACGAAGACTCCTGCGGGAAAAGCGGGCTAAGTGAGACCCCGCAGGAGTGAAAGCGACGAGGAGGCTCACCAGCCGCCCGCGGAAAGCGAAGTCTTGCACGGAAATCAACAGCGCTGTAACAAGCGAACACAATAGCTCATCTATCCAATTTGTTCGCCTTGAGATTATATTGATTTAGTTATGTCTCAACCTTTTTCATTTTCCCGCTAGTGCCGATAAAACGCCAAAAATGATTGCTGCTGCAGGCCCTACAATGAATAGTCCAATTAAAATCGATCGTATGGCTTCCCATAGAAACCATAAAGGACCTTGCTTAGACTCTGCTTTTTCCACTCTTTCCTCTAGGTGTTCGACTCTTTGCTGAAGCTTCGCTAGTTCCTGCGTAACATCTATTTGTTCGCTCATCGCTCAAGCTCCTTTTTACTCTACATTACCATATACTTCCTTACTAAAACGACTATTTATTTGTGATTACTTCAATGCCGATTTCGCGGTAAGCATTTAACACGGTTTCGTTCACATGTTCTTCTGTAATGAGCCAATCTAGTGAGTTGGCTGAACTGAACGTGTACGTTGACGATGTATTGAGTTTTTTAGCTGTTACAATAGCCGCTACTTCACTCGCACTTTTAATCATTTGGCTTTTAATGTGCATTTCTTCAAGCAAAGGAATGCTCATGCCGATTTTAGGATCGATTGCGTATACGCCTAAAAAACAGAGATCCGCTCGAATTTGTTTTAATGTATCAACCACGCTTTGTCCTACCGTGACCATCGATTCTTTTCGAAACGTTCCTCCAAGAGAAACAACTTCTACAAAGTCATGCTCCGCTAGTGCAACGGTAATTAACGGACTGTTTGTAATAACCGTGACGTTTAAATTCTTTGGAAAAGCTTTGACGAGCTGAATATTTGTTGTACTTCCGTCCATCAAGAGCACCTGCCCGTCTTTAATTAACGGAAGCGCCGCAACGGCAAGTGAATGCTTGACATCCATCAATTCACGTTTTCGCTCTTTGTACTCAACCGCAGACGTGGAACGCGGAAGCGCTCCTCCGTGTACGCGCTGCAGCAGACCGAGCGCGTCCATTTCCCGCAGATCTCTGCGGATTGTATCTTCTGAAACATTCAGCGTTTGGCTAAGCGTGGTAGCCACAATTCGCCCTTCTTTTTCAAGCAAATTCATAATTTGTTTGCGTCTTTCTTGTTTTAACATTGCTTGTTCACCTGTTTTCTTTCTGCTTTTTACTTTATTATACTTGTTTCTTTTGTAAAAACAATGTAAAAACGCTTGATTATCAGTGTTTTTTCGTTTATTGTAGGATAAACAAGATAAAACATGCAAAAACAAGTAATAATAGTCAAAGGGAGAGATAGTTTATGAAGATGATTTTTACAGATTTAGATGGAACGCTTTTAAATAGCAGCAGTGAAATTAGCACAATTAATGCAGAAGCAATTAAAAAAGCGCAAAAACAAGGAATTGAAGTCGTGGTTGCTACGGGGCGCGCTTATTTCGACGTGCAGGAAATTTTAAAAAAAGCTGAGCTTTCAAACCTTTGGGTGATTGCCGCAAACGGAGCGACTATTCATGACCCAAACGGACAGCTCAGACATTCTGTTCCGATTGATGCACATCACGTCAAAGAAGCGCTTCAGTGGCTGGATGCAAACGAATTTTACTATGAAGTGTTTGCTGAACATGCGATTTATACGCCAAACTCAGGCCGTGAGCTGCTGGCTATTGAAATTGACCGAGTAAAAAGCGCCAATAAAAACGTGGATGAAGAAAGACTTCATCACGCAGCGGCTAAGCAATACAGCCAAACGGGATTTGCCTTTGTTGCATCGTATGAAGATATTTTAAATACAAACGCTGAGCTTTATAACGTACTAGCTTTTTCATTTGATGATGAAAAACGACAAAAAGGCTGGGATCACTTTAGCAAGCAGCACGACATGACGCTTGTATCTTCGGCTGATCATAACTTCGAACTTGAACACAAAGACGCGTCAAAAGGAAACGCATTAACATACGTTGTAAAAGAGCTCGGCGGCTCTCTTCATGATACCATTGCTATTGGAGACAGCTTTAACGACGTATCCATGCTGCAAACGGCTGGAAAAGGAATCGCTATGGCAAATGCGCACGCGGAAATTAAAGCGTTAGCTGATGACGTTACATTAACAAACGATGAAAACGGAGTAGCTTCCGTTATTGAAAAAGTGTTAGAAGCACAGCTGGAAGCACATTAAAAAAACGCTTGGCATTTGCCAAGCGTTTTTAAATGGTCATGCGATAAATACCGACAAACCAGCTAAACAGCGCAACTAAAAACAACAGCCATGCGCTGGTTTTCTTTCTTTTTTGCCACTCGATTGCTCCTAAAACTAGCATCGTTAAACCTAAAAGTATATTTAAAAACGAAAGGAACTGGTAACTGTGAGTAAGCATGATATAAAGAGCCAGTCCAACAGTAATAATTGAAAAAATAAGTTGTAATGCTTTTAACAAAAAATCTCTCCTTACTTGTAATTCACGTCTTCATTCACACACGTCACTAAAGGCTTTTTTTCAAGACCTAAAAGCAGGTTCTGGACGGCTAAATCTGCCATGCGATTGCGCGTTTCGTACGTAGCACTTCCAATATGCGGCGTCACCAGTACGTTTGAAAGCTGCAGGAGCTTATGATCTGCCGGAAGCGGCTCTGGGTCTGTTACGTCCAGTGCGGCATACGCAATTTCTTCATTTTTCAGCGCGTTATAAAGTGCTTCCGTGTCCACTAATCCTCCGCGCGCTGCGTTCACAAAATACGCGCTGCTTTTCATGGCTTTAAATTCAGCTTCTCCGAACATGCCTTTGCTTTCATTTGAAAGCGGCACTAAGCATACGATACAGTCAACTGTTTGAAGCAGCTCTTCAAATGAAAGGTATACGGCATCAAGCTCTTTTTCGGCTTCATGCTTGCGGCTTCGGTTGTGGTAAACGATGTTCATACCCGATGCCTTTGCTCGTCTGGCAACGGCGCTTCCGATATCGCCCATTCCAACAATACCAAGCGTTTTTCCAAATAAATCAACGCCAAATACCGTTTCCCAGTTTCCTTGTTTCACTTTTTCATAGCCTTCATGAATGCGGCGAGCTGCTGACAGCAAGAGACCAAACGTTAAGTCTGCCGTTGCTTCTACTAGAACGCCTGGCGTATTACTAAACGGCACCCCTTTTTTGGTGCATGCTTCGACATCTACACTGTCATACCCGACGCCTGATTGAGAAATAACGCGCAGATTCGGCGCTGCTTCTAACAGCTCTTCGTCCACTGTGATGTGGCCGATATTAAAAAAGCCGTCGGCGTCACGAAGCCAGTCGCGCAGCGTTTCTTGTGGAATCTTTCCTTCTCCTTCCCACATTTGAATATCGCAGTGCTCCGCTAGCTTCTCGTAAGCATTTGGCCACGTTTTTCCAGACATAACAACTTTGTATTTCCCCATGTGTATCTCTCCTTTTTCTTGTTCACTCATATGTATGAATAGTAACTAGCTATCCTATCATAAGCCTACTATAAAGATGAAACTTTTTCCATTCAGTAATCGTATTTATAGTAAGGGGGAATACGAATGTTTGAAGATGAAATGATATTTGAAGATGATCCGTCCGGAGATGACATTGTTTTTGAAGGTGATGTGCCCGATGACGTAAGCGGAGGCGCTTTTTTTCCAGACGACGCGTTATTTAACGGAATGCCTACGTTTGTGATGCTATTTTTTGTTATTGTTATTGGTATTTTTCTATTTTCTATTTTTAAAGGGATCGGCACTTGGAGTAAAAATGAGCAGTCTCCCCGTCTATCCGTAAAAGCAAAAATTACGGGCAAACGGACAAACGTCCACCGCCATGGCGATCATGCTCACGAACATCATCACTCTCACACGTCTACAACTTACTACGTAACCTTCCAATTTGAAAGCACCGACCGCTCTGAATTTACGGTTTCAGGCCGCGAATACGGCATGCTAGCAGAAGGCGATGAAGGAATGCTGACGTTTCAAGGAACTCGTTTTTTGGATTTTCAAAGACATCCAAGTGAAGAACATACAGATGCCTAGGTTATGACCTCTTGCTTTTAGAGGTCTTTTTTACTGTAATGGAGCATTCATATAGCCAATGACCTATTTGTGCCCTTTTTACACTGTAGAAGAACGTTAATCCGTATAAAATCATACCGTGTAACACATTCATTTAAACAGGCAGGTGATTTTATGTATTCTCCTTATTCAGGAAGCGGCCTCTACTACGGACATTACGGAGAAGCCCCTCATTCGCATCCTATTCAAACAATACTGGCGCAATACTGGCACGAAACCCACTATCCAGGTCCACACAAAAAATATGTACACGTGTATTATCTTAACCCGGCTTCTCTTCATTATTATCCAACCTACCAAAGGTTTTTGTAAAAAAACTGGTGATTCCCAAACTTTTGTATTGTAAAATTAATCCATACACTTATTTATTAGAAAGGAGGCTAAAAAACAATGCGTAATTCTACAGCAAAAAATAGTGTGATAGTCACCACTTTGCTTTCTGCCCTATTTTTCTGCTTCATTTTAGTTCTTGGTTCGCTTTCTCCTCTAGCAGATTCAGGTCCCAACGTTAATACGTTCGGCTCAACAGGGCTGTGGTTATCTCTTGGCATGATTCTGTTTTTATATTTGTTGCCGTTAGCTTTTTATATGTTGGGAATCAATTTCTTAAAATTTATCATGGCCGCTTTTTGCAGCATCGGCCTTTTAATCGCTGCTAGTACTCTATTACTGATGCCGGCTCTGTTTTTATTCGGATTAGAAGATTTCTCAGGAAACTTAGCTTCAATTATAGGAATAATGATTTCTTGTTTAGGCTTGCTGATTACGAATATTGTGTGGTTTGTTGCTGCGTTTAAAAGACCGTCGGCCACCGTGCAGGAAAGCGTTTAAAATGGTGAAGAGGAGCAGTTACTGCTCCTCTTTTTATAGCTCGGTAGGAAAAAAGTGTCAATATACCGAAGCAGCCTTTGTGCTTACTGTTTTTTATACATAACATCAAATTTCATTACATATTTTTATATAATGAAAGACCACTTAAACGGAAAACGATAGTAGATACAAGATTGAAAGAGGTTTTGTTTTTGGTGACGTTATTTTTAACAAATGTGCTGCTCGGTCTTTCGATTGCCCTTCCCGTTGGTACGGTGACAATTGAAATGACAAAACAAGGTTTAAAAAACGGGTTTCTTCACGGATGGGTTGTCGGACTCGGAGGGATGACGGTTGATTTATTATTAATTGTGCTTCTTTACTCTGGACTGGCTTCTGTTTTATCGGCTCCTTTTATACAGCTTATCATGTGGCTTATAGGAGCGCTTTTTTTACTTTATATTGGCTATGACAGCATTAAACATGCCGACCATGATATAACAGCTCCTGGAGAACACGTAAAAAAGTCGTTTGCCTCTTCTTATGTGAACGGGATCTTTGTTGCGATTTCTCCTAGCAATCTCATTTTTTGGCTCAGCGTGTTTGGAACGGTGCTGACCAATTCGCTTCAATCCTCTCATTCTTTTCATTTCCTGCTGATTGCTGCCGGAATATTAACAGGGATTTTAATTCATGACCTAGGCTTAATGACGATTGTCTCTGGAACTAGAAAAGTACTGAATCAGTTTTATATTAAATGGGTTTCTATTGCGGCTGGATGTATCTTAATCGGTTTTTCATGCTATTTTCTTTACCGATTTGTTGAGAATTTGCACATGTATTTTTAATGTTTCTACATATTTTATGACGTGCTATATCCCCTCTTTATCTAGTATAGAGAGGGAATTTTTATCATCTATCAGGGACTATTAGACAAAAAGTTCACAATTTCGTCACATTTCTATTGATTTTTTTCTCTTTTTATACGAAAATATAAAAAAGGGAGGAAATATCATGAAAATCAAAAAAGCACTTCGCATCTTTATTGGATCAAACGTTCTTGTATTATTAACATTTGGCCTTCTTCCAGCACTATTAGTTAACCCGGATATTGACCTAATTCAATCATTTATTAATTATATAGGCAAGGATTAATTCCGCTTAAAATAATCTAAATTTTCAATCTATTATTTTTATAAAAAAAGACAGCGCAGGCTGTCTTTTTTAGTAGGTTTACACGTTTATTTAGTTGAAAACAGCTTTTTAACATCTACTTTTTGGTCTTTAACAATCGTATATGTCGCCTGTTTTTTATCTTCAAAGCTAAACGCTTTTATGTAGTCATCATCATAAATCGTTAAACCGTACGCATCTTTTCCGTTTTCGACGATTTTTACCCAGTAAGACTGATCAAACTTTGGGTCGAGCTCCTTGCTTTTTTTTACTTCTATTTTTGCCAAAGAATGTACGATTTGCTTTATCTCTTTTTTATCATCTACTACACGTTTTCCTTCGTCCGTATCTATTTCAATACGCGTAACGTTTGCTTCATCTACTTTTATGACGTCTTTTAACTGATAGGCTTTCCCGGTATATGTAAAATAAAATACGACGATAAATAAAAGTGCAGCTATAATAATTGTTCTTTTTTTCAAAAGGAACCTCCTTTTCTACATCGCGCTGCATTCACGTGATACACCTTTTTATTCCTCCTGTTCCGCAGCCCTTTAGTACAATGCTGCTTCCTACAAGTAAACTATACGTTACTCCCGGAACAGGAAGTACTAACGTTACCATCAACAGTAACATGCCCGTACTTGTAAGAGCTACTCCGGCAGCTCGATTTTTCATTCCTTTCACCACCGTTGCTCTGTAAATCTCTTTTTTATAAAGTGATAGAAGTAATATTGATCTACTGTTTACATATGTGATTTTAGCTTATAGTACAGAAATGTCAAAACTTCTACTAGTAAGATCACTACTTCACATTACCTTCTCTTTTTAACTAACTCATCCTGATTTATGAAATAAAAACAGCTCATCTACTGTTGCTCCCAGCTCCTCAGCCAGCTGAAAAGCTAGCGTTAAGCTTGGATCATACTTATTGTTTTCAATTGCATTAATTGTTTGTCTCGATACGCCGCATACTTTTGCCAGTTCATCCTGAGACATTCGCTTGCTTTTACGCAGTTCTTTAATTCGATTTTCCACCATTCATCACTCATCTCTAAAATGTAAAAAACTTTTTACATCCATATCTTATATTATTTTTCTTGTTACTGTCAAATATGTTTGACAAATCAATGTCTCTTACCTACCTAAAAAAGAGATTGAAACATAACGAGATTGATCCAATCTAAAGACGAAAAAATGAGAGAAATGATTGAGTATAAATCGCTTGTTACACCGCTGTTGATTTCCGTGCAAGGTCTCGCTTTCCGCGGGCGGGCGCTGAGCCTCCTCGTCGCTTTCGCTCCTGCGGGGTCTCACCTGTACCGCTTTTCCCGCAGGAGTCTTCGCCTCGCCCTCCAATCAACCGCTAGAAGCAACGAAATAGATTAAACACATGTTCACCATCACAATGAAAAAAGCACAAACTCCTTAAAGGAAGCTGGTGCTTTTCTATTTCATTATTTCCTTGTTAACATTAAAGCTCCTTACTCATATTAAACCACTGCACGCCTGCATGCTGAGACTCGGCAACGCCTTGATTCACATATCCGTTTTTTTCGTAAAACGGAATCAATTTCTCTTTACATGTTAATGTAACCGTTAAGCGCTGTTTGTCCTGCGCTTGCTTTTCAAACTCTCTTAGCAGCATACTCGCAATTCCTTTATGATGATGCTCTGGATTTACAACGATACCTAAAATGCTTTGATGACCGCCTGCCTCAGGGTTCGAAATCGTTTTTTCAAACAAATCATCCGTAATAAACGGAGCTGAAATGACGGGACCGTTCACATATCCGATTATTTCTTCATTTTCTTGAGCGATGATAAACGTATCAGGAATAGTGTTAATCCGCGTGATAAATGCATCTTTTGAGGCAGCTTCTTCAGGTGTAAAGCCTTTGTTTTCTAACGTAATTAATTGGTTTAAATCTTTTTCCTCCACTTGTCTTATAATCATTGGAACGTTTCCTTTCATTATGTACTTTCTTTTTTCTCTAAAAGCTTCTATTACATATAACTATCTCTTTCTACTATATATAAAAATGCCCAAACAAAAAAGGATTGACCTCTGCATCATACAGAATTCAACCCTACTTCGCTTTTTAATTAACATCTTGATTATTTGATAAATGCTCCAAACGGCTTGCCCACCGGAAGCACAATTCGACCATAGTGAGTATTTAATACAGCCGCTGCAGATCCATAGAATGAAAACAGAGCAATCAATAGCTCTGACACTGCTGCTAGTAAGTGCGTGTACTCATACGCCACACCGAATGTACTTAGCGATAATCCAATGAATAAGAAATCAATTAACACAAAAATAATAAATAATACTTTATGAGTGCCCATTGCTCCAACTGTCATAAAAACGCTGAAAATCAAGTAGCCGACAAAAGCAAATGCGAGCTGCTTTGGATCCGCTTCTTTTGCGAGCGCTTCTCCAAATGCTCCAAGCTGAATAAGCCATGTCATAGCTACACCTAGCCAAAATAATCCGAAGGCACCAAAAGCAGTTGCGCCGAAGGTATTATTATGTTTGAAATCTTGCATAGATGCGATTAACTGTCCTATTCCGCCTAAAAAAACCGCCCATGGCAATACCAATGAAACACCATCGGTTACCCCAAGCTTTTGAAACGATGCAACAAGTGTCACCATGGCAAGTCCGAATAGACCTAGCGCTGATGGATCCGCTGTTACAATTTTAACGTGCTGCGTGCTGTTGTTACTCATGTTGTACCTCCCTGATTTTAAAAACACCTTTAAAAAGATACAAAAATGTACGGGAAGTGTCAATGGATATTTTTGGCCTTTTAAAATCCCATAAGACCAAGCAGTGTAGCGTTTACACTGCTTGGTCTTTACTTTCTTGTTATTAAATATTTTGTAATAAATTTTGTCTTGTTTGTTTTGCTGAAGTAACCATCACTTTTAAAGCTTCAACCGTCTCGCTGATTCCTCTTGTTTTAAGGCCGCAGTCGGGATTAATCCAAAATAATGCAGGATCAAGCACCTTTAGAGCGCGGTCAATGTTTCGCTGAAGCTCTTCAAGCTTCGGTACGCGCGGGCTGTGGATATCATATACGCCAAGTCCAATTCCTTGATTGTACGTATGTTTTTCAAACGCATAAATTAATTCGCCGTGGCTTTTAGATGTTTCAATGGAAATCACGTCGGCATCAAGCGCTTTAATCGCATCAATAATTTCTTCGAATTCCGAATAGCACATATGCGTGTGAATTTGCGTCTCGTTTTGCACCGATACCGTCGCTAGTTTAAATGCATACACCGCAGCATTTAAGTAGCTGTCCCAGTTTTCTCGTTTTAACGGCAGTCCTTCACGCAGCGCCGGTTCATCTACTTGAATCATTGAAATGCCCTGACTTTCAAGTGCTTCTACTTCTTTTCTAAGAGCAAGCGCAATTTGATTTGCGACGTCGTAGCGCGGGATATCATCACGCACAAACGACCAGTTTAAAATCGTAATCGGACCCGTCAGCATTCCTTTAACCGGCTTATTGGTTAGAGACTGTGCGTAGACCGTTTCTTTGATCGTCATCGCCTGCTCATACGATACATCTCCGTAAATAAGCGGCGGCTTCACGCAGCGAGAACCGTAAGATTGCACCCAGCCAAACTTCGTAAACTGAAAGCCTCCTAATTTCTCACCGAAGTATTCGACCATATCCGTACGCTCAAACTCTCCGTGCACAAGGACATCTAAGCCGATGTTTTCTTGAATTTCAATCCATTTTTTTATTTCCTCGTTAATGTACGCTTCATATGCTTCATCGCTTAACTCGCCTTTACGCCATTTTAGACGCTCTTTTCGCACTTCTTTTGTTTGCGGAAAGCTTCCAATCGTTGTCGTTGGAAGAAGCGGCAGTTGAAAAGCTTCTTGCTGAACGCGCTGACGTACGTCAAACGGCGCTTGTCGCTCTGCTTTATAGCTGTGCAGCTGCTTCAGCTCTTTTTGCACGTCTTGATGATTTCGAAAAGATGAACCATTTAATGCTTGAATTGCCTGTTTGCTTACGCTTATTTCTTCTTCTATTGCTTCTTTTCCTTGCTGCACCGCTTTTGTTAACAGCGTAATTTCCTTTAGCTTTTCATCTGCAAAAGAGAGCGCATTTTTCAATACTGGATCAATCGTCTCTTCATTTTTCACCGTGACAGGAACATGTAGCAGACTTGATGAAGGCTGCAGGATTAGACGATCTTTTGATACAGCTTCTTCAATTTCACTGATTGTTAAAAGCTGTTCGTCCAAATTTTCACGCCAAATGTTTCGTCCGTCAATCACTCCTGCTGCCAGCACTTTATCAGTCGGAAAACCATATTTATTAAGCGCAGTGAGATTTTCGCCTCGGTCATGCACAAAGTCTAAACCGATTCCTTCAACAGGAAGAGACACAACTTCTTTGTAGTGATCAACGCTGTCAAAATACGTTTGCAAAATGACTTTTACATTCGGTGCCGCTTCCTTCAAAGTTTGATAGACTTCTGTGTAAAGCGCCAGGTCTTCTTTTGATAGCGTTGTAGCTAAAACCGGCTCATCTATTTGTACCCACTCTACTCCTTCTGCTTGCAGCTCCGCTAAGATAGTTGCATAAAGCGGAACAAATTGTTCAACTACTTCTTTAAACTCACTTTTTTTATATCCTTTTGACAGCTTCACAAATGTTACTGGACCTAAAATCACGGGCTTACCTTCAATATTCAGCTTCTGTTTTGCTTCTTTGTAAAATTGAAGCGGGCGATTTTCTACAAGTGCCGGCGTACATTCCTCAAGCTCTGGTACAATATAGTGATAATTTGTGTTAAACCATTTTGTCATCGTAGAGGCTACCGCACCTTTTGTTCCTCGCGCAATCTCAAAATACGTTTCAAGCGATACCGATCCCCCGTCATAATCAAAGCGCTTTGGCACCAAACCAAACATAACAGCTGTATCTAACACATGATCGTATAAGCTAAAATCGCCGACTGGAATCAATTCAATTCCTGCGTCACGCTGTTTTTTTAGATGCGCTAGACGAAGAGCTTCAATTTCTTGAAGAAAGATATCTTTCTCTAGTTTTCCTGCCCAAAACTGCTCAAGCGCTTTTTTCCATTCTCGTTTTTCACCAATTCTTGGATAACCTAAGTTCGAACTTTTTACACTGCTCATTTTTTCCACTCCCTGTATATTTTTTTATCGGTAAACTAAAAAATCTCTCTTTTCGAAATAAAAAGAGAGATGATACGCATACTTAACTAAAGTTGAGATAGCCTGTTTTTCTCAACACGTATTCCTCACTCCTCTCTATATCCCGTAGAGCTTAAGTGCATACAACAGGCAGGTCTCCTGACTTAGGTTCATCGCTTCCTATCCCTTCCCATTTCAACATGAAACAGTGGTTAATAAGTTGCTCCCCATTACAGTGGCGGGACCGCGCCGGCTTTTCACCGGTCTTCCCTTTTAAGCTGCGTACATTCGTTACACAGCACCTGATGCATTTCTATGAAATTGTTTATTCAAAACACCTTCACATAAAATAAAAAGCCTCTCTATCATGAATAGAGAGGCATAGTATCTATGAAATCCTCTCTTATTTTTCAAAGCTGTACGCTTTGCAGGATGTAGCACCTTTTTAACAAAATTGTTAAATGGTTGCCGGGCTTCACAGGGCCAGTCCCTCCGCCTCTCTCAATAAGAGTTTTAATTGTTTATAATGTTTTGAATTTAGAGTTATCTTAACACCTTACATTTACGTTGTCAAAAAAAATTTTAAAAAATCAGTTTTCAGGAGGTGCTGACGCTAATTTTTGCCTTAACAATTTGTAATCATCTTTTCGATGTGTTTCGATCAAGTCTTTTGCTCCTTGATGATACCCTGAAGAATAGATGTACTCTACCGCGGTTTCGATAAGCATTCTTTTTTCTTCGGCACACTCCCGGTCCATTAAGGGGAACAGTCTACCTAAAAGGTCATTTAAATCTTCCTTGATAAAACGATCAAGTCCTTCTTGCATCTTTTCGTTTGCCATGATTGCTCCTCCATTTGCTGTGTATGTTCTAAGCCTCTATAAACAGGCAGTTCACTGTAAATTTTAAGATAAAGTTAAGTCATTAAACAGTATATCAAGTGAATGTTTTTCTTTAATTACATATGTAATACAAATATATGACAAATATAGAGAATATATCATCATTCATTATCTATTATAACGTTTGACTGAGCCTTCTGCTACAAGGTTTCGTTAAGAGTTATGCACATTTTTCCAAAAGAGGTTGAGACATAACCAAATGAATCCACTCTAAAGACAAATGGAATACATGAGCTGAATCGCTTGTGACACCGCAGTTGATTTCCGTACAAGACTTCGCTTTCCGCGGGCGGTCGCTGAGCCTCCTCGTCACATACGTTCCTGTGGGGTCTCACCTGTTCCGCTTTTCCCGCAGGAGTCTTCGTCTTGTCCTCCAATCACCTGCTAGAAAGACCTATACACATGAAATCTACGTTTACCCTCACAAAAAAACGAACCACTAATCACACATCTTGATCAATGGTTCGTTTTTCACTTCGTCTAAAATCCTTTTGTCCCAGCCTCTTTTTTTGAACCTAGCTTTCTACTTTCTTGTTTTTACAAACAATTTCTTCGAGGTCGTCCAAAATCCTTCCAAAGAAGAGGACCTAAAATGTTGTACCTGCTTACAAAAAATTCCGTAAAATTATAATTATTTAAAATTAAAGGCGGCTCAAAATCAAGGGGAGCGCCGGCGCCTCCTGACAATACAAAATCAGTGCCTCTTCCAAGCGTAAACGACCCGTTTCTGTTTTTTCTAATAAACTGCTCGTCATACGCATGCACGTGGCTGACTAACACTTTTTTCACGCGGTGTTCTTGAATTAAATCAAAAAACTCTTGACTTTGAGGAGTCGTTACAGGAAACCCTTCAAGGTTTGTCCACCGACCGATATTTGGCTGCGCATGCATGGCTATAACGGTATTACGAGGAGCATCCTCTAGCTGCTGCTCTAAATAATTAAGCTCTCTATCTGTAAATCCATATATTTTATTTTTGGGACTGATGACATTATTTAATGCGATGCACCGGAAGTTAAAGACAGGAATATCAATAACCCAGTGTACTTTTCCGATAGTGGCTCTGAAGTTTTCGAGATTGCTTTCATCAAGGTACAGTTCATCATGATTCCCTACGCATACAAACATAGGAATGTTTGGGGCGATTTTTTCAACAACCTTAACAAAGTGCTCCAAATACTCTTTTTTCCCTGTATAGACGGTGTCTCCCCCATGAATAATAAACAGCGGGTTCAATTCCACCGCCTTTTTTAACACAAGCTCAAATTCACCGCTCATCGTGAAACAATTATCGTTTGGTCCGTCACCTCTGCTGTCTCCCATAAAAACAAAGTTAAATGGATCTCTCGGATTTAATTGTTTAATTCTTTGCTTTAATAACTTTTCAGAACGTTCATGAAGCGTCAAATTTATCAACTAGTTAATCCCCCTATTAATAAATAAATTTAGTTAAAAGTAAACAAGCTTACTTATTTATATGAGAATTTGTTGATGGTGGTCACTACCTTCTTGCAAGCAGAACGCACATTTAGCTTTCGTTTTAGAAATTGCTAGTTATGAATATCTATTAAAGTCCACACTATGATAAGCTAACCTATCTTTCCATTTTATTAGGCACTAATATGACAGGGTAAAAGATGAATTCTCTGTATCTACTAATAAGAAAGAGGCTGGGGACGAACAAAGGCCGACATGAGCTGAACCGCTTGTTCCCCCGCAGTTGATTTCCGTGCAAGGCTTCGCTTTCCGCGGGCGGCCGATGAGCCTCCTCGTCGCTTGTGCGCCTGCGGGGTCTCATCTGTTCCGCTTGTCCCGCAGGAGTCTTCGCCTTGCTCTCCAATCAACTGCTAGAAGAAACGAAACAGCTAAAACCTGCGTTCACCATAAAAAAACGAACCATTAATCAAAGTGTTTGATTAGTGGTTCGTTTTTCACTTCAGCTAAAATACTTTTATCTCAGCATCTTACATTTAAAACATTTACGACAATTAAACATATTTATTACGCTCAACTGGACTTACAGAATTTCTTCCAGAACGAGCTGCCATGTCCGTTTCAATTTGCTCTAGGCTACGTCCTTTTGTTTCAACAACTACAAAACGTATGAAGAATAAACCGAGAATACAAATGATCCCGAACGTTGAAAAGATAACGCCCAAACTAAACTGATCAGCTAAAATTGGGAACACAAGCCCTACTGCCAGCGATCCTGTCCAGTTAAAAGCAGATGAAATCCCAGCACCGATTCCGCGTACAGAAAGCGGGAAAATTTCTCCTACAATGATCCACGTAAGCGGCGCCCAAGAAAACGCATAGCAAAGGATAAAGCAGCAAAGAGCAATTAACGTAACCCAGTTAACAACGACTTCATTAACGCCTAACGCTCCTAGAATAGCCGGTGTGAAAAATGAAAGAGCCATACCCGCGCCGCCAATCGTAAGAATGGTACGGCGGTTGAATCTATCGACAAACTGCAGAAAAATAAGTGTTGTCACGACGAAGATTACCCCAACAATGACCGTAAAACCAGCAGCTACCTGCGGGGCTAAACCAACTTGACGAGCAATGCTTGTTGCATAATAAACAATTGAGTTTGAGCCTTGAATCTGCTGAAAAGTTGCCATTCCGACGCCGATAATTAAAGCTAGACGAACCTTTTTATGAAACAGCTGTTTAATTCCTGATTGTTCATGAACAGCTACGCTTTCAATTTCAGACACTTCAGCTTCCACTTCAGCTGTTGACCGGCGAAGCGTGCGCAGCACTTCACGCGCTTTATCTGGCATTCCATTTTTAATTAAGTAGCGAGGCGACTCTGGAAGCTTGATCATACCGATGCATAATACAATTGCAAAAATACCGGCGCTGCCAAGCATTAATCGCCAGCTGTTTGGAACCGGCTCAAAAATAAAGGCTACGATATAGCTTAATAATAATCCAATTACAATCATTAGCTGATTTAAACCTGAAAGCTTGCCGCGAATATGAGCAGGTGCGATTTCTGACATATAGGCAGGAACTAAAGAAGAAGCCGTTCCTACTGCTGTACCTAAAAAGACGCGCGCAATCGTTAACGTAATTTCCTCTGGTGCAATCGCTGAACCGATGGAGCCTAAAAGAAAGATGATCGACGAAATTAAAATTAACTTTCTTCGTCCAAACTTATCGCCTAATAATCCGCTTAAAATGGAACCGATAATTGCTCCTCCCATTAGCGACGAAACCACAATTCCCAGCCAGAGCGGACTCAAATGAAACGCTTCACGGATATGACCTTCTGCACCAGCAATAATCCCAATATCATAACCGAATAAAATACCGGCAAATGAGCCGAAGAAGAAGATAAACTTACTTGATACTTTACTCATGATTATAGATCCCCTTTGTATTGTCTTAGTTTTGCTTCCTATCACACAAATTTAAAACGCTTTCATTTATTTCTAAAAACGGCGTTCTTTTACTAACACTATATTTTTACTTCCAAGGAAGCAGCGCTCCCTCGAAAGTAGTGATGCTTACTTAATAATGACGTACTCTAGATCAACAAGCTTTGCATAGCTCACGATTTGATCGGTCGTTAAATTTAATGAAAGTACCGTATGATGGCCTCCTCCGTTTTCAATCCACGCTTTAACGCCGTCTTGGAAGTTTGGCTTAATGTTCCAAAGCACGCGCGCCACCGGAAGATGTGGAGCTGGAACTTCCGGCTCAAACGCCGATACTTCGTTAATTAACAGCTTGTAATGCGTGCCGAAGTCAGCCATGGAAACCACTACGCCTTCTCCTTGTTTACCGTCAAACACTAAGCGGGCCGGATCTTCGCGGTTACCGATACCTAGCGGAGAAACGATTAGTTTTGGTTTGTTTACCGCTAGCGTTGGGTCTACTTCAAGCATGTGTGATTGAAGCACAGACTCGCGTCCGGGAGCCAATTCATACGTGTAGTCTTCCATAAAGCCCGTTGACTGATTATGGCTCATTACTTTGAGCAAGCGGTCAAGCGCCGCTGTTTTCCAGTCTCCTTCACCAGCAAAGCCGTAGCCCTGTGCCATCAAGCGCTGTACGGCTAGACCTGGAAGCTGTTTCATACCGTATAGATCTTCAAAGTTAGTGGTAAAGGCGCTGTAGCCGCCTTCATCTAGAAAACGTTTAATCGCAATTTCATAGCTTGCCTGTACTTTTACACTAGACTCCCAGTCTTCTGCAGAATAATCACCGTAGACAAATTCATACGCGTCTGCATATTCAGCAAATAAATCATTGATTTCTTCTTCCGTAACGGCATTGACATATTGAACAAGGTCACCGATTCCGAAGTAGTCAACCGTCCAGCCAAATTGAATTTGCGCTTCAATTTTGTCTCCTTCCGTTACGCCGACGTTGCGCATATTGTCACCGAAACGCGCAACTTTAATGTTGAAGCTTTCGTTATAAGCAGCGGCTACGTCCATCCACTGTGCAATTTGCTGCTGTACTTCGGGGCGCTCCCAGTAGCCCACTACGATTTTATTTTGCTTGTTCAAACGAGCGTTGATAAAGCCGTATTCACGATCACCGTGAGCGGACTGATTCAAGTTCATAAAGTCCATATCAATCGTTTCCCAAGGAATGCTTTCGTTAAATTGTGTTGCTAAATGAAGCAGCGGTTTTTGCAGTAGTTTGGTACCGCGAATCCACATTTTTGCAGGCGAGAACGTATGCATCCACGTAATTACGCCGGCAACTTCATCTCGGTAATTCACTTCTTTCATCATCTTTGTAATCGTGTCAGCATTCACAGCTAAATCTTGCAGAACAATCGGATAAGGCAAGACACCGCTTTCATTTAAAGCATCAGTCATCGTTTGCGCGTGTGCTTTTACTTCTGCTAGCGCTTCTTTTCCGTAAAGATGCTGTGAACCAACAATAAACCAAAATTCTTTTTGAGCTGTTTTTAACATGATAATCCCCTTTTCTGTATGTAAGTCTTTTACTGTCCTTGCCCGTAATACGCATTTTGTCCGTGTTTTCGTAAATAATGTTTGTCTAATATACGCTGCGGCAGCTCTTCAGCCAGCCCGTTTAATTTTTGTGTAAAGAAGTTCATTTTGGATACTTCGTCTAATACGACGCTGTTCATTACCGCCGTTTTGGCATCTTTTCCCCACGTAAACGGCCCGTGCCCTTGAAGTAAAATGCCAGGAACCGCTAACACATCTAAGCCGCGCTCTTCAAATGTTTCGATAATCACCTTGCCGGTTTCCACTTCATATCCGTCATTCACTTCTTTTTCTGTCAAAAAGCGCGCGCACGGTACGGAACCATAAAAGGTATCGGCATGAGTCGTTCCCATTGCCTGCACATCAAGTCCTGCTTGAGCCCAAATGGTCGCCCAGGTTGAATGCGTATGGGCAATACCGCCGATTTGCGGGTAATGTTTATAGAGTACGGCATGTGTCAGCGTATCAGATGACGGATTAAGCTCACCTTCTACCACGTGACCATCTAGATCAACGACTACCATGTCTTGCGCCGTCATTTTCTCGTACGTCACGCCGCTTGGTTTAATTACAAACAAACCGCTGTCTCGATCAATGGCACTTACATTTCCCCACGTATACTTGACCAGTCCGTGTTTTGGCAAATCGACGTTTGCTTGAAATACTTCTTCTTTTAATTTATCTAGCACACTAACTCCTCCCGTTCTTCGCTGTGGTGCTCTGCAGCTGCTTTTTCAATCACTAGCCCTTTTTTATATCTTTTAATAAATGCTTCAAACCCTTTTACATCGAGTTCGTCAGGATAAATTTCTTGTGCGGTCACTTCTTTAAAGACTTTATCATCCAAGAAATCTTCTAAACTTTCATTCTCACTTTTATTGAGCATATAAGAAGAAAGAATAGCCATTCCCCACGCGCCTCCTTCTCCTGCTGTGTCCATGACGGAAACAGGCGTGTTGATTGCCGCTGCCATCATTTTTTGACCAACTACCGGCGTTTTAAATAATCCTCCGTGCGCTAAAATACTGTGAATCTTTACGTTTTCTTCTTTGACTAAAAGATCCATCCCTATTTTTAAAGCGCCAAAAGCTGTAAAAAGATGTGTACGCATAAAGTTTGCTAGATTAAAATTACTTTTTGCTGAACGGACAAATAGCGGACGTCCACTTTCTACTCCGGTAATATTTTCACCTGAGAAATAGCCGTAGCTAAGCAAGCCCCCTCCATCAGGGTCAGCTTCTAACGCTTTATTTAACATCACTTCGAATAATTTATCCGACTCTACTTTTTGCCCCATCGCCTCCGAAAATTCGCGAAACAGTCCGAGCCAGGCGTTTAAGTCGCTTGAGCAGTTATTCGCATGAACCATTCCAACTGGACTGCCGTTTGGCGTGGTAACCAAATCAATTTCCGGATAAACGTTTGAAAGCTTTTTATCTAGTACAATCATCGCAAAAACGGACGTTCCTACTGAAACATTTCCCGTGCGTTTTCTTACGCTGTTTGTCGCCACCATTCCCGTTCCCGCATCTCCTTCTGGAGGACAAAACGGAATGCCCGGCTGCAAATTTTTTGATTGATCTAAAATGCTAGCTCCTATCGCTGTTAATGTACCTGCTTGCTCGCCTGAAGTATGAACTGCGGGCAGAATATCTGATAGTTGCCACGGATATCCTTTGTAGGAAATAAGCTCATCAAACTGCTTCATCATATCTTCACTGTAATTTTGCGTGCGTTCATCAATTGGAAACATCCCCGAAGCGTCTCCAATGCCAAGCGCCTTACTGCCCGTCAGCAGCCAGTGAATATAGCCGGCTAGCGTTGTCATGTAATCAATGCGCGGCAGATGTTTTTCTTGATTGATAATTGCCTGATAGAGATGCGCAATGCTCCATCGTTCAGGAATATTAAATTGGAAATGTTCAGTTAATTCTTTTGCTGCTGCGCTTGTTGTTGCATTACGCCACGTTCGAAACGGAACAAGCAGCTCACCCGTTTTATCAAACGCCATATATCCGTGCATCATAGCTGAAACGCCGATGGAGCCAACTGTTCGAATGGTGATCCCGTAGCTTCGTTCCACTTCTTGCTTCATTTCACGGTAAGCACTTTGCAGACCTGTAATAATATCGAGTAAGTTGTACGTCCAAAAACCGTCTTCTAAGAGATTTTCCCATTCATAACTGCCAGATGCGATCGTTTCAAAGTTTTCATCAATCAGCACCGCTTTAATACGAGTAGATCCAAGTTCAATTCCAAGGGACGTTTTCCCTTTAGCAATTGCTTGTTTTATGCTTTCTTGAGTTGTTTTCACGTTTAATCTCCTTTCTGATAGCTATAACAATACCTATAGCAGTAAGGAAGCGCTTTCCGTTTTATGTAACGCTGTTTGAATTTGTTAACAACTTAAGTATATTTATTTGTACGTACATTTGTCAATATAAAAATTATATATACACACAAATATTCAAAACATCCTACTATTCCCTTCTTAAACTTTTAAAAAATCGGTATTCAACCCTTAAATCATTTTCCTTTCGATTAAAAATCAAGGAAATCTTTTCATTTATTCACGTTCATGATAAAATATGTCCATACAAATTTTACACACAAAAAAGTTGAATGTATACAACTACGAAAGAAGTGAAAACATGAAGCCAAAATATCAGGTGATTTTTGAGGATATAAAAAGCAAAATTCTTTCAGGCGATTACAGCATGGGCGAACAAATCCCGACTGAATCGGTCATGCAAGAAACGTATGGTGTCAGCAGACATACGGTTCGAAAAGCCATTTTAGAGCTGTCGAATGAAGGATTTTTAAGAAGCGAAAAAGGATCTGGCACCTATGTGAGCAATCAGTATCAATCCAAATCTAGCGGGGCTTCTGCCAACAAAACAATCGGTGTAATTACCACCTATATTTCCGACTATATTTTCCCTTCTATTATTCGCGGAATTGAAAGCAGGTTAAATAAAGATAATTATTCGCTGCTGCTGGCGAGCACGAATAACGATGTAGAACAAGAAAAAAAAGCGTTGGAAATGATGCTTTCCTACGGAGTAGACGGTCTAATTGTTGAGCCTACAAAAAGTAATTTGTACAATCCAAACATCTCGTATTATTTATCATTCAAAGAACAAGACGTTCCGTTTACGATGATTAACGCCTACTACGAAGAATTGGAAGTTCCGTTTTTTTGTCTAGACGACGTTCAGTCAAGCTACCTTGCCACAAATGAATTAATTTCAAAAGGTCATACACAAATTGGACTCATCGCAAAAATGGATGACCTGCAAGGAAAGTACCGAATGAAAGGCTACATAAAAGCGCTTGGTGAAGCAAAGCTCCGCTTTCAGCCTGAGCATATTTTGTCTTTTAACACCGAAACAAAGCTTGATTTGTACGCTAATTTAAAGACGTTTCTTACTGAAAATCATGACGAAATGACGGCTCTTGTCTGCTATAACGATGAAGTCGGATTAGAAGTTGTAAATGTATGCAGACAACTTGGCATTTCTATTCCGGACAAGTTGTCAATTATTGGTCAAGACAATTCGTACATCGCTAAAAATGCGACGATTAATTTAACAACTTTAACCCATCCGCAGGAACAAATGGGACACGATGCGGCGGATTGGATTATTAAAAAGCTGCAGGGCAAAAAAGAGTTACCAACCGAAACCTACTATCAGCCTGTGTTAGTTGAAGGTGAAACGATTAAAGAGTTAAATGCGAAGCGTGATGAAGTTCGTTAAGAGAAGGCTTCCTTAGAGGTCTATAAAACTTCTTATGAGAGAAAGGGATGCACATTATTATGCATCCCTTTCTTTATGTAATGATTCCCTTTATAACGGAGCCTGAATGCTGAGATATACTCCTTTTTCTATCTTTTGTTTTGCTTCTTCTATTACTCTTTTAGCGGTAAGTGATAACTGAGATACAGGAGCCGCCCCATCTGAACCAATAACAAGAGGATCAACCCAGCGCATTTTTGTCGTTTGGTGAACATCATGACAAGACGCTGTTCCTTTTTGTACTTTGCTGTTAAAAAGAGCAGATAACACCCCTTCAATGCTGCTATCTCCAGCATTTTTCAGCAGCCGAACCACATCTTCATCCTGCTTTAAAAAATCTTCAATAGATAAAATATCTTTTTGCAAAGCGAGCTTGATAATTTCCGTCAGCTGATAATTTCCAAACATATTAAGCGGATTCATAAAAAAGCCAATCACTTCTTTGTAATAAGCATCCACAAACCACTCTGCCGCTGCTAAATTACTGCATGCCATTTGTTCATTAAATACGACAAGCTGATCCAAAAAAGCATGCACTTCTTGTAAAGTAATCTCCCCGCATACGTACAAATCCCGCAGCGTATAATCCACGCGGTCAGCGCATAAGTGCGGAGCGTTCTGTTCGAGCAGCGTCCACTGGCTTTCATCAAGCAAGATATCTCGCCAGTTTAAACCGGCGCTTTTTAAAATAGAAGGAATAGATGACCCGGTCACAATTTGTTCGTAAATCGTTTCATGATAATTTTCTTCTTTTTGTTCCAAAACATAGTCAATCACATGAGAAAATGCCGTATGTGAAACGTCATGTAATAAAGCCGCTATTTGCTCTTCCAAAGAGCCTCCGAGTCTATTTACAAGCATCATCGCACCAACGGAATGATCATATCGAGTAGTATTCCAGTCTTCATTTACAAACCGGCTCGCTCCGCCTTGGTAAATTCCTTTTAAACGCTGTACGGGATCACTTTGAATGAGTTCCAAAAGAACGCCGTCTGCTTCAAATTTGCCGTACAGCTCATCATAAAGTATGAGCATATTTCTCTCTCCTTTTCCTAGCTTATTATGTTTAATCCTAAGCTCAAGACGGAATGCTGTAAAGTTGTGTTGCGATCGTAAACTATTTTTTGTGACAAAATGTTCGAGTTTCTTGCCGTCACACTCATAAAAATCACTCATTGGGATGATTTTATTTTGTGACTTCAGTGATAAAGTTTTATGGAGAAATGTATTCACTAATAGGATATAAGATAAAAAAGGAGATATTTATGAAAAAGCTTAGCATGCTGCTGCTCGTTTTAGTTATTGCCGTGGTCGGCTGTTCAAAAGGAAATGAGCAACAGTCACAGGAAGTAAAAGGAACAATTGAAGTGCCGCAAACTATTAAAGCAAACGAAAAAACATCTATTAACGTGCTCGTTACACAAGGAGATAAAAAAATCGAAAATGCAGACGCCGTACAGATTCAAGTTGAAAAAGAAGGCTATATTAACCAGGAAATGATCGATGCAAAACACGAAGGTAACGGCGCATACAGCACGGACTATACGTTCAAAGACAACGGCGAATATACGATTACCGCTCATGTGACGATAAAAGGCGACATGAAAATGTTTACGAAAAAAGTGACGGTTGGCGAGAAAAAGTAAATAGCCTATCAAAAAGCGACCTCTGCTTGTCAAAGGTCGCTTTTATTATTTCTTTGATTCTTTAATACGGTCAAGATACTGCTTCGCACGAAGCAAACCAAGATTTTTTTCTTTTCGTATGTATTTAATAGCCTGCACATCACTTCGGCCATTCATCATCATCAAATTGACTCTGTTTTCAAAAGCCTCGTCTTTCTCTATTTCTAGCTGTTTCCACTCTTCATTTAAATCACGTTTAGGTGTTTTGAGCAGGAATATCACGAGTATAACAAGAACGCTACTTGTGGTGATATAAAGCCAAAGCCAATCGAGAAACCAGCTGTTAATCACATTCACTACGATGAGAATGGTGAAACAAGAGTATAGCCTTGTTTGATACTTATTAGCTTTTTTTGAATCTATTTTATTAGAAAATATCCCCACCGTCAGCCTCCTTTTAGCACGTTATCCGCGCTTTTTTCTACTAATCTCTCTTAGTGTAAACTGCAGCTTCTTTTTACCTGATGATGACGCTTTTGGTCGTACCCTCGCTTGTCTGATAGCTTCCCGAACTGTTGCTGCCAATCACTTGTATGCTGCCGTAATTACGATAATCTTTGTCCGAAGCATGAGAGGTTTGTAGTTGTTTTAACTCCGTTCCCTCTAAAATAAAGTAAGGGCCGTCATAACTCGTATTCTCGTACTCACCGGAAGAATAAAGGTGCGTGTACACATAGCGACTAGTTGTAAAGAAATGCTGATTATTAAGAACCTCTACCTTCGAAAAAAACTCATCTGCGGTCATTAATCGGTCATATTGAGCAGGCTTTCGATCAACTTTGTCACTTGTAACCGTTAAACGATCCTCTCCTTTGTCTTCACAAGAAAAACATGAGCTGTAATGTAACGTTGTATAGGAATTATGATCAGAAGGATCTATTACTGTAAACCGCATAGAAGATATGTTTTGATTCCTATCGAGCGTTAAACGAAAATCTTCTATTTTTGCATTGTTCTTTGACAGCTGCTGTTCTTTTCGAAATGATTCCCAGCTTTTGCTTACTTCTCCAGACTTCAGCTCATCTCTTGTAAATAGAAGCGTTTGTTTTGTACCTTTATAAACGACATTTACAATACTGAGAATAAGGAGAGCAAGGATTCCCAGCCAGCAGATGGTTTCTGCTGCCTTGTTTTTCGCCATAGTTGTTCTCCCCCAGAAGTTACATGTGTGCGTATCATAAAACAAATACACATCATACAAATTACCATTTCTCCTAAAAAATATCAATCAATCTTACATTATAAAACTGAAAATCTAGTTAATTAACAACTCATAAAAAATACAGGGCTCTTTTTAAAACCCTGCACTTTTATATCATATTTAAATAAGGTTAAACGCTTTTACCACTTGAGCAACCGTAAACGTAACGCCAATCGCAATCACTGTTGGTATTGCAAAAGCAAGAAACGTCCACTTGACATTTTTGGTTTCTTTATAAATATTCACAAGCGTCGTTCCGCACGGAAAATGCAGAAGCGAAAACAACATCATGTTAAGAGCTGTTAGCCACGTCCAGTGGTGGTCAAGGAAAATTTGTTTCAGTCGAGTTGCATCTTCAATTTCAATTAATGAGCCCGTTGATAAATACGCCATCAGTAGAACCGGTACAACAATTTCATTAGCGGGCAAGCCAATGATAAAAGCAGCTAGTATATACCCGTCTAGCCCCAGCGTCTTGGCAAACGGATCAAGAAACTGAACGAAGTGCATTAAAATACTTGTGTCACCGATATAGATATTAGCCAATACCCACGTTAACACCGCCGCGGGTGCTGCAACAATAATCGCGCGTTTTAACACAAACAGTGATTTATCCAGCGTCGCGCGCACAATCGTATCAACAAATTTCGGCTTGCGGTAAGGCGGAAGCTCTAGCGTATAGTGTGTTGGTACTCCGCGCAGCGCCGTTTTAGAAAGTGCCCACGATACGAACAGCGTCACCACAATTCCGAATAACACTGTTCCGACTACCACAAGCGCCGTTACGAATGTTTTAGCACTCCCTGTAAAGCCTGTTGCCATAAATAAAGAAGCTAACAAAATCAGCGTAGGCCATCTGCCGTTACACGGAACAAAGTTATTTGTTAAAATCGCCATCATACGTTCACGCGGCGATTCAATAATACGGGTTGACATAATCGCTGCGGCGTTACATCCAAATCCCATCGCCATCGTCAGTGACTGCTTGCCGTGTGCGCCTGCTCGTTTGAACAGACGATCCATATTAAACGCGACGCGAGGCAAGTAGCCGTAGTTTTCTAAAAGCGCAAACACCGGGAAAAAGATGGCCATCGGAGGCAGCATCACGCTAATGACCCATCCTGTACCTCGAAACAGTCCTAATACAAGAATTCCGTGCAGCCATTCCGGCGCATGCATCATTTGAAAGAAAGCTGTTAAATACCCTTCCGCCCAGCCAAATCCTTGTGCGATTAATCCGGAAGGAACGTTTGCGCCGGCTATGGTGATATAAAAGATGACCGATAAAATGCCAAGCATAATTGGAAATCCCCAGATCGGCGAAGTGAAGACTTTATCCAATTTCTCCGTGCGCTGAAGCTTTGAGCGGTCTTCGTACACAACTGATTTTTTACATATTTGCTGTGACGACTTGTAAATGCTTGCGACCATATTTGAACGATGATCTTTTTCTTTTGCCTGCTGAGCATAGCGTGTTAGCTGTTCCATGGCTAATGAGTTTTCAGGAGTTAACGGATTTCCCATATGCGCTGTTCCTCCTTTCTGTGTGACTGGTGTCTTGCTGCTGACGCTGCTGAATCGTTTCTAAAAATGATGTGTCTCCATCAAGAACCCGTAAAGCAATCCAGCGGAGAGGAAATTGATTTCCCACAATAGAAGCAACTTGAGGTTCTAGCTCCTTTAGTGACGCTTCAATTTCTTTTGTGTACTGCACCTGGTAAGGATTTAGCTGTACCTGCCCGCTTACGACTTGTTCAATAGCATCTAGCAAATTCGTAATTCCTTTTTTATTGCGTGCTGATATAGGTACAACCGGTACGCCTAGCGATTCAGCGAGCTTTTTTTCATTAATCACAATTCCTTTTTTCTTTGCTTCATCCATTAAGTTCACGCAAATCACGACGTTTTCAGTCATTTCCATTACCTGCAGCGCTAAATTAAGATTTCGCTCCATCGCCGTTGCATCGACCACCACAACCGTAACGTCAGGTCTTTCAAATAAAATATAGTCACGCGCTACTTCTTCGTCCGCTGAGTTTGAATAAAGTGAATACGTTCCAGGCAAATCGACGATTGTGTAGAGCTGCTGGTGATGTTCAAACGTCCCTTCTGCTTTGGCTACGGTTTTCCCCGTCCAGTTTCCCGTATGCTGCTTGAGACCGGTTAAGCTATTAAATAACGTACTTTTTCCTGTGTTCGGATTTCCTGCTAATGCAATACGATACTTACTCACCGTCGTCACCTACTTTTTTTACATAAATTTTTGAGCTCTCTTCTTTTCTGAGACCAATCGTTGTATGACTGACTTGATAGGCAACAGGATCTCCTAACGGGCTTTTTTGAAGCACTTTGATAATTGCTCCTGGAATAAATCCTAAATCTAACAAGCGTCGCTTTAAGGCACCTTCGATTTCGATTCGCTCTAGCTGTACCGTTTCACCTGTCGTAAATGTAGACAATGGATAATTATTTACACTAGCCATCTATTTTTCGTCCCTTCTCATTTTTTACCTAAGGTTATGTTTTTTTCACCAGACCAACTTTTAAGGTAAAAAAAATATGCTCGTTGATTTTTAATAAGGTATTCTGCTGGTGCAGAAAAATGAACATGTCAGCATCATTTATTTAAAATTTTCAGTTTTTACTTGTCATGATACCGAAAGTTTACCACAGGAAACTTTTTTAGTCTAGGGTAAAATACTGTGTTTTTTCTTATTTCTACTGAAGGCATAAAGTGCGCCGGCTATTTTATTTAATTATTTAATAAGAGGAATCAAGTCGAAAAATAATTTAGTAAACACGAATTAATAAAAGTGAAAAACTGTAAAAATATGCTATACTAGTGAATGGGTTTTTTTTGAAAATAAAGTATTGATTAGCTTTAAAACCTCAAAAAATCACTTTAGGGGGCTTTTATGAAAAAGTTCAAAAGAGTTAGCGCAGTTGTTTTAGGTTTGGCTTTGTTATTCTCACCGCTTGCTCCGCAAACAGTTGCAGAAGCAAAAGTGGTGTGGGGGAATCAGGAACTGGTTAAAGGGCAAATAGGACGCGTTACCGTTTTAAAGAACACGAATCTTTACAACATTAAAAACAACAAGTTAGTAGCGGCTAGAAAAGTGACAAAAGGGCAAGTATTCCGCGTGTATTCTGAGTCCAGCAAATTTGGTGGTCTGTATGGGGTATCAAAGGGTACCTATGCTCAGAAGTCATCAAGTATTAAGTATGAAAAAGCACCTAGTGACAAAATTCAAGCACTAGGAGTAACGGTTACGAAGAAATCTTTAGCAAGCAACATTAGCTATCCGCAGGTGTCCGGCCTTATCAATAAACCATTTGAAGCTAGCTATAATCGAAAATTTTTAAACATTGCGAAAGAAGCACAAAAAGAACACAACGAGCTAAAAGAACAGGAAAAGGAAGACCGTAAAAACGGCTGGGCACCAGGTCCTTATTCTCGTAATATGACATACTCTGTACCTTACAACCAAGATAATATTTTAAGTGTTGCTATTACGAATGATGCGTACGCTGGCGGCGCTCACGGCAACGCTTGGATTGATACTTATAATTACGATTTATTGAAAGCTCGACAAATTAGCTTGAAAGATATTATTAACAACAACACTAAGTTGAATAAATTTAATAACTATATTCGCAATGAAATGATTGCTCGCAATAAAAAAGGTGCTCAGTTCTGGGTTAATGAATTTAAGTCTGTAAACTTAAAAGAAGATCAGTTTTACTACACAAGTAGCGGCATTGCCATTATATTTGGTGAGTATGAGTACGGCCCGTATTCTAACGGCATTCATACATTTAAAATTCCGTCCAGCGTTTATAAATAAGATAATCGTATAAAACAAAAAAGAAGCTTACGAATCATCAGTTCATAAGCTTCTTTTTCTTTTTTTCTGCAAAATAAGCGGAGCAAAAAAGAAAGGTGAGCCCTATTCCGCTTCTTATAGCCTAGAAAAAACCGCTTTTAGAAGTATTTTTATAGTGTTTGAAAAAGAGAAATGGTCAGAACTAACGTCAGCAAGGAGCCTGCGGATGTTAACATCATTATTTTTCGGTTACTCTGATTCTTTTCAGGTTTTAAAAACTCTTGAATGGCTGCAAACCAGACAACAAAAGTGATTAAAGAAAGTATCCCCATAGACATACGAGCATCTCCATTCATATATGTATTTAGATTTTTAACCCATCTAATCAACAAGCTTTTCAGACCAAGTTACTAAAATAAATGCCACTTCTCATCTAATATTAACATAAAATCCCATAAATCTTTAATGCATTGTGTAAAACCACAATATTTAAAAAAACAAGCTATTTATAAAACACTCTTTTGAACTAAAAATAGACATACAGCTGTCTTTGTCTATTCTCCTTTTTACAAATGATATACTTATTTATAGAAAAATTTCTCAAAGCTCACCCAGTACTTACCTTATCGTCAGAGAAAGAAAGCTTATATTGTGAGGAGGAAACGAAATGATTAAAAAATTAGACCATTTTGTGCTAACGGTAAAAGATATTGAAAAAACGACTCACTTTTATACGGTTATTTTAGGCATGAAAAAAGAAACGTTCGGAGAAGGAAGAATAGCGCTTCGTTTTGGTGAACAAAAAATAAACTTACATCAAGCGGGCCATGAATTTGAGCCAAAAGCAAAGCATCCTCTTCCCGGCTCTGCTGATTTATGTTTTATCACAGAAGAAAAAATCGAAAGCGTAATTAGTCATTTACAAAAACATGATATAGAAATTGAAGAAGGACCCGTCAAACGAACAGGTGCTGTAGGACCTATCGTTTCTGTTTATGTAAGAGATCCTGATTACAATTTGATTGAGCTATCGAACTACTTAGATTAAAGCCATCTTACTAAAAAAGAGAATGCACGAGGCATTCTCTTTTACATGGCTATATAAGCCCCTTCTGCAACTATAAGCTTTACTCTTTAGACTTACCTACCTCTACTTTTTTCGTAAACATTTTCATGTCACCGTCTACCGTCACGTGAGCGGTAATCATATATTCGCCGTCTTCTTTAAACGTATAGTCCGTGCTGTATACACCTTTTCCTTCGTGCGGTGCTTTTGTCATTTCTTGATTGATATAGCCTTCTTTTTCAACTTGGAACTGTACGTCATCGGCGTTTTCCACTTTTTTATCTCCTTGTGTCACAAGGACTTTAAGCTTGACTTGTTCATTTGCTTGAATTGATTCCGGTACTTCAATCGTTCCTTTTACTTCTTTTGAACTTGAATCATTTCCTTTTGAACAGCCTACTATAGCTATCATTAAAACAAATAATACGATGCTGAGTTTTTTCATTATGTTGTTCCCCTTTGTTATGTAAATGTGAAGTCTTCCTGCAATTTCATATTATACTCATTTATCCGGTAAAAAGAGAAAAACTGCTTATTGTCCACATAAAGTTCTTATTTCTACAGTAGCTTTTGCATCTTTTCATTTCTCTACTCGCCCTTCGCTTCACAAAAAAAGCTGAAAAAGCTTATTGCCTTCTCCAGCTTTGCCTTTATCTTTGCGGTTCTTCTAACGTGTACGATAAGAGGGCGTTTTCTACCCATCGCACAAAACCTTTGCTTCCTCCCCAATCAATATTTAATATCCCTTCTGCGCTTCCTGAAGGAATACACTTTACTTTGTTTGGACCGGACACATTTTCTAAAATAATCGTTAGTGATCCCCTGCCGCCGGTGCGGAAAAAATAGCGTTCAAACACAAGCGTACACATCTGCTTGCCATCTCCGAGATCATAATATTCCTTGTATAATAAGTCACTTTCCGAATTATTTGCATTCACAAGCTTTTTTGCTCCATCAAAAGGAAGCAGCGTCGTTTTAAACTCAATTACTTTTTCCATCACTCAAGCCCCTTTCTATCGCAACAGATATGTACTACTTCTCTTTTTCCCACTAAAAAACCTGCCGCTTCTCTTTATGTACAATCAATATGGTACAATAGAAGAAAAAGAATTGTTTGAACGGAAAAAGGAGCATACAACCTCTATGAATACACGAGATCAACTTATCCAAAATGTGGTTTCAACGATGCGAAACCAAACGAAAAAAATGCAGCTATCGGTTATCCCCACTTTAAAATCATATATTCCTTTAAATGAATTTTTAGCGCTTCGCCTGCTGTATAAAGAAGGCAATCATATCGTTTCTGAGATTGCAGAGCATATGCACATCTCAAACAGCAGCATGACGTGCGTCAGCGACCGCCTCATGGAAAGAGAATTTGTCACGCGCGTACGCAGTCAAAAAGACCGCCGCGTTGTCTACTTATCCATTACGGATAAAGGAAAAGCGTTTGCAGAAGAAATGGAAAAAGTGCTCACCAAAGAATATGGTGAAAAGCTTAGCCATTTTACGGATGAAGAATTACAAACGTTTCTTCGCTTGTTAAATAAAATGGATATCTAATAAAAAACCAGATGCACGCTAAGCAGGCATCTGGTTTTTATTTTGTTATTTGTTGTTTACCTTCAAATTAAAGGCGTCTGAGGTTAAGTCTTTTGAACTGTCGTTTTCGTAATCACTTACATACGGAACAAATCGCAGCATAACCACTCCTTTGTCGTTTCGGTACTCTTCGTCCATTTCTAGCACTCTGTCTGTTCCTCCTCCACTGCCGCTTTCAGAAAGATCTCTTCCATTTTGGTCTTTTATTTTTACACCCACGTTCGTTCCGTTTCGAATGCTTCCGGTTGACGATGTAAACGTATAGTGCAGCTTAATCGAAACAGGCGATACGCGAACTTCTTTAATAGACAATACGCCTTCTATTTCTTTTTCATTAATCGGAATTTCTTTATTTAACGGATACACTTTTGTATCAGCAATAATTTTTGAGCCGTTTACGCTTGTATGAACCGTCCAATTTCCTTTAATTTCTCCGTAGGAATCCCGGTAGTTCCCGCTTTTCGTCTGAGCAGGATTCTTTTCAAATTCTAGACTTGTGAACTGCGCGCTGATTTGATAGTTTTTATTTGGATCAATATGATCTAGCACATTGTAGCCTTCCACATCGATTTTCCCGTCTCCGTTCGTGTCCGCTTGCGTTAGTTTTAAAGCGTACAGATAGTTCCAGCTTCCGTCTTTGTTTTTGATTGGTTCCTCTCTAATACTGGAAGCCGAATCAAAAAACGACATGTTGCCAATTTTCACGCGCAGCTCTCCTGGGCGAATTGGCGCGTTTCGATTAAGACCTAGTGCAGTTCTTCTAAATTCATCTGCGCTAATCGTCAGCCCAAGCAGCACCTGTCCGTCATCAAGCATCAGCTCATTTACTTTTACTTGAATGCCTTGGTCCGTTGCTGTTTCATTTACCGTTTTTTTATAGCTGCTCAAGCTGCCTTCAGGCTTGTTCATAAGCAGCTCGATTTGCTGGCCAATTTGCTGACTGATTCGCACAGCCGATGCCCATACCGTTTCGTTTTGCATCATCACAGGCGTCACAGCAAGCAGCAGCACCGCAGCGGCGATCAGCGGACGCGCTTTTTTTCGAGTCGGCTTTATGTCACGCTTTAAACGTTTTTTCATACGCTTTTTCTCGCTTGCCGTTAGCTCAATTTCTTCATATTCATCAAAATCTACAGAAGATCCATTTAATAAGTCGTATTGATTTTTCATCTTTGTCCCTCCTTATTTCTTATTTGAAAATCGCTTTTAACTTTTTGCGTCCGCGCGACAGCCGGTTGTATAAATTGCTGATGGTAGTCTGCTGCTTTTGAGCAATTTGCTTCAGCTCGACTTCCTGTAAGTAATACGCTTTAAACAGCTCGCGGTCTCCTTCGCTTAAGTGACCTAAAAGTTCTTCCACGTCGTTTGTTTGAATGTTATGAACTTCTGATGTTTCACCCACTCCCGCTTTGCTAAGCGATTCGTGCTGCGTTTTTATGTATTTGCGCTGATAGTCAATGGCTTTGTACTTAGCAACAGCTGCAACCCAATTTTTAAACGTATTTTTCTCCGGATCAAAGCGATCAATATGATGCCACACCGCTAACAATACGTCGTTTACACACTCTTCCTCGTAGCTTTTCAGCGTGCCTAAATGCTTGCGTACAATGGCCGTAATTAACCCTCCGTACTGATCGATTAACAGCTCTAATCCTTTTTCTTTTTTTCTCTTTATACACGCAACAATCCAGTCATCTTCCATGACATTGCTCCTTTCCACTTGCTTTTACATCTATTAATACGGATTCTTTTTACAAAACCTATCAATCTTCCTAAATTAAATGAAAAATAAGCTTGTTCCGTATTTCTCTCGCTGGTAAAATAAGCTAAAACCTGTGAAGGAGGCCGCTATGATTACCTATCCTTTTCTTACATCCAACCCAACCATCGGTATAACCGCACCTTCTTCTGGTGTACCTCAAGCTCTTCATTCCATGTTTTCTTTATCGTGTGAACGAATGAAAGAAAAAGGCTTTTCTGTTATACCGGGCGAAACCGTGTGGACGCAGCATAAAGCAAAATCCGCTTCTCCTAAAAAACGTGCAAATGAGCTTCAAGCCATGATAGAAGATAGAAACATTGATATCATTATCCCGCCTTGGGGAGGCGAGCTGCTGATTGAAATGCTTGAACATCTCGACTTTACAAAATGGACAGCAAAATGGGTGCTTGGCTATTCTGACACCAGCGTTCTTTTGCTGGCTATTACACTTAACACCGGGATTGCAACGGCTCATGGAACCAACTTTGTGGACTTGCGAGGAGAGCACTGGGATCCAACGACTGCGATGTGGCAGCAGGTGCTGACGACCAAAAAAGGAGAAAGTGTGGCTCAAGTTTCTTCTGATTGCTATCAAAAAGAATGGCAGCATGACAACCCGTCACCATGCGTGTTTCATTTAACGGAACAAACCACTTGGAAGCATACGGAGTTAAGCGACTTGCACATCAAAGGGCGTCTTCTCGGAGGATGTATTGACGTGATCAGGCACTTAGTAGGAACTCCTTTTGGAGATGTAAAAACGTTTCGAGAAAAATACATTCCTGCTGAGCCGGTCATTTGGTACTTTGACAACTGTGAACTCACGACCGCTGAACTTCGCCGCTCGCTTCTTCAGCTTAAGCTAGCGGGCTGGTTTGATAACTGCTCAGGTATTTTATTCGGCAGAAGCAGCGCTAATAAGCCCGTTGATTCCTACACCGCTGAAGACGTGTATCATGACCTTGCCTCTGACTTACATATTCCAGTTATCTATGACATTGACTGCGGCCACCTCCCTCCTCAGCTCACGCTTATTAACGGCGCGTATGCGAGTGTTAACGTAGAGAAGAACAAAGGCACAGTCGTTCAATACTTTACATAAAAAAACAAGAGAACTTTTTTGTTCTCTTGTTTTTTCACATATTCGTCATCAATAATATAAACGTCCCAAATAAGAAAAAAGTTGCGCCAAACCACGAGTGGTAGTACTCTTTTTGCTTTCTTTCAAACTTCCATTCTTCGAAACCTCGAATTACGTATAGGAAAAAAAAGAAAAGAAACATAAAAACCGAGGTGTAGGCTGGAGGTATAACGAAGATGAGCACTAAAAACGAAGCAAGCATTACCATTTCAATTGTGACAAACAGCGGACGCCTTCCTTTAAAGCTTCTCCAATAGCTTTTTTTCATCTTTGTATGCAGCTTTTTTCGCATGAACAGATCCAGAAAAATATAAACAACTGCCAGAATCAGCAAATACACAAGCGTCATTTCCGTTCCTCCTTCCGACCAAAAATATCCTTATACTTCCATTTTAAAGAAGTTCCCATAAATTTCAAGACTCTAAAAAATCTTTACACAACTTATTAGTGCAAGCATTCATATATTTAAAAATCGCTAATATATTGACTAATGTACAGGTTAAATTCTCTGTATAAACTCACCTAGAGGGGGACATCAAGTTATGAGAATAAAAGAAGTGAAGCAAGGTGCACTCGCAGCGCTGAAAAACCGCTGGGGATTTGCCGTACTGCTTACGTTCGTTACGTATCTAATCGCTGCCGGTATTCCAGGACTTATTGACTTTCTTGTTAACGGATTTCCAAGCGGGTCTGAAACCGAATACTCTCAGTCTACCTTAGCTAATATTGTATCCCTGCTGCTCGTACCGCTCTTTTTCTCTTACTACTGGGTACTATTGCGTCTGGTGCGAGGAGAAAGTGTACGTGTAGGAAACGTGTTTGATTCGTTTTCATGTGCGGGATTATATTTTAGAACCCTCGGACTTTACTTGCTAACGATTATTTATACCGTGCTATGGAGTATTTTATTAATTATTCCCGGCATCATCAAAAGCCTTGCCTATTCACAGGCTTACTACGTATTCCGGGATAACCCAGATTATTCGGTCAACCAGTCTATTACTGAAAGCAGACGATTAATGAGCGGCTACAAGTGGACCTACTTTTTACTTGTTTTAAGCTTTATCGGCTGGGGAATTTTAAGTATCATCACGCTTGGCATTGGGTTATTATGGCTCGTTCCGTATGTAACGACTTCGCTTGGCGTATTTTATGAAAAGCTAAAAGCAAATGAAACTGAAGTTGCTGAATAAACGAAAAACCGTATTCGAGTTGCGAATACGGTTTTTTTATGGCTAGCTTTACGCTGCCTGGTCTCCTCCATCAGAGGGCTTTAACTTTTGATTCTTCGCTTTTTTATTCACTAAATAAATACTGATAATAATAAGCACCAGCCCTACAAGAAGTGACGACGTAAACGGTTCGTCTAAAAAGAGTGTGCCAATGACAATTGAAATAATCGGAACAAGAAAATTAAAGGACGCCACTTTGCTGGCCTCTCCTTTACTGATTAAATAAAAATAAATGAGCCACGCAACGGCAACGGAAAACAGTGCTAAAAATAAAAGCAGCAGCATAGATGATGAATTCCACACCATATGAGACCATCCTTCCACTCCGCTTCCGGCTGCTGTCATAACCACTCCGCCGACAAGACTTTGAACGGTAATAAGCCAAATACCATCTACACTGTCGCTAATACGCTTGATATAAACGGTTCCAATCGCCCAGCTCAGTGCCGTAAGGACAGCTAAAAGAATTCCAGCGGCTGAAGCATTAGCAGATAATTCTCCCGTGCTGATGGTAGCTACACCTACAAAGCCAAGAAGCAACCCCCCTATCTTCACAGCGTTCATGCTTTCTCCAATCCACATCCATGCAATGATGCCGATGAGCACCGGCTGCAAGTAGACAATAACGCTGAAGACCCCTGCTGGCATAAACATAAGTCCAATCGTTTGCAGACCGTAGAATAAGATTGAATTAAATAGACCTGACACCATATATTTACGCCAGTTCTGCTTCCAGTGAAGCTGCTTATATCTTGGCAGTGCGACTGCTAATAAGATGATTCCCGCACTTAATGACCGCAGTCCAGATAACAAAATAGGCGATGAATAGCCAAGCGCCAGTTTCGACATCGGCCACGTTAATCCCCAAATCAGTACAAGAGCAGCTAAAAGAATCCCATTAATAAAAGATGATGACTGTTTCATACAACAACCACTCCTACATATATGAATGTAAATGATTCACGCGTTCATTCCTCCTTGTATACTACGCTTCTTTTTTACTCACTTCAACTGGATGCTTTTGATGTAATTTATGTATAGCAGTTATAGTAACTGAGTTTCTTTTATGACAGCGTATCTTTCTTCTCTATGTGTTCACCCAGAAAAAATAAAGTGCATGGCTAGTGACAATATCACTTTTTATCTATAGCTTTTATACATCCTAAAAGCCATTCAGCTGCTGGGTTTCTGCTCCCCTTTTTCATTTAGCTTACATATTTTCTAATAAATCTATGAATCTCCTAAACATTTCTACCTAGATAAATTGTCAGAATTATTACAGAGAAGGTGACAATTCTACTTATATCGCCCTTTAATATTAAAACTATGTTACAAAATGTCGTAATTTGGAATTAGATGTTTACTTTTCCTGTCAGGATTGATAGACTCACACTTGTGAATAAAACAAGTTATGGAAAGGGAGAAAGAACATGCTAAAGAAAGCAAATCGTACAGTTATGAATATGGGGTTAGCAGCATTACTTGTTCCCGCTGCCCTAACATTTAGCACAACTTCAGCAAGTGCTAATGACGGAGGCGCTGCACCAGCACCCGTACAAGAAAAGGTAACGCCAAGCGTACCTCAACAACAAGCAACTACTACTACTAATCAAAAAGTCATCGTAAACGTGAGTGCGTTAAATATTCGTCAAGGAGCTAGCTTTTCATCTCCAGTCGTTGGAACTGCAACACAAGGTCAAGAGTTTGCTATTTTAAAAGAAGCAAACGGCTTAGTTGAAATTGCACCAAACAAATGGATTTCAAAAAGCTCAAGCTACGTAACAATTGCATCAGGTAAACCAAGCGCAAGCCAAGTAAAAGGTGTAAGCACATCAACTCCTTCTACTTCTACAGCATCTACATCTGCAGCACAAGAAACTAGCACACCAGCACCTGCTCCAACAACAAGCACGGCTTCTGGAAGCACAGTAAATGTTGCACGTAGTTTAGTAGGATCACCTTACCAATGGGCAGGAAACACGCCAAGCGGATTTGACTGCTCAGGCTTTATCGCATACGTGTTCAACCATAGCGGTCACAGCATTTCACGTACAAGCGTAGCCAACTACTGGAACATGGCGACAAAAATTTCGTCTCCACAACCAGGAGATCTAGTATTCTTCCAAAACACATACACAAGCGGCCCATCTCACATGGGAATCTACATCGGAAACGGCCAAATGATTCATGCTGGTTCACACGGTGTAGCTGTAGCTGACCTAGATGTTTCTTACTACCAAGATCATTTCTTAGGATACGGACGCTTCTAAGAAAAAAATGCCCTCTAATCGTTAGATACGTTCTAACGATTAGAGGGCATTTACTTTTTATCGCTGCGCGACGGAAAGCGCCTTTTCAATACGCGTTTGAAATTTATGCTTCCAGTCTTCAGCTAGCTCAGCCACTTCTAAAGCCCGCTTCATCCCTTCTACATCTTTTGAACGATGGAAATATAAATCAAGCGTAAACCCAACGGATACTTGGTTTGGATGAGCTTCAATCAATTTCACTTCCGCATCTTGCGTAATCGTACCTTCTTTCAGCACGCGGCAAAGGTAGCCCGTATAGCTTGTCTCAATCATTCGTTTTAAAATCCCTTTAACGCCCGTTCTCTTTGTAATCGTGTCGCATGGATTTCGACCTTGCGTCACTTGAATAACGGCGTCTCCTACTTGATAAACGTCTCCAATGCATACGTCTTTTTCAACCATGCCTGCTACAACAAGATTTTCTCCAAACGCAGACATTGGGAGCTCCGTATCAAACTCTTCGTTCCATTTATTGTAGTGTTCATACGAATACACGCACACCGCACGATCCGGCCCGCCGTGATACTTTAAATTCGCTACGCCGTCGCCTTGAAACCCTTCTTTTGCTAAAAACGTTTCGTTTACTTGCTTTTTGCAGATGCCTGTGCGCATTTCTTTGTCAGGACTATATGCCATTTGTTCAGGCATTCCGGTTGCTAAATGAATTATTTTGCGTTCATTCATTTGTACCTCTCCCTTCCCCGTTTTCCCTTACTAATTACGTCATATTTTACCACATTTTAAAGATGGATCTCTTATTTTTATGTATTTCACTAAGATCTTGGCAATATCATGAAAGTTTAAAAAATATTTCACAATTATATTAAAAATATCTTCATTTCCTCTTTTTCTTTTGTTCGAAATGATTTAAGATAGTAGAGGCTGTCGAAATATAAGTTATTATGTCAGCTCTGCATGTTTCTTTACATAATAGCACATAGTAAATATTATTTTACAATTACGTCATTTTTTACAATGGCCTAAAAAATTTTGCCCATTTTTAACAAAATTGGCGTAAAAGTTCCGTTTTTGTATAAAATAGAGGCCGATTTACATAGTCATTTCTATGCACGTCCCTCTTTTATAAATATAGAATACATGTAAGGAGAAAAGTAAATGTCAATTTTAATGGGAATTATCGGGATTGTAATTATCTTAGCAGTTGCATTCCTCATGTCGAACGACAGGAAACTTATCAACTATAAAGGCATCGCAGTTATGCTGGTTATCCAGCTTGCTATCTCTGCTTTTATGATGAATACATCGATTGGTCGCAAGGTGCTTGACTTTATCACAAGTGTATTTACAAAGATCTTATCATTTGGTAACGACGGAATTTCGTTCGTGTTTGGAGATCTTGCAGGAAAAGGCATTTTCTTTATCCAAACGTTAGTTATGATTGTATTCGTTTCAGCATTATTAAGTATTTTAAACTACTCTCGTATTTTACCCTTTGGGATCAAATATATCGGAGGACTTGTTTCAAAAATTACCGGACTTCCTCAAATTGAAAGCTTCACAGCCGTGAACGCAATGATTTTTGGTGATACAACGGCGCTAATTGCGGTGAAAAACCACATCGGAGGTTTAACACCAAACCGTTTATTTATCGTTACAACAACATCATTAGTATCCGTTTCTTGTTCGATTCTAGGCGCATACATGCAGATGATTCCGGCGGAATACGTATTAATTGCCCTTCCGCTAAACGTATTCTCTGGCTTAATTGTTTCTTCTATCGTTGCGCCTGTAAAAGTAGAAGATGAAAACGAAGTCGATATCAAAGCACCTGCTAAGCAAGGCACGCTGTTTGAAGCAATCGGCGACGGAGCACTAGACGGCGGACGCGTTGCGTTAATCGTAGCAGCGATGCTTGTAACGTACGTTGGTCTTTTAGCATTAGTGAACTACGTATTAAACGGCGTCATCGGATTAACTGTTCAAGACATTTTAGGCTATATCTTCTACCCAATTGCCTTTATCATGGGTATTCCGGCAGATGAACTAATGAGAGCCGGCGGCGTAATGGGAACAAAAGTAGTAGCAAACGAATTCGTTGCCATGCTTGACTTCCAAAAAATGATGCCTCACCTTTCTGAAAAAACGGTTGGTATCGTATCAGCTTACTTAATCTCATTTGCAAACTTCAGCTCAATTGGTATCGTTCTTGGTACGATCCAAGCAATCAACGGCGAACAAGCTTCACGCGTTGCGAAGTTCGGCTTGAAGATGCTGTTAGTCGCGACAATGGGATCGATATTAACAGGTATTATGGTTGGATTGTTTATTTAATGGAAAAGCACTCACTTTTGGTGAGTGCTTTTTTGTTGGGGCTGGTTCTTTTGGGGTTATAGCTGGAGCGTTTCTACAATGTTGAAATTTATTAAATATCTCTGTTGACATACTCCGAGTTATCGGCACTATTATCAAATGCTTTTTATCTTCATTCTAATAACATTTAAATTAGTTTTACATAATGGATTAAAGCAATATCTCTTATCCAATAAAAAGACAGCTTGCTTTATCAGCAAACTGCCTTTTTTGTAATGACCCGTCCGGGATTCGAACCCGTGTTACCTTTTTAAAAGGACAATTTCTCGACCACTCGGCCAACGGACCAGATAAAATTATAAAATGGCAGAGAAGAAGGGATTCGAACCCTCGCACCGCGTTAACGATCTACTCCCTTAGCAGGGGAGCCCCTTGAGCCACTTGGGTACTTCTCTGTATGGATCTCCCACTGAGATACTGTGGAATAATAGTAGGCCTAAGTGGGCTTGACACCGACCTCATCAGACTTGGGCTCTACCAAACTGAGCTGCTTCCCGTTTATGGCGCGCCCGAGAGGAGTCGAACCCCTAACCTTTTGATCCGTAGTCAAACGCTCTATCCAATTGAGCTACGGGCGCTTCCTAAAATGGTGCGGATGAAGGGACTTGAACCCCCACGTCATAAGACACTAGATCCTAAGTCTAGCGCGTCTGCCAATTCCGCCACATCCGCATGTGAAAAATGGTTGCGGGGACAGGATTTGAACCTGCGACCTTCGGGTTATGAGCCCGACGAGCTACCGAACTGCTCCACCCCGCGATAATAACAAAGATATAATGGAAGAGGAAGAGGGATTCGAACCCCCGCGGGCTTTGACACCCCTGTCGGTTTTCAAGACCGATCCCTTCAGCCAGACTTGGGTATTCCTCCATATTTCAGGTTCAATGGTGGACCTTGTAGGACTCGAACCTACGACCGGACGGTTATGAGCCGTCTGCTCTAACCTGCTGAGCTAAAGGTCCTTTCTAAGTTCTCTATTAGAATGTGGAGACGGCAATCGGATTTGAACCGGTGATAAAGGTATTGCAGACCTTGACTATGCCACCAATAAGTATGAAAATTATTTATAGTCAGTCACATTTATCCGTATGCTACCCCTTCATATGAAACATGCACTAGTAAGTTAATAATTAATATTTGTTTCGCTACCAACAAAAATTATTTTACCTTATAGTTTCGTAGAAGTCAACATCTATGTAAATTGTGTTTTGATACTTAATTTTGCAATTATTAAGTAGGAATATACACCTAAATAAAATAAGCTCTGTAACAAGAATCATGATTCTTGTTACAGAGCTTATTTTTATAAAAAGGTTTGCATAATCGCATTTTCTAAATCTCTTGTAGAAGATTTTAGGTATCGTTTTGTAACATTCACATCAGAATGGCCTGCTAATTCGGCAACTGTTGCAATATCTATCCCTTTCTTAACTAACTCATGACAGAAAGTATGACGTAATTTATGAGGATTTACATTATATTTTTTTAACATGTACTGAACCGTACGTGCAGACATTCTTCTATCAAAATTAGAGACAAATAAAGCTTCATGATTAGAATCAAGTGAATCAATATATCTCTTTAAACTATTTCTTGCTTCTGTAGAAAGAGGAACAAGTCGCTTTTTAGACCCTTTAGCATTACGGATAATTAAAAAACCGTCAGATTTGTTAATCTTTACGTCTTTATGATTCAAAGCACAAATCTCTGATACTCGAATCCCTGTATGTAATAAAGTATATACAATAGCAATATCACGAAGGTTTCCCTGTTGATTTACTTCAGATAAAAGGCGCTCACGCTCACTTGCTTCTAATGACTCTGGTACAACCTCGTTATTTTTCTCTTTTGGTTTACGTTCAACATTTTGAACAATTTCTGGTTTTTCAAGAAAGCGTGCAAAAACGCTAATTGTGACAAAAGCTTTTTCTATAGTCGACGCACTTTTATTATTAGATTCAAGGTTAATCATATAAGTTTGGACATTATTTCTTGTTACTTGCTCTAAATGTCTACCTTCACTTAGAAGCCATTCATGAAATTGGTTTAGCACTGCTCGATAGGTTTTAATCGTATTATCAGATTTGCCTGATTCTATTAACCATCGGCTAAAGTCATCAATCAACGGAATAACTTCTAGGCTATTTTTTTTCACTCTAAATCCTCCTACATGTACTAATAAATTACATAAAACATAACATTTAATTTCGTAGAAATCAATTTAAACGAAATTAATATACAAAAAAACAGCCCATCATTGATATGATGGGCTGTTTTTTTGCCTGACAACGTCTTACTCTCACAAGGACAAAGTCCCCACTACCGTTGGCGCTAGAGAACTTAACTTCCGTGTTCGATATGGGAACGGGTGTGACCTCTCTGCTATCGCCACCAGACCTATTAAAGATAGTTTTCTTAACACTAAATAAAAATTGCTAAGTAAAAACACCGTGCACCCGTCATTGACATGATCAAATAAGCGTTAATTGTACAGTTAGCTCGACCGGGCTGTGCTGCAACACACAGAAGAATCTACTTATGGCTGCTTCCTTCCGGACCTGACCATGTTCATAGGTTTCTGTTGTACAGGACCTAGTTGTCAACACCACTTGTCCAAGTCAGACCTTACCTGACTCATACCTCTGTTAGGAATTAAACCCTGCTAAGGCGGATTGCAGGTTACAGGGCACCGCCATCTCCCCGTCTAGCACGGTATGTATAGTTAATGGATTCCCACCTATGTCGTCCTCCCAATCTGTTTTGTGAACCCGCGATTTCGCAGGTGGGTTTCCGCATATTAACGTTTCAGCGATCCTGTGTCAAAGACAGGCATGGCATCAGTCAACAAATGTAGGAATCCCAAATAAACAGTACGGTTCAAAACAAATAGGGCATAACTTACATCGTAGGATAAGTATTTAATGTGTTTATTGATGATATAGATTATCCTACAATAAAATTTCGCAGAAGTCAACATAAACGAAAAAATAACTCCTAACTCTCAATGTTTTCTTATTTGCTTGATTTTCTGTTGTTGGGAAGGGATTCCTTTGAAAGGTGGAAGTTATAAGGAGTCGTGTTTCATTATATTGAGTCCTCCACTTAAAAGTGAAGTTCATTACGATTAGATTTTTATACATCCTTGATCTGACAACACTTTTCTGATGCGGTTATTTTTCTTCTTATCCTATGGGAGAAAAATAAAAAAGCCTACATAAAACGGCTTTTTTATTCTAAGAGTAAATTATTGTTCTGTTAGTTCAGTTATAGAAACACTTTGCTTACTATTTGGTTCATCCAGGTTATGAATTGTAGCTACCCCATTTTGTTGGTCTACATGCTCAATGTAAATGCTTTTCCCGTTATGTATGACATTGGCCATGTCCACTGAATCGGCAATTTCTTGTGCTCTTTGTGCATCCATCTTTATCTAGCCTCCTTTTTATTTATGACAGTGAAAGTATTTGTTTTTAATTAATTTTTATACATTTAATTCCTCTATATAAAATCAATTTTAATTTTTCAAATGAGACATAAAGCGGTCAAAAAGCTATCTCGTTCATAATTTGAGATAGCTTTTCATTTTATTATTCAGTTTAATCTTCTTCTGGAATCTTAATTAAAATGGCTATAGCTATTGTTGCCAAAAATATAACCCCTAAAGTTAGTAATAGACTCGTACTCATATGCCTCATCTACCCTTCTCTCTTCATCCCTATAATTCCATTTTAGCAGAGGAAATCAGGTAATAAAACTGGAAATGATAGCGTTTTACTAAAAATTTTATACATGTTAAAATAATGTAGTTGTTTTAACTCAACCAATGTATTCAATCTTTTGCTTCAGTAGAGCAAGCTACCTCTTTTCTATTTTGGGGTAGCCCTTTTTTTATCGTGATAAAATAAAATGTTGTTTTGGATCTATTCCTTCCTGCCCTCGGTTTACATTCGTTATTTACGAATCTGTTCAATCTCTTCTTCTGTAAGCTCCGTTAATTCAGATATTGTTTGATTATCCATACCTTTTTGCAGCATTCTTAATGCTACTCTCTTAATAGCTCTTTTTCCCCCTTGCTTTTCAGCTTTTTTTAATGTCAATGTTTCATCTACTTGGAATTCCTGGTTTACTTCATAAGTCATTAACATTTGTGGATCCTCAGTCACACGTGCCCATTCATTCATCGCATTTTTCAACGTTTGATCTTTCTTCATTACAACTTCCTCCAAAAATGAGTAAAATCTTCATCTCTTGACACATTAAACAACAGTAATTGTTTTACTAATTATGTGTCCTTTTTACGATACTATTCTCACCTATCCCAAAATCAAATTAATCCCATAAAGCTTGTCCGTTCACCCTAAAACTAAAAAAGAATAATTACTGCATTAGGTGAGGTGTAAGTAGTAATGTAAGATGTGCTCGGTTGTTTATATGCTGGGGCTCGCCTAGTGGCAAATAGGGCTTTGATTCAGAAGCAACTAACAAATTATTTATTTAATTTATATGTTTTTTCTTATAGTTGCACATATTAAAAACAATACTAAATGAAAGCGAGATGAGATAAGTAATGTCAAAACAAGGGATACAGAAAAAGAATCAAACAAGAGAGCAAGTGGAGAAGCAAGATAAAAGAAATGATGTTGAATTAGGTAATGAATTTCAAACTGGCAACACAAGTTCCCAGAGCCAGAAAAAAAGTGGACGCCAAGTGAATAAAAAATAAATTTAACCTTTCGAGGATAATAAGAAACCTCCGTTCAAATTTATGACTTGAACGGAGGTTTCTTTTATAGAGTGAAGAAGACTTATGAGCAAAAGAGGCACCAAGCTAAAGAGAATTTGAATTCTATTATGGAAACAGAATTCAAATAAAAAGAAAGTATCTCACATTAGATAATCGTTAAGTATTATAACAAAATAAAAAAGTGTAGCTTAACATAACAACTCTTTCCGAAACTTATAAGAAAAACGATCTTTTTATGTATACGATATTATCTTATATCTTTTTTTATACTTACCTTCAAATTTTCTAACCTGATTCTCTGTACAAAAGTGTGCTACTTTATATCCGTCGTTATTATAGGCTTCTGCGACTCTAAGAGGTTGTTTAACATCTTTTGGATAATAAGTCGGCATTATGGTCGACATCCTTTCATAAGTCAGAACACCTGTATTTTTGCTTTTTTCACGATTTAGTAGATAAAGTCCTTTAAATATTGCTTCAAATCGTCCCGAAGAGGTTTTTGCATATGCGAATAGCGCGATCTTCTGATTCAGCTGATACATTCTTTTTTGAAAGTAGACTTCGTTCTCTTCTGGAATTGTATTATATTCAATAAATATTTCCTCGTTTTCAAGAAGTTGATTGTTCCACGTTTCGTTAGGGAAAAATTTTAATCTTTTAATATCTGTATCTTCTTCAAACTTGTGCGGTGCGCCGCTTTTTTGAATCCCGTGAGCATAGCCAGCTCCGAACACATTGCAACAGTCTGCAACTAACCGTAAAGAAACATTGTCATCAGCATCTATATATCCTTGTTCAATATAAGTATTTGGATCATATTCCTTCTCCAAATCCCATGGAATAAACCATTTCTCCTTTGTTAGCAGATTAATTTTTTCCACTACCTGGTCGATCTTTTCGTGAATCTTTTCAAGAAATTGAGTAGCATCTATTCTGATAAATTCACAATCTAACGCATTCACAATATCGTTTTTTCTAATTTCATCCAGTGTTTGATTTATATCATTCTTATGATGGGCTTCATCAATTTCAACCGCCAAATTAAACTGCGGAAAATACAAATCAATTAATCCGTATTCAGCCTTTTGGTTTTTATTTGATCGTACTACATACTGTTGAGTATTTATTTTTATATCGTAATTATCAAGCAAATGCCAGATCCTTGTAATGATATAATTTTCATCGTTTTTTTTATTCGTTTTCGCTAATTGTCTTTTAATATAGTCATACTTGTTCATTACTTTTCTAGATCCTCTCTTTTCCCTCTGCTGTAGCACTATAAAAATGAATGCCTCAATAACCATATCCAAACGGTGAAGGCAGTGCAACTCTTTTGATGAACTGTCTACTGGACTTTGCCTTTACGATTCCTCCCTCTTGTTGCTATAAGTTTCTGCTAGTTATTTTGAGGTACATACTCACATACTATTTCCAACATTTATATATTAGTAAAATAATTAATATATACTAAAATTAACCAGAACAAACATATCGAGACTTAATTTCAGGATAATAAGTCCCTATTAGTGTATATTAAGCAGTTTGATCTAACCTATTATCAAAATAAGGAAATTTAATATTGTAATATAACTATATATATGTAAACATTAAACATGTATTTTAAATACATAATAAATGCATGTTTAATGTTTACAGGAGGAAATGTACTAAAATGAAAAAAATTTTTAAGATTGGCTGTTTAGGATTTATTATTCTTATTGCACTTATTGTAGTAATTGCTGTCGTAGCATCCGGTGGAGATGATAGTGGTTCTGGATCTAGTTCTAACTCTTCAAAATCAGAAGAACAAAAAGCTCATAAAGTGGGAGACACTTTTACAGTAGATGATAAAGCGGAAGTTTCTGTAACAAAAGTAGAGGAAAAAGAACAAGTTGGAAACCAATATGCAAATAAAAAAGCTTCTGAAGGCGGTACACTTGTTGCTGTGCAATGGACTGTTAAAAACGTATCTGATAAACCTTTAAATGCTTTCTCAGTTCCATCAATTAATTTAGTTGACGAAAAAGGTACAAAATATGAAGCAGATATTGATGCAACATCAAATTATGCAATCGAAACAGATATTGATAACTCTAAAATTGCAAGTGACTTGAACCCTAACATTAAAGTAACAGACATTAAAGTGTTTGAGATTTCAAAAGATAGCTATGCAAAAGGGAAATGGTATTTAGAAATAAACGGAAGTAAAGTTCAAATTAAATAATACTTTTCCATAGAGTAAAAAGCTCACTAAACGTTCAACGTTTAGTGAGCTTTATTATATTTATACTATTATCTATACCCATGAGAGAGTGTATGGGGAAACGGCCCCTTTTTTCTGCAGAGAATGTTGAATAGTAGCGGGATACTATATACTTGTTTCAAACAAATTCAATTTACGCACCGAAATTATAAATAGAGTCCTTTAATGTAAATAGATGCGATATTCTTAGCAATTTGTTCTACAGGATGCTCATATTCATTACGAACAATTTCCCAAAGGTACATTTCATTAGTGAAAAACCACCCTCTTGCTACTAGCTCGTTATGTACATCTTTACGGGCTAATCCATTGCGCTGCGCATAGGCAATGTCTTCTGAAATTCGTTGAATAAACTTTTCCCGAATGTTCTTCCATTTCTCTGAAACGAGAGGAGAAATACAGATTTGAAATATTCCCACCTAAAACTCTGTCTGCAACTTCTCCGCTAGTTGCATTTGAAAAATTTGCGTGGCTTGAATACCGGCTTTTTGGAGTTCCTGTTTAAAGGATTCTTCTTTTTTTAGTTTTAATAATTAACAAATCTATACTAACTCCACTCATTCATAATTGCCAAAAGTTCATATCCATATGAACCTGGTTTTCTTTTAACAAACCTAAGATTAAAAGTGGAATCAATTGATCTCTCCTCATAAAATGGGATTAATTTTGCTTTACTTACTTTCATTAATAATAGTAGAGATATTAATAGAAAACTCCTCAAAACTTAATTGTCCCAAGGCAAACTTCATACTTTCAACAAATATACGCTCATTTTTAGTTAGTTCACGCTTTGCTTCCTTTTCAATCCATTCATGCTCAACGTCCAAAACATCTAAAACATGCTTTTGTTTTGAAAAAGCCTCATAGTATCTTAATCCAAACTTTCTTTGAGAGACGGCATCAATATGAATGCCATCTGGATTTGCTGTTAAGTCTTTTGATGTTACAAAATAACAATTTTTTTTAGTGTGGGCAACTTTAGATAATATCTGGTTTATTTGTTTATATTCTACAGCGCTTTTTCCAAATCCGACATCTCCAAGGTAATGCCCCAACTCACCTATAATAATCGGGATATCTGGTGCATTCAATTCTTCTCTCAAATGTTTAAATAATGAAAGCAATTTATCTTCATACGTCTTATAACGTTCTCCGTAACTGTCGCTTTCTCCTTGATGCCACAGAATTCCCACTAACTCACTTGTTTCCATTGCGAATTTCGCTTCAGAAATCGCGTGTCTTGTTAATAGTCCGTCAATTGTCCACTCATCAATTGAGCTTCCTCCCTCGGCACATGGTATCAACCCAATGGACTCGCCAGGATGATCCTCTGTCCAATGTTGAGCAAAAGAGGCTGCCGGTCCAACACCAGATATGTGACGATCAAAATTAATTGGTTCTGCCATCGTTTGCCATCTACCGTTTCTCAACATATGTATATGCTCATTATAAATCGGTGGTACATCCTCAATAAATCCTCTGCCTGCCATATTTGATTGTCCAATTAACAATATAGATTTCATAGAAATACCTTCTTTCTCTTCCATGTTGATCACTTTTTTTCTAATTTGCTCGTGGTTATACTTATAGAATTAGTTACACTTTGATATATAGCTTAATTGATAGCTTCAAGGGCTTGTTTCAAATAATCCATTTCAGAGGTTATATCATCTATCTGTTGGTTTAATTGACTTACATTATCAAGAGTATTCTGTGCATCTAATAAATTAATTTCTAACATCAAACGGCTTGCTTCACTCTCAAGTTCTAGTCTCTTTGCAAATAATACCTCATGCTTTTTTATAATTTCAGATTTTAAATTCTTACTATTGGTTTCTTTCATACTTCTACCTCACTAACTTGTAACAACAGTATTTTACTTACAGGAAAACCACATTTATTTCGCATTTACATAAGATAAATAATAGAAACCAATTAAAATAAATTCCATTATTCACTTTCCTTGGATGGCGTTCATAAGTTCTTGGTGTTGGCATTCAGATACATACTGAGCGTTCAAAAGCTTCCCTAACTGTTAAAAACAAATGTAACATTCCATAATAAGGGAAATTTTGAATCGTTTAGTTTTTTTTGCAGGAAAAGAAAGCGCAGTATATAAAAATAACAGTATGCATTAAAAAGTGTTAAGAACATTTTATTATCATTTTCTATCAGCACGAGAGCAATATTGAGAAAAGAGCTTATATAAGTCCGTGTCTTAAGTATGCCTATTATATAGAATGGGTTACTTAGTAACTAAGGGAAGGTGATTTATATGTTAGGGGAAGAAGATTTAAAAGTAAATTGTATATCAGCTGCTATAGGTTTACTCATCCAACATAATATTATCACTCACCAGGAACTGGACAAACTAACTAAAACAAATTATCACGTTTTTTATCATTTTCTCATGGATAAGCTAATTGAAGAAGAGTTTAGTAAGGATAGAGATAGAGTGGTACAAACATAAGTGCTTCAACAAAGAAAGAAGCGCAAGATCTAAAGCAAAGATCTCATATTTCAAATCTATTTCTAATAAGGTTCCTTACATATTAGACATATATAATATGTAAGGACTCTCTTATTCAACAAACGCCCCCTATAGTTTAAATGTACTTCTTCACACTCTATCATTTAAAAAAGTCATTTTATCGCAGGAAGCCTGCCAGTATTGTTACAAAAAAAGTCCTCTCCTCGTTTCAGAAAACGAACTTATATTCAGTGAATTTTACAAGCTACTTCCAAGTCTGATCCAGTTTATCTGAATAAAAATGTAAGGCTTTTTTATAACTTAGTATTTCATTGTCATTTGTCGTATTTAGTAAGCACTTCAATAACAGTTCCATCGCTTGACTATGTTCTTTTAAATTGTATAAGGTCATAGAATAAAACACTTTAATTACATGATTATCTGGGAATAATTCCATTCCCTTTAAAAATATATATTTTGACTTTTCATATTCCCCCAAGGCTCTATATGTGCTGCCCAATCCCAATATTGCCCCTTCCATATCCTTCGAAGGTAATCCTATCTTTATGGCATTTTCGTAAAAGGGTACTGCCTTTTCTTCTTCTCCTAATATGTCAAAGCTCCAAGCACATTGATAGTTATATAAAGCATCGTCTGGAAATTCCTTAACTAATTCACTTAGCAATTCGTTAGATTCTTTGTGATTTCCATTCTTTCGTAATGCTAATGCTTTATCTAGTTTGTGATTCAACTTAAATCTCCAACCCTTCTTTTTCCCACTACTTTTTTATCTCTTAACATCCTTCCATATCCAGAAATTCAGCTTATTCGTACACTTTATCCAGATCTATTTCTTGTTTTAACTATCCTTAATGAATGTTTAATCTTTAAAGACTAACCCATTGGCCTGCAAAGCTGTTCTAAGTTTAGGTAAAGAAGCCGGCCCCATACCATGAAATTGTAATATCTCTTTTTCACTAAATGTTGATAGCTGCTGCAAAGAAGTTATCCCGTTGCTTTCCAATGCTCGTCTTGCTGGTGCTGATAGCATGGAAAGAAATCCCTCTTCAGGTTTGCGTTCTTGTTCACAGGTTGGGCAGGTCGGACAACTACTGCTTTTATAATATTTATGTCCTTTATGACAGATTCTTAGATTTCCCTTTTGGATGTTCATTTTTAATCTCTCCTTTTCTCAAGAGTTTTTTAGCTTTTATCCCCTGCCACTTCTTCAATGGATGGTTTATGAAGGAACAAAACATCATGCGTATAGTAAGCTAATTATCATTAAATACTTGTGAGTCTCGTTTCAGGTAGTGCAGCTCCATTACAAATTATGCTAACACCTTACATGTTTGCGTTTGAACCCAAGCCGTCCTCTATCTATATCCTTTTGAATGTTTTCGGAAGCAAGAAGAATACTACTTTTTTTCTTATCCTTCTTAACTTCGACTGGACCTACTGCCTTTGCAGTTTCAAGCGCCTTCTCATGAAGTGGCAAATATGAAATACCCACTGTATAGATAAAATTATTCATAGCCGATTTCGTTCGATCTGGAGAATCGTGAATCGTATTTTCCACTTGATTAAGCATATCGGCAATCTTGCTTGTGCTAAATTCATGGTCAGGACGATTACCCAAAAGCCAGCAGTAACAACTCCAACCTGCCGACATTTTAAGTTCTTCATCACTTGCCACCCATCTATCAGCAACAACTTGTGCAAAATCGGTTTCTGACAAAGTTACCGCAACTACATAATCGGACAGCATGTAAAAATACGCTTTATCGATCCAACGCTCAAAATCCTCCGCAGTCATCTCTGTTGGGTCTGCAATGATACCAGCAAAATACATAGCGTCATAATTGCCAGACGCATAAAGCTGCTCGGCTAAAGCCTGATTTTTCTTGATTTTCTTTGCAATCGGCTTCATTTTCCCTGTTGCCACTCCAAAAAGTGGATCGTGTGCACCATTGTTTATGTAAGTCTTTTTAATTCGTTCCGTACCAAGCGCTTCAAGTTCTTTCATAACCATTTCAAAGTCCACCGTTCTGTACCCTCCTTCTTCTCCGCTCATAATCTGCTTTTTATTTCCGCCAAAAAGTTGAACAGTCTTTCTTATCTAAAATATTAAACTCAATTATTTTTTTAAGTAATTCATAGTTTACTGGCTCAGTCCATAGAATTCGAAACAAGCCTTTGGTAGCTCTGTATCCAGCCTGAGCAATGTCATTATTAAAGTGCACGATGCCTGTTTCTTCAGGTGAAACGCTCAAATGATGTTTCGCTGAGGCAAAGCCGATGATGAATGTTCCACGATCAGTAAACATTGGCGTATTCCATTTGATTTGTGGTTCCAAATTCGGGAAAGTATTAGCAATCCAAGCCAAAACCTCCTCTGTTCGGTCACGGTGGTCAGGGCTATCTATACGCGCTAAATATTCTGCAAAAACTTCCATAGCATTTTCTCCTCAAATAAAATTTTTTTTAATTTACTCTACTTTTATACAAATGGAACACCAGTCAGTTCACTTAACCTTGTTTCACTTTTGACTCAAATACATTAACAATTTATATTGGCCATGTTTTAAATAAAATGTACTAATCATTTAATCCTTTTCCATTAAGAATGTTCGGAATGCATTTTTCAATCCTTGATTCTCGAGTCTTAGATTGCTTGGCCGCAGAAAAATAAATAATATATGCTCTTTGCCGTCCTGGAGTCAATGTAGTAAAAGCATCTTTTAGAGCAGGTATTTCATCAAATTTATGCTGTAGCTCATCAGGAATAATGAGTTCTTCAGGCTTTTTAACTTGGACTTTTAATCCGGCTTTTTCCACCTCGATGGCCTCATCAATATAAGCTTTCAAGATGGCTTCCTTTTCAGCTATTTCTTGCACATTGGTAAACCGAATTTGTCGCGCGCCTTGTACATTCTCCGTTTGTTGAATTAGAATACCATGAGAATCTTGTAACAGAGAACCTTTAGGGAACAGCAGCGCACAGTATTCTTTAAATCCATGTATTAAAACAATGTTTTTCTTCTCAAACGTGTAACAAGGGTTCATCCATTTAAAATCTTCGGTCAACTCACAGTCAAGAACAATCTTTCTCAACGTCTCATATTCTTCTTTCCACTTTTTAGCTTTATTTAAAAATTCATTAACCTTAGGATTCATTTTGCTATTTGTCATTAAAGAACACTCCCATTCAATTTTTAAATCTGTCGCTCTAGCAGCCATACAGTCAGCCTTCAATTCATTTAATGGTGTTACTATTCTTCAAATGTAGGAAATGCCCTTCTACAATTGACTTGATAGTTATTAAAATTATAAACATTTTAACTTTATAAGAAAGAGGCTTTCGTTTATTTATCAAGCGTTACCCTTTCACCAGTCTCTGCAGATATTCGAACCGCATCCAATAGTTGATGAAGTTTAACAGCATCGTGGAAGTTTGGAATTTGACTTTTGTGTTCAAATATATCTTTTGCTAACACCTGATAAGCCTTTTCAACGTAATCTTTTGGATGATTATCTTTTACCGAAGATACGTTTATCTCTTCAACATACACACTTTCAGTACTTAATAAATAAGTAGGATACTTGACCTTCTCTAATTTAAGATTACCAAATTGTACGTGACCGGATGAAGAATTCTGAGTTAAGCGAAAAACACCTTTTTCTCCTCTAATCTCTAATTGAAAAGCAGGATAAACTCCGCCTTGAATATGGACAGACGCTGAAATATCGCCGTTGAGTGTTCCCTGTATTAAGATTTGGTCCGCTGTATCCTTTGGCACCGTAACTTCTGTTCCTTGTATGAGAGCTTCTGTATAATGCGTATTCATTATCGACGATAACTCTTTAAAATCACCTAAGATGTAGCACAGAACATCAAGCGAGTGTCCACCGTTGATTGTAAGAAGGTTCGCTCCATTTTCTTTTTTTAAGATATAGCTGTTTGCTTCATCTGTTATTCCACCCTTCCCTTGTGTCGCTACCTGCATGGTACAGGAAATAATTCTTCCAATTTCCCCTTGGTTAATAGCCTGCTTTACATAATTCACCTCGGGAGATTGTCTTGCTTGTAACCCAATCGCATGATGAATGTTCGCCTCATCTGCTAACTTTTCCAGTTTAATTGCTTGCTTAGTATCTACACCTAAAGGCCACTCGCAATAAATGTGTTTATTTTCCTCTATGGCAGCAATTGAAGCTTCGTAATGAAACGGAACTTTTACACTAACTACTACTAAATCAACATCTTTAGATTGCGCTAATTCCTTATAGTCTGTAAAGCTATGGGAAGCATCAAGTACCCTCGCACTTTCCTTGGCGGTTTCTGCTTTTGATGTTCCAATCGCGGTTATTCGATAAAAAGGGCTTTCCTTAAGCACTGGAATATGTGTTTTACTTGCCCATCGATTATTTAAAGATCCCCCTATAATTCCTACTTTTATTAATTTCTCCTTCATTAGACATTCCTCCAACATTTTGTAGAAAATATTACCTTTTAATCAAGTATAATTAAAATGAATCATTATTTTAAATGTTAAAATATGATGGCTATATCACTTTTTTTGATGGAGGGTGAATATGAATGGATATTGAAAATATGAAAGCTTTTGTTTCAGTGGCCGAATTAAGAAATATATCTGCGGCTGCAATAAAATTGAACCATCTTCAATCTAATATGACCGCTAAAATAAAGAAAATAGAAAGCTATTATAATCAAGAACTGTTTATTAGAAACTCAAAAGGCGTTAAATTAACCAAGCAAGGAGAAAAATTGTATCACCAATTTAAAAAAATATTGATTCTTTGGGAAGAAACTGAAAATAAAATGAAGAAACAAGATGAAAAGCTCCGTATTGGCACCATGATATCAGTTGGAGGAACTCAATTCTCAAGCGCTTTAAACAAACTTTACAACACTTATCCAGATTTAGCAGTAACACTAAAAACGGGTTCAACCGAATATATTGAAAACCAAGTTTCACTTGGACAAATTGATGTAGCTTATACGATTGGATCATTAAACAACAAAAAGATACGGTATAAAAAAGTAGGCGTAGAAGAAATGGTTGTCATTGGTCGCGATATTGATCAACACACGACATTTGATGACTATGTAAGGCAAAAAAATGTACTGGTACTTTCAGATAAGTGCTTGTACATGACAATATTACATACTATTTATGCCAGCTTACATATTGAACAAGGTGACATGATCGAAGTCGGCGATCCAGAAACATTAGTACAATTTGCGTTAATGGGGATGGGAATTTCTTTAGTATCCAAGCGTATCGCAAACCGTTATAACATCCATAATTATTTAGAAGTTCCACCACCTTATCGGTACACTGACTTTTATCTCATTTCCCGGCTAAATTATGAATTTACCCCTATCGAAAAACAGTTTATTGAATTGAATAACTTCCTTGGGGACACTTTTAGAAGAGTAGAAGTTTAATATTGAGGTTATAGTTTTTTCTGTAACCTTCTTTGTGATTTCTTGGCTATCATTGTTTTTTATATAGGTACAGTGAAAGATTTTTTCGCTTTACATAAAGCGTATTCTTAGCAGCCATTTATAATAAAGAGCAAATCAATGTTTGATTCGCTCTTTATTAATCTTCCCTCATATCCAACGTGTAGAATTCTACAACGTTATCTTCATTATCCTTAAAATACAGCCGCTTCTCTTTTTGCATATTGATATTAACCTCTTCTATAACCTTATGGTCAATACTAGCATCGTTTAATACTTTAATGGCAGAATCAAAGTTCTCTGTTTTTATATGTAAAGCAAAATGGATATGAATACCACCTTGTTCATAACTATCCATACCTAATACTTCCTAAATATTTAACACCATTAATTTCGTTATCACTCTTTTTATTGTGCTGAAAATCATAAATTAAAATCATACTGTTGAAACCATCAGGCAAATATTCTCCATATTTTTCAACAAAGTTAGGAATTACTACACCATCATACGAACAGCCTTTTAACAGGTGCGAGAGCTTACGCATATCCTGATTTGCATAATGAGCTTCGCTAAAATCTTCGTCAAAGTAATCAACTTTAAAGTCCTTTTCAAATTGTGAGGGTATGGCATCTCCATCTTCCGTATAAGCAACCAACAGATATTTTTCTAGCTCTTCGCTAGTTGAAAACTTACCGATCCATAAAGATACATAACCTATCTGTTCTATACAATCCCTCTTTCCAAAAAACATTTCTTACATTACAATCATTCTTTATACTTTAACTCTACACGAATTAAACATCGATTAGCTCAATTAATCTCATTTTGTTCTTTAAACCAAACGTGTCATCAATAAAAACAAACAGTTCACCTAAAGAATCAAAAAACTGAATGAATCCTGTCTTTGTTACGCATTGACTCTTCTTATATTATGTAAAGTGCACTTGCTAATTCATATATAAGGCTTTAACCCTTGCCACTCTAGATGTATAGCTTTAATAATTTTTGATGGAGCAAATTGTTCGCATCATTCGTCTCAACAAAATATTCTAATTGCCATTTTTGTGTTTCCATAGCTTGTTTGCTAGTTGGTTTATCCCATATCGGATACACTCTAATAGCCATTTTACCTTTTGTGGTAGCCGTTTTAAGGATTTTTTGTTTTAAAAGAATCTCTTTTGGAAAAATGAATTGTCCAAATCTATTTGTACTAGTGAAGGTATTAATAACTAATAGATCGGTAGCTTTTCCATACGAAAAGGCTTGGTTTTTATGAGCCGCATCTTTTTCCCAAAAGGATACAAACTGCCCTACCTTATTAGGTGTAGTTTTCGCTACCCTAAATCTTATAGATTTTGAATTTAACTGAAATATACCAGCGCCATAATCTGAGTTCTGAGCTTCTTCTCGAATAGCTTTTATAACGAAGTGATTTGGTTCATAAAAGTTCTCATTTACATAGGTTAACGCCTCATGAAATTCCATTGTTTTTACCCCTTATGTTTATAGCCCTCTCCAATTAATACTAAGTGATTTGTATTTCTTTCCTCGAAATCGCGTCTAAATATCTTGAATATTCCAAATGATATAGCGAAACTATCCTTGACTTATAACACCTCTTGATCCATTAAGTGTTGCTACCCTCTTAATATAGTTAATGTGCCACATATTAACCTCATTTTCCACTCTTGTTCTCGATCTCTTTGTATTACTGAAATACTTGGAGGTTCAGTTGAAACCACATCAATTATATGATTCAAAGCATGTATTCCATAGTGCTTAAACGGGCCAGGGTGTATATCGTCAGCTATGGTACCAACTTCGATAAAATCTAGATATCTGGACTTTGAATAAACTGCAAAAGCGCCTCCTCTATACATTTCATATTCATCTATTACAGTAAAACTTTCGTTTCTAACAGAGTATGCAATGTACCAATCAAATGTAAGTCGAATTATAGGAAGTGCGTAATCCACATCAATAGAGGCATAAGAAGAAGAAGTGCTTTCTCCTGTTATCTCTTCATCTGCATTTCCACTAATTTTGCAACGTTCAATATCCACTATTAGCGCGTTATCCTCAGGTTCAAATATAGAGTTTAAATAAATACAGCCTTGATATTGAAGCAGTTTAGAGTAATTCATAAAGCCCTCCTTTTTTAAACTAAAGCATCGAGTGAGTCCAATAACAAGTAAAAAAGCGTTCATTCTTGGATTACATCTATTCAAAAACCTCTAACTTTAAACGAACAAGCAAAAAAATGACGTGTTATTAGTTCGCGGCAAGATTGTCTAAACTTTAGAAAAGTATAGGCAGGAAGTTAGGATTTATTTTATCTTGAATATGATCTTTCTATGATCCTGCTTTATACGTTTCAAGCGCAGCTCTATTTTTCTATCTAACATTTTATGTGCGGTTTGGAAAGTTACACATATGAACAGTAAGATAACAGTAATAATTATAGCGTCTGGCACTTGAAAGCAAAAACATAATATTGCTAAAAGAAAAGATATAGTACAAGTAAAGTTGATTATCCATTTTTTATTTCTATGAGCTTGAAGACTTTTTTCAAGCAGCTGCTTTTGTCCTTCTTCCCTTTTTATACCTTCTGAATTATTGAGTGTAGAGTTCAATGTTATTTCTCCTTAGAAAACTAATTTTATATAATTTATATATTGGTTATCTTTTCCCTTTAAGATGATGGTATAGTTGGGTGCTCTTAAAGAGAAAGCCCAATTTAATCAATCGTTTTGGCAAGGGCATAGGCTTCTTTCACGCTGATTACAACATCCTCCAACAAGCTCATTTTCTCCTCTTCTTCAACGTTTGCATTTAATATAGAAAAAAACAAAGCAAAGAATGCCTTCATGTCGATACATATAATGACTCTGTTTAGTAGCTGCTCATAATCGATCCAAAGAACCTATCAAAAAGAACATTCGTTCTCTATATTATACAAGAACAAACGTTCCCTTTTCAATAAAAACTCTAAAGTTTTCCGAATTATTCCTATGAATAACGTCGAATTTATTATTTTATAAAAAAAGAAATACCTTATATACCTAGAGAAAGGTATCGAGATAACGAAAACAAAAAAACATGAGAAAATGTTCTACAAAGCAAAATTTCGGAATGAAATAATCAACAAAATTTGCCATAATAAGTGAAGTAAGGAGGTGTATTATGTTTCGATTGTATGGAGCCTTAATTGGGCTTAGTTTAATTTGGGGTTTATCTTTTGTATTTATGAAGTGGCTGCTTCCCTCAGCTGGAATATGGGGAATTGTATTTTTTCGTTGTTTAGCAGGTGCAATCATCTTGCTCCCGTTTTTATGGTGGAAGCGTAGAAAAGTTAAAGAAAAACTCCCCTGGAAGGCGTTGATTGTTGTTGGTATATTTAACTGTGGTTTAGCCTGGGGATTAATTTCCTTAAGCGAAACTGAGATAAACAGTACGACTGCCTCCATTCTGAATGCGACCACTCCAATCTGGACAGGTCTTATCGGATTTATTCTTTTTTCTTATCGACTTACCGGACGTCAGTGGATCGGTATTCTTATCGGTTTTTTCGGGATACTCGTCCTCATGAATTTTCAATTTGGTCAGATTTTCGGGAAAGGGTTTGTTGGGATTGGAACAATGCTTGTTGCTTGTATCTGCTATGGGCTTGCTGGGCAGTTAACAAAACGGTTTTTGTCTGAGGTGAGCGTACTAACTATAACAACCTTCACCCTACTAACAGGTGCTATCATCGGTTTAGTTGGGATGTTGATTACCGAACCATTTAAATCAGATTTGTTGATTCATCCACTTCCGATTCTGGCAATTGTGGGTCTCGGCTGTTTTGGCTCAGGATTGGGTCAGTTAATCTATTTTTATATCAATAAAAATGGTGGGCCTGAATTAGCAGCGACGGTTACTTACCTGATCCCTGCCTCCGCCATGGTATGGGGTTATTTACTACTGGGAGAGACAATTACTCCACACATAATCGTTGGACTACTTATTATCTTTGCTGGCGTTTATCTTTCATCTAGGAAATCAAAAGGTAAAACTCCGCATGTCACTCTTGTTAGCAATAAACAAAATTAAGTAAGTAGATCTTATAATGTGAGTCTTTAAAGTTATCTCCGAGAGTAGAATTAAGAAACTGAAAGACTACAGAATATGATATATTTCAAATGAAATTCATCATACGTGATGATAAGGCGTAATTCTAGTTGTTCAATCTTGTTTAAAAGGCAGCCCTCTATTTGGCTGCCTTTTTTATTTCAAGGCAGAAAATAATTTTAAAATTCACTGCTCGTTATCCCATGCAACACAACATCAAACAAAAACGCTGAATTTATATATTTAGCAGATTCGAGATATTCCCACCTAACACTCTGTCTGCAACTTCTCCACTAGATGTATGCCGCTTAACAGCCTGTAGATTTAAGTAGGGATCTCCGTATGAAAAATCTGAACTAAATAACGTTCTTTCAGGTATTTCTTTTATAGCCAAAGACAAGGCATATGTTGTATAAAATGCTGATATATCTAAGTATGCATTTTTGGTGTCTTTTATCATTTCTATCGTTTGTAGCCAATGAATTCCGCCCATATGCCCGTATATAACCGGCACATTTTCATATTTTTGAGTGAGAAGAAATAACTCTTGAATATCCTTTAAGTTCAAAGGATGAAAAGTATGTACCCAGATAGGTAAAGACATATAGTCACTCGCTGCTTTAAATATAGGTTCTAACAATGGAATTTGATCTGGGCCAAGAGTAAATTCTCCAAGACCTTTCATCTTTTGCTCTTTGACAAGCTTCTCTACCCAGTAGTTTAGATTGACATCACCAGGAGAATAGGAAAGCGGAACCGAACCAAATCCGACAAACCTATTCGGGTATTCCTTAATCGCAACGCTTACTTCTTCTAGCGCATTTAAGCGTGCTTGTAAGGGATTCACCTCATTATTGAGAATTTGATGTAATTTGTTCATTTCCGTTGTAAATTCTTTAACATTACTGCTTTTTTCTGGATGAACAAGAGTAGAAAACAATACGGTTTTATCTATTCCACTTTCATCCATCATTTTAATATGTTTCTCTATAGGCAAAACCACATGTGCATGACTATCAATAATCATTTTGTTTCTCCTTTTCATTTCTTTCGTAAAAGACTTCATTAGCAACTGTCAAAATCGTTTTTAAAGCTACAGGGAATCCAGCATAAATGACCATTTGTAACATTGCTTCTAAAATTTCTTCCTGTGTCCATCCAACATTCAAAGCCCCGTTTAGATAAAATTTCAGCTGTTCCGTATTACCTAATGCAGTTAGGCCAGCCACTGTAGCAAGAAGGCGTGACTTTAAGTCTAAACCTCCTCTCGAGAAAATTTGTCCGTAGTTAAACTCTACAGCTAGCATTCCTAAATCAGGGAGAGCTGACTGTTCAAAGCCTGCCATTATATCCTCATAGTTCTCTGGATCAATCCTAGCTAATATATCTAATCCTCGTTGAAAGTTATCTGTATGTGTTCTCATTACATTTTACTTCCTTTCTTACTCATGAAATTTTCTATCGTCTTTGTAGGAATGTTCGTTGGAATTAAAGAACAAAAGCTAATGGCTATCATCAGTATGGCTATGGCACACACTCCATGCCACTGCCATTTACTCCATGCAAGTAAACCCACGTAAGATCCTAGGGACCCGCCTAAAAATGTGGAAACCATATATAATCCATTTAATCGACTTCTTTTCTCTTCTCCTAATTGGAAAATAGTAAACTGACAGGCAACTTGATTCGCTTGAGTCCCTATCGTTATAAGGAGAGCTCCTAAAATTAATCCAGGTAACCAGTACCCTTCCCGTATAAGACCTATAAAAGCAAGTAAAGATACGGACATACACAAAAGACTTGCAAACTTTGCCCCTTTTGTATCAATTAAACGTCCGATAATTGGCGTAGCAAACGCTCCCGCTATCCCGACTAACCCTATTACCCCTACCATGTCACTTCCATACGAATAGGGATGTGTATGTAATAAAAAGACAAGCGTGGTCCAAAATGCGTTAAAAGAAGCAAACATCATCCCCTGACTTACACATGCTTTTTGCAGGGCTCTTTCTTTTATAAACAGCGGACCTAACGACATGAGCAAGTGTTTATAACTGGTTGCATTTCCTCCTTTACTTCTTGGAAAATAGACGTAAACTAACAAAATCATAAAAAGTGTAGCCACAGCAGACGTCCAATACACCATTCGCCATCCAAAATGAACATCAATAAATCCACTAGCAAGCCGAGCGCCTAAAATACCACAAACTAATCCAATGGCGACATTTCCTAAAACTTTTCCTCTACTATGATCTGAAGCTATATTCGCAGCCAGCGGAACGATAATTTGAGGAACAACCGTTACGATTCCTAATGCTAAGGTTGTAACCATCATCCTCGTTTTGTTGATAGATAAAGAGTTTAAAGCGAGAACGATACATATAGCGAATAATAAAATCAAAATCAATTTTTTTCGTTCGAAGATGTCTCCTAGCGGTACTAAAAAAAGATTTCCTAGCGCATATCCAACTTGAGCTAAAGTCGCTATAATACCTATGTCGGCTGCTGAAACGTGAAAACTGGCGGACATGCTTACTAAAAGAGTTTGGTTTAAATAGACATTGGCCACTGTAAACCCGCAAACTGTAGCCATTAAAAGAACTAAGCCTCTTGATATATGAGACTTTTTTTCGCTACCTTTTACTATCATCTGTTTCACCTCCCTTACCAAGATCATAAAATAAGGATTATAATGGTAATAGGAGTCTAGTTATACTAGTAGTAAAAGTACTACCTACACAAAGGAGTAAAATCATGGTAAGCGATAAAGAAAGAAGAAAAGAATTAGGGGATTTTCTCAAGTTAAGACGAGAACGATTGTCTCCAAAAGATTTTAACTTGCCTATTGGACCGAGGAGAAGAGCCAAAGGATTACGCAGAGAAGAAGTGTCTCAACTAGCAGGAATCGGCATAACTTGGTATACGTGGCTGGAACAAGGACGAGATATACAAGTATCTTCTGAAGTATTAGAAGCCATATCACGTATTTTTAAATTAAGCAAAGAAGAAATGGAGCATTTATTTTTATTAGGCAATCAGCCACTTCCATCTGCAACCGTACAGAATGAAAGAGAAAATATAGATCGCGTTGTAAAAAATTTATTAAGCCAATTAGACCAATGCCCTGCCTATGTAACAGACGAAAAACTTAATATTGTAGACTGGAATAAAGCTGCTGTAATGGTATTTGGGGATTTTAACGAGATGGATGAGCGAAACCGCAATGCAGTGTGGCGCTGCTTCACTTCCCAAGAATATCAAAATCTTTTTCAAAATTGGGAAGATCATGCCCAACGACTAATTGCTCAATTCCGCCTAGCTTACACACGTTTTGTAGGAGATGAGTGGTTTAAAACCATGATCAGTGAGCTTAGCAACAGAAGCCCTCAGTTTTATGAGTGGTGGTCTAACCATGAAGTTTTAGGTACGCCTTGTGGAAAAAAGACTATTATTCACCCTGTAGCAGGAAAAATGATTATGGATCATATTACGCTCCAAGTGTATGATGCACCCCAATTAAAAGTGACTGTTTATCAGCCTCGTGAGGAGAATGAGACAAAAGAGAAGATGAAGCAGTTATTGAGGTAATAGTAGTATTGTATATATTAATGGTCTTAATTATTAAAAGCCTATGTACTCCTGACAAGTACATAGGCTTTTTCTTGAGTTTACATAAGTTTGATTATAGGTATCTACAAAAATAAAAAAGAAAATTATTGTAATCGACCTTGTATATAATTAGGAATCTATATTGAACTCATTAACTGAAAAAAGTATTCGGACTTCTGAGTTTTATTTAAGCTATACCATGAATCTAATGTATTTGATGCAAATACATCTAATTTTTTTAATACGTCCCTCGCGAATTCTAGAGGTGCTACTCCTGAAGCAGTAATCATGTTATTATCGGATACTACAGGTCCAATCTCATACAACTTCTCTCCTTTATAATTAGGACAGACCATTTTTGTATATTCTAAGTTATTAAGCGTATGCTTTCTAGAATCTAAGTACCCACTATTTGCAAGGGCATCAGTAGCACCACAAATTGCAGATACAATAGTACCAAGCTCTAAAACTTCCCCAACTTTTTTCAATATAGGTTGATGAATCTCCTCACTCCATGTATTCCCTCCCGGTAGAATTAAAAGATCTTTATCCAGAAAAGTGCACTCATCAAGAGAAATATCCGGCTGTATACTTAGCCCCCCCATTGTTTTAATAATTTCTTTATTAACTCCTACCGTCATTACTTTTAAAGGGGCTAAACCTTGCCTGAAATATCTTCCTGAATTTAGTTCAGCAATTAAATATCCATACTCCCAATCTGACATTGTATTAAATACATAAATATAAACTTTTTTTGTTTGCATATTAAGCCTCCCGAACTGACGTTCTCTATATTATACCATTTTAAAGGCATATATCTATAAATATGTTAAAATATTCAGAAAAAATCAAGGAGATTGAGAATCATTTGAAAGAAAACAAAATAGAAAAAGTCGTAATAGTAGGATTAACAACTCCACATTGTGTATCAACTGTTACTCGAATGAGTAAAAATTTAGGATTTGAAACGTATCTCATATCAGATGCCACAGCTGCATTTGCAATAAAAGGAGCAGATAATGCATATTATCCAGCTAAACAAATACATACCGTGTCATTAGCAACTTTAGATAATGAGTTTGCCAAAGTTTTAACAACTGAAGAATTGATCAAAAAGTTAAATTTGACTGAAAATCACTGTCGAAATAAAGATAAACCACAAACCTACTGCGATAACGATCTCCGTTCCATAAGCCCAACATACCCAGCTAGCTGTATCAGCTGAAATAAACTGAGAAAAAATACTCAAAAAGAAAAGAGCAGCTTTTGGATTTAATACATTACATATAAACCGATATAAGCAAGCTATGACTTTGTTATGATTTCTGACAAAAACAATCTAATATTATTTTTCATTTTATTATATTTAGATTGCCTACATTGAATAATATCTACTATAACGAGCAAACTAAACAAGACGCCGTGAGGCATCTATCCAATACTTTAAAATCCTTGTTGTTTTAAATAGAAAAACCTACTGGTGCCGGATGAACCAATAGGTTTTTCTGTTTTATAACAAAGTGCACGACAGTTGAAACTTCATAGCTCTGAAAAGCTACCTCCAATCCTAGACATTATAGTAGAAGTAGTTACTTGTTCGCATTATATTTTAAAAATAGTGGCACAAAACCTGTTAGAAAGGTACACACTGATGAGTGCTTTTAAATAGCTAGGACTGAAATAATGCTAATGCTTTAATGAAACTGAATTTTTTCATACCCTTTTCCTTTTATTAAGAAAATACATTCACACATGTATGACAATTGTCATACTAACTACTTGACGTTTATATCTTTTATTACCAGCTACTATGTTCTACTATAAATATAAAGAAGAGTTGAATACTAATCAATGTAAAGAAAGATGTAAGGAGGAACACATGAGCAAACAAAAAACGACTGAATTAAGAAAAAATGTAGCACCTTTTGAAAAATCCAATACGAAATCGAGTATAAAGCAATTAATAAACACATTTCTTCCGTTTTTACTACTTTGGTTTTTAGCTTATAAAAGTTTGTCCGTTTCTTATTGGCTAACACTGCCAATAGCTATTGTTACAGCCGGGTTCGTCGTCCGAACCTTCATTATTTTCCATGATTGTTGTCATCAATCATTTTTCAAAAGCCGAAAAGCGAATAATATCCTTGGTACAATCAGTGGGGTTATCACCATGTTTCCGTATGAACAGTGGAAACGAAGCCACTCGATTCATCATGCCACGAGCAGCAACTTAGATAAACGAGGAACTGGTGATGTGTGGGTCATGACAGTTGATGAGTATGTTGCAGCTTCCTACTGGGGTCGGTTAGCTTACCGAGTGTACCGCAATCCACTTGTTATGTTTGGATTAGGTCCCATCTATCTCTTCTTAGTTTCTAACCGATTGAATCGAAAAGACGCGAAACGAAAGGAACGTTTGAACACATATTTAACCAATTTCTCAATTGTTGCAGTGTATGCACTTTTATGTTGGGGTATTGGTTGGCGAGCTTTTCTGCTCGTTCAAGCTCCCATACTTTTTGTAGCAGGATCACTGGGAATTTGGCTATTTTACGTACAGCATCAATTTGAGGATTCCTACTTTGAAAACGAAAAGGAGTGGGATTACGTGAAAGCTGCGGTTGATGGTAGCTCCTATTACAAGCTTCCTAAAGTTTTACAATGGGTAACAGGTAATATTGGTTTCCATCA